>JBAZJN010000009.1:0-40694 GCA_041651295.1 Patescibacteria group bacterium | reverse complement strand
AGTAATATTAATGCAGAACAATTAAAACAAGTGGTTAATCAAATCAACCACAGACCAAGGAAACGATTGGGATACAGGTCACCTTATGAGGAATTCTTTGGTGTAAAGCTTCGAACTCTAATGTAGGAACTACACAAGTGCTATTACTTCTTTTATCTGATCTAGATTTTTGACTTCAACAAATTTTTTTCGTAACTCTTTCGCCCGTTCATGCCTGCGAAAATATAGTAGGAGATGTTTTCGAAGTTCGATAATCCCCTTTTCGCCTTTGGTTTCAAAAGCCAATTCCGCGTGTCTTAGTGCAAGTTTTTTCTTCGCCTCCAGTTTTTCGCTATCTGATAATTTTTCAAAATCAGCATTGAATATAAACGGATTGCCAATGGCGCCTCGGCCGATAGCAACTCCGTCAAGATTGCTGATTTTTTCTTTAATATCTTGGTTTGATCGAATATCTCCATTCCCGATGATTTTAACTTCGTTATTCGGATTTCGGATTTCGGATTTGATTCTATATATAGTTTCCCATCGAGCCTGATTGGAAAATCCATCTTTATATGTTCGCCCATGAATAATCAGAGCATCAGCGCCGGCGGCGATTAGTTTTGGTCCGAACTCCAAAATCTCGTCATCGCGATCCCAACCAAGTCTGGTTTTAACCGATAACGGCAAGTTTGTGGCTGCTCTAACGGCTTTAACAACAGCAACCCCTCGTTCCTGATCACGTAAAAGAGTGGCGCCATGATCCGATTTGACAACTTTTTTTGCCGGACAGCCCATGTTGATATCAATGCCCGCCGGTTTGATATTTTTTTCAATCCACTTGGCGGCGACGGCAAACTTTTCCGGATGTTTACCAAAAAGCTGAACAATTATCGGCATCTCAGCTTTTTGAAACTCCATTAGCTTATATGTCGGATTTTGCTTGATCTTTTGTATTTGTGATTTTGAATTTGCTTCGTCATTCGGATTTCGAGCTTCGGATTTTCCTACGAAATGACTGATTGCGTCCGCAGAGACCAATTCGGTCATGAGTAGTGATGCGCCTTGTTCTTTGCAAAGTATGCGAAAAGCCGAGTCGGTGTATCCGGCCATTGGCGAAAGCATAAGAATTGGTTTCTTTAGTTTGGTCCAAACGTTTTTCATCAAAAATATCTTATCTGGTATTTGATAATTTTGCAATTTTGAATTGTAATTTTGATTTTTGCATTTTGAATTTTGAATTATTTTTGTCAAAACCTTGACAAAAATTCTAGTATATGCTAATATGTATGCACAGTATTGGTGGAGGACGCGGCTGACGTGCGCGGAGCACTACAGTCTCAACTGGACCTCCCATCAGAGGAGGCTCCACCACTGCCCCACTATCCTGTGGGGAAGCGGCTGCTTTATGGCTGACAGTCATCGCGGGCATCAGCCCTAATAGACCTGCCAACCGTTAGCAGCTAACAACGCCCCCTGGGGGGCGCAAGAGGTGGTTACCTTGAAGAGACGCATGTCGGTCATTGGTTCACGCGGAGACAACTGCGACGCGAACAAGGACATCGGCTTCCTGGGCGTGATCCACGGCGGCGCGGCCACCATCGGCGCCAGCTAGCGCGGCGGCCCCGGCCGGGCGGTCGTTCGGCAGCAATCCAACGCGGATTAGCAGCTGAAGCCGGCCGCCAGTAGTACACCATCGGCCTTTTGCCAACGCGAGATCGGCATCGCCAACGCCGCTGATCTCGGCAAGTAGGCCAAACCAATTCTTCCCTGAAAGGGGTGATTGCCGGTGATAAACCGGCACCCGAGACGAAAGTCTCAAGACCCGTTTCCCGGTTGTCTTACGCCGGGATTTTTTTATTATCTAATATTGACATTACCGTATAACATATGCTAGTCTGCAGCTGTCAAAAAGTTCTGCACCACCCCAGCTAGGTGCCGAACTTTTTCGATCATGGTCTGGCAAGAGTTTGCCAAAACGGACACCCTTGCACTGACCATGCTGAGCCCCAAAATCTTGAGAGCAAGTCCCCGCTCAATAGATTAAGGTGGCCCCGTCTCGGACGACCACAAAAAGTCTGTCCCGGACGCCTGGGCCACCAAAAATGCTTATTCCGACAACTATCGGATATATGCGATCGACGGCAAGCGCACTAGCCGTCAACAAATCGCATTAAGCATTTTGTCGCCTCGTGCGGCAGTGGCTCAGACGCTTGGGACAAAGAGTATTCCTAGCTGTCATTGCGAGCCATCCGTTAATAACGGAGGCGTGGCAATCTAGATTGCTTCGTCGTTTCTCCTCGCAATGGCAACACAACAAACCCCGCCCTTAAAACGCAAGCCTCGCTTGCGGTCCGGCTGAACCAGATTCAGCCGCACACAAAGGATGGGCTCCCCCCAGAACCCAAAACAGCTCCCATGGAGCTGTCATCCCAGCCGTTTGGCTTCGCGCCAGAGGGCGCTTTTTTTTATTTCTTATAAATTTTAGTTCCAGTTTCCATATCTTCAACTACATATCCCATCTTTTCAATTTGTTCTCGCATCTCATCTGCACGAGCAAAATTTTTGTTTTCTCGAGCTTTCTCCCGCTCATCAACTAATTTTTGAATTTCGGTAGGAATTTTTTCCTGTTTCCTTTCAAATAAACCTAATCCAAATACTTTATCCATCTCTTGAAGTATAAAATGCCTCTGCCATGGGCTTAAGGAATTGTCTCTAACCATTTCCCACATTACTGCTAAGGATTCTGGAATATTTAAGTCGTTATTAAGCTTGTCGATAAATTGTTGATGATAGTTGCCCTTCCGGAGGTCTATATGTTCTGGAGGAGAATCCATGTTTTCATTTTCAGTATGCCAAATAAAGTTGAGAAGTCTCTCACGACTAATTTGAGCGGCTTTTAATGATTCCCAAGTAAAATTCAATTTGTCGCGATATTTTGCCGTTAAGCACAAATAACGGAAATCGAGCGGTGAAAATCCTTTTTTCTCAATATCAGCAAGAAGATAAATATTCCCCAAACTCTTTGACATTTTTTTGCCATCAACCAAAAGATGTTCGCCATGAACCCAAAAATTAACAAACTTTTCCCCAGTCCTGGCTTCACTTTGCGCAATTTCGTTCTCATGATGAGGAAAAACAAGATCAACTGCGCCGGCATGTATATCGATGGTAGACCCAAGCTTGTCTTGGCTCATAGCCGAACATTCAATGTGCCAGCCCGGACGGCCCTTGCCGAGTTTGGTCTGCCAAAATATCTCGCCATCAGCCTCATCCCAAGCTTTCCAAAGTGCAAAGTCCGCCGGATTATCTTTGGTATATTCGTCTTGCGATACTCTGGCACCTGTTTGAATTCCTTCTTTATCAAGACCTGATAGTTTGCCATAATCTTTGAATTTATCAATCGAGAAATAAATCGAGCCATCATCGCCCTCGTAAGCATACCCACGATCAAGTAAATCTGAGATAAATTCTACTATTTGATCTATATATTCAGTCGCCCTAGTAATTTCAGTTGGATGTTTGATATTCAATGCATCCAAATCCGCCAGGAATGCATTTTCGAACTTTTTCGTCAGGTCCTTAAACTCTTTTTGTTTGCCATCCGACGCCTTAATCGTTTTATCATCGACATCGGTCATATTCATCACATGATTCACACTAAACCCAGCATACTCCAAACTGCGACGGAGAAGATCTTCAAAAATATAAGTTCTCAAATTTCCAATATGAGCATAGTTATAAACGGTGGGGCCACAAGTATAAAGAGCGACGCTATTTTCGTTTATTGGTTTAAAATCTTCAATCGATTTTGAGAGAGTGTTGAATAATTTCATAGCTAAATACTAGCAGATCAATTTCAATTAAAAAAGCCCCGAATTACCAACCGGAGCTTCTTTTGATTCAGTTAATGTTTTAGGCCGCTTTTCGGTGAGGGATTTTTATTGATGTGGCGTCCTCGTCTTCTGTTGTTTCAGAACCTTCCGGCCCACCAAGATCGGATGCGGTATATTTTTCAGATGCTACGCCCTCAACATCATCTTCAATATCTATGACAGTGATCGGAAATCCACATTCTGGACAAACTTCGATAAATTCATTGCTGCTAAATCCGCAGTCGCATACATACTTATCAGGCATCCTCACTCCTCCTTGCCCCGCGTAATCCAGCGTAGCTCACAGAGCGAAGTTGGACGAAGTGGGGCTATTTTATTTATGTTTTCACTTGTTCAAAATACTATACAAACTAAATAGATATATCAATCATTTGTACTTTTTTCTGCCTTCTAAAGACCTGGACAGCGTAACCTCGTCGGCATATTCAAGATCGCCGCCGACCGGCAAACCCCTGGCAATACGAGTGATTTCTATTTCGGGAGATATATTTTCAATCTTAGTTTTTATGTACGTCGCCGTAGCCTCGCCCTCAAGTGATGGGTTGGTCGCTAGAATTACTTCTTTAATTTTAGGATTATTTTTCACCTTGTCAAGAAGCTCAGTGGTCCGAAGATTTTCTGGCCCGATTCCGTCAATTGGTGATATGGCACCACCAAGTACATGATATAGACCATCAAAGGCTCGGGTCTTCTCTAATGCCACAATATCTAGTGGTTCTTCAACGACAGCTAAAATTTCGATATTCCGTCTTTCGTCAGAGCAAATTTCACAAATTTCATTATCTGTAATAGAAAAACACTGGCTGCAATATTTAATGTTCTCCAGGAGCTCATTTACAGCGTTGCCAAAAGAAAGCACTTCGGGTTTAGGTTTCTTTAATAGATAAAAAACCAGACGCGCGGCGGTTTTTGGTCCAATACCCGGCAGTTTAGAAAACTCATCAATTAAATTTTGTACTGGCTTTGGAAGCATTGATAATTTGCATTATTTTTGTTAGAATGTCGATACACAACGTCTGGAGGAGATGACATATGAAACTGCTGCAAATCAGCCGAGATGCCATATTGACCACAACGGGTTTCATTGGCTCAACCATGGTTGTCCAGGGTCTGATGAACAACATAAGGATCATCGGTGCCACTGGGCTTGTACTGATCTTGGCTTGCGGCATCTTCCACTACGCCTTGCCGGAGTGGGTGAACATCGGCCGCATCCTACCATGGGAAGACAATGGCCCAAACAATGGGGAGGACTAGACTTATCAGACCAATCAACGGCACGGCCCCACCAGGCACGGCCATTTTTTTATAACAAGACACAAAAGTCCCGCGAAGCAGGCACAAGGCGTTAAAAGCTTTGCTTATTCCTTGCCAGACTTTTCTCCAGCCGACTCTTCTGTCAATTCCTTTGGCAGTTCTTCCTCGTCGCCTTTTTCTTTTTTTGGCGTGTCGGGATTATCCCAAGTGGCGTATTTGCATTTTGGATAAGCACTGCAGCCCCAAAAAGTTCTTCCGCGTTTTGTTCGGCGCTCAACAATTTTACCCTCATCGCATTCCGGACACTTGTGTTTCGATTCTATCACAATCGTTTTGGTATTTTTGCATTTTGGATAGTTTGAACAGGCCAGAAATTTACCAAATCGGCCTTCTTTCAATATCATTTCGCCTTTGCATTTTTCACATTTTTCACCTGTCGCTTCGGCAACTTTTGTCGTCCCACCGTCACCGTCGGCCACAACTGCGCCCTTCATTTCTTTTTTGTTTTCAAGCGGCCGGGAATATTTACAAGTCGGATAATCAGAGCAAGCAACAAACTTGCCAAAACGGCCGAATCGCTCAACTAACGGTTTTTTGCATTCCGGACACTTCTCACCGATTTCTTTTATCGGCACAATATCTTTTTTATCGAGCTCTTTGTTTTTCTCTTTTAAATTGGCTGCAAATGGAACATAGAATTCATCAATTACGTCCTGCCATTTCATGTCGCCATCGGCGATTTCGTCAAAATCATCTTCCATGTGAGCAGTAAATTGATAATCAACGACTTTGGGAAAGTGCTCGACTAAAAGATCGGTTACAATTTCAGCGATCTCATCAGGATGAAATCTTTTTTCCTCGAGCCGAACATAGCCACGGTCTTGTATTGTCGACATTGTCGGAGCGTAAGTTGACGGTCGGCCGATGCCCAAACCTTCCAACTTTTTAACTAATGTCGCCTCAGTATAGCGTTTTGGCGGTTCTGTGAATTTTTGTAATTTTTCAAATTGATGAAAATCTAGGGATTCTCCTTTTTCCAACTCCGGTATCGTTACTTTTTCTTCCTCAACTTCGTCGTCCCTGCCTTCGGTATATACCTTAATAAAACCATCAAATTTAATACTCTCCCCACGGGCGGCGAAAACAAGTTTCTCTTTTGTTTCGGCCGCAATTCTAGCTTCGATGACCTCAATTTTTGCACTCGCCATCTGTGAGGCAACCGATCGCTTCCAAATCAAATCATAAAGTCGCTTTTCTCTCGGGTCATCCGAACCATCGCGGTCATCAAAATGAGTCGGGCGGATGGCCTCATGTGCCTCCTGAGCTCTTTTTTTACTGGCATATTTCTGTTCAGCTTCCGGCAGATATTTTTGGCCGTAGTCCTTTCCCACAATCTTTCTGATTTCTTTAACTGCTTCAGATGAAAAATTGGTCGAGTCAGTTCGCATATAGGTAATTTTACCGGCTTCATAAAGCTTTTGAGCCAGCATCATGGTCTGTTTAACTGAAACTCCGAGTTTACGAGAGGATTCCATTTGCAACGTCGACGTAGTAAACGGAGCTGAAGGATTTCGCAAAGTTTCATTTTTATCAACCGAAAGGACTTTGTATTTAGCTGTAGACAGTGCTTTTTCAATTCGTTTAGCGTCTTTTTCAGCTTTAATATCAAGCTTCTTAATCGGCTTGCCATCTTCCTCAACAAGAAAAGCCTTGAATTTTAGTTCATCTTTCTTTTTTGAAAGCAATACTGCTAAAATCCAATACTCTTCCGGTTTAAACTTTTTGATTTCTCTTTCGCGCTCAACTACCAAGCGCACGGCAACAGATTGGACTCGACCTGCAGATAGACCGGATTTAACTTTTTTCCACAGAAGCGGCGAGAGTTTATAACCGACTAATCGGTCCAAAACCCGGCGGGCTTGTTGAGCGTCAACCAAATTCATGTCTATCTCTCTGGGTTTGGCCATCGCCTTATCAATTGCTGTTTTTGTAATTTCGTTGAAAGTAATCCTCTTGTAATTTTCTTTCAAGCCGAGAGCTTCTTTCAAATGCCAAGAAATTGCCTCTCCTTCGCGATCCAAGTCAGTTGCCAGATAAATCTCTTTCGCCTCTTTCCACTCCTTCTTTAGCGCAGAAATAGTCTTCTTTGAGTCAGCCGGAATTTCGTAGGTCGGCTGATAATTATTAGCAACGTCAACACCGAGTTCTTTCTTTGGCAAATCTCTGATATGACCAAAAGAGGCCAGGACTTTAAAACCTCGGCCCAAATATTTTTCTATGGTTTTTGCCTTTGCCGGCGATTCAACAATTACTAGGTTCATGCTTTAACTCCTTGTTGTATTTTTATTTTTAAATATATTTACGCCTGTTTGAACTAACAAACTCACATAATGTCTAATTTCCAAATTACTTAGGTTAATTAGGTCAATTTGAGAGTATTGAGTTAATTTTTCTTAAGTTTTCCCTTTAATTTGAAAGAATTATTAATCTTTTCTACTTTAGCAGAAATCTCCAAGAGCGACATCATCGAATTAACAGCCACAATATCAAGCTTAGTAATTTTTGAGATTTTGTCAACCGGGAGCGCCTCTATTTCGATTGATTTAAAAATTTTCGCCTCATCATCATTTTCCGGCTCGATAATAGTAGATTTACCAATGTCAAAATCAATATTTAACTCGGAAAGTATGTCAGACGCGGCAGTTGTAATCTTGGCTCCCTGTTTAATTAATTCATTTGTGCCTTCAGAAGCGAAACTGTCGATATTGCCCGGTACGGCAAACACCTCACGACAATACTCATTAGCAAGACCGGCAGTTATAAGCGAGCCTGAGTCGTGTCTGGCTTCGACGACTAAAGTGCCTGATGATAAGCCGGCAATTATTCTGTTTCTAAGCGGAAAATTCTGTTTTAATGGTGGCGTGCCAGGCGGAAATTCGGAGATAATTAATCCGCTCTGAGCTAAAATTCTTTCGGCTAAAACTCTATTCGATGTCGGGTATATTTCATCAACGCCGCAACCAAGCACTCCGATAGTCTTTCCGGAATTTTCGACTGTTAAATAATGAGCTATGCCATCAACACCCAGGGCCATGCCGGAAATAATTGCAATCCTGGCATTTACTAATTCGGGAATGATTTTTTCCAGTGCTGATTTGGCGTAGCTTGTATGTTTTCTCGAGCCAACAATTGAGATAGAAATTGCGCATAGAAGATCGGTATTTCCACGACAGTATAAAATGATTGGCGGATCGTATATTTGCGATAATAATTTTGAATATTCTTTTTCGCCATAAAAAATCGTTTTGATATTGTGTTTGGCAAAGATATTTTTATCAAATTTCTGGCGACGTGACTCAATAATCCCCTCCAGAGGAGCACCGGTGAAGATCTTTGAAAGATTGCTCTCGCTTTCAGACAAAACTTTTGTCAGATCATTTTTGTAATGATGCAAGACCTTTTTAAGGGTTTTTGCCCCAACTTTTGGACTCTGACCCAAAAGTAATAAAGTTTCTTTTTCGTCTTGTGATAGAACTTTCTTCATAATACCATCTTGTCATTTCGAGCCATTGCCGATTTTAGGCAAGGCGAGAAATATACAACTTATTGTTTTTATTAATATATAACTTGTATATTTCTCGTCATTTCATGATGTCGAAATGACGAATTATTTGATATTTGTTACTATAATGGTAACCTAATTAATTCTTTTTGAGGAGGTATTATGGGAAATCCTGAGGCTGGAGGACAAATAGGATTTGATTATGATGAAACTTCTCCACCACCAAGCATGCCGCCAATTGAACATCGTCGACCTACCCGAGAGCAAGAAGAACCAAAAACATACGAGACAGCGGAACAGGCAAGAGTTGCTAGAGCAATGAAAAGGCTGACTGGCAGCGAACAAGGTACAAATCCGTATATTGATAAGTTCTAGATTAAATAAAAAAATGCCCGTAATGGTATGTCTGGGCATTTTTTATTTATCAGTTTTTAGTTTCGCTACTGCTTGATTCAAAAGCTTAGTATATAATATCAATCCCAGCTCCTCCATATTCCCGTGTTGTTGGCGGCCAAGGATGTTGCCGCCGCCACGAATTTCCAAATCGGAAAATGCAATATCAAAACCGCTGCCCAAATCGGTTTTTTCAACTAACGCTTGAAGCCGGCGATAAGCATTGCCAACTAGCGGTTTTTTGTAAGTAAAAATTGCCTGAGCCTGATTTTCACCCCGACCGATTCTGCCCCTAATCTGGTACAACTGCGAAAGACCGAACCGTTCGCTATCTTCAACTATTAAAGTATTTGCGGTCGGGATATCCAAGCCGTTTTCGATTATCGTTGAACAAATTAAAATAGCAATCTTTCCGCCGGCAAAATCAGACATTACGGCTGCTAATTTGTCTTCCCCCATCTGCCCATGACCAACGGCAATTTTTGCTTGCGGGAATTGTTTTTCGATTTCAACTTTTTTCGCTTCAATGGTTCTTACATCGTTATGCAAATAGTAAACTTGGCCCGATCTTTTTAGTTCGGTTTCAATATATTCTTTGATTATTTCCGGCTGGTATTTTAGAACCTTGGTTTTAATCGGCATTCTGCCTTTGGGCGGGGTTTTAATTACTGAGATTTGCCTTATACCAGAAAGCGAAATAAACAAAGTCCTGGGTATTGGAGTAGCTGATAGCGATAAGATATCAACGTCCGTTTTAAACGATTTCAATTTTTCTTTATCTTTAACCCCAAAGCGCTGCTCTTCGTCAATGATTAATAGACCTAAATTTTTGAATTGCACATCATTTTTTATCAATCTGTGAGTACCAATAATTAAATCAACTCCTCCAGATTTTAAGCCGGCAATTGTTGCGCTTTGGTCCACCTCTTTAACAAATCTCGAAAGTTCTCGAATCTTGATGCCGAAGTCTTTTAATCTTTCACCTATAGTGACTAAGTGTTGCTGGGACAAAATTGTTGTCGGGGCCAAAATTGCAACCTGCGAGCCATTTTCAATAACTTGCATTGCGGCTCTAACAGCAACTTCAGTTTTACCAAAACCGACATCACCGATTAAAAGTCTGTCCATCGGAACACCATTTTCCAGATCGGAATATATTTCTGACAATGCCTTTTCTTGGTCAGGAGTTTCGCTGTGGGGAAAGGAATCTTTTAGCTTTTTATCCAATGTCTTATCGATGTGATAATTGGGTCGCTTGGTTAGTTCTCTTTTAGCATATACTTCGAGAAGTTCCTTTGCCAAGGCAAAAATATTTTCTTCGATCTTTTTGCGCGATTTTTCCCAAACCGGAGAACCAAGTCTGGATAACCTCGGTTTTTTTCTGCTGATACCCAAATATTTCGTTAATTTGAATAACACTTTTTGTGGTAGGTACAAGTGGTCACCATTAGCATACTCAATGGATAGGAGTTTCTTTTGTTGTTTTTCAACTGTTTTAATTACCCACCCTCGGTATATACCTATGCCGTGATCGATGTGTACAACAAGATCACCGGGACGAACACTATTTTCCTCAAGAGATATAATGTTATTGGGAATATTTACTTCGGCAAGTGATTCTGTCCTTTTGTTTTTGTCAAGATCATATAGATATATTTCCTCGATTTTGTCTCCAAAAAAATCTAATACGACCGGGTTCAAATCAACTGAGGAATATATTTTTAATAGCCCACCGGCAACGACGAATTGTCCAAAAGTTTCGAGATGGCTAATTCTTTCAAAGCCAAAATTATGAAGTTGTGTTACAGCCTCATCTAATGTAATACTTTGATCTTTGAAAAAATTGAGATTGCTATTTGACATAAATTAATATTTTGCTATATTTTAAGTAGTTGGAGTTGTATTTAATTTGCTATCTGCGTATCTAGAAAGCCTTTGCCCCTCCTTTGGCTTATCAGGTCGTGGATAGCAAATTAAATACAACCAATAAAACCCCGATTCCGGGGTTTTATTGTTCCCACGGAAGTGGGAATCTACCTAACTAATTGGATCCCCGATCAAGTCGAGGATGACGCTGCGCATCATTTCTCTACTTCGATGCCCATGTTTCTGGCAGTACCGGCCAGGGTGTTCATTGCCGCCTCAACAGTTTTTGCATTTAGATCAGGTAATTTCTGTTCGGCAATTTTTCTTAGGTCCTCTTTTGAAATTTTTCCGACTTTTTCTTTTTTAGCACTGCCCGAACCCTTTTCAAGTTTCAAGGCTTTTCTAAGAAGAACTGCGGCCGGTGGATTTTTCAAAATAAACGAAAAAGTCCTGTCTTCATAAACCGTAATTTCAACTGGAATTACTGTGTCTCCTAGCTCTTTGGTCTGCTCATTAAAAGAGTTGCAGAATTCCATAATATTCAAGCCATGCTGGCCCAAAGCCGGTCCGACCGGAGGCGCAGGATTAGCTTTTCCTGCAGGACATTGTAACTTAATTTTTGCTTTAATCTCTTTTGCCATAATATTTTTTCTTTAATCTTTATAGACTTTCGACTATTTTTATATCTTTTTAACCTGAAGAAAATCTAAATTGACTGGAGTTTCACGGCCAAACATATTAACTAAAACTTTAATTTTACCTTTTTCGTGATCAATATCTTCAACCTTTGCCTCAAACCCCTTAAGTGCACCGTCAGTAATTCTTACAAGATCATTAATAGAAAATTCAATTTTGTATTTAGGCTCTTCAACACCCATTCTCTTTTTGATTCGCTCGATCTCGTCCTGCGACATTGGTGTCGGCCGGACACCAAAACCGATAAACCCGGTGACATTCGGAGTGTTTCTAACCACATACCACGAATCATCGTCAACGATCATATCAACCATTACATACCCAGGAAAAATTCTTTTTTCCACTGTCCTGCGTTTACCGTTTCTAATTTCAATCTGCTTCTCTTTCGGCACAACGACATCGAAGATTTTGTCTTCCATAGCGAATGATTCAATTCTTTGTTTCAAGTTGTCAGCCACCTGCTCTTCATAACCGGAATAGGTATGAATTACATACCAGTTTCTCTCACCTGACTGTCGGTTAGTCTTCAAATTTTTCGGTTTTTGTTCTCCCTCACTATTTTCCGGCTCATCTAAAACTGAATCTGTTGCTTCAGATTCGATAACTTCTTGTGTTTTTTGGATTTTGGATTTTGGATTTTCCATATTATCCTTTTAGAGAAATTAAATACTCTAATGTTTTAGTTAGACCTAAATCAATTACTGCAAGTGTGGCAGTAATTACAACTGACGAAATAATTACAATTGCCGTATCTTTTATTAATCCGTTTCTTGTTGGCCAGGTAACTTTTAAAAGTTCTTGGTATGAATCAGAAATGTATTTAATTATTTTGTTATTCCTCATCTCGAGATAATGATTATTTTAATTTTTGATTGATCTTTAAGACATTAAGGATGGTTTGATCTTGTCTGTGACCCAAGGTTCTTCGATATCTTTTTTTAGGATGGTGTTTCACCACAAGAACTTTTTTCGATTTTAATTCATTTTGTATCTCGACATCGATTGAAGCTCCATCGATAGTTGGTTTTCCTACCTCTACTTTTTTCCCATCAGCAATAAGAAGAATCTGAGAAAGATTGATCTTTTTATCCTTAGAATCAATTTTTGCATCAATTTTGATTTTTTTACCTGCCTCGGCAATAAATTGCTTTCCGGCAATACTTACTACGGCAAACATTTAAGACTCCTAATTTAAAAAATCCCCGACGGAATACAATCAAATCTTAACAAAAGAGCGACAATTAGTCAATAGTTCGCTAAAAGCTGATTTTCTTACGATGGATATGGATACTTTGCAAAACTCCAATCATTGCAAACGAAACGATCAATGACGTGCCGCCGGCGCTAACAAAAGGCAATGGAATTCCGGTTACCGGAGCCAAACCAATATTCATAGCGACATTTATGCCGACCTGGAAAATGAAAGTTGCTCCAATACCAACAGCCAACAAATAACCAAGGTTGTCTTTCGACTCTTTGGCAATATCTACAATTTTTGATAAGAGAAAAATAAAAGCAACAAATAACAAAATACTACCAACAAACCCAAATGCTTCAGCATAACCGGCAAAAATAAAATCAGTTTCCGGTTTTGGCAAGAATTTCAATTGCGATTGAGAGCCCTGACCCAAACCCTTGCCCCAAAAACCACCGGATCCGATAGCAATTTGGGCTTGTTTAACATTATATCCACTTCTGAGTTGATCTGATGCTGGGTTAAGAAAAACCTCGACTCTTTCGCGCTGATAATCTTTCAAAAGTGGGCCAAAAGGAGCAATATTCTTAACTGACAATACAAAGATTGTAATGAATGTTATGCCAGAGATTGCAAAAAAAAGGTATTGCTTGAGTGTGAGTTTGGAAAAAATTACCACCGTTATCCAAGAAAAGACAATCACCAGCGCGGTTCCCAAATCCGGTTCAACTAGAACAAGATAAAGCGGAGGCAAAAGCATAAAAAAAGCATAAAGAAGATCAAATACTCTAACACGACCAATACGCTTAGAAAAAAATGAGGCCAAAAAAATTACAGACGCAAATTTGTAAATTTCCGAGGGCTGAAGCTGAAAGACCCTTAGGTCAATCCATCTGGTGGCGCCGCCGGTAGTTTTACCATAGAGATCCACAACCACTAATAATACAATAACGACTGCGTAGAGATACCAACTTGTTCCAGAAAGCATTTTATAATCCAAGTTTGACAAAAGCACCAAGGCAACAATTCCAACGCTAAAAAAAACAATTTGTTTTATTACGATATTGCTATCGGTCGTGGCAAATACCAGGCTATAGATTACCGCAATTCCGGCAATCGATAAAAGGATTGTTACAGCCAATAAAGGAAAATCAATGTTCTTTAACTTAGTCAGCATTTGAAGAAATTTTCCTTCTCACCCCAATCCAAATTTCTTTTCCTTCGATTTTTGTTTCTTCCGATTGCTCAATATCAGCTTTTCGATCGGAAAATGACACCGAAAGAGTTTCTTTTTTTATTACATCATCATACTTTTTCAATGCGTCAGTCAATTCCCTATCTTCGGTCTGGAAAAACGTTTCAATTCGGTCGGAAATATTAAAATCAGCTTT
This sequence comes from Patescibacteria group bacterium, assembly GCA_041651295.1. GTDB lineage: Bacteria > Patescibacteriota > UBA1384 > XYA2-FULL-43-10 > CAINNR01 > JBAZJN01. The sequence continues at coordinate 26,459 of JBAZJN010000009.1, read as the reverse complement.
TTTTCTCAAGGCTTGGACAGTCCTGATAAACTCTCTCGAGTAACCTTCGGCGATCAAATCTTCCGTAAGTTCAATATCGAGTTCAATATCAGTTTTTAATAGTTTGTCATGATATATACTTCTGACATTGACTTCGTCGGCAATAATCGATTCTAGCTCTATAGGTAGTTGTTTAAATTTATATTTGAGACTCATTAGCGGCTGCCGGACTTTTATTTTGGCCTCTGCTCGTTTTGACAAACCAAGTTCGACAATTTTTCGGACCAAATCCATGTCATTTACAATGTCTTCGTCTATAAATAAGTTGTCCACAGAGGGAAAATCCGTTAAATGAACCGAATCATGACCGGACAAATTTCGATAAATCTCATCGGAAATAAAAGGCGCGAACGGAGCCAAAATCTTAGATAGTTTGATTAAAACACTATAAAGGGTTTGGTAAGCGTTATTTTTGTCCTGATCATTTTCCGACTTCCAAAATCTTTTTCTGGATCGGCGTATATACCAATTCGATAATTCGTCGACAAACCCAAATAACTGTCTGGTTGCCGCAGGTAAATTATAAGCCTGCATATTCTTTTCAACTTCCTGATTCAAAAATTCGACTTTGGCCAAAATCCATTTATCTAATAAATTTTCTGAGTTTTCTACACTATCTTTCGGCTGCCAATTATCAGTTGAAGCATAAAGTACGAAGAAATAATATGAATTCCAAAGCATTCTGAAAAATCCGCGCGATAACTCTTGAAGTTCCAGCTCCTTCAGACTCAAGTTTTCAGCCATCATCACCGGTGAAGAGAGTAAATAAAGCCGCAAAACATCGGCACCATATTTTTCAAAAACCTCCATTGGGTCAGGATAATTCTGCAAGCGTTTGGACATTTTTTTACCGTCTTCGGCCAAAACTATTCCGTTGACAATAACGTTTTTGAAAGCCGGCTTTTGCATTATTGCCGTAGACAAAACGTGCAAATAATAAAACCAAGCGCGAGTTTGATCAACGCCCTCAGCAATAAACTCGGCCGGAAAATTAGATTCGAACTTTTCTTTATTTTCGAACGGATAATGCATCTGGGCATATGGCATCGATCCGGAGTCAAACCAAGTGTCCAAAACATCCGGTATCCGTTTCATTGTCCCACCACAATCAGGACACTCGAATGTTATTTCATCAACAATATGCTTATGCAGATCAGTAATCTTTTGACCTGATAGGTGTTCCAGCTCGCCAACTGATCCTATGACTTGAATATTTCCACAACCTTGACTTTTGACTTTTGACTTTTGACTTTTGACTTCGGCATCGCCAGCACATTTCCAAATTGGCATGACAGAAGCCCAATAACGTTGTCTTGAAATTGACCAATCCCTGGCACCCTCAAGCCACATTCCAAAGCGGCCTTTTTTGATGTGTTTTGGAGACCAATTAATATCTTTGGCATTGTTTATTGCCTCATTTTTAACCTTCTCCACAGCCACAAACCAAGACGAGGTCGCATAGTTTATAAGCGGTGTTTCACAACGCCAACAATGAGGATAGGAATGTTCATATTGAGCTTTATCGAAGAGTAAATTTTTAGCTGCAAGATATTTGATGATGGCAACATCAGTTAATTGAACGTCCGCGGCTGGCTTAACAGATAAGCCAGAGAATTCTCCAAATCCAGACTTGATAATTCCATCCATTCCAACATGTTGAATAAATGGTAAATTAAGCTTTTTGCCCAAATTCATATCATCTTCGCCGAATGCCGGAGCAATATGAACTACACCAGTACCTTCTTGGTCTTCGACAAAATCCGCTTCGACAATTTTCCAGCCGTTTTCTTTGTTTTCGATATTTTGATCAGTATAAAAATCAAATAGTGGTTTGTATTTCTTGCCAATATATTTCTTTATGTCCATCTTTTCGTACTTCATGTGAAAATCTGTTTTGCTTCTCCATAAGGGTTCCAGCGTAGTGCTCCAATATGATTCTGACGTGATAAAGACGCCTTGATCGGATGAAATTCTCACATATTCAATACCGCTATTAACAGCTAAGGCTACGTTTCCAATCAAAGTCCAAGGAGTAGTCGTCCAAGCGAGAAGAAAGGTTCCTGGTTCGTCGACAAGTTCAAACTTCGCGATGACCGACAAATCTTTAATATCTTTATAACCCTCTGCGACTTCGGATTGCGACAGGGTTGTCTCACAGCGCGGGCAAATATGCATTGAGCGATAGCCCTCGTAAACCAAACCTTTATCATAGAGCTGTTTGAAAACCCACCAAACGGATTCCATGTAGGATAGATCCATGGTTTTGTAAGCGTTATCCATATCTGCCCAACGGCCTAGCCGGCGGATAACTTTTTTCCATTCGTCGACGTAACCTAAAACTTTGGAGCGACAAAATTCGTTGAATTTATCAACGCCCATTTCTTCAATCTGCTTTTTGGTTTTGATACCTAGTTCTTTTTCGGCAATGTTTTCGATCGGCAGACCGTGGCAATCCCAACCCCACTTGCGCTCCACCAGCTTGCCCTTCATCGTCCAGTAACGTGGCACGACATCCTTCATTAGACTGGCAACGATATGTCCGTAGTGAGGCGTTCCAGTGGCAAATGGCGGCCCATCATAAAAGGTATAGAGCGGCGCATCCTTTCGCATCTCCAGCGATTTCTCAAAAGTTTTATTCTCATCCCAAAACTTAAGGATTTCTTCCTCAATTTTTGGAAGATTCAATTGTGGATCGACTTTTTTAAATGACATTTATGTCATCCCGAACTTGTTTCGGGACCTTTCCAAGTTTATAATTGATGTTTTTAATTCTACAATGTTCACGCTCACTTTTCAATCTTGACAAAAACACAACAATATGATATTATTACAACCAACGCTGGGCACCTACGGGACGGGGTCAATCCGAACACTTTGAATATTCAAAACAGCAGATTTATCGGGCTGTTTTTTGTTTTTCCGGTAATTGTTTAATCTTTCTTCCGGTGTTGCATATTTCAAGCACTCCATAAATCGCTGGTTTAGGATTTCTTCAATTGCCTCAATGAACTCTTGGTCATATCGTGACAGATCACTACCTTTCGGGATGAACTTTCGAATTTGTTTGTTGGTGTTTTCGACGCTGCCTTTCTCCCAGGAATGAAACGGATTGCAGAAATATATTTTGATTTGAAGTAACTGCTCTAATGTTTTGTGCATTTGAAACAGAATATCATTATCGAGTGTTAAAGTTCTCATTTCTGGAAATCTTTCTTTGATTTTCCCAAATGCACTGTGAACCTCATCAATGGAAACACTAAGGATCAATTCAAGAAATGCCACTCGCAATCTTCTGTCGGTCACTACCAGAAGTATTCCTTTGCCTAATTTACCGGAAACAATGAAGTCACCCTCCAAGTCGCCAATTCTGGATCTGTTGTTGATGTTCTTTGGTCTCTCGTTAATGAAAACCCGATCTTTTAGCTGTGTGACTTTTTTAGTCGGGCGGAATCTTCTTTTCTTTTGGAGTTCAACTCCAATCAATTTACCGTATGGACTTTTAGTGTAGCGATAAATCGTATCCTTTGAGACATTCGGCAGGTTTTTCTCTTGGTATTTTAATCTGCCGGCAATTGCTTTGGCTGACTGACCGTTAACCAACGCATCGTCGATAAACTTCCTGAGTTGGTCATCGGCAACAATCTTTTTTCCGCGAAAGCTTGAATCTCTGCGCCTAACATACGATTTATGCTGGGCTTTTTTCGGGTTGTATTCTCCATTTACAGAATTTCTCTTTATCTCATCAGACAGAGTTGAAACCGACCGACCCAAAACCTTTGCAATATCTCTCAATGAATATTTCTTTCCCAAAAGAATGGTAATTTCATTTCGTTCATCTTTTGACAGATGGCTAAATCTACTTTTTTTTCATCATTTTATCTTTTTAAAAATCTCTACTTTTTATTCTAAAGTGTTCGGATTCAAATGCGAATCTAGGGCAGAAGGAGGTAGAGGCAATGTCCAAAGTTACAATTGCGATCAACCCGTCTACTGCGACTCATTGTGGCGGATGCCGTCATTTGACCCACGGCGAGTTTCTTCCCGCCAGGCCGCGCTGCAGAGTGTTTCATAAGCAGCTTGACGACGGGCGTACGATCCCTGGCGAGCTGCGATACGGGCCCAAAGACGGCATCCTGCGTCTGGATGACTGCATCAAAGCCGAGAAGAAAGAGCGGCGGCGATGTCGAGCGCGCAAGTAGTTCTGCACACCAACACTGGCTCGTGCCCCTCGGGGCGCGGCCATTTTTTATTAGAACTATTTTTCTACTTCGACTACTTTATTTCTTGAGGTTAGGCCAGAGATTATTTCAATTTGAGATTTTGGAACATCGTAATAATCAGAAAGCAATTTAATTAGAGCGCGGTTGGCCTCGCCTTCTTTTGGCTTGGCCCGAAGCCAAACTTTCAAAGAGCCATCGAGTGCTGGCTGGACTTGTTCTACTTTTGCGGACGGAATGACTTTGATGCTAATTTTCATAATGATGATATATTACGATTGAAATAAAACAAATGCCAAAATAAATTCAATTCACTATTATGAACAGTTGCACTCCGCCCTATAATTATAAACCCAAAGCTTGTAAAGCTCCAAATTTGGGTTAGAACTGAATAGCCTACTAGACAAGTTTTTTCATTCAACACTTGACTTTTTAAGTAAAATATGATAGTATTTACTGGTAAAATGTTCGATATTTCACGCAGCAGAAAAGGTTGCTCGAATAATTATTTTGGCTCTAAAAAGTAGATTTTTTACAAAATCGACTCCTTAGAGCCTGATAGCGAATGCTTTGAGGCTTTGATCGTTGACAACCTAGACCTACCCTCTCGTTGCGGCAAAAGGGTAGGTAGTAATATGTTCCGGAGGCAAACCGGATTATCAAAGATTGCAATAAGCCGCAAATCCCTGACTGCGCCGACAACTCTCCCGACGAGGCGCAGCAGAAAACAGGAGAGAGACTATGAGCAGTGGAATCGATTGGCAGTATGCTGTATCAAACGCGAAGGTCACGGACCCGCCGGTGAAATATCTGGTGGGGACCGAGTGGGCCAGCGGTGAGTCAAGCCAGCTCACCGTCGGGTGCCTGAAAGGCTTGGAGGCGGTCAGAACCGCCTACAGTCAACTGCCCGGCTTGGGGTACAACCGGCACCTTTGGTTGGGTGCCAAGTTGTCGGGACCGATTCTCGTCGCCGACGCGGCGTCGAGGTATCTGCTCGACCTCGCCGCAAGGCGAATCGGGAAGCGGGCGCCGCTCACCCACGGTTGCCTCGACCCAGAGGCCGAGACGATTGGCCGCTGGCTCCAGAATAACGGCTTCGTGTGTGGCGAGGAAATAGCTGCTCACGCTGGCCTGGATCTCGGTAGCCGGTTTCTCGACGGATGGGAGCAGCTTGCCATCGCTGCTTCCGAGTGGCCGAAGTCACGCTGGGGCGTTTGCGCCAAGGTCACAACCCTCAAGGTCGTAGCTCTCTCGGACAACCGAGAGCTTGACCGGTATGAGGCGGCCCAGATTCTGGACGCTGCCGAGAGCTGGGCTCGCGCCGTCGACCTCCGTTCCGCATCTGCGGAAGCCGGCATCGAGCTGGCGAACTTGTTGCGCGACGAGGTCGTAGCCGCTGCCGTTGCGGTTACGAGAAAGGAGGGGAGTATCTCGGGACTCCGCCACGCGCTTCGCGTGACGGGGTACCAGCAGTAGTTTTACCGGTGGCCGCCGCGGCTCTTATAGCGCGGCGGCCACATCTGACCTTTTCAAGGTCTTTTTTTGTGCCAAATAAGATTGTATTTACCAAGAAGAAATTGCAAATTGAATCTGCCAAATTAGGCTATCTCCTAACTATCTAATGCCTGATTTACCAATTTATCAGCCAACTTATTTTCTTCGCGCCGGACATGAACGAACGAGATATTCAAATGCATTTGTGCAATCATTTGACGAACTTGGGCAATCAGAAGTTTTATATGATCCTGTTTAATCTTGTAATTACCGTTAATTTGCTCGACAACAAGCTGTGAATCCAACCGGCAAATTACTTCTTTTTCGGCAATATTATTCTCGGAAAACCATTTTGATTTCAAAAGGAGCTCAAGCGCTTTAATAATTGCCTGATATTCGGCTTCGTTATTTGTCGCTTTACCGATACACTCTTTGTGCTGGTGGATTACTTCGCCTTCTTCATTGCCAAAAACTACTCCAATTGCAGCAGGCCCGGGATTACCCCGCGATCCCCCGTCGGTGTTAATAAAAATTTTATCCATACAATAATTTTCAATTTAAAATTTAAAATTTAAAATTTTCAATCAATTTACAATAAGGGAATGTTTAAATTCCCAAACCGATTGTCTTTTTAACTTTTTCCAAGGTCTTCCGTGCGAGTGGCTGCACCGCCTCCGCACCGTCTGATAATATTTTTCGGAGCTTATCTTTATTAGCCATGATCTCTTTATATTTGGCTTGTTTTGGTTCCAAAAAAAGTATGATTTCTTCCGCTAGCGCTTTTTTAAAATCCCCATATCCCTTGCCATTAAAATCGGCTTCCAAACTTTTAATATCACGGCCGGAAATGCCGGAGAAAATATTTAAAAGATTGGTCATTGCTGGCTTGTCTTCACGGGCGACAATTTCACTGCCGGAATCGGTTACCGCCCGGCTGATCTTTTTGCGGATAACGTCAGCACTATCATCCAGGGCGATATAATTGTATTCCGAGCCGGCTGATTTTGCCATCTTCTTTTCCGGATTATCCAGTCCTTTAATTCGCTTGATGTCGTCAGGAATTAATGGCTCCGGAACTGTAAAAACTCCAGGGTATTGATTGTTGACCCGAATCGCTAAATCACGGGCTAATTCAACATGTTGTTTCTGGTCTTCGCCAACCGGTACATCGGTTGATTGATACAAAAGTATATCTGCCGCCATCAAAACCGGGTAGTCAAAAAGGCCGACGGAAACGTTGTCACGCTTTCCATCCGATTTTTCCTTATACTGAGTCATTCTTCCAAGCTCTCCCATTGTTGCGAAGCAGTTCAAAATCCAAGCCAATTCGGCATGCTCTGGGCGAGTTGATTGGACGAATATCTTTGATTTAGAGAGATCAACCCCACAGGCCAAATACCAGGCCGCAATTGACAAGATGTTCTCCGACAACTTCGGATCGCGATTAACTGTGATTGCGTGCAAATCAACAATACAAAAAATTGATTCATCAACTTTGTCTTGCAGATCAACCCATTGTTTTATTGCACCGAGATAATTTCCTAAATGTAGTGTCCCAGTCGGCTGTATGCCGGAAAAAATTCTTTTCATAAATTCCTATTTAATTAATAACTTCGGGCAGAAACAATCGTTCTAATTTCTAATTTTGCCCGCTGCCGGGCAGATTTGGTCGCGTAACCTTTAGTTTGTGTCGTAAAGCCAATTTTAATGTAAGGAGCAACTTTACAGTTAGTATTATAGCAAGAAATACCTCTAAAACCGGACGATAATATTTCGACTTTGTCGCTATTTAATGTTTCAAATTTGTAATCCGTAGAAATTTTGTTACTGTTGGCGATTTTTAAGATTGGCGAAGTATCGACGGCATATTCGATCGTTTTGTTTGTACTGTTGAAGCGGTAAATTTTTAAATCCGTTTTGGAAAACAGAACAATACCGGAATAATCACAGTTTGCCGTGGCATCGATTTGACAATTGAGACTTGGCTCGGCGGAAAGGCCATCATCCCTGAGGAATAAGATTCCTTTGGGTTTGTAGTTGGGGTCCAAATCCGAACTATTGGGCTTAGTAACCGCACCGACGGCAATTGCGTTGATTGTGTCGTCGGAAATCTGCCTGATAATTCTTTCAGATTCTTTATTGATAATTGAATTTGTTGAAATAGAACTTTGGTTCCCAAGAATGGCAGAAAATATACCGGCGACAAATACCATCGCAAATGAAAAAACGGTTATTGCCAGCAAAATTTCCATTAATGTAAACCCTGCGAAATTCCGCTTTCGACGGACGGCCTTGCCGTATTTAGCTAGGGTAAATGCTTTTTTATTCATTTAAAAACCTTGTTTCCAATTAGTCAGCAGTTCACTGACAGAGATATTGCGATTTTGCCCATTCAAAGTCCAACTTACTTCAACGTTAATTCGAAAAGCATTATTCTCGGTTGTCGCCTGTCCTTGCCCGGCGGGCGCATTAATGTAGGGGTCGATTCCGCTTGAACGAAAAGTAATTTTTCTGGTATATGTTGTGCCCCCAATTACGATTTCTTCCCCCTCATTTTGGAGTTTTAGAAATTTTCTAGGGATTGGGGCCAGATTTGTACACGCGCCCTGATTTAGGAATATTGCATAAATTTTATCATTGCTCTCGTCGTTATCATCCAAATTGCTGAATTCCGGTTTGGAAAAAACCGAGCTGGCACAAACCAAACTGTCCCAGGAAGTAAGCTGTTGTCCGTCAATTAGATTGGTTTCTCGAATTTGCCTGACAGACTCAATCCCCTCGCTGGCTAAACTGTAGGCTTGGGCCCGATGCTTAACATAGCTAATATTATTAGTGGTCAAGATGTGAACAGCCAAAAGTGCCCCGGTTATTATAATTAGGATCGAACAGGCTACCAAAGTCTCAATTAACCCAAAAGCTTTTTTGTTTCTCGACTGCCTCATTGTCATTTAACCTTTATTGAGAAAAGCTGATCGGTCGCTTCTCTTGTGTTTAATAGTTCAACCTCTTTGTAGATCGACGAACTATTACCTTTATAGAATCGAATTTTAATATAATTAGTACAAACGCCTATACTGCAGCCAAGCTGCTCTTTTGGTGTTTTGCCGTCAATTTTAATCTCGAGACCATCAGGCGAAGTTTCGGTACCATTCAAATAAACCTTCACGCTGGTCATAAACTGAAATTCATCTATTATCTTCGAGCTATCAACTGTTGAATATATTTGTGCTTTGTAGACACCATCGGTATTTACCAGTTTTACCACTGTCTGAGAATTTTCATCTGATCGTGTTTGATAGTCGGGGTTATTTTCTAAGGCTCTGGCATAATTTAAAACTTGAACCATATTTTCAGCATCCGAGACAACAGCTCCCCTTTTTTGATAATAACTGAATATTGGGAAAGCAACACCGACCATCAACCCGATGATGGTTATAACAACTAAAAGCTCAATTAAAGTCATGCCGAGTTTTGCCTTGAATTTCGTCATGTCTATATTATAACAAAATTCAGATACAAATTGATCAGCCTGTCACCCCAAAGGAGCGCGATGATGCCGGCAATAATCAAAAAAGGGGCAAAAGCAATTTCGGATTTTATTTTTTTCCCTCTGATTGCAATCAAAATTAAACCGAATATCGCGCCAAGGGAAAAAGCTAAAAACAAAAACAATACCGAGCTTCTTAGTCCCGTGAGTAAACCAAATGCCAGACCAATCATAATATCTCCCGATCCCATCCATTTCTCGCCTGAAATTCCGACCAGAAGACCGAGAAAACCGCCACCAACCAAACCGCCTAATAATATATCGGACAAATTGTTGCCGGAGAAAAGTGTAACAATTGCCGAAATTGCCAATATAAGCCAGAGAAACAGTTCCGGTATTTCCAAGTGGACTCCGTCATAAATAAAAATTACTACCAAAAGCATCGCCAACAAGAGATAGGGAAATAAAATAAAACTAACCCCAAATTGGAGACTAAAAAGAAAAAATAATCCGCCGGTTAGAAGCTCAATCGCCGGATAGATTAGTGAGATCTTTTCACCGCAATTCCGGCAACGGCCCAAAAGTACCAGATAACTTAATAACGGTATTAAATCGTAACTTTTAATTTTCTTTTTGCACTTTTTGCATCCAGATCTGCCAAAGACTATTGATTTATAATTCGGGTAACGAAAAATCACGACAGATAAGAAACTACCGACAAATAAACCAAGAATTAGAAACACCAACGGATAGATCATAATTTATATTTTATACTAAAGTTGCCTTGGCAAGAACCAAGGCAACTTTTTTATCAACGATCAGAGTCAATTACATTGTGTTGTCACATTCGTTTTGCGCGTTGGTCAAGGTCATTCCGTTAATTTCTCGGCCGGTTCCGTTCGTATTACACCACCAATCGCCACCGCTCATATATCCAAGAATCGCGTAATTGCCAGTAGTTCCGATTTTGATTGAATACGTCCCAAGGGTATTTTGTGGCAAAGACCTCAGCAAGCGGGTGCCGCTGCCAGCAGGACTGCCTGCAGTTGCTCCGTCGTCAGTCCAGCGATTAATATTTGAATCATTGCCAAGAGTTGTGTTATCTACAAGTGTACTCCAAGCTATTGTTACCAAATCTCTGTCAACCTTAACAACTTCAAGCGCCGTTGATATTGACGCTATGTCATTCTTGACTTTTGCATCTTGGGCCTTCTTCTTCGCTGAGTTTAAGCTGATATAAATTACTGCTGAAAGAATACCGATGATTGCAATAACAATCAAAAGCTCAATCAGAGTAAAAGCTTTTCTGCTTTTCATTTTCCTCCTAAGTAATATTTATTTTTTAATACAATTTTAATCCGACCGACCACGGAGAGTTATTGCATTTGGGCTATTTGATATATTGGTACAAGTATAGCAAAAACTAGTATTGCAACGCCAATGCCAACCAAGATCATTGCTATCGGTTCAACCAATGAGTATACGCCGGCAATAGCACTTTCTGCCTCGTTGTCATAAAATTCAGCCATTTTTTGCATCACTTCGGCAGTTTTTCCCGTTTGCTCTCCGACTGCTACCATTTGGCTGACGAGTGCCGGATAAAGCGGATCTTTTGATAACTCAATGCTGAACGAGATTCCTTTTTGAACATTCTTGGAAATTCGAGCTAAAGATTTTTTGTAAAAATCGTTCACCATAACATTGGCCGTTGTATTTATTGCTTCCAATAAAGGAACTCCGGATTCAAATAACATCTCCATTGTTCGACAAAATCTCGACATATATATATCCGACGAGACTTTTCTAATACCGGGTAATTTGATTTGGATATTCGCGTATACCTCTCGTCCTTGATCGGTTGATAGATAGTAGCGGATAAAAATAACGATCGCAAAAAGAATTAATATAACTCCCCACCAAAACGAAGCAAGAAAGTGAGAAATTGCGATTAGCGCGCTGGTTGTCCATGGTAATTTAACGCTCGATTCGGAAAATATCATTTCAATTTGCGGTACAATTTTAACCATTAAAAGCCAACTGACGGCAATAAGCGCCACGACAATAAATGCCGGATAAACCATTGCTGAAAGAAGTTTAGATGATAAGCTTTGCTCCTTTTCGATTTTTTTCGACAAGCGGATTAAAACGCTCTCCAGATTACCTGTTGATTCGCCTGATCTGACAACATTTACAAAAAGTTCATCAAACACTTGTGGGTATTTCGCCAACGATGAAGAAAAATTTAATCCTTCTTCCAAATCTCGGTTTACGTTGTAAAAAATACTTTTTAAATATTGATTCGTTGTTTGAGCGGCAATAATGTTAATTGCCTTCGGCAGAGGCAATCCGGCGGACACCATAGTTGACAGCTGACCGGCAAAAGTCGCTTTTTCTCTGAGCGAAACTCTTTTCCTTAAATTTAAGAATGAAAAAACCTCTCCGCTTTCAGGAAATATATCAACTGTAACCAGGCTATTATCCCGCAAAATTTTTTCAGCTGCTAAAACATTATCGGCACGGACAATACCGCCGATAATATCGCCTCGATCATTCTTCGCTCTGTATCTAAATCTCATCATTATAACATTCCAATTGATTCTGGGTTAATTAATAAACCATCATTTTTAGACTCTTTGGCGAAATTGACCAAGTCAGCGCGTCCTCCAGAGATACTTCTCCCCGCGATATTAATTCGGCCAAGACCTTGTCAAGCAAAATCATGCCCTCTGAAGCTGACGTCTGGATAACATTGGGTATTTGGTGAATCTTATTATCTCGGATTAAAGTTCTGATAGCCGAATTGGCAATCATCACCTCGGATGCGACAATTCTTCCACCAGAAATTCTTGGAATTAGTCTTTGTGACATTACTCCGAGAAGCACTGATGCCAACTGGCTTCTCACCTGCTGTTGTTGATATGCCGGAAAAACTGCAACTATACGATCTACCGTCTGAGCTGCGGAGTTTGTATGAAGAGTGGTTAACACCAAATGTCCGGTTTCAGCCATTATTAGTGCTGATTCAATAGTTTCCAGATCCCTCATTTCGCCAATAAGCACAACGTTCGGATCCTCACGTAACGCACTTCGCAGGGCCGAAGAAAAACTTTGAGTATCGTTTCCGACTTCTCTTTGCGATATTAAACTTTTTTCATTTTTGAACGAATATTCTATCGGGTCTTCAATCGAAACTATATGTTCTCGACGTTCCAGATTGATCTTTTGAATCATCGAGGCCAAAGTTGTTGACTTGCCGTGACCAGTCGGACCAGTAATAATTACCAGACCTTGCGACTGAGAGGTAAAAAATTCAACTATCGGCGGTAAACCCAGTTCGTTAAAAGTTTTAATTTTCGAGGTGATTAATCGGAGCGAGCCCGCCGGCTGGTTTTTCTCCAAATAGAGGTTAGTTCTAAAACGCGTACCGCCATATTCAAATGAAAAATCAACTTCGACTCTATTTTTTACTTTTTCCAGTTGATCAGGTTTGGCAATTTCGGCCAACAAAGTATTAACATTTTCGGTTGTAAGCGGAGGAACTGAAGTCACCGGCAATAATCGGCCATCAATTCGCAACAGAGGATGGGCGCCAACAACAATATGGACATCTGACGCTCCTTTATCAATTGCCAAATCCAACAAATTTGCGAAAGCCTTTATTTTGCCGTTATTTTCGGCCAAATCCCCATCCATGTTCCCTCCATAACTTGATTAATTTCATGATAACAAACAGGGGAATTCAAAGTCAATTAACTCCGGTCTAAAAATCATGAAGTTGGGTTATTCTTCTTTGCTTTTGCTCTGATCTTGGCCCTGACTCTTATCTTCTTCTGTTTCGGTTAAGGTAATTTCTCCAACACTAAGTTCTCCCGTTGCCAAAAGCACCTCGTCTATTGTTGTTAAACCGTCAATAGCTTTTAAAATTCCATCCTGACGCATGGTTAACATGCCGGATTTTACTGCCAATTCCTTGATTTCGGAGGCCGGTCTTTTTGATACAGCCAGTGATTCGACTTCATCATTCATAACCAGAAGTTCATAAATACCGATTCTACCCTTGTATCCTTCTGTGCACTCACCACAACCCTTGCCTCGATAAAATTGAAGTGGTTTTATTCTAGCCAAATCATCTTTATCTCCTTTTGGTATCAAATCAATCTCTTTTTTAATTGCCTCCGTTAGCGGCGATGGAATATTAATTTTTTCTCGGCACTTTGGGCAAACTCTTCTAACTAAGCGCTGAGCAATTACGACATTGACGCTCGATGTAATTAGAAATGGCTCAACGCCCATATTTATCAACCTCGGCAAAGACGACGCCGCATCATTTGTGTGGAGAGTTGTTAATACCAAATGACCGGTAAGAGCGGCATGGGTCGCCATATTCGCGGTATCGGCATCTCTAACTTCGCCAACCATAATGATATTTGGATCCTGGCGTAAAATACTCCTCAAACCCTCTGCAAAAGTAAAACCGATTTTTGGTTTAATTTGGCACTGATTTACACCTGGAACTTCATATTCGACAGGATCCTCAAGCGTCACAACATTGACACCGGGCTGATTTAATCTATTTAGTACGGCATAGAGGGTAGTCGATTTACCCGAACCGGTCGGACCGGTGGCTAGGATAATTCCGTACGGCAATTTGATTTGTTCCGTCATTATTCTAAATGCAGAGCCGACAAATCCCAAATCTTCGAGTGATAGAATTCCTTGCGATTTATCAAGTATACGCATGACTGTCTTCTCGCCATAAACAGTCGGCAGAACCGAAACTCTGACATCAACTTCCCTTTTCATGAAATTTACAGAGAACCGGCCATCTTGAGGAATGCGCGTTTCATCAAGTTTCATTAGGCCGAGGATTTTTATACGGCTGACAACGGACGGCCCAATATCGGTTGAGAGCTGCAAAATATCTTTCAAAATTCCGTCGACTCTATATCTGACTCTTAATCTCTTCGCTTCAGGCTCGACGTGGATGTCGGACGCACCCATAAATAAAGCATAGCTGATGATCGCAGCAACCAATTTCGGAATCGATTTTTCCCCCGATATCTTCATTAATTCATCAAAAGTTTTTACGTCTTTGCCCAACAATTTCCCAATGTCCCGATCCATCTCCTGAATTTCTCTATTTGCCTCAATTTCCAATTTAGTTTCCTCGTCTTCTTTAATGCCAACCTTATTTCCTGACGACTGATCTGTTGTTAAATTATTTTTCGCCTCGAGTGTTTCTTTTGAAACAAGCCCCGCCGGTTGTTGAGTAATCAATGATTCGACAAAACCCGAAAAGACACCGGGCTCCTCAATTTTTTCGTTTGTCTTATCGTTTCGATCTGATTTATCCGGCTGTTTTTTGTAAAGGGACAGCAGATAATCGATGTCATCCTTGGAGGTAGAAAATTCCTCAAAGTCCAAATTGTTATTGACTTTGAGATATTCAACAATCTTCCCGGTATTTGGATTTAGTGAATCCTCAAGGGCAATTCTATACATTTTCTCACCGGCCTGATCAAAAATCGCCATTCTATTTTTCAACATGAACTCAAACGGTAATAATTCTAAATATTTCAAATTTACATTTCTATTGCGTAGAAATATCACAGGCAATTTTGTTTTTTCTAAAAGCAATTTATTTTTACTTTTCCCCTGAGTCCATGCGCCCAAGACGTCACTCGGAGTAGAAACAAATAATTCAATCGAAAAATTTTTAGACAAGAACATTTCTTCGAGACCTCGATTTTGAGAAATAAAAAGCTCTCCGGGGTTTCCAATTGCTAAATTTACAACCATATTTTTTTTTGAAAAAGGAATCACTTGGAACTTTTTCCCGACTTTTTCCGGAATTAATCTTGTAATTTCTTCCGATATCTCTAAGTTTTTTAAGGCAATAAAGGGCAATTTCAGAATAATACTGTATGCTTTATTGATTGCCTCCCTGGAGATTAATCTGTTGGCCAGTAAAAATCGCTCGACTGCCAAGTTATTTTTATACTTTAATTTTATTTTTTCTCCATCGGACGGCGAAATAATTCCTTGGACGACAAAAACATCGACTATCGACTGCGAAGACAGAGCCTGATACAGACCACCAAACTGGTTAACTACGATACTAGAATTTTTTTTTTGAATTGCCATTCAATAAGTATTTTTATCCGAGTAAGCTAAATTGCGGCGAATGGGTCTGTTCGGCCTTCTTTTGCCGTCGGTTCCGGAATTGGAATTCCTGAGTTATTTTTTAGTCCTTCCAATAATTTTTCTGCTTGAGATTCGAGGCCAACTACATTTACCGGAGCAAGATCTTCGGAACTCCGATATGAATCAACTGACGGCCTCTTCCCCGAAAACCAAATCCACAAAAACAAGGTTACAACCAATATTGATAAAACCAGGCTAAAGATTATAATCGTTTTTTCGGAAACAGTTACTTCTTTCATTGCGACACCTCCGGTATAATCGAGCTAACTTTTTGTCTTTTAAACACCTCAAACGCAATCGTCGCGGTTAAAGTATTTTCGGAATTAGAAATTGCAAGACTCTGCAACTTGCTAAAACGAATGTTGGTTTCTAAGGCGTTGATAAAATTTGTTATCCCTAAATATGAACCAACTACGGTGATATTAGTCGATAACCCGTTGGAAGCGTCGGTCGCTTCAGCAGAAATAGGCGGGCTGATATTTGGTAGCGCTACTCCGTTTGCCGCTGCAATAGTTTCAATCTCTGTAATCAAGTTGGGAGAATCGACACTATCTGGCACTGCCAGAAGTAGCGCGTTCACAGTAGTTGAAAGTTTATTAATTGCGTTTTCAGATTCAGAAATCGAACTCAGTTTAGTCTGGGCAGCTTTAATATCTTCGTCATACGCTTCGATTTTTGCCGAATTTTGAAAGATGTCTGGCAATAAAAGATTTACCGAGATAATATAGGCTCCGATTGATAAAATGATTGCCAGGGCTGGAAGCATTAAGACTGTATCTCTTTTATTCATTTATGACTCCTTCTGAATCAGTACTTGTTGTCGCGTCGGCTGTGGTCTCTTGCACTGCGGTTTTTGAACCCGTACTCCAATCTGAAATTTTTGCTGTCATTGAAAAGCTGACTTTTTCATTACCTCCATCGCTGCCCTTTGAGAGTCCGCCAATATCCACGTTTTCGATTTTGTCAGAGGATTCTAATGCTACCGCCAAATCGGCGACAGCCCGATAAGACGAGCTGACTCCATCTAATGAAACGTTGCCTTGCTCATCGATTGATAGATTTATTATTTGAACATCATTAGTGATTTTTTTTGTCAGCTCGTCGGTAAAACCTTTAAAGGAATATTTTGTCTTTGAAGCAGTTTTTAAGATTGATATTGCGGACTCAATACCTGCTGCTTTGTCCCGAACCTCTTGTTTGCTACTGCTTTGGATTTCATCTATTAAACTGTTTAAAGTATTTTGTTTGTCTTCGGCTTTAGAAACTAACGAATATTTATAGAAGACAAAAAAACCAACTACAAGCGCAACAAGAACAATCAACAAAACCAAGATGGTCGTTGATAAATTACCACCTTTTTCTGTATCCATCTCCAAAAATGGCTCTTCGCTGGGAGCATCATGTTGAACGGAATCAGGCATAAACCCTCCTAGAAATCATTTCTTTTATTATATACAGAACCTAAAACTATTACAACAAACAAATAGCTAATTTCACAGTTATTATTTACAGAAATAATTAATTGGCACTTGAAGACATTGATCTGAATTCCCTAAAGCCTGGTGGCCAGACGGATTCGTCTCTGGTATCTTCTTTGAAATTGGTGTTGTAAACAGAATTGTTTAGAATAAAATCTTCCGCCACATACGAGCCAGTGAAAGAAATATTACTTCCTTCGACGATTAAGCTGCCATTGGGAACAAATATGCTGGCATTTATTTTTTTTGATATTTTTGATGTATTTTTAACAATTACATTGCCTTTTCTAACAATTAATCCGATGCTCGATTTTGCAGCTGTCAAAGCAGCATTGTCAAATACTGATGCGTCGATCGTTAGATCGGTTTGATTGGTACCATTACCGATGATCCAGGTTGAAACCTTCGAATAATTTAATACCCAATTCGGTGCTGTTCCGATTTGAACGGCTGAATCTGATTTCCAAACACGACCATTCGGATACTGGCTTTGCTCAATCGGACAGGATGCCGTCCCTATGGCTGTCCCGCAAACCCCGTCAAATGTTCCTGACATGGTAGCAGCCGGCAATGTTTTAGAGTCAGCCAAAAGTCTGTTGATTGTTTCAGTCATGGCGGAATTTTTGTTGGCATCGTCGGCTTTCCAATAAGACTGAGCTTTGGGATTAAATTGATACGAGCCCATTTTGTAATAAGCCGATGACGAGGAATTATTCCCACCAGAAGAATATAAATGTTTGCCGAATTGCCGCAGCGAAGGCAAAACATTCGAGACACCATAAACATCTCCGTTGACGGTATTGGCCGGAGTGATTAATGTTGTGGTTTCCAGATCAACAGAACCGTCTCGATAAGTATATGATCTCATTAAGTCAATTGAATTAGTTGGCGAACTCAGAATCATGCAGGGAACAATCGTTGTGACGTCCGAAGCCGCGGCACAACGACGGAGAATAGTGTTATTATTATTCGCCCACAAAAACCCCACAATATAATCGGGCTGCCAGTTTATCATCTGTTGATTGGCTCCCAAACCGGCGAAATATATATCGCCTTCGGCAGTTGTAACCGTAGTTTGACCATTTAACATATTTGGCAATCCTGACTCGTCAGCTAAAGCAAAACCGGGCACCAGAATTAAAGCAATAATAATTAATTGTTTAATAATTTTTCCCACTTAAATCCTAACTTTACATTGATAAGTAAAAGTATGTGTACTATCTGAAACTGCCGGCCAAGTAACAGTGCCCGATGTTGCGTCGTAGGTTCCACCATCGCTAATTGAAGCCGGGATCGGCTCGCAGTATATATTTCCCAGATAAGTATTTGCCTCTCTTAAAATGCTATCTTTAATGATGGTTGATGAGTCGAGTCGAACGGCATATAGGTTGACCAAAATTTTATCATTCAGCCGAAGAGAATACGGGTCAAAATTAGTATTCTGATCAGCAGGATCATATTTGACACCACCTCTCTCGAGCGGTTCCAACACTTTTTTTATTGAATAATTGACTTTAACCTCGATTAAAACTCTTCCCCCCCCGCCACCGCAGCCGGAGTAACGGTCGGCATCATCGTAACCGCCAGCACCGCCATCGGCATTGACTTTCAGCTGTTTGCCTTCACTATTATTAAAACCTCTGACAGTTGCCACACCAGGCGCTCCAGCCATGGTTGCAACAACATCGGAACGGCCGCCTGCAACCGAAACGTCAAAATTACTTTCGCTCCCATAACTAGTTAATCGGATATAAATTGAACCGCCAGAACCGGAGCCGCCGCACATCGCCCACCAAGAGCAGTCTGCAGTCGAAACAGACGCACCTTTTGCCGAAATATAATTAGAAGTGGTGCCGTCAGTGGAAATTGTCCCGGTGACAATGTGAATACGACCGCCACCGGCCGCACCAGGACTACGAGAGTTGTGCCTATGACGAAGCGCGGCACCACCACCGGAACCAGGTTGAGCAGTAGTGATATCTGAGGTTAGGTTGCCATACGGTGCTTTAGCCCAACCGGCATATCCACCATTATAATGGACTCCTTCACCACCTTTGCCGCCGTAGCTACCTCCTGCGCCTCTGGTCCACTCATCATAGGAATCGTTATTTCCGCCACCGCCAAAACCGTCTCCATAGCCGCAATGAAATGGAATATTTTTGTCACCACAATCAGGAGTTAGACGCTGGTCATCCTCTCCGGCACCGGCGTAACCTTTCCCATCAACGTTAATTGTTCCACCGGTCTGAAAAATTAATTCATCATCGATTGTTAAATCGACAATTTTCCTTTGGCCATTTGCCGACAAGGCCCAAGTTGTATCATCATAGTCATTCACAGAAATAAGTATTTGGTGGGTAACTACTGCGTTATTTTTGATGGTTAAATTTTTGAAATGATGAGGCCCCCATAAAGATACTGTGCTGCCGTCAATTGTTAGATTTGAATTCTCATATTGCCCTTCAACTAAATCGAAAGACCCCGAACCAGAAATTGTGCAGTTTTCACCGCCAGCATCACAAGAGCCTGATGCCGCCATAGCCTTCCGGCCATACTTGATATACAATGCAGCCGAGATAACAATCGAAACCAGCAGCAACAAAACGGAACAGACCAGAAATAGATTTCGTCGGCGCGGTAATTTGATTTCTTTTAGTTTCAACCAATTTAGTTTCATTAATTTTTCCTCACGCTACAGGTATAGCTAAAAGTGACAGTGGTATCAGTGCCAGAATAAATCCATTCCACATACCTTGAACCGGTTTCGATATCATTCCCAGTCGTTCCATAATTTGGATTGATGTCGGCAATATCGCCACAAAGATACTTTTGACCGGAGAATTGGGTTACCGGCGCGACATCTCTGATTTTGTCGCCGGTACTTAAACCAGTGACTTTAATATCGAACTTTACTTTGTCCGTTGTTAGAAGGCCGTAGGGATTAAAATCCGATGAGACAGAAGGAGTTGTCCTGGAAACCGGGTTTAAGATTTTTTGAATGGTTAATTTCGGCATGCTCACTCCATGAACCGAAAAGATTCCCGGTGAACCGGTGTTGCCATTCTCGGAATTACCGCCGATAACCGACACGACATTGACTGGCGATGAGCTGCTGGCACTATACATCACGTGCCAATAATCATCCCAGGTTCCAGCTTGAACTCTTGCCGGACGAACACGAGATGGATACTGTTCAACGTGTTGAGCTGTATCCTGTAAGTTTTCCAGAGTGTAAATATTCGTTGCAGTACTGACATAAACATAACCGCCTCCACCGCCAGGATTACTGGTTTGACCGCTTCCATCTTCACTTGTTGAAGCGCCTTGTGCCGTAATTAATCCACGATAGTATGAATTGCTATCATAATCGGACAATATAATTGAGCCACCAGAAGCTCCCGCTGGTGATGACCAGTCGGTATCACAACCAATCGCATTGGCCATAACTATGGACCCGGTCTCAAGTTGGATTGTTTTGGCTGAAACATCAAGATAGCCGCCACCATTTCCATGATCGTATTGCCATTCATGGCTTTGACTAGAATAGCTACCTCCGCCCCATGGGTATATTGTACTATGCCAACCGATTGATCCCGATCCGGGAAGTGCCGGCTCATGATTTATGTTGGTGTCGTAAGCGATGGCCGGTGTATTTCTGGTTGGATAGAGCGGATTGGACTTGCCAACACCTCCAGCTCCGCTGTGTGATCCTCCGCCACCATAGCCGGTAACTCCACCCGGGCCGGACCCGGTCGAAAATGTTGTCATTGCAAATCCTTTGCCATTCAAATTTACCATGCCGCCATTTTCAACCTTAAAAGTACCGGTAATATTCAGTACTGTCGGAATTTTTACCGGCAAGTTTGAAATTAATGAAGCTGAAAGATAGGGCTGATAATGCTGCATTACGCGGTCACTATTATCATCAAAGGATCTGAAATATCTTGAGGCTAGTGGTGAATACCAGCCATCAAGCGGATAAAAACTAGAGACATTGGTGGTCAAAGTGCTTTTTGCTCTACGATACCAATCATAATAATTCTGAATGCTGGATTGATCGTCAAGTATTCTTCCGGCAGTCAAGATGTTCAAATCGGGACGCACAGCGAGTTTTTTATCGTATTTGAGATCATAAAAATTTGCCTTATAAAAAAGCGACGCATCATAATCGTTTCCCGATTTAAATCCAGTAATATAACTGGTAAACTGAGTATAGTTATTCTTACTGTCGGAATATGTGGAAGCCGACGCGCCTTGCCAAGCCGTGATGGTTTGTAACTCAGGTGTTGCGGCAGTCGGATTAAAAATATCCGTCTGATCCTGCGCCGGATCACTGGTCACTGTTTTGACGGTTTTTAGGTAATAATTTGCTGTCGGATTGGTTGGATCGCTCGAGGCATAACAAATGCCAAATTTTCCATTGTCGCCAGCATTTCTATACCGCAATTCAAATGGCAGAAGCATTTTTGTAGCGTCGGTAAAATTGTCAACAAAATACCCATCGGCAGGAACTAAAACTCCGTCTGTTGATGAATAGGAGTGACCCTTTGCAGTACCGGTCCAATAATTTTCACTGAAATCGAAGTCGCTAGGCGCTACCGGATCAAAAAATTCGATGCTGGCCATGTCATCAACTTCCATGTCACTTGGTTGAGTAAAAGTAGTCGTGTTGCTTGGCTGGCCGTTGCAGGCAGAAAAAATCCAAGTTGCAGGATTGGCACCGACATTTATTAGACCGCGGGTAATAAAAGTATATTCCCCATTATCACTGCCGATTAGATTTTCAAAAAGGTCATCTCCGGGGTTTCCCGGATTATAAACTCCATAAGTATTGTAATCAGTACTGGTTAGAGTGCCATTGACGGTTAGGTTACCGAAAGAGTGCTCGCCGTCTATCGTTGCTGTCACTCCAGCCGGAACGATAATGTTATAAACCTGCGCGTCCGTTGAATCGTAGGTAGTGTCATTTTGCTTAATGACCTCGCCGTTAGTCATTGTATGATTTGAAACAACAGCTCTAGCCTTTTTGGCACTTTGATAAAAATTAAAGCCGAAACCAAGCATTGTTCCCGACACCAAAATGCAAATCAGGCCGAAAATAAGTATCCGGCGTTTCGCGATGATGTCAAAAACCTTGATTGGCTCCATTACCCCTCACATAAAAACAAAGCGGCTAAATTAGTCTAATGATATTATATCAACCTATCATTTTTGTCACAACTTTCCATAGATTGCCGTAATTTCTTTCAGCTCAATCGTGTGTTTTTTTACTACGGAAAAGAAATTATCATCGGCCTCTTTTTCAATTTGACCGATATCGAGTGCATATAATGTAAATACATAGCGATGCTTACCGGAAGGCGGACACGGCGGGACATAATTATTTTCCCCCGTAGTATTTTTTAGTTCCCTGCCGATCAATTCGTTGCCGCTAAGTTGCAATGTTTCAGGCGGGATATCAACAAGAATCCAGTGAACAAAATTTCCGCCGGGCGCATCAGGATCAACCAAAGAAATCGCCAGACTTTTCGTTCCCTCGGGGATTTCGCTCCAGGCAAACGATGGTTTTGCCCCTTCTCCATTGCAAGTAAATTTCTCCGGCAGTTCTCCCCCGTCTTCAAAATCGGTTGAAAATAGTTTCATAAACAACCTCCATTTTTCTACTCAAAATTATACCAGATTAATTTTTTCTCTGCTTGATCTATTTGACGAAAAATGATATCATTAACTAGTATTTTGTTGGTAATTCCGCCCAAAAGTTGGATCTTGCCCAGATAGCTCAGTTGGTAGAGCAACTCCATGGTAAGGAGTAGGTCGTCGGTTCAAGTCCGATTCTGGGCTCCATCTTATTTTTTTCGATGAAAATGCTGGGATAGCGAAGTGGTCAAACGCATTAGACTGTAAATCTAACGGCTTACGCCTTCGTAGGTTCGAGTCCTACTCCCAGCACCACTTCACTTCGTTCAGTGTAAGCTGACTTGCATTGAGCGTAGCGGAATGCCGATGTAGCTCAATGGTAGAGCAACTGTTTTGTAAACAGTAGGTTATGGGTTCAAGTCCCTTCATCGGCTCCAGAAAATTAGAAAGGAAAATATGGCAAAAGACGCGAGAACGATTGTAACTTTGGAATGCGAAGTCTGCAAAGAAAGAAACTATCAGACGGAAAAAAATACCAAGTTACAAAAAGAGCGATTGCAATTAAAAAAATATTGCAAACGTTGTAAAAAACAGACAGCACATAAAGAAGCGAAGTAGTTCGTTTCTTTTCGAAAGATCATCCTGCTTCATTGATAGGGGTATAGTTCAATGGTAGAACGACGGTCTCCAAAACCGTTAATCGGGGTTCGAGCCCTCGTACCCCTGCCAGAGAATCGGGATGATTTTTTAGTTCTATAATTTCGATGCCCTGGAGTGGAGTCGGTGTTTATCTTCCGCCACGGATGCCAACTCTTTATACTCTTGATTTGAAATATCCAGCGATGACGCGCGCTTCAAAGCCTTAGCCGCTTTACCATATTGTCTGACTTCCATATAAGCCTTGCCGAGCGATGCCTGATAATCGGCGTCAGATCTTGAAATGTTTACTGCTTTTGAATAAGCATTAATTGCTTTGTTGTGCTGACCAGAAGCAAAATAAATTTGCCCGAGTCCGTACCAAGCCCTATCGTTATTCCGATCCAACTTTACAGCCATCGAAAACGATTCGGCAGCGTCTGAAAGATTCTTTCCCATCGTCAAATATATAAAGCCAAGCCTCTCATAAGCCCAGGCACATTTGTTCTCTTTGCAAATTGCATCGATTAGAATATTCTCCGCCGTGGCGTATTTGCCGCTCTCAATTTTATCTCTAGCATTTTTCAACAGTTCTGAAACTTCATCAGAATAATTATCCAATTCATCACCCGGATCATTCGGATCAATCACAGGAATTTCTTCTACCGGTTTCTCTTCTAAAATTTTTCTTGCTTCTTCCAATTGTTCCTCGCCAAGATTTTTTTCCTGACGTTTAAAAAAACGAAAATCTACAGTTTTTGGATATCTAACTGCTAAAATCACGAAGATTGCCGCGACTGCGAAAAGAATCGCAATTTCTAACACTCTACCTCCAATTTGCTTCCATCATCAAGCTCGGTTAAAACTTTTTTCTGCAATACGTTTTGGGAAATTACCGTCCCGGGGCCATTTTTAGTCTTAATCTTTTCACCAATCTTTGGCAATTTTTTAATTGCTTCCTGATATTCAGATAATTCATATGACAGACAACACATTAATTTTCCACAGGAACCTGTCACTCTATTTGAGCCCATGGCCGCCAAACCTTGGATCTGAGCCATATCCAATGTAATTGAATCGAGATCGCCTTTCAAGAATCTCCGGCAGCAAAGTACCTGACCGCAACGTCCGCAGCCTCCGATAAACCTGGCCTCATCCCGAACACCAACTTGCTGCAAGCGGATCAATTTTTTGAATGTTGATGCTAAGTCAGAAACAAGGGAACGAAAATCAACTCTGCCATCGGCTGTAAAATAAAAAGTAAGTTTTTTCTCATCAAAAGAAAGCTCGGCATCCAAAAGTTCCATCGGCAACTTGTGAAACTCGATTTTCTTCTGACACTCCGGAATTAATTCTTGTGCAGTTTTTTTAAGCTGGCGATGAAGATCAATATCCTTCTCATTTAATTTCCGAATGATTTCAACATCGGCGCTCTTCAGCTCATGGTTTTCGTCTCTCTCTTCTTTCAGCCGGTCGGCCGCCACTGCTACAGCCACCTCTTTACACTGCGGAGTTTCAACCAAAAGCCAGTCATTGTTTTTTATTTCCAATTTGCCGGCTTCGACTTCGAGAATTTGGCCCGTGCTTTTTATCTTAATTGCTATATTTGCCATATTTACCCTGTTAAATTTTGCCCTGCAAACCGACTTCGTCGGATTTAACAGGGTGAAGTTGCAAAAATAAATTTTCCATTATCAACCGCTTGTTTGTTGTCATTTTAAGCGTTTTTTTCGCATCAATCAAGAGCCTAATTTTTTTACTTTCGATCGCGCTTCCGGTTTGCAACATTTGTTTGCGGAGCATGCTGATCAGTGAATCCAGATCTTTTTCCAAATTGCTGCCGGCAGAAATTTTTTCGGCAGTCTTAAATGAGTTTTTTAAATCACCTTCCGATGCTAATCTAAAATTTTCCATCAATGATTCCTGTTCTATGCTTTCCTTATCCTCAAGTCTGACAACCTGACAACGCGAACGGATCGTTGACAAAAGTTTTAAATTGGCTGAAAGTAATATTATTTTCACTGATTTGGGCGGCTCTTCTAAGATTTTAAGTAAGGTATTCGCCGCTTCCAGACTTAATTTATCGGCATCTTTTATTATTGCCAATTTTAATAATCCATGGCCCGGAGTCAAACTCAGTTGGCGGATAAGTTCTCGAATAGCTTTGATTTTTATTTCGCCTTTGGAATTTGCTTCGCCCTCCTCGGGTTCGATCTCAATAATGTCGAATGATGAAATTTCACACACTTTGGCGTAATCTATTGCTGCCCGATATGCAGAGTCATTATTCGATCCATAAAAAATCAGAGATGAAATTTCCCCATCTATATGGATTTTTGCTGATTCGAATTTTCCCATCAGTTAAAAATTAGCAAATTTAACTTTGATTGACAATAAAACCGATTCGCAATATCATTTAGATAATGACAAAAGAAAGCAAATTCGAAGACCAAGTGCTAAATTGCAAGGACTGCGGAGACAAATTCATCTGGACAGAGGGTGAACAGCAGTTTTATTATGATAAGGGTTTAAAAAATATTCCCAAACGCTGCAAACCTTGCGCCGAAAAATTCAAATCAGAGTTGCGGGAAAAACATCCGATGCAATGGATCAAGTGCAAAAAGTGCCATAAAAAAGCTGAGGTTCCATTCGAACCGAAGTCGGAAGATACTCTTTGCGAAGAGTGTTTCAATAAAGAAATTGAAAAGCGAAATAGAAAAATAATCGAATCCGGGTTACAATTACCGCAATAGCATTGTCATTCTGAGCGCAGCGAAGAATCTCTATCTGATGGCTCTCGAGCCATTTTTTGTTTGCAAAATGATTTTGTTTTGATATAGATAAGTTGGTCTCAACTGAAAGGGGACAACAGTATGTCGTCGATGAAAACCGACTTCGATCTGTTCTCTGGCGAGAATGTGCCTCTCGTCTATGATCTGACCTTCAACCACGAAAAACTCCCCGCCTTCACACTGACTGCTCCGATCGAGAACGTCGCAGCGATCAGAACCGATTATCTGGATCCCGAATGGTTGGGCGAATTCATCCATTCGGAAGATGTCATAGGGTTTGGTGGAGTGTTTCATCGCTCAGAATCCATCATCCGGGCACCGGGACTGGGATCGTGGACAGCCATAGTGCCGTCACCGTTCAGAATCGAGTGCGTTTTTCATCAAATTTGATGCCTAAAATAGAAGGCCATTTCTGGTCTTTTTTTAGTGTTTTAGAAAGTGAGCAAAAGCCATTTAAATGCTTAAAAGGTTTTTG
>JBAZJN010000008.1:0-42203 GCA_041651295.1 Patescibacteria group bacterium | reverse complement strand
TCTTGCCGCCCTTTGGCAGTTCAAAAAAGATTTTACGTGGACTCGGGAAAACCATCAGATCTATGGTCCGCTTGTGCATGTACTGAGTCAATCGCAGTTTCTTCAGCTCATCCTGTGTAAACTGATCGCTCATAATCATCGCAAGAGCTGCATTTTTGAAGAAGCCTTTTAGCTGATAATCCCATAGAAAAGGAAAGCCATCTTCTTTTGGAAAAATCGTTGCTGCCTTCTGAATGATCTGATCTTCGGAAATTGCTCCGAGTTCATCTTCCTGCAGCTGGGCAGCTTCATCCGGGTGATCTTTTTTCTGCTTGACTGCGTCCGGGTGTTTGGACAAAATAAATTCCTTTGTGAGCTCCGAATTTCCAGACCACGTACCCAAGACCGGATTGATGAATGTAGCCTCGAGCTTGAAAAATTGTTTCGGCATGACTGACCTCCTATTCTCTGTCTCTGTGTTAATAAAAGCCAGCAGCTCATAAGTAGAACACGCCAATAAACTACCTACGAGACTGCTGGTTAATTCACTGCGGTTAGTATTTCAAATATCTCGAAGAGGAAACCTTATATCATGATCCGCTTCAATTGTCAATATAAATCTATAAAATACAGACAGGAAATAGGGAGTTTTTGGAGGGTTTTAGGTGCCCCCTATCCCTGCCTGTACAATCAACTATCATATTTTTCTGGATATCCATCTCGCCTGTTGTAATGATCTGCAAGGAACCGGGCCCGGAAGAAGTAGTCTATTATTTTCATCTTAAACCTGATACTGCCGATCTTTTCTATCTTTTTGCCCACACCGTTAATGAGCAGACAAATATACCAGCCGCCTCGTTTGAACATTACATACCAGCCATTTTGTTTTTTCATAATATCACCAACGACCTTTCGCGTCCGGGGCTTCGTCAACCCATTTACCTTTTGTTCTCCACATCTTTCCGCAGATTGTACAACGAACATCGCTATAGTTTGATGGGTGCCGTTGACCTCTTGGAGATTCGAAATATGAATAATTCGCGTTCCGGATAACGACCTCAACGTTTTTATGTTTATGCTCTTTTGTACAAGAGCAGCTTTTACTATAGCTCATTTTTTATCATCCTTAAATCGTTTGAAGTATTCTGGCCTTATGCCATAGCCAGCCCGACAACTATATACTACAGGGTTTTTAATGTCTTTGTCTTTTACATGACCTTCGATATTGATATACCAGTCACGAATATTAGTAGGTTTTTTGAGTTCCTTCATTGCTTCGCAGAGAGCTGCCAGTATTTCTTTTGTGTATACAGACCATTGATCTTTGGGTTTTCCAAAATCAGTATTGAGCTTATTGTATATTGTTTTGCTGAAACAAAACCCAAACGATAATCCAGCACTATTTAAATATGGCGTACAGGTAAGATATAGGCCTATTATTTTTGTGGTAAGATAATAAGTTACTAAATTTTTGTAAGGATCGCAGCCCATTTCGGGCGGGCCGAAACGTCTCCATAAGTAAGCAAAGGCAGTACCATAATTCCAGTTAGGAAATTCTGTATTTGCTTCATCATGTATATCAAAAAAACCCATACCGCGAGCCCCTTCATATTCTTTGAATTTTTTAGCTTGTTTCATTATTTTGAACCTCCACTTCTTCACTCCAGTATTGTTCTGTATCGCCTGTATCAAAAGCGATTTGTAACAATGGGTTTTCCGGGGTTTCTCCGGTATTGCCAGTAGTAATATGTTCTTTGACTGTACCCAAGCTGCCTACAAATCTCTTGTCTGCTGTTTCATCGCAACTGGGCAGGATTTTAACTTTGGCTCCAACTTCCGGGACTCTGACTGCATAACCCTTTGGGGTGATCTCATAAAATGCCCGGGCCTCGATCTTTATCGGCATAATTATTGCCTGATAATTTCCAGATCTGAAAAATACCGGCCTATCTGATTTACCATACCATACTTCGAACTTATCGCAGCAAACCGCGATGGACTCAAGAAACCTGTAATTCAGATAAATATCGTCTTTGCCTAAATTGCCCAAGACCGTCGAAACAAAATAATCACTACCAGCATCAGCATAAAAATAGCTGGTATGCCTCGGAAAAATATCCTTTAAGCCTGGAAACTTAAGTCCCTCTTCGTTTGATTTTAATAGTATTATCTGTTTTTTCTGGCAGGATAGTATTTCATATAAGCCTTCTGAAAAGACCTGTTGATCTTCAGGCAGGATACCAATATGCAATCGCCTTCCATCGGTGCCGACGGCCTGATCGTCTTTGACATACAATAGATTTATTGCGTACCTCGAAGCGTCTTTTGATATTGCCTTAATTGCAAACTCTACAGCTGAAAAACCCTTTTCTTTTTGTGTAAGAACAATCTTGCCAATTGTGTCTGTCTCTGTGTTCATGGTAATACCTCCAAAAAATTAGTCTTTGTTTTTCTGTTTCCTGATAAATTCATCAGGGTCGTCGATCGCATCGAATAAGTTATGGGCCCGGGCCAGATTCTCAACAAACTCAATCATTTTCAAACTATCGCCAAGCTCTTCACCAAGCTTGAAAGCTGCTAATCCTATAGCATTTACTTTGCCCGGGTCCGTGGTGTGTTTCCGTTTCTCTTCAAGCTGTTTCACTTGCCCGGTGTAATAATGGACTAATCCTGATTTGAGTTTCTCTGTATCGATAATCATTATAAACCTCCAAAATTAACAATTGTCTCGTATCCACTTTTCTTCGTGATAATAATCAGCCCGCCAAGTAAAAGCATCATACTGATCTGCAATTTCTCGCTCATTCCAGTTCATCATAAGTTCCATAATAAACTTCTGGATTTTTCGGGCTAATTTGGTCATTACAAACCCTTCAATACTTGTTATATGAGATATCTTTTGGCATAATCTTTGGCCGCATTTTCGGGATTGTCTCGATAGCTGTCGTGTAATGTTTGCCATGCTGCAAATGCGTATTCTTTGGAACATCCGGTTATTTCGATCAGCTTGTTGACAAAACGTTTTTCCAACTCTGCATTAGTGCATTGTGGACAGTACCAAACATTACAAGACTGGCTGTATACTGCCTTGTTGCCACATACCGTACACTTCATGATTAAAACCTCCAAAAATTCTATTTCTGCCGCAGCTCAAGAGAACCGCGATTTTAGATTTTCTGCTAATACTCTCAAATTATCTGCTGTTGTTTACTCTTCTGGATTATAAACCAGCGGCATCTCTTCAATTGTTAAAACCTCCAAAAATTCAATCGTGCCCGCGTCCGCTGCTGCCTGTTGTAAAACGTCGCGTAAATCCGGGCATTTTATAGCGTATACAAGTTCACCTTTATCGTTGTAAATAAACGCCCCGGCTCTAAAACCTCTTTTGCCTTCCGGTTTAGTAACATATGCGATAAACTTTTCCATATACATTGTAGTAACCTCCAAAAAAAGTTAATATTCTTATACCCGGCCCGTATTACCGGGACGGAGTAAAAACATTAAATAACTTAAATATCTGTTTTTAACGCCTCGTGGGCGTATTCATATCCGTAATATCCGCCGACAATATCATAATCAATCTGTTTTTTGTCTTTATCTAATGTTTCAGCAACAATACAATACACGTCGCCAGATAGATACATATTCCATTCTTTTATCAGGCTTTCGGCCAGTTCTTTGTAGTTCATATCTGGAAAATCTTTAAACGCTGATTTTTTAATGCAAACACAACCGCGGATTGAACTATCAAAACAAGACGGATTACACCGTGTATCTATTATGCTTAAAGATACTCCGCTGTGGATATATACCTTTACTGGTATAATCTCGTATTCGGCGGCAAGTTCTTTGTCTGCCGGATTGTCAAGGTCATTGTTTGCATATGCCCTTAAAAAATCTTCAGTAAGTTCTTCATGCGGGTACCAGAACGATCGATGATAATATACAAGGAAACAGTCTGTATTGTCCCAGCCTGCTGGACTTTCGGCCACTTCATCATGTTTTAAGTATTTGAGAATATAGCCGTTTTTTGTCTTTTCCAGCGGCAAGATACTATCTTCAATCGGCTCAAACTGATATTCCTGACCGTTGTCGTCATGATATACTGTTATTACTGTTTTTTTAATCGCCATTGTAAAACCTCCAAAAATATAAAACCCTTAAAGTAAGCAAATATATACCAATACTGTCAAAATCAATATTTCACGTTCCATTATTAAAACCCCTAAACTACTTATTTTATAATAACAGGGATAAGCAGGACCCCTGCAATCGTCAAACAAGGGCCCTGCTTTATCAATTGGAGTTTTTACACGGTCAATAGGTCAAGAGCTTTTTTCTTGACGTTGGCTGCATCGCCCCATATTGTACTGGTCATACGACTGTCAAACTGATTTCCGCCAAGCTTACTATCGGTATAGTTTCTATGGTGATCGACCTGTTCAGTTATGGCGTTATAAGCGGCCCATTTTGTGTTAAGTATATCCTGCATACCGATACCAGTGTGAAACAGTTCGAAAGCTTCGTTGCGTTTATTTTCGCATCGTGTTGAAGCTTTCAAATTGCCTTGATCGTCTTTTAACGTCGGCTCATATAGTTTTTTAGTAAATTCCACGAATTCACTATCGGCCATAGGTGTATTAAAGAGCTGATCGCAAGTTTCTTCAAGCCGTTTATAGTATACATCGGTTAAACCAAGCAATTCTCGAGCTTCATTGACACGGCTTTTATAGTTCAGTGTGTGCCGGATTGATACTGTATCGGTCCGGACCTTGTTACCGCGAATACTGAAAGCTGCTGAAAGTGTATTGTTACAAACTACTCGTATTGGTGTCCATTTCATATGTAAACTTAAGCTTCCATCGTGGGAAGTTGCTAAAACCAGATACTTATCGATCTTATCCGGTCCGATCTGGATATTGCCGGGAAGCTTGCAAGTTATGAAAATCCGCTTGCCTTCGAATAGGCTGCCTGCACAGTTATACATTGCAAGGCCTTCGCCTACCAAAGCATCGAGAATATCAAAAGCTTCGATATTTTGTATAATCTCATAAGTTGTGCCGACAATGCCGAGAAACTTTTGATCGTCAATTCTGATAACCGCTTTGTGTGTGTCGATAATAGTGTGATTTTCGCCACAAGTCATAATATCCTGCTTTTCCGCTTTCCAGTCAAGCCCGGCAAGCCTGATCGCTTCAGCCGCAGTCACTTCACTGTCGACCGCTTGACCTAAACCGTGCCAAGGCTTTTCACCGGCATAAAATGTTTGATATTTCCCGTTACGCTTTTCTAATTCGTGTGCCATTGTAATACCTCCAAAAATATAAAAAGGAATAATTGCAGGTAGAAAAGCTGGACCGCCTTTATCGCGTTCTTTGCCAGTGTTTTAATAAAGGCGGTCCAATGAGGGTAAATTAAAAACAAGTTGATTGTGTTATCTGCTGGCCGTTCTTTTCACAAAGAAAAACCCTGATATCATAACCTTTGACCTTTTTTCGAGTGGTTTTTTGAATTACCGGAATCAATAATTGTTGTGCCTGATAAGTAGTTTCGGCGTAAACTTCAAACTTCTTGCCTTGCCATAATCCAATATAACCGTTTTCTTTTTTCTGTTTTACCATGATAAAACCTCCAAAAATAATTCCTATTTACTTGTAAAATAACATGATTTATGGTATACTCGAACAGCATAAAAAAGGAGTGGGCCCGCATTTTTGAGGCAATGCGAAAAAGAAGAAAGAAACACGGGCCCGTGTGATGAAAAAAGCTGAAGAGTATTAAATTTAATAAGAGCCGGAACCCGGCAAATAAAAGAGTCAATCGAAGTTTCCAAGTTCACTAAACAAAGTATAACACATAAACCAGTGACATGCAAATAAAAAACTGGTAATCTGCGTAAAATATTCAAAATAGTTAAAAACCCTTCCTTTTCGCGGCTTGAGCTATTCTTTATCAGACCTCCTCAATAAGAAATACACCACCATAAACAATAAAACTGCGGAGCTGTTATACAACCGCAACCAAACCCCCAAAAACCCCTAAAACCGCTCAGAATGCCTCAGGATCGACGAACGCCCTCAAGTCCGATACAATGTACCCTATTTCGGCAGTTATCCGCAGGGATAGCCAGTTAGGCCTATGCTTCCTATATCATGTATGCCGGTTAAACCGGTTATATCACCTTATCATTGTTATGATGATTATATGGATAATAGGGACATGCCAGCTGTATCAATTGTACCTGTTATGATGATCGCCCGGGTCATAGGGGAGGGGTGGTAGCCCGGTCTGTAGTGGGACGCAATGAGGTTGGTAGCTCCCGCAAAAATTTATGGTATATTTTACAGGTAAAGGGTGGTAGGGGTGTACATTCCGATGATATTGGGGGGTTGGAAGTACATTATTTATAATAGTTTATGGTGTTATGTTTTGGTTATATTTTTGGTATTTCTACGGGTCCATTTTCCATTAGGTACCGCCAGTTAGGTATGTCGTAGTTTTCGGTTTCGAGTTGTTCGATGGTGGTATTTACGAGGTGTATGATTCGGTTTTTGTATTGTATGGAGTGTTTCCAAGGTTGGGATTTTGGGAATGGTCTGACTTGCTCGGGGACTTGGTTCCAGTCGAAGTCGTCTGTTTGCACCTGATTTTTGTTCGTTTCTTCCGGATTTTGTCCGGATAGGGTGTCCGGATTGGGATTTTGGGCGTTAATATCTGTCCGGATAGGATTATTTTGTCCGGATTGAACATCAACTTCTGTCCGGATAGACCTATTGTGTGCCTTGCGGCATTTATCCGAACAATATTGTTTGGGCTTGTTACCTTTTGATTCGATCTCTTTTCCACAGTTAATACATTTCATGTTATTTCTCCTTACTCAAATAATCCTGTTTGACCATTACGACGCTCTTTTACTGGGACGGCTGTTTCGATTGCCGATATTCTTATATTTGCCATTTTGATATATTCTGGGTTAATTTCTGTTCCTGACCAGTCTCTACGGTTCTTAGCTGCTACAACGGCTGTGGTGCCTGATCCCATGAATGGGTCAAATACTATGCCGGGCTTAAAATCGGCACCGCATCCGCAGTCGGTGAAGCCGGTATAAGTGTTTTCTTTGCTTAATATTTTGTTGGGTCGATATCCAACCATTGTATCCATAGAATTTGTGTATCTATTTCTGTCTATATTGGAACACGATGGTCTGGTTTTAGGGGTTATATATTCCGTTTTATAAATCTTTTTCCTCGGCTTGCCGCATTTCGAACATACAAACTCCGGACAGCCGGATAGTATCATCGGCTCGATCAGCTTTTCGGGGTATGTGGCAAAATGGCTTGTTTCTTGGTGTTTTATATGATACAATCCACATGAACAACTGTTATTTTTAAGGAGTTTTTGAAATGAAGGTTTGTCAACAGTGCGGAAAATCATTTGTTCCAAAAGATGACCGCCCAAATCGTCCGGCCAAGTATTGTTCTCGAAAATGTCGCGACTCTGCTCAGACAACCCGCGTACAGTTAAAGTGTGTACAATGCGGGAAAGTCTTTCAGCGGAAGGCTTACATGAAGGATTGGTCAAAAGAGCGTGGGCCTTTTTGTGGTTTTTGTTGTTATAGTCTTTGGCAGAGGGAAAATACTTGTTCAGTAAATAATCCCAATTATGTTGCCCAAAGTAATAAACGTGGGGCTTCAGAGTGGGAACGAAATCGTTTAGCCGCACTTGAGAGAGACCAAATTCAGTGTGTAAAATGTGGGTCAACTCATCGGTTGCATGTTCACCATAAGATAGCATGGCAAAAAGATCAAAAAAACCCCCATGTACTGGACAACTTGGAGACACTATGTGCATCCTGCCATCGCAAGGCCCATCCTGTACCACATGACTCAAATGGCAAGTTTGTGTCCATTCAGTAAATGGCTGTGTTGGTATAATCCATACTGTTCGTTTATTGCGGCCGAGAGGCAACCATTGGTTCGGTGTATTTTTGTGCCAATCTTTATGTCCTACTCCTGCAGACTCGTAAGGTGGTTCAAGTTGAGATCCCTTTGCATGAGTATTTTCACTTTGTACTTCATATTGCGGCTCGAAAAAGTACTTCTTATTCTTAACAAAGAAATAGACATATTCAAAATCAACCGTAAATCTATCATTCGCACTTGACGGCATTGGATTGGGTTTGTGCCAGATAATCACGTTGCGAAGTATCCAGCCTCTATTAACCATCTCGATTGCGAAACGCTGAGGTATAAGGCAAAGACATTTTTCGGGTATTCCTTGATTTTGTTTTCGCCCGGTTGCTAAATCTATTGGATTGCCGCCTGATATGGTTTGTGCTCCGTTTTGATATGTCCATTTCGTAGCATTGTGATAAGTATCCCCCAAATTCACAAAACAAGTACCGTCCTTCCGTAGTACTCGTTTTACTTCATCGTAAATATCGCAGAGTCGGTCGATGTATTCTTCTATGGTCGGCTCAAGTCCGAGCTGGCCGGCAACACCATAGTCACGTAAGGCCCAGTAGGGTGGGGAGCTGATACAGCAGTTGATCGATTCTGCCGGAAACGTCTTTAAGGCATTTAAGCAATCACCGCAGACTATCTCATTTACCGGAAGGGTCATTTGGTTTCTCCATCAGTTCGGGGTTGTCTGTCTGATTGCCGATGATTTCAACATTAAGCCAATCATCAGGTTCGAGCATTATTATATTGTCTATATATCCGTGCTTATCGCCGATATCTTGAAGTCCAAAATATCCATGACCATACACAACTCGTTTATAGTTATGTGGGTTTATGGCTACACTTTTAATCTTACTCTTAACTATATCCCCGCCCTTAGACATCACCCCGTCAATCTCAATAGAGCTGTAAATCTCAATGCCGTTCTTGTCGTTAAGTCCGGTGAACATACCTACTGTTTCGGGCAGGACTGGCGTTGATAGCTCATAAGTATTGCCATATCCATCGTGATAAGTCTTTCCCCCTATAATATAAGTCTTTCCCCCTATAATATAAGTCACCGCGTATTGGTAATGTAGTATGCCACCCTTCACCCACTCACTATTATCCTTGCGTTTGCCTCTGTATTTAATCATTTTATCCCAGTTACATACATCACACATTTTGGCAGTTTTCTTCATCGCTCTTTTCTGTTCGTCATTCATTTTTTCACCTCCGGCAGGTTTATCTCTGCCCAATGGGTTGTGTCTTCTAAATCATTTTTTGCGTTTTCCCACCACTCTATAATATCTACAGGTAGTCCCACAAATTGTGGACAGTAAATTATAACCATTTGTCCATTCTGCGGCAGTCTCTCGGATACCGGAATCCAGTTTATGAATCCCTCTGCCCTTGTAGCTTTCTTGAATGCGGCGATGGCTTCTTCTTTATTATAAAATGTATCCCTGAATCCCAAGCCACACTTACGACATTCGATCATCCACATGAGACAAGTCTTGAGACCACCAATGTTTCTTACTGATACATCACCCCCACAGCCACAGGTTAATTTCTCACTCATCTTTGGCTTCTGTAATCATTTTATCCCAGTTACATATTATTTTTTCACTATCTTCAAGTGCACTTTTAATAAACTGAATCATACCGGCGTAATAATCCTTGTTATATTCGTTTCCTAATTCTAAAACAAAGGAAGGGTATTTGCTTATATCGGGGATAACCATGATCTTATAAAATTCTCGCGGGTATAGCCTGATCACCCATTCTTCTGGAAATAGATTTCTGTATTTTTCATTGAAGATAGCATACAGCTCTTTAGTTTTGTTTTCATCGCATCTCATTTGTTCGCAAGCTCCAATAATACATCAGCGTGACATGGCTCTGAAAGTTTACACCAGCAGCATAGGTTTTTGCCCCGGAGTTCTTTTAAGTAGTTCGGATCGCAAAAGAGTAAACCGCCGATATATTCTCGAAAACCTTGTTGTGCTGTTTTATTATAGTTTTTAGTGAAAATCGGATTGCCCCATTTTGAAGGACGACCGACGTACACCGTGTTTGGCGGCATACGCCAGCCTTTAGTACGTTTTCGCTGTATTCTGATCGGTTTCATTTTCCGTCTCCTGTGTTTTAAATTTTAATTATTCCCGGTAATTGAATTCCAGCTCTTATCGAATTTGCCGGCTTCGTCCCGATTCGGATTTATGCCATGTTGCTCCATGTGTGCGAGCTGTGTTCGGATCTCGATCTCTTTGGCTCGGACCTTCTGCTCGAGTAGATCTTCATTGTCAAGTTTAATAACAGACTTACAGGCATCGAGGCGGTCGTCCGCGATTTTCATTCTGTGTCTCCATAAAATTCAATCTGGCAAATTTACCCTGTGTTAATCTGATTTTCTTCATAAATTATCCATCGGAGTTTCTTTTGTCTTAATACCCCTAAGCTCCAATATCAATTTCAGCTCTCCGCGTCGCTCCATGGAGGAGACAGCCGGGATGCTCAGGTTAAGCAGTTTGGCCAAGCCCTTTAGACCGTGACCATATTTCCTGTAATACTTCGAGTTGCTTGGATAGTTAAATATTGTCATTTTCGCAATCAAATATCATCGTTCCGTGGAACATCTTTACAAATAATCTATTGAAAGTCAAGAAAAAAACTTGACAAAAATCCGGACTTGTGTACACTGCGGCCGTATGAGATATTTGGCAGCTTATAATAATCGATTAAAGACCGGGGCCCGTTCACTTCCGTGATCAAATATCTCAAGCGGGTTTCCGGTCTTTTTTAATTTTCTTGACAACTGGTTATTTATATATAAATTAGCCATATGGTTAGGATTGCTAAATATAAAAATAAACATGGACTTCCGGGGTATCTCCCTACCTATATCCTAACCAGACCGGAAGATCCATGTTTTTTTGGGTTCAATCATGGATAGTAAAAATAATGGCTGGGTTTGCCTTCATCGATCCAGCATGAAAAGTTCAGTTTGGGAAAACCCCGTTTTCTGGCAGGTATGGTGTTGGTGTCTTTTGAGTGCCAACCACAATAAAACAAAGTTCCCATTCAATGGTAAAGATATAGTTTTGGAGGCTGGGCAATTCATCACTGGACAAAAAAAAGCAGCTAACCAGCTGTTTCTTACCCCTCAGAGGTGGAAAACTGCCATGGGGTACTTAAAATCAACCAACAGAATAACCAGCGAATCAACCAACCAATTTACTATCATAACTATATGTAACTGGGATACTTATCAATCCTGTGATTTTCAAAATAACCAACAAAATAACCAACAAAATAACCAACGGATAACCAACGAGCAACCAACGGATAACCAACGAGCAACCACATACAACAATATAAACAATGATAACAATGATAACAATGAAAAGAAGGGGGGTCGTTTCACTCCCCCTGCTGCTCAAGAAGTTTCGGATTATGCAAAGAGCATAGATTTCAAACTTGATGGACAGCAGTTCATAGATTTCTATTCTGCCAAAGGCTGGATGATAGGTAAGAACAAGATGAAGGACTGGAGGGCTGCTGTTCGGACGTGGAAGCGCCGCCGGGACGCTGAGGCTGTTCCCGGACCGTCAACGCCTCCGGTCGTCCGGAACGCCGCAGGATTAACCCCAAGAGAGCAATTTTTACAGGATAATAAAAATGGACGTAACCAGACTGAGCGAGAACTTAAACCATTTATTCGATAGGTGTGAAAAATGCGGCATTAGACCGAAATACCGTGATAAGCAGTGGTGCGGGCGATGTATAGATATTTATCGTCGAGGTCCGATAAGCGAAAACAGGATACTTGAGGATATTCCTGTAGGTTATTGTGACGCAGATGTTTTGGATTTTAAGGGCGAAATAGAACTGGTGAATGTTAATTCTATGGAAAACTATTTTTTCTGTGGTGATGTCGGGACAGGAAAAACCCATATGATGTATGCCCTGCTAAAAGAGGCAAAAAGAAACGGCCTTTCGGGCAGAGTGATAGAATTCATGCAGATATGCAGTGAAATTCGCAAAGGATATGATTGCAAATCGGGTCCAACCGAATGGGATGTGATCAAAAAATATTCAAATTATGATATTTTGTTTTTGGATGATCTGGGTTTGCAATCTGGTCAGGTAAGTGATTTTACATACTTGACTTTTTACCAGATTATCGATAAGCGAATAAATAATTATCTACCCACGATAATATCATCGAACAAGACTCCAGAACAAATTGGACTGAGTTTCGATAGCCGCATCGCAAGCAGGCTTCAGACATTCAAAATTATAGAATTTAAGGGTAAGGACAGAAGAAAAAATGAATAGAGACGAAGCAGGCCAATTCATAGAGCAGGTTTTAAAACCATTCTGGCCGCGATGGATACCGTCGGAGAATGAAACGGCTGAATGGGTAGGCCGGCTTCTGCAGTTTGAGTATTATCCGGCTAAAAAGGCTTTGAATGATTTTGTTTTTGAGAGCAAGACGAAAAGTCTTGAGCCGCCCAACGGCAAAATAATGCACGTCCTTATTGGAACCAAGCCGAAAAAGGAAAAGAAAAGCAATGATCCGGTTTTGCTTTACACCCTTGTCCGTAAAAGCGTCATGGATGATCAAAAGATAAAAACCAAAATTACAATGGGAACTGGTTTTTGTTCCAGTAATGGAAAAATTCCAGATCGTCATAATATCGAAACACAGGCACAACATCGTAAAGAACAGGCTGAAAGATTATATGGCCATGAGGTTGTAATTATTTTCAGTGAGGCATACGAAAACGCTTTTTAAGGAGTGACACTATGGGACAGTTCAAGACTTGTGAAGAAATTGATGATTATGAAGTACGGTATTGCAATTGTTGTGTGCATTTTCCCGGTGACGACGAAGAAGGTTGCCCGATAATCAAGGCCCATATCGAAAGTCAGATCGATGGCAGCAGATCTTCAATCGATGCGAAAGAAATTCTTGACCAGTTAATTCCGACGAATGAGGATCGTACGCACAATCGAAAGTGTGCAATGTTTCTTTGTTCGCCTGAAGCAGGAAACGTGTCGATTGACAAAAATCTGTAGGACTGGTATTTTATTGCTATGGCGAAAAAGAACAATCGAATAGCTGAAGAACTTAAGGACACGGACTATTTTCGTTTCATCGTTGAGCAGCTCTCGAGTTGCGGGCTTCAGAAAACAGAAATAGCTTCCGTGATGGGTGTAAGCAGGACGCTGATCAGCGAGCACTTCGATAAGTTTCCGGACTTGGAAAAAGGTTTCATTGACGGCCGAAAGAAGCTTCAGGCTTTTCTGGTATCTAAGGCTCTTCAGGTTGCCGCCGGGTATGACTATAACGAAGAGACGATAAAGTATGTCGATAAAGTTGAGGTAGACGAAGAGACCGGTGAAGCTACAACAAAGACCGAACAGTCTTACAGGATCGTTAAAAAGAAACATCAGCCTCCGGACGCAAGGGTACTCCTGAATATGCTTTGGAATATCAACAGGCAGCTTGGCGGAGATGACTGGCAGATCAAGCCGATGGAGGTCACAAAAGTTCAGGGCAACCGAACCGTTAATAATATTATCCTTGAAGGAAAATTTGCTTCGCGTAAAATGGATGAATTAGCCGGTAGACTATTGGACAGAATAAACGATGAAGATAACAACCCCCGACGACTTCCTGAAAACGATTCCGGAAAGTCCTCCGCAAAATTTAATGTGGCGGAAGGAACTACTTCCGGAGCTGGCGAAGGATGAGGGGCTTAGAAAAGAGTTTCTCGAAGCCGGCTTCCTGCAGCCAAGGATAATTTTCAATTCATTGCTATGGACCTACAATCCGCGTATGCCTACGGGTATGCGTAACCTGCCTTTTATTCTCAGGCCCAAACAGGCCGAAGTTGTTGCCGATATCAAGTGTGCGATAGATACAGGTCATAATCTTGCGATCACGAAGTCACGTGACGAAGGTGCAACCGAACTGCTGATGAAACTGTTTGCAATTTACTGGTGGTTGTCACCGGACTTCGTGGCTCTTGTCGGCTCGAGAAAAGAAGAACTGGTTGATAAAGCCGTTGAGGTCCGAAATGGTGTTCTTGTCGGATCCCATAAATGTTTGTTTCATAAAATCGTTTATACTATTCACAATTTACCTTCGTTTTTACAGCCTCAATATCAAAAGACTCACATGCAGTTTCAGAACCTCGAAAACAGTTCCATGATCTCCGGAGAGTCTACAAATACATCTTTCGGGATTGGTGACAGGGCTTCGGTGGTTGGAGTTGACGAAGTGGCTGCCATCGATCCTACGATCGCACAATCGATCATAGACAATATCAACGATACTTCGGACTGCTGTATTTTTAATTCGACTCACTGGAATTGGGGAGCTGCTCACCCGTATTACAGGCTGCTGATCAGCAACAGGATCAAGGTGGCAGTGTTGGGATGGGAACATAATCCGGAAAAACGGGCCGGCCTGTACAGATCTCCAGCTCCGGGTATCGTGGACATCGAGGATTATAATTATTACCTGAACAGATTTCCGCGGATATTCAAAGACGATCGATATCGGTTGCCCTTCAGGTGGGAAGAGGTCAAAGAGCGTTTTCTAAATGAAGGTGTCGGTTTTATAGCGGACGGCGGCGAGGAAAATTTCGGCTGCCCCCGGAGTCCATGGTTTGACAAGGAAGAGAAACGCCGAAGCAAGCGGGACCTTGCCAAGAACGTTTTGAGGATCCCGGCCGGCTCGAGTGAAATGATTTTCGATTACGCGACTTTAATGCGGCTGAAAAATAACTATGTTAAGGCCCCGAATTATTACGGTGATATCAAGTATGAAATGCCAAAGAAAAATGTTATCACTAAAGTGCAATTTGAAAAACAGGGATCCGCGGCACCGCTGAAGTGGTGGGGAGAGCTGATAAAAGACAGGCCTAATCAAAAACACAATTATGTTGTTGCTTGTGATATCTCACGCGGTACCGGAGCAAGCAATTCGGTTGCCGCGATCGTCGATGTAAATACTTCGGAACTGGTAGGACTTTATGTAAATCCAAACATCGGAGTCACTGATTTTGCTGAACTGACTGTTGCTTTATGCCGGTGGGTTGGCGGTGGTACCCAAAGGCCGTTTTTGATATGGGAGGCTAATGGTCCCGGTGATAGTTTCGGACAGAAGATCGGGAAGCTCAATTATGGTTTTATTTATTACAAAGAGGATACGCGATCCCGGAGCCACAAAAAAACAAAGCGA
Source organism: Patescibacteria group bacterium (assembly GCA_041651295.1). Taxonomy (GTDB): domain Bacteria; phylum Patescibacteriota; class UBA1384; order XYA2-FULL-43-10; family CAINNR01; genus JBAZJN01. Next base: position 27,026 of record JBAZJN010000008.1, on the reverse strand, counting down.
TGGGGCTGGGACAGTACAAAAGGACCAAATGGCACGAAGGCCAAACTGTTATGGGACCTTGATTCGGCCTTGATGGAGTCTATCAGGAAAGAGAAACATTCTGCTCACCTGACGATTTATGATGAAGCGTTGATAAATGAGCTGGAAAGTTATGTCTGGTTTGAGGGTAGGGCTGATGTAGGTCCTTCAGATCAACAGTTGGATGATAGCGGAGCCACGGCAGCACATGGCGATAGAGTTATTGCAACAGGATTGGCGGTTTTGGGTACACAGGGACAGCCTGCAGCGGCCATGAAATATTACAAAGAACATTCGAAAGATTCGATTGGGGGCCGCATAGAAACACGAAAACTGGAGAAACAGAAAGAAAAAAAGCGGTTTCTCTGGTAGTTTTTTGTTGCTTTTTAATTGAATTAAGTATACGTAACGCATTATGACTATCCTTGCAGAGAAAAATGTACGACAGAATTTCAGGCAGAGAATTCTTACTGCGGCGAAGGCTTGGTCTAAAAAAATGGAATCGCCGTTAGAGCATCGTGATAAAATGCTTCAATATTGGGCATCAGGTTTTTTTGACAAAGAAAAAAAGCAACATACCTTAAACCTTACCGATCGAATGATGGGTATTATGGTGCCTTATTTGACGATGGCAGATCCTAAAACCATGATCGAATCAAAGGTAACTTCATTAAAACCGTTTGCTTATACGACTCAATTGCAAATGAATCAATGGATCATGGATACGAAGTTTTCATTAAATTGCTTGCGTCCGATAGTTCGCAATTCGATGGTTGGGGCCGGTATTACACTAACCGGAATAGCAACAACAGAAACAGTAGAATGGAAGGGACAGCAACTCGAAATCGGACAGCCCTTTGTTGAGGTTATCGATGATCCTGATTATGTTGGTGATATCTCTGGAAGATCGAGAAAAGATTTTGAGTTCGAAGGATATTATTTCCGTATGCCGACTGAAATTGCAAAGGAAATTTATCCTAAGTATGCCGATTATATAAAACCTTCCGGCCGGCTGCATGGAGATCATAATCCGCAGGATACTTCGAATGAGGATCAGTTTGTCAACTGCAGTCTTAAAGATCATACCGAATTTCTAAATATCTGGCTTCCTGATGAACGGCGGATCATAACATTATTGCCTGAAACAGATATTGGTTTTCTTGGCAGTGTTGAGCACAAAGGTCTTGATGATGGACCGATCGACATACTTGGCTATAAATATTCTCCAAAAGAACCAATGCCGATCCCCCCGGTATGGTTTCAGCTCGATATGGATACAGTGATCAATGTGATCATAGAAAAAATGAAGGCTCAGGCCGAGAGGGAAAAGTCTGTTTTGGCTTATGAAGAAGATGCTGCTGAAGATGCCGAGAGGGTTGCTTCTACTTCTGATGGTGGAACTGTCAAGGTCAACAACGTAGACAGGATGAAGGATATCCAATATGGCGGTGTAAACGATGGTCTCTACAAATGGGTAGATTATATTGAAAGTCAATTTTCTACTCAGGGAGGCAATCTTTACACTATGGGTGGGAGGAGTTCTCAGGCCGAAACGTTAGGCCAGGAACAAATGATGTTGTCTAATGCAAGTCGTATGGTCGATGATATGGTCAATATGACTTACGAACATGCCGGAAGAGTTTTAAGGAAGGTGGCTTGGTATCGATGGAACAATCCTGTTATACAGGTATATGTCACCAAAGCGATCTCTGGTCTTGTTGAAATTCAGAGTTTGTTTTCAAGGACAACGCGAAAAGGCAGATTCCCGGCAGATTATATTTTATCGGTCGAACCGTATTCGATGCAGAGATTTAATCCGCAGGTAAAACAACAACAGTTAATGCAATTTTTGTCAGGTTGGATACTTCCGATTCTACCAATGGCAGAGCAACAGGGTGTCAAACTTGACGTTAATCAGGCTACTCAGCAACTTGCTCGGTATATCGGTCTTGATATCGATGGTTTCTGGAAAACTGCCATGCCGACAGATATGCAATTGCCGCAAAGTGACAATCTTGTTCCAAACGGGGCCCTTCAGAATGGTGATCGATTCGGAAGCAGCCCTTCAGGTAAACTTGCCAATCTGGCCCAGTATATGAATTCTCCGAGGGCAGGACAACCGTCACCGCCGAATAAGAAAAAGGAGTAGACTATGCCGCTTAAAAAGGGTAAATCCCAAAAAACCATAAGCAGTAATATAAGCGAACTGGTTAAGTCCGGTAGGCCTCAGAAACAGGCCGTTGCGATTGCCTTTGACACCGCACGCAAAAGCGGGGCAAATATTCCACTGAAACGCAAAAGCAAAAAACTTTACCGGAAGGTAAAAAAATGAGCTTCAAAAAAGATTGGGAAAAATACGTAAAGAACGTAGAAAAAGCAGGGGGCAAGGAGATAGCTTCTCCCGAAGTATATCATTCAATAAAAAAACGGCTTAGTAAAAAATATCCGAAGCAGTATAAGGATCCCGGCGAAGAGAAAATTACCAACGCAAGAACGGTAAAATCTCCGAAGGGTGGGTCGCTTATTGGCAGTAAAGAGAAAAAATTTAAGTTTACGAATATAAAGACAAAGGTAGTAGGCAATAAAAAAGCTCCGGCAAATATAGAAAGGCTGAAAAAGGAAGCCCAGCCTTCGACCGCGAAGAAAAAGGAGACAATAACCAAGGGCTATAGAACGCTTAGAACAAAACAGGTCGAAAGCAGATTGAAAAATGCTGGTTTGACCGAAAAAGAAATTGCAAGACTGAGAGGTAAAAAGAAATGAGTGCAGAAGCACGATTAGGAATTAGCTTGAGAGTTACCGGCCTCAGTGACGAATACGAAGTTGATGAGGCTATAACAATAACTGGTACACCGGCTGAAATTTTTCAGGGCCATGCAGTCATAGGTACAACGGTTGCCAGTCTCGATTTAGGTACGATCGCCCCTGCAGATGTTTTGGGCATACTGATCGTTGCTGTTGTTGGCAGTGTTGGTGTTCTCGTTAATGACGTTGGTACCGGAAGCCCTTCTACTACCGCCGGCAATATCCTCTTGGGTACAGGCGAATTTACGTACCTTAACCTTGCTGGAGGCCTTACTGAAGATTATACGATCCGGATAAAGGGTTCTGTTGCTACGTCGGCTATTAAATATTTTGTTATCGGAGGTTAATGTTAATTGCCTACGTATGAATATATATGTAAGAATTGCGGCCATGAATTTGAAATGGTTCAGAGAATGGCTGATCCTGTAAAAAAGAAGTGTCCGCAGTGCGGCCAGCTGAAGCTTTGTCGGTTGATTGGTTCCGGAGTTCAGGCTATGGCAAGTAAAGAGCGAGTTTCGTATGCTATGGGCGTTCATCCGTCCAGAATTGCCGAAGCTGAGAAGATGTATGGCGGTAGTAAGTATCGGCCCGATGGTAGCCTGATTATCAAAAGTAGGGCAGATAAGGTCAAGAAAATGCACGAAAGAGGTTTAGTAGAATATACGAAGCCTGATATAGATAAACAGGCTGAGAACAGAAAAAAACAGAGAAATTAAGGAGACAGGAATGTTTGAATATAAGTACGAAGGTGGTCAGGTTATAAGGCTGTGTCAGAAACCGTTTGAGGCTATTCACCGAGAAGTCCTTACGCTGGAATTCGAATTTTACAATGCCGGCAAGAAACAAAAGGTTTTCGCACACCTGTTTGATACCAATAAATCTGTAGATGTGGGACAACGGCTCTATGATGCTCTCAAGGAAACATACGGCGGTCCTATAGAGCGTTTTGTGCCAAAGGAAGAAATACCTTGTATTTGTTGCGGAAAATCATTCTTGCCAAAGAATTATAATCACAAACGATGTGATGCTTGTAAGGATGCAGGTATAGAAATTCCAAAAAACACTGGACAGAAAATAGAAAATAAAGTTAAACCAGAGACAGAAACACAGAGCGAAGGAGAATAACAATGCCCGCTGAAAAAAAAGAAACGGAAGTAACCGGTACTGATATGGCTTCGGATAAAGTACCTGATGCGGTTAATATAGCCATTGATAAGGTTCGTAAAGAATCTGAAAATATTACCTCCAGTATTATCGGAGGCGGTGATGCTGAAGTTAATGAGACTCAAGATACAGATACCGATGATAAAGTCCAAGACGATACATCGGTTAATGATAAAAAGCAAGTTGATGATAAAACTCCTGCGGCTGAGGCCAATTCGGAACAAGATGCTTCCGAAGAAGTATATGAGGAGATCGATCAAAGGCTTGTTGATGCCGGACGTAAATTTGGCTGGTCCGATGAAAGGATAGAGGCTGTGGCTTCTGTCGATATCGGTGTTCTCGAGGAAATAGCCGCGGCTATTGAGAACGAATCCAAAGAGACGAAGGCAGAAGCAGACAAGGTAGAAATCGACCAGGCAACCATAGACAAACTTTCTGTGGATTATCCTGAGATCGTGGATAGTGTACTTAAGCCTTTGACAAAAGAGCTGGGTACATTAAAAGAGCAGCTAAGGACAATTAACGATAAATTTTCTGTCCAAGATCAGATACAGGAAAAACAGAGGATTGCTGAAAAATTTTATTCAGCAAATAGACTGTTCGATGAACAGGTCAAAACTTTTCCTGAACTTGGGCAGTTTAAGGAATTGCCAAAACTTCAAAACGGTAAGATAAATCCTAATTCTCCGCAGTTTAAAGCAAGAGCAAAGATTTATGAAACCGCTGAAATATGGGAGGCTGCTGGTCACGATTGGGGTAAAGCTATCGAACAAGCCTTTGTCTGGTATGGTGGTTTGAGCGGCGAAAGCAAAATAGAGCAAAAACTTATTAACGATATCAACGAAAATAAGAAATTGCATATTGCCCGTCCGTCTCATAAAAAAGTTGATAGAAAAAACCTTACTCCGGACGAAGCGGCAAATATGATCGTGCAAAACGCGATGGAAAAGGCTGGCTACAAGGGGTAGGTACAAAATGAAAGGTAATAGCTATGCCAGAGATTACTATTGATCATGCGATCGACATCGGCTACGCGACCTTGCAGAACTACGCTAAAGATTCTGACCGGCTTGAGATGACCTTCAAGGAGGCTAATTATACGCCGGTGAATGAGTGGTTCACCAAGGACAAAATGAAACTTGACGGCGGCGATGTCGTGAAGTTCTATATCACGCTTTCCGATGTCGGAAATGCGAAACATATTGGTTTATGGGAAGAGGACAGTGACAATACCGTCAACACTGACGAAGAGGGTACAGTCAAATGGACTCACGCCACAACCAATATGAGTTACAACCGTGTTGAACTTGGCATGAACATGGGAAAGGGCAATATACAGGTTTATAACTATCTCAACGGAAAACGAAAGAATATGTTCCGTGAATTCGCTGAGATGTTACAGACTGCTGCGTTCCTGACCCCATCCAGTGCAACTGACAAGAAAAATCCGCACGGATTACCTTCTTGGCTGAGTATCGGTACCGATGGTTCTACTGGTGCATTTACCGGTTACAACGGTCACTACAATGACGGCAGTGCTCCAGGTACAGCTTATTCGGTAGGCGATATTGCTTCGAGTGCTTCGAGTAATGCAAGATATGCAAGTTATTACGCAGATCATGGCGGAGCTTTGGGCGATAACCTGATCGCATTGCTTGACAGGGCGACCAGAAAAACCTATTTTAATCCGCCTATTCTGCCGAACGCTTCTACCGGTGCCCCGGTAACTACATGGGGTAATTTCAGATATTACTCCAACGATAATGTTATCGGAAATATGAGCAGTTATGCTCTACATGCTGACGACGCTGTCGGTAAAGACCTGGGCAAGTATGCGGGATTAACCATTTACAAAGGTATTCCGTTTATTTATGTTCAGCAACTCGATACAGCCAATACAAGTACTTACGGAACGGATCCGATTTTTGGAGTCAATCATGACTTCTTCTATCCGATTGTGCTTACAAGCAACAATTTCGTTATTGGCAAGCCGGTACCGAGAGACCAACAGCATCTTGTCTTAAAGGTGCATCTCGATCTATCATACGCTTATGTATGTATAAATCGTCAAAGGGCTGGGTTCTTAATTAACCAGCAATAGTTGAAAAGTGAATTGTAGATAATTGCGGGCAACCAGCTTGGATTAGTTGAAGGCCATTAAGCCAGATCGGGAGAGACGTAACCGACTGGCTGGCAGTTATCTGCATACTTTACGTCTTAAAGGAAAACTGAAATGAACAGTCAGTTTGGGACTAACATAAATGAAATTCGTATCAAGAGGGTTTACTACGAAGGTACCAGTACTATTCGTGAAGGTATGCCTGTCTGCTACAATTATGACACCACGACCAATATTCTTGGTTGGAGTGATTCTTCATCCGTGAAGGGATCGACCACGGCAGACGGTTATCAAAACGAAGGTAAATACCTCCGGGTAGAAGATCCTTCTTCAACCAATTATCAGTGGTTCGCTGGAGTGGTCCACAGCAGTGCCTATGCAGGCAAAGCAGGACCTCAGTGGATCGATATCGCCCTTCCGACCGGTGCAATTATCCCGATTTGGGCATACGCCGCTTGTACGGCAAATGTGACGGTTCTCGGCCTATCTGATGGGCTGGCTTATTTTGCACAATCGACCGGTGACGATGATCCTATCGGCTGTGCGATTGCCATGGAAACCGTGGACAGATCAAGTACCGCCGGGCTCGTTCTGGCGAAGGTATTCCCGACCGGACAGGTTATCGTTGGTAGTAATGCTTATTTCCTGCCTTCTTCTTATCGGAATGGCAGATGTTACGGCTTTACTGTCAATGGTGATGCCTTCTTCGGCGGAGTGGCCGGAGCACAGGAATATCTGGTACATTTTGTTGGCAGTAAATCCGTTGTAGCCAGCGGTGACTGCTATGGCGGTATTCTCAAGATCGCCGGCGAAAACGAAGCGGCACAGCCCGCAACTTATATTTTCAGGTCATTAAATGTGGCCTGTAACAATAGTGGAACTCTTGATAAGATCGAAAGCTTCCTCGGCGTGAAAAACGAGGGCGGTGCGACTGCTCTTGAGGTTATCGGCCTGACTATGAAGATCGAGAATTTCGGTACCTGTACAGGAGCCGGAACTACTCTCGGTGGTCTCGATATAATCATGGACAATGAAGGTACCGTTGCCGAAACAGAATTCGGTATCCGTATCAGGAATGAAAATGCTTCTGTTGCTACAGAAGTGGCTTCGGTTTTCAGGATTCAGGAAACCGGTGTAAATACCGGATTTACTTATCTGGTAAGTGTTGATGAACTTGCTACGATCAGTGCGTATGCCTCTACTGGCGATGCACCGGCTTTAGCAACCGGAGACATCATGATCCCGATCCGAGTAACCGGAACGACTACTACCTATTATCTTGTGGCAATGCAGGATGCAGGTGTATAAGATTTTATAAAAAGGGCGGGGCAATGTGCTCCGTCCTATTTTGAGTATGTGCACAGTATAGGAGACAGAACAATGAAGGTTCGAGTAAATCAGACATTATTGCAACGTGATGGAAAGCCGATCATTGATAATGCCGGCCGAGAAGATGCACAAGAAGCGTCTTTGAGGATCGCTATTATCAATTCCCTCGAGAGCATACTTGATACGGACAGAAATGAACAGCCCATAAAAAAATATGAGCGAAGCAAACTGGCCGATAAAGTATATGCTTTCGACGAAGTAGAATTTACGGTTGAAGAAATTGCCATGATTAAAGAGCGGATTGGCAAACTTTTCGGACCGTATGTTGTCAAGCTTTGCTGGGATATGCTCGAAAACAAGGAAATTACACCAACGGAGAATTAAAATCTCTGTCTCTATGTTTGTGGAGGCTTGGGTTCTCCGATACTCAGGCCTCCATTTTGAGGATAATGATGGCAAGTTTAGAATTAACATTTTCAGAGATATATCTTGAAGTCTGGAATTTAACAGCAGACTCTACAGATAAGACTACATATACCAAGGCCAAAAGTTTGGTATATCGTGGTTATCGGCAATTTCTTTATCCTATCAATCCCAGGACCGGCAGGTATCATCAATGGAGTTTTATGAAGAAGATATCCACTGTGAATACTATTGCTGATCAATGGGAATATGATTTGCCGGCTGATTTTGATTATTTCTTTATGATGCCTAAATTTGTAGCTGATACGAATTATCCGAATCCGAGCCCTGCTTCTGTTGAGAGAATAATTGAAATGCGATCACTGGGGATATCGGGTACTTATCCTGCATATTGTGCATTACAGGCCGGTCAGTATGCTCCAGCTACAGGTCAAAAATATAAATTATTGTTACACCCCCCGCCTAATGGTGTTTACGGTATAACGTTTGGTTACGTTATGAGTCCGCCAAAACCTACAGAGGATACCGATTGTTTTATCGGAGGCATGAAGGCTTCAGAGGCGATCCTACAATCCGCTTTAGCTGTTGCTGAACGAACGAAGGAAGATAATTCTGGTGTTCACACAAGAGAAGCAGCAAGGCTTATAGGTGAACTGATTAAAGCCGATGTTTCACACGCTCCAAGTACGGTCGGATATAATTTGAACCCGCAAGCTATTTTTGATTCTCCGGAAATTGCAAGAGAAATGCGGTGGATAGAAGCCGCGACTGATGTTTATGGTATATCTTAGAAAGGTTTAATAATATGAGTTCGAATACTCTTCCTAATGAACGTATGAAGGCATCTAATCTTTTTACGGCAAAACCTTCAGGTGCTTATACAGCTCAGGTCGGTGCTCAAAATTACATGGATCTGGTGGTTGAATATATCGACCCAGCTGCAAATGCCACGTGCACGATCCCGGACGGCAAATTTCAAGGCCAAGAAATTATTGTTTCTTTGTCCTCGAATGATAACAGCAAGACAATTACTGTCGGGTACAATGCAACTTCTGCGGCTCTTACCGCTGCCGGCGATGTAGTTCTTCTGAAATGGTGTGGTGCCGACTGGCAATTGCTTGTTGACATAACGACATAAGCCGAAGGAGGCTGTATGGCTCTCCGTGACTATCTCGTTTGTCATTATAAGATGAATGACGCCGCCCCATCTGCGGTTGTACTTGACGCACAGGGTTTTTCTAACGGCACAGCACAGAGAAATACTGATGTTCTAACTACTTCCGGCAAGACAGGGACGGCGTTATCTTTTAACGAGACCTCAGATTATATCAATACCAATAATCAGTTTCTTGACCTATTACGTTCCAGTTTTACTATTAGTTTTTGGGTTAAACTTGACGATGGTAAACCGGCCCATGTTACTGAATATGATTTTTTTGGTTCTGCAAGTTATGTACCATACAATTGGCTTGAATTTTGGTATTACTATCTTGGCGGAACAGGAAATATATCGTTTTTTTATAGGGCTAACAGGGGAATTGGGTGGGGTGATGTTGTAGATTTACCTGATGGCCCTACCGACTGGATTCATTTTGTTGTAATGGTAGAGCAGTCTACTGCCATCACGGCAACTTCTAAAGGTTACATGAATGGAAGTTCTATCGGTAGTGCAGGTCCCGCTTCCTGCAACATGGCCGAGTATAACAATCCATACAATGTCTGGTTGGGAATTACAAATTTTTATGATACACTTAAAGAGGGTCAGTTTTTGGGCGGGGCTATGGATAATGTAATGTTTTTTAATAAGGCATTAACCGAAGAGGAAGTTTTATATTTATACAACAGCGGAAACGGCATTGAAGATTTGCCTTATGATGCGGCTGGTGATATGGGCGAAGATCAGATTATTTGCTGTATGTGAGATTATTATGGATTGGATTGAAGTAAAACCAGCAGGTGATGCTAATAAATTTTGGTGGGGTGCGGCAATAGATTCCGACGGAAGTGTTCTGATGGCCGGCGGTGACGCAGACACAATATATTTATCTGTTAATTCAGGAGCAAGTTGGAATAACTCAAAACCTGCAGGGGATGTAGTTCAAACATGGCGATGTGCTGCTTCAAATTCTGATGGCAGTATTTTAATAGCAGGGTCAACCAATAAAAGATTATGGGTTTCTATAAATTCCGGAACGGATTGGAATGAAGTACGGCCAGTTAATGATGTAGATAGAAACTGGCGATGTGTCGCTTCGGATTTAGACGGAAGCGTTTTACTGGCTGGAATTGATTCTACAAGCGTGGGCAGATTATATATATCTTCTGATTTTGGAACAAATTGGGCCGAATTACGTCCAGCGGGCGATGTTAATAAACGTTGGCGAAGTGTCGCGTCTGATTCTGATGGCAGTGTTTTGATAGCTGGAGAGAATAGGTTGCACGTTTCTACAAATTCCGGAGTTGATTGGAATGAGGTAAAACCAGCGGGTGACGTAGATGCTGTATGGATAAGTGTAGCGTCAAATGCGAACGGAAGTATTCTGGTTGCTGGAATGTATGGGGGAAGGTTATATATCTCTCGTAATTCTGGAGTGGATTGGGGTGAATTAAAACCGATAGGTGAGGTAGATAAAAACTGGCAATCTGTAACATCAAATTCTGATGGAAGTATTTTGGTGGCTGGCGGCGAAAGGTTATATATTTCTTATAATTCTGGAACAAGTTGGGATGAAATATGGCCAGTAGAAGCCGCTGACTCCGATTGGCGGTGTGTTAAATTATCTACAGATGGAAGTGTTTTGATGGCCGGGGAATATAATGGAAGATTATATATAGGTACTGGCGAAGAATCTGGTACGAGTGGCAGTATGGATTTAAGTGAAGATCAGATTATTTGTTGTTTATAAGGTGATATTGTGACTTGGACAGGAAAAAGACCGGCCGGTGATTGGGGATTAAGATGGTCTCATATTCATATAGATCAGACCGGTAATACAATTGTGGCAATGAACGCAGACGCACAAGTCTATGTGTCTACAAATGCTGGAATTACGTGGACAAATATAACTCCGAATGTTAATTCATTGGCTTCATTCGATTATTTTGACATGGACTATGATTGTAGTTTTATGATAGTTGCTAATTTTAATACGCCTGATGAGTTGTTTACATCAACAAATGGTGGAACAAGTTGGACAGAGCGTGTGCCGGTAATAGGTGGTGAACAGTGGCGTAGTGTGGCTTGTGACGCAGATGGCAGTAACTTAATTGTCGGGGCTTCAAATGGGAGACTGTGGACTTCGGCAAACGGCGGAGTTAGTTGGACAGAACGAAGACCCGCCGGAAGTGCGGACAAGAAGTGGTATGGCGTAGCGTCAAACTCTGACGGTACTATTTTATTCGCAGCTATATATAATGGAAGGGTTTATAAGTCTACTGATTCAGGGGCAAATTGGGCTGAAACCCGGCCAAAAGGTGACGCAAATGGTGCGTGGGGTGGGATTGTTGCAAATAAAGACCGTACTATTTTTGCTGTGTATGAGTTATCTGCCGGTAGAATTTACATAACATCGGATTATGGTGCAAACTGGAGTGAGTTGAGACCAGCCGGGGACGTGGATAAAAACTGGCAATCGGTCGATATTGACAATGATGCCAGTCATTTAATTGCTACGTGCGGGACAGGTGAAGTTTATATTTCTACAAATAGCGGCTCAACATGGTCAAGTAATATATCGCCGGATATACTGAACTCCAACTCAAGAAGTGCTATAGGGCCAAATGGAAGCATTGCCATGGTTGGTATCAATGGCATAATCGGGGGCGGGGGAGGTCGTCTTTATACCAGTACCGATCTTGGTTCGACATGGACTGAACGAAGACCGTCGGGCGATTCAGATAAGGGTTACGCTTGCTTGGCCCATGACTCTGATGGCAGTCATTGGATAACTGGTCAGTTTAATGGACGATTGGCATTATCAACGGACTCTGCGGCTACTTGGAGTGAAGCACAGCCTATTGATAATGACGACCATTACTGGTACGCCGCAGCGATGGACTCTGATGGCAGTGTAATACTTGCCGCCGAATTTGATGGTAGAGTTTATCTTTCAACGGACAGCGGTGAAAACTGGGCTGAAACGCAACCTATTGGTGATGTTGATAAACGCTGGACTGTTCTTGGATCTAATTCTGATGGTAGTATTTTGGTGGCTGGCAATGGTGATGGAGAGTTTTATACATCTATTGACGGCGGAAATAACTGGAGTTCTGTTGAGGTTCCGGAATGAATGGATTTTTTGCAAATGGTATTATTTTTGATGATGAAACGGTATGGTTAATCGGCGATGATGATCAAGTATATGTTTTTTCAGATTTTGAATACCCCCCGGAACCCGGTGTAAATGGTAGTATATCGGTTGGCGAAGATCAGATAATATGTTGTATGTAAAGGAGCATTGCGATGTCAGATATGATAAATAGTAATTTAACGAAAGTTCCGGATGGGAACAAGTGTGGATCTGTCCGGGTTACAATTGCCAGTAATGTTGGGCAAGGCAATGGAGGTACCGAATTGCCCTGTAAAATGGTGTGGATGGTAGCAGCTTCGGCCAATACTGGTGATGTACGTTTCAGGGTTGGAGCGGTATGTACGGCAATTACCGGTGAACCGATGCCGAAATTCGGTACGAATAATTATCGTATATGGTTGCCGATAGATGATGTGTCAAAACTGTATTTCTATGGTAGCGTTGATGCTGATGTTGTGGATATTACTTTTACGAGGTAAGCCATGAAACTTTATTTTCCTTATGGAGGTTTGTCCCGCGTATTAGCCTCGCGTGAACAGCCTCCTACTACTACGCCTTTGGCTAAGAACGTTCGACTTGTTGATGTAGACAAAAATCTTTCCAGAGGCGGAACGAGGCCCGGAGTGATCAAAGCCTATACCAATCAAGTTGGCGGTGCCTTTCCAGTTGTAAAAATAGTTTCTGTAACAACGACTTTCTTGGAATCAGAATAATGTCGGTTAGTGCTGTAGTTGATATTCATATAGATTTTGATGATAGTGATACCTATGATCTGGCTGGAACTTTTGAAATGGAGTTGGTGACTGATTGGTATCGATGTTATGATCCAACTATTCCAGTAACTATCAGGTATTATCCTGCATACGATGAAACTGATTCAGCTATCGAATTGGAATTATATGAGGTTCATTCCGGTTATAATAGTTATTGGAGCCAATTGGTAGAAGATGAAACAAACGTAATTACCTTTGACGATCCGGTTGCAGGTGCAATAGGGGAGGGTGACAATAATGGCACTGCGTCTGGAAGTGTTTCGATAACCGGATATTTAACTACTGTTCCTAACGTTGTTGGTCTTACCAGAAATGCAGCTGAAACTGCGATCGTAAATGCCTATTTAACTGTTGGTGATATTTCTGAAGTTCATAGTGAAACAATTGAAGAAGGATTGGTAATAAGCCAGCTTCCGGGGGCCGGTTCGGTTGTAGATACTGGCACACCTGTAAGTTTGCTTATGTCATTGGGTCTTTCTATAGCTCCGCCAAAAGCTACAACACCGGGTCCATCCAACGAAGCAAAGAACATAAGCCGGTTGCTTAGTGAATTGACATGGGAGGTACCTGAAGCATGATATTGTCAAAAATTTACATTGACGATGTTTATCAAGGAGAGACTTCCGGTACTACTTGGGACGTAAGCGAATATGCTTTTGAGTTTGATGGTACCTATACTTGGAGAGTTGATACATACGATACAACCAACGAATTAACAACGACTGGTGATGATTGGCTTTTTACGGTTAAGAAAAATTTTCCTGAAGATCGTCCGGATGATTATGATCCGACTTTGATTTATGCTACGGATGGAGTGGATCCCGATTCTCTTAACTGGAGCGATCCTTATGACTTTCCCATTGAACGATTGGGCGGCGGTCGATATAAAAAGCAGATACTTGCAATTGGTACGAATAGTAAAATTTACTATGGAGCAATAGAGTAATGAGTGTATGGCCTGATGATCGTCCGGTAGATTATGATCCCGAAATGGGATACGATGAGACTAATCAGGAGTGGACTGATAGTGTGGAGCTGATACAGAAAAGTGGCGGCAAGAATAAGCAATACATTGTCGCTGTAGGTAACTTGAAAATTTATTATGGGACCTTGGGCTAATGGCAAATCTTTCCTATTTGAGTACTGGTGATGGTTATAGACTCGGTACGAATAACCTTGATACCGATGGGTATTTTGCTGCTATACCGGCTTTTCAAAGTGTTTATTTTTGCGATGGCCGGCCAGTTGATAATCATGGTTATCATAAACTTAATTTCATTGGTACAAGGATCGAATTCGATACACCGCCCACGGGGGCTTATACTGCCAATGAGATAGTCACACAAGATCAGGGCGTGGGGGGTATCGCCAAGGGAGTTTATATCGAATGTATCGATGTTTCCGTAACAGGTACAATGAGCGGTGATTTTACACTTGGCGAACAGGTAACACAGGCCACGACTGGAGCGGTTGGCTATGTGGCTTATAGTGCTGATCCGATAGTATACATATATCCTGTATATGGAACTTTTACGACCGGAGCCTATACGATCACTGGAGCAGTTTCCGGAGTGACTCTTGCGAATCCGACTGCTGTTTCCACGATCGGTTATTATCATTTTGTATTCCGGACAACAACATTAGAATTCGATACTACTAATGCGGTAATTGGTGCAGACAGTGGATCGAGCGGGGTCCCGTATGATGTTGATAATCCGCCGCATTGGCTGCCATGGGCTCCAACTGCAGGGGTTTTTCCGGATGGCGGATCTGATGCTGCCGCTTTATATTTGGGCCGAATTTTCTTGAATGACATATTTCACCCAAACCAGTGGATGTGTTCGAGGCAGGGGGATCCGCTGGACTTCGATACGAGTGTGGATGAGACTGATCTTGGCGGGGCTTCCTCGAGTCAGGTTTCTGATGCCGGACTTGTTGGAGATCAGATAATAGGATTTATTGCATACAAGAATTATTATTTGATTTTTGGTTGTGCTACTCAAATGTGGATTCTTCGAGGAGATCCCCGGCAGGGTGGTTCGATCAGTAATTTCAGCTACAACGATGGGTTATTCAGTCCGGAGTCATATTGTTGGGATGAATTCAATAATCTGTATTATATGGGCTTGACTGGTTTTTATAAATTGCCTCCGGATATCGCTTCGTCTGATATTCCCCCGGAAGATGTACTTGCTAAGAACTATCCTAATCTGGTCAGGAGCCTCAATCTTAACCGCAGGACCGACCGGGTATCGATGGGATATGATAAGGATCGTAAAGTTGTAAATGTCACAGTCTGTATGAAAGATGGAACTTGGTCAACGAGTTTTGTTTATGATGTTCGATCGAGCGGTATCTTCCCGGAAGAATATCCGGGCGTTGCAATTCCGGCCTGTTATTATTTCCATGACTCATACAGGGCGGATCAGAGAGCTCTTCTTATGGGCGGCCAAGATGGTTTTATTCGAAAATTCGATGAAGCTACTAAGCATGATGTTACTACAGACAGTACCGAAGCTATAGAAAGTTTTGTCATGATCGGACCGGTGGAATTGAGCGAAGTAACCAGAGGCGAAGGCGTTATAAATGAAATTCAGATCGATCTGTCCGAAGAAAGTGATAATTGTAGCTGGGAGCTCCATGTAGGAAAGACAGCTCAGGCCGTTGCTGATGCTATTGAAGATGGAGCCACGGCGTTCGCCAGCGGTACCTTTGATGTAAGTACGTCGGTCCAGAATTCGATTAGGACAAAAATAAGGGATCAGTGGTTTGCAATTAAGTTGTATAATGTAACAGAGGACAAGGCTTGGTCCTTTGAAGGTATAGAAATAGATGTTAGAATTGCCGGCAAAGCAAAAGGAGCATAAATATGGCGTTCCAAAGTACGAGTCTTGTAAGATTAAATAACACAAAAAAAACATCACAGTCCTCTTACAGCAAAAAATACGAGGAAGCGATCGCAGCGGCCAAAAAAGCTATTTCTGTTTCCAGTCAGCCGGTATCTGAGTATCAACAGGCGGCGGATCTTTATGCCCCGGGTGGATCATTCGGAGCCGGCCAAAGGCAGGAAATAGAATCGTCTCGTAAAAGGGATCTTGCTGCTTCGTATGGCAATCTTGTTAAAAGTGGTATGTGGAGCGGTAGCAGCTCTACGGGGGCCCAAATGGCGGCTGGAAAGACCGCACAGCAGTCCGTATTGAATCTGGAGGATCTGCGATACAGTAAGTATGCCTCAGCTCTGGAGGCTGTAGGAGCTGCCAAAACGGTCCAGCACCAACAGGAGGTCCAAGCCTATCAGACTTTGGCCGATATAATTTCCGGACAGGCACAGACTGAAAGATCTGTATCTGCTCAAACCAGTATGAATACTTCAAATGTGGCCGCACAAATGCAGAAGGTCAATGCTGAACAGAATTCATACGACAAAGCAATGAAACAGGCTGAGGCTGACAAAAAGACTCAATTGGCAGAAGCCGAGAAGGATCGAAGGGCAGCGGTTTCAGCTCAGGAATATGAATATGCAGCGGCACAAAAAGCCAAGCGGTATAGTGGTGGTAGTACAAATTCGGCACAAAAGATATTAAAAACTTTAGGACTATAATGAGACTTGCTAAGGTACCCCCGAACGACTGGACGGTCGTCGAGCATAACTTTAATCTTGTTAGCAAGATGCTCAATCAGTTTCTATCAACTGACTCCAGCCCTACCTTTGACGGTCTTACTATAAGCAGTCTTACTATAAGTGACTTAACTGTGTCAAGACTGATTTCTACTGATGCCAGTAAAGCTCTTGCTTCGACAAATTTATCAAGCTGGGTAGCCGGAACTGCTAATCAAATATCAGTTGCCAACGATGGTGACGGTACGATAACACTTTCAACGCCGCAGAATATTCATACGGCGGCAAGCCCTACATTTGCCGGACTGACACTTAGTGGTTTAACTGCTGGCAGGATACCTGTTGTAACAACCGGGGGCCTGCTGGCTGACAGCGAGTATCTTCTTTGGGACAATACTTATGGTGAACTGCACCTAAAGAGTACAACGGCCATATATTTTGGTGAGGATTCCGAGAGTTATATCTATCACAATGGCTATTACATGAGGATTGTCGATGACGACAGTATTCATCTTGATGCCACTGCTGTTGTTGCCTCTGGTACTGTTGGGGCCGGAACACTTACCATTGGTTCTGGAAGCATTACAGATTCGTCCGGAGCAATATCGTTTGGTAACGAAAACTTGACAACAACAGGAAGCATAACAGCCGCAAGCGGAACATTTACCGGTCTTACTGATGGTACGGCTACGCTAACTGGCGGTAATCTAACAGGCATGGGAAATATTACCGGAACTGATGTTGATATAAGTGCTGGTACTGGTGATTATGTCACTACGGGAAACATGGCAGTTGGAAGTTCAATTCTATCTACAGATAAAATTAGGGTGTATCAGAGCGTAAGCAATCCTAATGCCATATACACCGGACTTTCCGTAGAACAGTACCTTCAGGGAGCTGCATCTGGAACCGTAAGGGGTTGGGGTTTATCTTTTGATACTTATCACCAAGTGACCAGCGGAAACGTGGCTGATTGTAGGGGTATAATTGGATATGCGTGGCACAAATCTGCGCGTTCTATTTCCAGGATGACGGGTGGACAGTTTGCCGTTGTAACCAGCACTGGTGGAACAGGTACTGTAACAGACTTTGATGGACTCCATAGCATAGTGTCTTGTGATGTCGCCACTTCAATAACTAAAGCCAGTGGGTTATACACACAGTTAAATATAGGAGCTGGTACTATTGCTTTGTGCGCCGGGGTATATGTGCCTACGGCGACAAAGTCTACTGGCTCTGCCACAAATCTATTTGCGTTTTATGACAACGGGCAAACCGTAGGCACAAATAATTGGGGTCTTGGGATTAATACCACCAATAATTATATCAACGGAAATCTAAGGGTGGGTTCTGCCGTTGCACCAGTAAATGCTTTAGATATAACCGGTGCTTCTACCTTTGGTGATGGCGGGACGACTAATTATACTACGATATCCGCCATTGGAAACGTTACTTTTGCTGGTGCGGCAGGTCTTTATCCAAGGGTTTTATCACAGGCTGATGAGCCTGCCGCTGGAACAGGGGCGACACAACTCGATACAGGTGAACTATGCATGTGGATAGACAGTGATGACAGTACTTTGTGGCTATGTTACAATCAGGCCGGAACAATTAAGACTGTGGAATTAAGTTAAGAAAGGCACCAGTGGCAAACATAACAAGAACAAGTCAATCTATGCAGCCGCAGCAATCCGGTAAAACTACTGCTAAGAAGTCTAATCCGTTTCCATTTCCCGGATTCAGAAATGCAATGAACGTATCTACTCCTGAAGAATTGACACCTCCTATACCTCCGGCAATGACTGAGCCTACTGTAGAGGACGTAAGACAGAAGTACGAACCGACTGAATTTGACACGCCTGTAGAGGTTGCTCATAAACAACTTGGCTTACGCAGGCTTACGATGGACACAGCCATAAAAGCCGATTATATCAACGAAAGAACTTCAGCCGGCGAGGATCCTTATCTTATCAATCTTGCCTCAGCCCGTCATACTTTGCTACAGCAGAAAATACATCGTTGGAATGAGGAATTGGAAATAGGCATAAAGACAATTCGTGAGGATCCGCGATTCAGTGATGAAGAGAAGTCTGCTGCGATCGAGCTCTATCTGGCAAGATCTCAGGATCCGATATCCGTTCCGGCTCCAAAGAAGAAAACGCCCTTGACTGCTGACAGTATTGATAAGATGCTGAAGTCTGATGCCGGCTTGAATTTACCGGAAGAAGATTACGCAAATCTCGAGGAACTTCGTGACGAATTATCCAGAAAAGAGGCTGAGCGGATACTTCGAGTAAATAAAAGAAAACAGGAGGCAACTGTCGGACCGGAAACTCCTCAGCAACCAGACAGAGCGGCATTACTGCTGGAATATAAAAAACTTGGTGGATCCAAAACAAACGAAGGCAGAGTATTTGCAGATAAATATCTAAAGTAATGTTATGGCTAAAAACTTTTACGACCAATTAGACCAGGAAGCGTCTCAGATAGCGGAACCTGTTCAACCTGTAGCAGTGCCGCAAGCTGCTGTTTCTCCAGTAAAGAATGATTATGCTGATCTCGATTCTGAGGCTGAGCTTGCAGATAAGGCAGATTATACTATTACAGCGATCGAGAATATGGGTTTAGCAGAAAGAGGATTCAAACAATATCTGAATAAGACGGTATTGGAAATGTCCGAGCAGTCAAGACCAACATCTGTAACTGTTGATTCTTTAACCGGTATGATGGCCGCAGCAAAAGAAATGGAACCGGATTTATTTGTACCGTCCGAAGGTGGACTGAAAAAACAAAAACGAGTAAGTTTCATGGAAGGTCTTAAGGCTGTTCCTAAAATATGGTGGGCTATAACGAAAGGGTATTACGGTAAAAAAGGTACAGAGGATAGAATAGCAGCTCATAATGCCCTGAAGGAAGAACGTGGATCTTATGAATTTGATGTTCCAGCTGCTGAAAGTTTCGGGGAATATGCTGTTGATATCGGTGCCGGCATTGGTGCATTTATGACACAGCTTGCCATTGCCAAAAAGATTATACCCCCGGGGACTGTTATTTCAGATACCGTTGCTTGGGAAATGATCAATCGTGTAAATGGTGGCAAGCCCGGTGAAGGTGTAGCTATGCACGCCGCTTTCAGCTCTGCAGGGGTTGCTGGTGAAAAGATCGTCGGAAAGATACCAGGAAAGAAACTGATAGCTAAGGTTGCACGTGGGGCCCTTGGTCCTGCTCCTGCTTCTATTGCAATGGGTGGTGTTGCTGCCGCCGGCGGTGCGTCTCCTACTGAGATCGCTATACAGGCTGGTATCCCTTATGCTCACGCCGGCATTAAGGGTATAAAGTCTACGATCGGCGAAGCAAAACTCAAAAGAACAATAGGCAAAAAGACCGGCGAAGTGAAATTGACTCCGGAACCTGAATTAACGATATCTCCTGAAGAACAGCGGATCAAGATCATAGAGCATAATAGAGCTGTAAGCAAGTGGATCGAGGCTGGTAAACCTGAAGGCAAAAAGCCGGTCCTGCCAGATCTCGGAGAAGCACCAAAGGCTAAGACTGAAGGCTTCGAAGATGTTCGAACCAAGATAAATACCGGATTATCGAAAGCGAAGAAGATTGCTGCAAAGCTGGTCAAGCCAGGGCAAAAGGCTGAGAGGATCCAGCGAGCTGCAGCATTTGAGAAATATAAAGGAGAACTGGTTGAAAAAGGTGTACCTGTCAGTGAAGCATTGAAACAGGCCAAGTCGAAACTGAAGGGTCCTTTGCTTGAACAACAACCTAAATATGAACCTCCTAAACTGGAAACTCAACAATGGGAGAAGATCAGCGAAGAGATAGACCGTAGTGGAAAGTTTCAGACTTACGAAAAGATTCGTGCTCAAAATGCCGTTGAAAATAAGTTGCGTAACGGCCAGCCTCTTCAGGACAATGAGATTGAATTGCTCTCGAGGATCTTTGGTCCTGAATTTGTAAAGGCAGCACGCAGGGTACAGCCATGGCAGGCTAAGGCATGGCGGAACTTCGAAGAGGTTATGAACTTCTGGAAGATCGGAGCAAGTTTCGATATTCAGATGAGGCGGCAAGCACGTTGGCTTCGAGGTAGACACCCGGTAATGTATGCCAAAGCTGTCGGTAAAAACGTAGCTGGTTATTTTTCGACCAAGGCAGCTGATAAGATTAGATTCGAATATTCCGGTGATCCGCTTCATAAACAGGCCAAGGCAGATGGTGTGGTATTTCTTGAGCCGCCCGGTAGACTGTCTGATGCTGTACCAGTGGGCCAGAGGATAGAATTCTTCAGAACGGCCCTGCCTTCCAAGATTAAAGGTGTAGGACGGTTGTATAAGGCTTCTCAGCGGGGTTTTGTAGAAAGTTTTAACTGGATGCAGCAGAAACTCTATAATTATAAAATAGATCAGTGGCATAATTCTGGCCGGCAGATCTCTCCGGAAATGAGGGCGGACCTTGCAGACTTCAATAATACTCTGCTGGGTTTTTCTCAGCCTAAAACAGATTTTGGTGCAAAGGCAAGACGGACCTTATCGGTTGCTATGTGGTCTCCTACTCTTACCTGGTCCAGAATTCGAACACCCAGCATGATCTTCAGTAATAAGGCAATGAGGACCGAAGTGGCCACAACGATGGCTTCGTATATTGGTACCGGGCTTATGATGATGTATGCAGCCAAAAGATTTGGAGGATTTGAGGTCGAATTTAATCCGCAGTCTACTGATTTTGGAAAGGTCAAGATCAAAAATACCAGGTTCGATGTATTCGGTGACGGCGGTCCTTATATCCGGGCTCTGGTACAATTCGTATCCGGACAGAAGAAAACATCGACTGGCAAGATCATAGATTATCCGAGAGGAAAAACATTAACAAATTTCCTTCGTAATAAGCGAAGTGCTTTTATAGATTTTACTTTCAGGATGATCACAGGTGAGTCTTATGCAGGACAGAAAATTTGGGAGTTGCCAGAGTGGGATGAGGTAAAGAAAAAAGGAAGCGGCTGGGTAGGACTTGCAAAACTTGGCGAAAAGATGACTGCTACTGAAGCAGGTAAGATCGCATTTTTCGGAGGTCGGGAAATTGTTAATACGTTCGCTCCGTTTTTCATGGAAGCCAGTGTTGAGGCTATGTATAACGATGGAATCCCGATAGGATTACTGGCCGGCACGGAGGAATTTTTCAGCGGTACAACACTTTCATATAAACCCACAAAAGCTGCTGAACTGCAAATGTTGAAGGATTCGGTCGCGGATCTGCATTATAATAAGAACTGGGAAGATTTGGGGCAAAGAGAACAGATCCAGTTAAACCGCAGATATTCATCTGAATTTGAACAAATGGGGCTCGAGGCACGCCGTGAACGGGCAAAGCGGACTGATTATGAATTTGTCGGAAAAGTGGTTGAAGAGTCAAAAGAGGCCGGCCAGAACGTATATAAGAAGCTGGATAAAAACTTGCAGAAAGCCATGAAAGATGCTAATGTTCCCGGTGACATAATAGGGCTTTCTCGCAGGGCCGGCAAGTGGTCTTTGAATGATACCCGATATGAGAGATATCAGACACTTACTGCAGAGAGATTAAACGAGATCCTGCCAAAGCTATTTAATTCGAAAAGTTGGTCGCGGTTAAGCGAAACGCAAAAAACTGAAAGGATTAAAGATATGATCACTACGGCGAAAACATGGTCAAGACGACGACTCGTTAAGGAGTCTGGATCATCGACAAAGACAAAATAATTAAACTGCAGGACGCAGAGATTGGTAAACTTAAGACGGCATTGCTGGTTAGCAAGGACAGTTATGTAGCCTTAAAAAAACAGGTAGAAGAACTCAGGAAAACAATACTTAGTGATCTGGTGAAAGGACATACTGATGATGGAAGAAAATTGCCCCGCTCATAGTGGTATTATAAATGATATTCGAAATCTCAAGGACAGCGAAGAGAGACAGTGGGATATTATTGATAAACTTCAAAATCGTTTACCTGTATGGGCAACGTTGACTATATCATTGTTGACATTTCTTTTAGGAGCATCTTTAAGTTATACCATAACGTAATATAAAATTTAAGGAGACAGAAAATGAAAAAGATTGGCGTTGGAATTTTTATAATTTGTTTGGTGCTGGTTTTTACAGCCGGCTGTTTTATGGATCAGTTCTGGCCGTCTGATCAGATATCGCCGGTAGCTGTAAAATATATCGGCAAAGATCCGAAGGATTTTAAGCTGCCTATCAGTACACTTGGTAACTTGAAAAACCTGAAGGCGGAAGCCGACAAAGTTCACCTTGATACGCAGGTCGAACTGCAGGCTAAACTTGCTGTTGACTCGAATACCTATAGTATGGCACACGCTGAATTAAAAGTTAAGATCGAGGAAGCCGAAAAGTCTGCAGCCCAAGCTGTCAATATCGGCTGGATGTTGGCTTCGGCCATAGCCGGCGGTGGCGGTATGCTGACTCATCTTAAAAAGGTCATGTATAGCGAAGAAGAACTTAACGCGAAGTTACTGGAACAAAAGGCAAAAATAAGCGGAAACGCTGTAACTTGATATTATTTCTCACCCTCCTCTTCGGGACGGTAGTTGTAAAAGGCTGCCGTCTCTTTTTATTTTAACACTGTCACAATTAGTTTTCTGTTCTTGTCATAGACTACTCTGTAGTTGATATCTTCGAATATCACTTCCCATACTGTCACGCGATTGCTCTGCCGGCGGATAAACTTGGCCTCATTTCGCTTGATCACGGAAACCAGACCATTGTGGATCCTCTTTGATAAGACGAAGCCTTTACGTTGAACACATCGCCGGGCTGCATGTATCCTTATCGAAGTTTCTTTCTTCATACCAACCAAGTCCGGGGTACGGGGATCTCGAGGTTATGCGGTTGCCATAGATGAAGGGTCCACGGGTGTACATTGACATAACTTGATTTTGCCGGGTGATATTGTATGACTGTCTCTTCCGGATTCCAGAACAGATCCTTTACCATACACATTTCGCCCCATGTAGGCATACGCTTTTTGTGTAGGATCGAGACACTGACATGATCCCAGCCTTCGCCCCAGCTGGCTATGAAGTGATAGTCAACGCCGCATGTTGAAAATATTATGTTGAGGCCGTCTGCTTCCCATCGGGCACCGAGATCCTTAAATACCGATTGTAGTTCTTCAAGTGTTTTCATCTTCAATCTCCTGTTTTAGTAGTTTTGCTTCTTCCGCGATACAAAAACCAGTCTGTATAGTTCTGCCGGTTCGTTTAACAACGCCAGCTTTTTCCAAGGCTTCTGGAATACCTTCATTTTCTGACCAGCCCTTCAGGATAACATATCCCTTACGAGGTACTCCGTCTTCCAGAGCAACGGTTGCTTTAAATAATGGTTCGCCTTCTAATGATCGACCACTAATAGACATACTGCCATTGGAGTAAAAATCAAACGATAGATAAACCAGTTCATCAATAAATTTACTTTTGATATATACTTTCATTTTAGGTTTCCTTCTCGTTTAATTAAATTTCGTCAAGCCACCATTGTGCCAGATATGCAAAATCTTCGAAGTTAACTATGCCGTCTTTATTGATATCGGCAAAATAATTGGCTATGAGATCCTGTTCGTGCAGTTTGTATCCTATGAATTCGGCCGAATGGTTATACAGCACCATGCCGGTACCTACGTGATAACAGTTCAATCTTCCGTATGTCATAGACAAAACTTGATAAGTTGCAGGGGATTTATATTCGCCATACAAAAGAGGTGTTTCCATGTATCCTCCCTGCAGTTCGACTCTTGCGAAGTTACCCGGGATATTCGGATCATCACTAAGAACAATTTTTTCGTGGGCTATCATTTTACTGCCCCAGTTTAAAAAGATAAAACCGTTGGTGATATATATGCTGTTAGCCTCTACAACGTCGCCCCTGTAATAGATCGTATCGGAATTGATTGTTACAGTATCCGGGTAGGCCATTACGGTACTGACAAAAAATGACACTATCAAAAAAGCTATTGTTCTCATTTTGTTCCTTTCAGTAAAGACTACCAATAAACTCTTGTATGGTGCACACACGATTACATTTTGCCGTCGCTCTGGATCCTAATTTCTTAATTCCTCTTTTATCTGCCATGATCATAATGTACCGGATATCCGGATAGTACTTTCGCAGCAAGGTTATTTTTCTTTTCGTACTCGGTTCAACAAAACCTTTGAATTCGTAATATGTTTTGCTGTCGTCATTTTCTATGATCTCAAAATCAGGAAGGTAGCTGCTGTCTGTGAACGGAAGTTCTCCGCGTTCATAAAACCAGTCCTTGATCTGCTTGGATTTTTTGAGTAGTTCGAAAAAGCCGGCCAGTTTGCCCTCTTTAAGCGATCGATAATCATAGGTCTTGCCTCCGATTGTAAGCCTGATTCTTTTGTTGTTGTATTGCTTGCAGATCCGCCGGGATCCCTCGAAGCCCATTTTATCCGTCATAGTCTGCGACCCCGTATTCATCCGGAAATACCTTTTAGTAATTTTCTGATAGCATTGCTTACATAAATCCAAGACGCATCAGAACATCTTGTTATTTTCAATTGTGGCATTTGTTTATTTTGCGAACGCATTATAAGTATTTGCATTTTATTAAGTCTAATAGGAGGCTTATCTGTCATAATCCGGAAACTCCGTACTCATCCGGCTTACCGCCTAATTGATCAGATACCATTTTGAGAAGTTTTTCACCGGCTTCTTTGAGCTCTTCGGTATTTCCTTTTTCAAACATTTCCCAGCCGTCGCAGATCTTGAATAATTTTGAAGCTGGTATAAAAGAGTCCTCGATCAGTAAATAGATCGGTTTGTCCATAAGCAGGGCAAGGCCCAAGTGTGCCGCTGTCTCAATACTTTTGTGATAGTTGTCTGTGATCAGTGCCACGAAGGCAGCGGATTTTGAAAGATCGTCGCGTAACCTGTCAAGCGGATTTCGTGGTATCTTTTTGATCATAAGTCCGCCGATACTGACATGGTGTTTCATCGCCATCATCATTCTTTCCAGTTCTTCCTTCGAAGGAGTCTTGCCTTCTGAATGAAACTCGAAGTCTTTGAGGATCCATTGTCTGATTTCATTATCGCTGGTCGGCCTGAACCAGACGTATTGAGGCTGAATATCCTGCGGGCAATTGTACATCACGGATTGAGCTGTCAGATTGTGACAAGCATCGCAGATTATCATAAACGGGGTAACACCTTCGCAACCTGTTACTGTTATCATAACATTGTGGCATTTTTCGCAAATATAGCGGTTTATTTGACCTTCCTGTTCCATTTTTTCACCTTTCTTGTTTAAGGCCCCTGAGAGGCCCTGTGTTGCATTTTCTCAAATATCCGCCCAATGGGTCGGCTCAAGGGCAGTTTGATAGGCTGTTGCGTCTGCATTTAGCTCCATTCACCGCTTAAAATCTTTTCTTTCCAGTTCGGATCCGGCTCCGGGATATAGATACCCCATATGCTCGACGAATGATTCATAATATTGTCAATGAACTCTACAACCTGCTCTTTACCTGCATCACTAAGTGTTATCTGTTCGCCTTCGTCGTCCTCCATGGGACAGACACCGTAAAAGTATTCCTTGAATAGAGTCTTTGAAGGCGGTACCCCTGTAGGCTTGTCAAGTTTGAGCAGATAGGAAGTATCCCAGCCACGTTCTATAAATTCGGTTATCAGATACATTATACAATGTCCGAAGATAGTCTTGACCTGTTGGTGTGTCTTAGGGCTTCGAACCCTTGTTAAAGTTTCCTTGAACCTTGCACCTTCCGGTTGTTTTTCAAGGTACATAAGCCTGTCCCTTGCCACAAGTGACGGATATACAAGCTGACCATTTTTCTTAACACATGGGAAATCCATCTCTACTCCAATATCAGAAGGGAAGATCGTCATCATCGTCCGGTAGTGATTGATCTTCTACACTATTATCCCGGTTATCATCACTCGGAGCCTGTCCGCCTTCATCATCGCTATCGCCTGACTGATATTTTTTATACTCCTCTGATAATTTGATTTTCTTTTGGATCCAGTCTGGAACAAAATCCGGGATCGGAAAACCTTCTTCTTCGAAGTCATACAGGATAATGTTATTAACAGGCCTGAGTATTGTTTGCCCTTTCATTAGGTGACCTATACCTGAGATATTAACGTATTCTTTATTGTCATTGCCGATTGATTTTGTAAGTGTAAGCAGGCAGTTGGCTTTAACAATAGTAGTCAGATCGAAGCTTTTCTTTTCTGCTTCTGTGAAAGGTTTGCTTCTCCACGAGATTAAATGTTTGCACAGATGCGATTCACCATACAGACTTTTTGTATAATCCTGAAATACTGTTCGCGGTACAGGCTGTCCGTCTACTGTAATTTTCTGATCGGGGATTTCGAACAGGATCCTTATCTTTTCCGCTGCCTTGCCTCTGTTGTTTATATGGGTACCAAGTGTTA
>JBAZJN010000007.1:0-42716 GCA_041651295.1 Patescibacteria group bacterium | reverse complement strand
CAAAACAAGCACTTTGGATTGTGCTTTTTTTGAGCATTTTAGTCCATTTAACTAGTTAATGTTATTGATTAGTTGTTACAGGATAGCATAATTCGTGATATTCCGCACTCAATTTTGAACGGTCTCGACCATCTTCGTCCGGCTTTGGCCAAAGTCGAGCTTTCCCTTGCTGGGTTACACTAGTTTTTTTGCGTCTAGCTAACCTCCTTTGTGCTTGATGTGATCCACCACAACGAAGGGCAAGGGATTCCTTCGTTATCGACCCTCATCTCGTTGCAATAAATTCTACATCTTCATCTTCTGTAAGTCAACAATTTATTAAAAAACGGCGCATCCGATTTGCATCGAATGGCCGTCGGCCGGGCACTGCCTCTGGAGGGAGGACAGTTACCTGTTTGACTTGCGAAGTGACCGGTGAAGGCCGATCATCCAATTGTCTTGGAAGCCCTTCCACTTGGTGAGCGAAGGGGCGAACTTCAGAAGATCAGGGCTGTCGTAGACGTTGTTGTACCATGCGACGTACTGGTCCTCGGTGACGTCAGCGATCATCTCTTCCTCGTCCTTGTCCAGTCGCGCCTGAACAAAAGCGCGAACCTCCGCAGAACAGTCGGGGAGCAGATTATCTGGCGGTGAGCACATGTGGTTGTCTCCTGTATATTGTGGTTCGTGTTAACACAATATCATAAAATGTTAATTAAGTCAATGTTTTTATCTGGTATACTTTTGTTATGGATTTGAAAACAGAAATACAATTTCTACATGGTGTCGGGCCGAAAATGGCCCCTCGTCTTAACGGACTCGGGGTAAACTCGGTTGAAGATTTAATTTATTATTTCCCCAGAGATTATGCTGACTACACGAAAATAACGAAAATCGAAAAGATTGCCGCGCCCGCCTATGGCGAGGCTCGCAATGACAATTACACCATCAAAGCCAAAATCATCAATATTGCCAATCGGAGAACCAGACGGCGACGATTTACTGTCACTGAGGCGGTGGTTGCCGATGAAACCGGGTCAATTAAAGTCGTTTGGTTCAACCAGCCGTATTTGGAGAAGATGTTGAAATCCGGGCAGGAATTGATTTTGAATGGCAAAGTTTCATATGACAATTTCTCCGGACAACTTCAAATGGAGTCGCCGAATCGGGCAAATGGCCCCAAAATCGTGCCGATTTATCCGGAAACAACCGGTATCACCAGTTTTTACATCGCGAAATTAGTATCGAGTACTAAGAATTTGGTATCTGGTATAGAAGAATACATACCGAATGAAATCATCAGAAAAAATAATTTAATAGGAATTCAAGAAACAATACTGATTTTGCATCAGCCGGAGAGTTCGCAACTGATGGAAAAAGCCAGAGAGCGCATGGCATTTGACGAGCTATTTTTATTCTCTTTGCAGAAACAGTTGGCGAAAAAGGATATCCTGGTTCATAAAGCGCCAGTGATGAAAATAGACGAACAGTTTTTAAAAGATTTTGCTGCTTCACTCCCGTTTCAATTGACCGATGCCCAGCGGAAAGCTGCTTGGAAAATTATTCAAGATTTATCAAACGATAAACCAATGAACCGGCTTCTAAATGGCGATGTCGGTTCGGGAAAAACGGTTGTTGCCGCCTTTGCTGCGGCAGTAGTGATCAAAAACGGCTATCGAGTAGCACTTATGGCGCCGACGGAAATTTTAGCCAATCAGCATTTTGAAACTTTATCAAAAATATTAGAACCACATGGAATAAAAGTCGCGCTGGTAACATCCGCGACTCAAAGAAGCAAGAAACAAGAAACAAATTCCAAACAAATTCCAAATTCCAAATTCCAAACAATTCAGCAATTTAACAATGAAGCAATTGATATTTACGTTGGGACGCATGCATTACTACATTTGAAAGATCCAATTGAAAATTTAGGTCTTGTAATCATTGATGAACAGCACCGTTTCGGCGTCAACCAGCGGGGGAAACTAATCGAGGCTAAAAACGGTGTCCGGCCTCATTTTCTCTCAATGACGGCAACGCCAATTCCAAGGACTATGTCTTTGGTAGTTTTTGCCGATCTGGATGTTTCAGTCATTGATGAAATGCCAAAAAACCGAAAACAAATCATCACCAAAATTGTGTCTCCGGATGATCGTTATAAGGCTTACGAGTTTATCAGGACGCAAATAAAATCCGGCCAGCAGATATTTGTTATTTGTCCGTTAATTGACAACCCGGCCGATTCGGGAGGCGAACTGCGCCTGTTTGAAGAGGACAAAAAAACCGTAATTAACGAATCAGTAAGACTCCGGACGGAGGTATTTCCGGATCTGAAGGTTGGTATGCTTCATGGAAAGATGAAGTCAAAAGAAAAAGAGGAAGTTATGGCTGATTTCAAGGCTAAAAAATACGATATTTTGGTCAGTACCTCGGTGGTCGAGGTTGGCGTGGATATACCGAATGCAACTGTCATGATGATTGAAAATGCAGAAGCTTTTGGCCTTGCCCAGCTCCACCAATTTCGTGGTCGTGTCGGCCGGTCTGATTTACAGTCATATTGCCTCTTATTCTCATTCACCCGCATCGCTGGTCGCGAAGCTACTGCGGACGGGTCCTCCGATTCAGAAAATGCCAAAAAGAGGTTGGATTATATGAAATCGATATCGTCTGGCTTTAAACTGGCCGAGATGGATTTGGAACTTCGCGGCCCAGGGCAGATGTACGGTTACCAGCAATCCGGGTTTTGGGATTTTAGGTTTGCCGATATCGGTGATAGAATAATGATAGAGAAGGCGACTGAAGCAGCTAAGGATATATCGATTGAGGTAGGTAAATATCCTAATCTGTTGAACAAAGTCGGAGAGACAAGGCAGCATCTCGAGTAAATTTCTAATTATTCTAATTAACCTAAAAAATGAACAATTTAGTAATTTCTAAATTTAAAAAATTATTTAGGTTAATTTGGGAGTATTTGAGAATATTAGGTCAATTTATTGCTAGACTCTTCACAAGAGAATTTATTGAAAAGAATTCAACGTATATCGGGGCAGGGCTGATTGTTTTATCTCTTGTTGGCGGAACACTTTTAATGGTTAAAAAGGGGAGTTTTGCTAGGGGAGTAGCGCCAAGTGAAAATAATGACCAGAAAATCAGCGAACTTGAAAATAAAATCAAAGATTTAGAGCAACAAATAACTGAGCTAAAATCAACGCCCGTGCCAGCGATAAATTCAGGAGAGCTGTCTTCCCCATCTGCAAATTCAAGTCCGATCAGTGGAAAGATCAATATAAATACTGCGACTCAGGCGGAACTAGAATCACTTCCTGGTATTGGCCCGACTTATGCTAAAAGAATTATCGAATACCGGACGGCAAACGGAGGATTCAAATCTATTGACCAGATAAAAAATGTCAAAGGCATTGGCGAAAAGACCTATGCTAAATTTAGTGATAAAATCTCAATTTGAGACTGGATTTTTTTCCCGATTTAGTGTAGAATAATTCTGTTCGGGCGAGTGGTGAAATTGGTATACACGCTAGTCTTAGGAACTAGTGGGGTAAAACCCGTGGAGGTTCGAGTCCTCTCTCGCCCACCAATTTGTCTCGGCGATTTATTCGCCGGAGCAAATTGGTGAGTTTGATAGTTTAGACTCGAACAGGGAAGGGGTCGGGAAACGGGAGTTTCCCGCAGAGGAAGATAATAGAAACCGTGGGTTTCTATGAGTGAGCTTCGCGAACGGGTGAGAAGTCCTCTCTCGCCCACCAATTTGTTATAATATCGATATGGACGATAATCTACTCGCAGATAATGATCCGGACGAGTTCAGCGACGAATATTTTGAGGAGCTAGAAGAAAAGCTCCTAAAGGACGATGATCCGGACAAAAAATTTGCTCCAGATTCCGGCAGGAGCGTCTTTGAGCTCGAAAAGCTAAAGCGCAAACGGACGGAAGAAAAGCGTGAGGAATAGTCCTCCGGATTGAAAACGGGGGATTTTTTTGATATAGCTAACAAGATGGAAAAGCGAAAAATTATTTGTATTGTCGGGCCGACTGCCAGTGGAAAAACCGGCTGGGGAGTTTCAATTGCAAAAAAGTTTAATGGAGAAATTATTTCTGCAGATTCCCGACAGGTTTATCAAAAACTAGATATCGGTACCGGAAAAGACCTGGAGGAGTATGGAGAAGTTAAGTATCACTTAATTGACATTCGAAAGCCGGGTGAAAAATTTACTCTGTTTGATTGGCTTAGGTTGGCAAGACAAGCGGTTGAAGATATTTTTGCTCGCGGAAAAACACCTGTCGTTGTCGGCGGAACGGGGCTATATGTTCAAGCGCTTACGGAAGGATTTGAACTCAAAAAATCCACTAAAGACTTGAAAATTAAATATAGCCGCGAGCAGCTTGAGAAGAAATCATTAAAACAACTAAAAAATATACTGTTAAAATGTGATATTGGGAGCTCCAATATTGATCTCCAAAATCCTCATCGCATAATCAGGGCGATTGAAAAATATCAGGCTGGTGAGACATCCAAAAAGAAAAAACCGAATTTTGAGGTTCTGCAGCTTGCCACCGATTTTCCCCGGGATGCACTCTATAATCGCATCGATTTGCGAGTTGAGGAGCGTTTTGAGCAGGGAATGTTGGAAGAAATAAAATCCCTTATCGCGGCAGGAGTCAATAAAGATTGGCTTCTGGGCTTGGGGTTGGAATACCGTATTATCGGAAAATATCTGCTTGGTCAAACCGATCAAAGTTTTCTCGAAATGAAACAGGAACTTAAATACAAAATTCATGCTTTTGCTCGCAGACAGCTAACTTGGTTCCGCCGCTTTCCGGAAATTGTTTGGTGCAAAGATATTAAATCCGCAGAAAAAGAAATTAAGAAGTTTCTGAAATAAAGACTCGTTTGAGAAACTTTTTCCTGCTGCATGGTAATAAATCCTTTTAATTTAAATGATATAATTGAAAGGATGATTAAACAAATAAGAAAAAATTTATTGCCGATTTTGGTCTCGATATTAGTTGTTCTTCTAACTTTGTTATCTGGCTATCTATATTGGTTTTATAACCAAAAAATCAATAATTTGACAAAGGAAAAAGAGGCTATTAATCAGCAATATCTAAAGACGAAAGAAGAGTTAGATGCGGCCAACAAAAGCATAGATGACAAGAATAAGGAAATTGCCGATCTAAAACAAGCTAAAAATGAAGCTGTGCGCGATGACGTGGCAAGTGATACGCAGGCGGTTGGAAATCAGCCCCAACAGCAACCATCATCAATTTATGATCATATTGTTGGGTCTGATGATTTCAAAATTAAGATTGTTGCTGCACTAAATTTGCTCTCCGCTCAAGACAACGAGCATTTTCAAATTGTTTCAAGGCAAGTATCAACTATCAATGAGTATAATAATTACGGCGGATATCAGGAAAGAAGAGATATCTATATTGGCGCTGATGCCAACGCTGCAATTACCGGTAGTATAATTGCTCACGAAGCTCGGCATGTTTACAATGTATATGTTGATAAAATTTATTCTTATCACACCAAGGAGCAAGAACTTCCATGCTACCAAGCGGAGTTGTTGGCGGCTCAAAGATTGAGTGCTCCTGATTTTTTTATTACTTCTGTGCAAAATAGTATAAATTTTTGGCAAACACAGTAATTCACTATGAAAATTGCGAAGGTTAAAAGTTGCGCGGTTTTTGGGCTGGATGCATATCCGGTCGAAGTTGAAGTCGATATTGGGCGGGGTCTCCCGTCTTTTTCAATTGTCGGATTGCCGGACAAAGCAATTGATGAATCCAAAGATCGTGTTCGCTCAGCTATTAAAAATTCCGGTTTGGTTTTTCCCGACAAAAGGTTAACAGTTAATCTGGCGCCGGCTGATATTAAAAAAGAGGGACCAACTTACGACTTGCCGATTGCGGCCTCGATATTATTAGCCGGCGAGCAAATCGCGCCGGACAAAATTAATAAGAACGATGTATTTATCGGCGAACTTTCGCTTTCCGGGGAGTTGCGCTCGGTTTCAGGCATTTTGCCGATGATTATGGCGGCAAAAGAATGGGGAACAAAAAGAATTTTCATTCCGGCAGAGAACATTTTAGAGGCCGGATTGATTAAAGATATTGGAATCTATCCTATAACCTCTCTTGAGCAACTGGTGTCATTCTTGCGTGATGAAATCAAAATTAAACCGGCTGAGTATAAAGGCATAGATGATCTTAAAGAGCTTGGCTCCGAATATGATTTAGCTTATGTTGCCGGACAGGAAAATGCAAAAAGAGCGCTTGAAATTGCTGCTGCCGGATCACATAATGTTTTGCTTTCCGGACCGCCCGGCTCAGGGAAAACTCTGTTAGCGCGAACTCTGCCAACCATAATGCCGCCAATGGATGAAGATGAGGTATTGGAATCTTCAAAAATATATTCGATTGCCGGATTATTGCAACGTGACGGCAATGGTTTGGTTCAAGAAAGACCATTTCGCTCGCCTCACCATACGACATCTTCTGTTGCCATGGTTGGTGGCGGGGCCTGGCCGCGGCCGGGTGAAATCTCACTTTCTCACCGCGGAGTATTATTTCTGGATGAATTTCCGGAATTTCCGCGATCGGTTCTGGAGGCTTTGCGTCAACCACTAGAAGACGGGGTTGTGACTGTTTCCAGGGCGCAGGGGTCTATTAGCTTTCCGGCCCAATTTGTTCTGATCGCGGCACAAAACCCTTGTCCTTGCGGATATTTGGGTTCAAACTATAAAGAATGTATTTGTACTCCCACACAAGTCCAAAAATATCAAAAAAAGATTTCCGGTCCACTCTTAGACCGAATTGACATTTGTGTTGAGGTTCCTAGGGTAAAAGTTGAGAAATTGTCAGAGAAAATTGTAGCCGAATCATCAGAAAAAGTTCGTAAAAGAGTACTGTCTGCCAAAGATCATCAGAAAAAACGCTTTTCCGGCACGAAATTAAAATCTAATTCCGAAATGAAGGCCAAAGATATTGCTAAGTTCTGTCAGATTGACGATCAAACCAAAAAACTACTAAACCTAGCAGTTGAGAGATTGGGTCTTTCTGCCCGGGCTTATCATCGGATATTACGAATCGCTCGAACGATCGCTGATTTATCAGAGTCGAGATTTATTCAATCTGCCCATGTCGCCGAAGCGCTGCAGTATCGACCGGCAGAAAAAACTAATTATTAAGCGGAGATTCGCACACGGAATTACTACACTGATTGTCACGGGAAAATGGAAAAAGATTTAGTTGAAAATGAACTTAGTAGAAAAATTATTGGATTGATTTTTGAAGTGTTTAAACAATTAGATTACGGTTTACCGGAGAGAATTTATCAAAAAGCGTTTGAGTAATTACTTATTAAGAATAAAATTAGTTACTCAAAAGAAAAATACGGGAAGATATTATTTGATGGACAAGAAGTCGGAAAGTATTTCGTTGACTTTGAAATCGAGGATAAAATTGCCGTAGAGTTAAAGATCCGAAATGAAATTTATTGGACTCATTTAAATCAATTGTTGAATTATTTAAAGTCAGAAAAACTCAAAATTGGATTGTTGCTCGCAATTTCAAAAAATGGAGTTCTAATTAAGCGACTGGTGAATTAGTCCGTGAAAATCCGTGTGATAGATCTGTGTAATTTACATCGTCTGGATATTTGCGATTTTATATAGCCAATTGCCGAGATTGCTAATGTAGTCCGTCTTTAGATCTAGAATCTTGATTGCTGCAAGAAGCAACGCAAGTCCCAAAAGAGTGAAAATAATCATTCGGACATCTTTTGAAATCAACTTTTGTGTCGGTTCGTCAATAGTGGTGGTTGAAATGTCTTTTTTTTCTTCCTTCGCTAGTGGCGAAGCGGTGTCAACTTCATCAGTTTCGGTGTTTTCTACCGGAGCAAATTGCTCCACTTTCCTTTGGATCTTTTGCTTATTCTTTTTCTTTTGTCGGTTCTTTTTGCTCATAGTTTTAGAATATAGGAATATTAATTTAGAGTCTATGGAGCGAGAGACGGGATTTGAACCCGCGACCTCATCCTTGGCAAGGACGCGCTCTACCAACTGAGCTACTCTCGCGCTTCGAATAAAATTCTATCAAAATGGGCACGGATTGTAAAGACAAAAAAAGCCGTGGCCTTAGCCACGGCGAAGCTCGCAGGGGAATATGACTACCAGATCCCTCCGAATCTGGTCTTCCTTGTTATGCTTCCATTGTTTCCACCAGGGAATCGGCTCGAGTGTCGGAACCAACAGCGTCTTGTACCCGTGTCGTCTTGCCGCCATGTCAGTTCCAAGCTGGTCGCCAACCATCATGATTCTGGATCGATCGGAACCTGCCGGGGCGATCAAGGCTGCCGCCGTATCAAACGCCTTCAGCGACGGCTTCATTGGATATGGCCAGTGACAGGACAAGTGCGGCAATCCGCATCTACCAGCCAGATTCGCTACCCGACGTGAAAAGATCGGAAGTGTGGCATTGGAGATGATACAGGCCGCACGAATCCAGCCGTTAGCCAAGGCGGACTGAATGTTGTTTACTGAGTCTTGGTGGAGATCGCTTCTCAACGCTGCCGCCAAGACACCATCTAAGTCAAACATCCAGTATTCTGCTTCCCTCCCCATGGCTTTGAAGTCAATCGAGGCGACGGAGTCTGCGGTGTACATCGGTCGCTGATAACTGCTACAAGGCAGTGAAATCATGCCGCCACCTCCCGGGTGTCATTGAAGTAGGGATATAATACCAGATAAAAATCGAAATTGTAAGAGTTATAAGCGGTTAAATCATTTACAAAAATAACCAATTGAGCTAAGATATTCATTAGATCGGCCTCGTGGCGGAGTGGTTACGCAGCGGTCTGCAAAACCGCGTACGCCGGTTCAATTCCGGCCGAGGCCTCCAAAAACAATTTAAAATTTAAAAATCAAAATTTAAAATTATGGTGTCCGTCTCAGGCGGGTAAGCTATATTCTGATAGTTAATTCCATTATTTTGAACTTTGCATTTTGTACTTTAAATTATTTTAAGCCGATGTAGCTCAGCGGTAGAGCGAAGGACTGAAAATCCTTGCGTCGACAGTTCGACTCTGTCCATCGGCACCATTTAAAAAAGGAAAATATGTTATTGAAAGCTTTGGAGATTGCTCAGTTGGTTCTGGCCCTTTTGGTCATAGTTTCGATATTACTCCAACAACAGGGATCAGGTCTTGGCGGCGCTTTTGGCGGTGAAGGAAATTTCTACCGTTCAAAACGCGGCTTGGAAAAAGTGCTGTTTTATACCACGATAGTTTTAATTGTTCTCTTTGTCGGCTCAGTTGGAGCCTCTCTTTTTCTGGCATAATCCCAAGGAGCAAATATGGCTAATATTTCCGATTTTTGGGGTAAAGGAGAAGGGAAAAAAGGACCTGCTAATGAAAAGAAGGTTGGCAAGGCAGTTTTTTCTGTCTTTAAAAAAATCAGCATCATTGCAGGTTCCATCTGGCAAAAAATTTTGCCAGGCCTTTACTTCATCTCGAAGTTCTTCCGCCGGATTTTTAGGTTGCCCAGGGTTTTAAATCGGATCGATAAGATTGCTCTGGTAATTCTTTTGGTTATTTTAGCCGGGCTTCTGGGCTATAAATTCAACCGTGATGTGTTATCAAAGACTAAAAAAATTCCGGCAGTCGGCGGTACATATGAGGAGATTCTGATCGGCGAAGCAAAATATCTGAATCCGGTTCTGGCCAAAACCGATACCGATCGGACGATTAATCATCTAATATATTCCGGTTTGACTAAAATCGATCAAAACGGTGCAATTCAGCCCGATCTGGCCGAAAGCTATGAAATTTCGCCGGATGGCAAAAGTTACACTTTTCATCTGCGGTCAGATGTAAGTTGGCAAGACGGCATGCCGTTTTCTTCAGCCGATGTGATAGCGACGATTTTATCGATTAAAGATTCGAGTATCAAGAGTCCATATTTTGAGGCTTGGAAAGACATTGAGGTTGAGACTCCTGACGAAAAAACAGCAATATTCCATTTGGCAAATCCATACGGTCCTTTTATCTTCAATACTTTGGTCGGGATTATCCCGGCCCACCTCGACTCCGGCAGTATATCGGCATCTCCAATTGGTACCGGACCGTATAAATTTACCAAAGTTTCTTCAGGGAAAAATAACTCAATTAATGAAGTGGTAATCGAAAGATCCGAGAGTTATTTCGGACAAAAGCCATACATTAAAACAGTAAAATTCAAGATTGCTAAAGACGAAAATGAGGCCAAATCATTGTTTCGAAGCGGCTCGGTTGATGCTTTATCCGGCCTGTCTGTTGAGGGAGACGACAATGTCAATTATTTGTACCCGACTTCGAGACAATTCGGTTTGGTTTTTAATCTCAAAAATGAAAAATTTGCCGACATTGCAAATCGAAATAAAATTAAAAACAAAGAAAAGTCTGATCCAAAATTTACTTTCAGTTTGTTGGTTCTCGATAAGCCGCTTTCAGTTTCGGCTGCGGAGAGTTTAGTTAAAGAATATAAAGATTTGGGAATTGAAATCGGAATAAACAAAAAATCCGCTATCGAATATCAGGATCTATTACAAAAGAGAACATTCGAAGCAGTTCTGTATGGATTTGATACCGGTTATGATCGGGATCCTTATCCGTTTTGGCATTCAAGCCAAATCGAGAAAGGTAACAACTTTGCGGGCTTATCAAATAAAAACGCCGATATACTGCTCGAAGACGCTCGAATGGCAACTGACAGCACCTTGCGGAATCAAAAATATGACCAGTTTTTTGCAATTTTGAATGAGCAATCAGTAGTAATCTTTTTACCGGCTGAAAATTTTAAGGTTACAATCAGACACAAAGTTCAGAATATATCGACGATTAAAGGTTATGAGCCGTGGGATCATCTGAATGGTTTTTCCGATTGGTATTTGAAGACCAAGAGAGTCAAGCCATAACGGGCGAATGGTGGAATTGGTAGACACGTAGCGTTCAGAGCGCTATGGCCGCAAGGTCGTGGAGGTTCAAGTCCTCTTTCGCCCACCAACCTTTGACTTTTTCCGAATCATTTGATACAATTTTTTTGTTAATAATTAAACCAGCTTAAATAGATAGTATTTCAATTATCTCGGGCTGGTTCCGGGATTTTTCGTTCACAGATCTTGTTGCACAGATTGGCACAGATAAATCCAGAACGGTATAGATCAACAAAAGGGCAGGTGGTGAAATTGGTATACACGCAGCCTTGAGGTGGCTGTGGCCGCAAGGCCGTGCAGGTTCAAGTCCTGTTCTGCCCACCAAACTTCGCTTGGCAAGCCAAAATTATTTAGTAAGGACGATTAGCTCAGTTGGTAGAGCAACTCATTTACACTGAGAAGGTCACAGGTTCGAGTCCTGTATCGTCCACCAAACTTCGCTCCTCACGGAGCTTCGCTTGGCAAGCCATAACAAAAATTATGCCAAAAGATTTCTTTACAACTAGCTACATTTTATCTGCTTCAGCGCCAACAAACATGAAGCTGTTTTATCTGATCGCGGGAATCTTCATCTTATTCATTTTGATCGGGTCACTATTGCCGCTTTACAAAAGTCTTCACAAAGGGCTTAAATCCAGACTATTCAACTACTTTTTAACTTTTGGTATTGTTGGTTTAGTGTTGCTTTTCTTCCAATGGCAGAGCATTCCATATATAGGCATTAGAGCGATTTTAGTCGCATTTTTACTATCAATGTTAATTTGGTATTTCGTCATTGTTTTTTACATCTTAACCAAGATGCAAAAAGAAGTTAGGTTGATAAAAAATAATGAAAGATATATTAAATATTTGCCTAAGAAAAAAAGAAGGAATTAAGAATATTGAATTATGAATAATGGAGATACAATGCTAAAAACTGAAGAGAAAACGGAGAAAAAAGTCAAAAAAACTGTTTCTGATTCGATGGAGAATCTGATTGCCGAAGCCGGTGATCAGCTTTTGCCTTACAAAGAGGGCGAAATTGTTGAAGCCAGAGTTTTATCTGTTTCCCGGAATAAAATTTGGGCTGATGTTGCCGGCTTGTCTCTTGGATATGTGCCGGAGAAAGAAATTACTTTGAACTCGGATATCAAAGTAGGTGATACAATTTATGCCTATGTAATTGTTTTGGAGGATGAAGACGGGAATGTTGTTCTGTCTCTCAAACGGGCCGACCGCGAGCGTTATTGGAAGGATATGGAAGAGAGATACAAAACCGGCGATCCGGTTGAAATTACAATTAACGAGGCAAACAAAGGTGGCTTAATTTCTGAAATTGGTGGTATTCCCGGATTTTTGCCGGTTTCTCAATTATCGCCGGAGCATTATCCGCGGGTATCGGGTGGTGACAGAGAAGAAATTCTAACAAGGTTGAATAAGCTTATCGGCCAAAAGATTCTAGTAAAAGTTATTAATTGCGATAAACCGACGAACAAGTTAATATTTTCCGAAAAAGCCGTAGATGCTGAAAAATTGGCTTCAAAAATCGAGAAATATAAAGTCGGTGACGTTGTAGAGGGTAAAATATCAGGCATTGTTGACTTCGGTCTCTTCGTCAAAATAGATCCAATGGTTGAAGGATTGGTACATATTTCAGAAGTTTCTTGGTCCAGAGTCAGTGATTTGAATCAAATTTTCAAAGTCAGCGATGTAATTAAAGTCATGATTATCGCCGTAGAAGATGGCCGGCTTTCGCTATCACTAAAGAGATTGGCAAATGATCCTTGGGTTTCGGCTGCAAAAAAATATAAAATTGGCGAAAAAGTAAAAGGTACGGTTACAAAAGTCACGCCATTTGGAGCATTTGTTTCGTTGGACGAGGAAATTGACGGCCTTGTTCACGTTTCCGAACTTTCGGATCAGCATATCGTTGACCCTGGCCAAGTGGTGGAATTGGGCAAAGAGTATGAATTCAAAATTATCTCGATTGAACCGGAAACTCATCGCCTGGGCCTGAGCATGAAGGCTTTGAATGAAAAATCGAAGAAAGAAGAGGAAGAGCCAAAAGAAGAGACAAAAAAGGAAGAGAAAAAAGAAAAGAAGAGTAAAAAATCGGAGGAATAAATGATTATTTCATATTTGGGCAAGGATAGATTTCGAATTCGGACCAAAGATGCGACAATAAACATCTCATCGGAAAAGTTGGATATTGATGGCTTTGCCATTGATAATCCGGGAGAATATGAAAGAAAAAACGTTTTTGTTGAGGTTCCTTTTGAGCAGAAGGCGTTCCGAATTATGGCGGAGGATATAACACTTCTTTATCCCGGCAAGTCGAAAAAATTCTCCGAAAAACAAATTGAGATACTTGACGGCATTGACCTCTTGTTTTTGCCCTGCGGTGAAGAAGATTCGATGAGTCTTAAAGATGCACTGGAACTTTCCTCAACACTTGAGCCGAGTATGATAATTCCGATGCTCTATTCAAACATTGAAGCTCTGGAAAAAGAGGGTCTTGAGGGTGAAGTTTCAAAATCGGCAAAAGTTGCCAAATCCACCCTTCCCGAAGAGGGGCATCAAACGATATTTTTAGAAATATCGTAAATGACTAAACTCTAATTGCTCTAATTTCTAAATAATGAATTGTTTAGGTCAATTAGATCAATTTGAGAATATTAGGTTAATCTAAAGTCTATGGCCTCGTATAACAAATTGATTGCCTTCCTAAAGGAGGAACAAAATCAGAATTTTTTGTTGATCGCCCATGAACGCCCGGATGGAGATACCGTCTCAGCTACTTTAGCCATGCGCCGGCTTCTATTATCAATCAACAAAAATGTGGTTCTTGCTTCATCCCAAGGTGTTCCTGAAGTTTTTAAGTTTCTGGCTGACTGGCCGGACGTGAAAACTGATTTTTTAATCGGTGATTTTGACGCAATTATTCTAATAGATAATGGCGATATTAAAAGAACCGGCTATTCGAAAAGAATCTCTCTGGCTAAAAAGAAAAATGTTCCGATTATCAATATCGACCATCATCCCAAAAACGACATTTGGAAAATAGCCAACATCAATGTTGTCGATGAATCAGCTTCATCTACCTGTGAACTAATTTTCGAACTTTACGACAAATTATCAATCCTAATGGATCATGAGATCGCAACTATGCTGCTGACCGGAATTTACACCGATACCGGCGGATTTCAACATGCCAATACCAATGCCAAAACCTTGGAAATCTCAGCCAAACTTATGAGCATGGGTGCCAAGCTTAAGACAATTTCATCTAACATTTCGAATCACAAAAGTCCCCGGGCTTTGAAGCTGTGGGGGATAGCACTCAAAAGAATTACCTTTCTCCCTGAAATCAATCTGAATTACTCGGTGATTACAAGAAAAGATATTGACGATGCTGGGGCAAAAGAAGAGGACTTGGCTGGTGTGGTTAATTTGATGTGCAGCATACCCGGAGATCATGCCACGCTCTTGCTTTACGAGACGCTAAATGGTAAAATTAAAGGCAGTTTGCGGACGGAATCGAATAAAATTGATGTAGCAAAAATCGCCGCAGTTTTTGGCGGCGGTGGCCACAAAAAAGCTTCAGGATTCATTGTCGATGGCAAACTTAGTAAGACAGAAGGTGGTTGGAAAATTGTTTAGATTTGCCCGAGTGGCCTGCCCGCATATGCTAAAGCATCAGCTTTTGCAGGCGGGTGGAATTGTTTGGAAAAGATGTATTATACATATGTTTTGAAAAGCCAAAAAGATGATAAACTGTATATCGGCTGGACAGATGATATTGATGGTCGGTTAGAAGCACATAATAATGGCAAAGTTGAGTCAACGAAAAATCGTGTGCCATTTAAAGTAGTCTATTATGAAGCTTGCTTGTTTAGGGGAAAAGCTATCAAAAGAGAAAAACAGTTGAAGACGGGTTTTGGAAGAAAATATCTAAATGATCGAATTTAATAATATGGCGCGGTGTCGGAATTGGTAGACGATGCGGACTTAAAATCCGTTGGTGTAAAAAACCGTGTGGGTTCGACTCCCACCCGCGCCACCAAATAAATGCTGTGATCTTAACAATCATGCCGGTTCGCCCGCCTGCAAAAGCTGATGCTTTAGCATCTGCGGGCAGGATTCCGGCCTCGGGAGTCATTAAGACTGAAAGAAAAAATGACGACTGATGACTTAGAACAACTTTTAGAAGGCCAGTCAGAAACTCAGAGGATCGAGTTCAAAAGATCTTGTCCTTGGGGTGTAATTACCTTTGCAAAAGATATTTTGGCATTATCCAATGTCCGTGACGGAGGTTATATTATTATCGGGGTTGAGGATGAGAATTGCCAGAGGATAGGCGTAACAGTTGAAGATGCTGAAACATATAAAATTGACGATATGAAAGATCAAATGGCGCCCTTTGCCGATCCACACGTACTTTTTGAAAAGGTAGCCATCACAGATAAGAACGGCCTAGATTTTATCGTGATCAAAGTAGATCAATTTCGAGAAATTCCTACTATTTGCAAGCGAAATGATCAAAACGCTGGAATTCACGAGGGCAATCTCTACTATCGAAATTCAAATCGCCGGGCTGAGAGCGCAGTCGTTTCAAATTCGTATGATATGAGAGATATTGTCGAAATGGCAGCAATAAAAATGATGCAGAAGAAGAAGGAGATTGGATACGAAGTCGAAGATAGCGACCAATCGAAATTAGATCAAGAATTAGAAGGCTTATGACGGACCAGAAATTTATTGATAAAATTAAATCCCGTGGTTATTGGAGAGTTAATATTCGTCCAGTCATAATCCCAGCACAAGATTTGACTCTCCCTGAATGTAAAGAATACATTGAAAAGAGTTCTCTTGAGCTAAGAGGATGGGATTACCCTCATATACCCCGAAGAAGCGGAGACGACACAGGTATTTTACGTCATTCAAATTTTGTTGAAGCTTGGGTCGACTGGTCTTATTTCAAGGAGTTCTGGCGGATGTATAAGACTTCTCAATTTCTCCACTATTTTGGATTTCGAATCGACTGGATGAGCGAAGAAGAACCAATATTTGGTAACCAGGAGAGGGTTCCTGAACCAAAAACTGAATTAGGAGTTTTGGATACCACTTGGCAAGTGACAGAGATATTTGAATTTGCTTCTCGGCTAGTTCAGACCGGTTTGTATGATAAAGGAGTGGTTATTGATATTGCGCTGTATAATCTTGACGGGCGAAAATTAACTATCGATAATCCAGGAAGAATGCGATTTATGTTTGACAGAAAAACAGGAGCGAATGACTACTATTATAGTAAAATTTTGACCAAAGAAGAGATCATCTCAAATTCTAAATCTCTAGCTTACGATGTAATAAAGGGAATTTTTGAATTATTTGGCTGGGATGATCTACCTATCGAAACAATAAAAAAAGATCAAGAAGATCTCTTATCGAGACGTTTTTAAATCTTTTGCTTGAAGGAAACAAGTGGATATAAAAACATCAATCAATTATTTCCTTAACGGTTACCGGAAAAATAAGGGAAGGAAACCTGATGAAAGATATGCGTCTTTTGATTTTTGTTATAACTATTTTTATTCCTTCTATAAGAATAATAAGATCAAAGAGCTAGCAAGCCAAGAAAATATTCAGACCAGTTGTCTCCAGCTAGGTTTTTATTTGGCAAGTTGGGGTATGTTGAGAGGATCGTCTTTTTTACTCGAAAAAAGTATCAGTAACTTCAAAAATTTAATTATTGCAATTTCAAATATGTCTTCTGTGCTGTGGGAAATTGACGTCGATAAATATACCGGAAATAATATCGAGTTATTGCTCGAGTGTAAACAGAAGATTGCCGATGCTTTGGGCAAAGAGAATAAACCTAGTGATACTTTAATTACAAAAATTATGCTGGGTGTTTTTGCAAATGTGCCTGCGTATGATCAATACGTTCGAAAAAGCTTCAAATTGCACTCATTTAATAAAAAATCCCTTCTGAAAATCAAAAAAGTATATG
Source organism: Patescibacteria group bacterium (assembly GCA_041651295.1). Lineage (GTDB taxonomy): Bacteria > Patescibacteriota > UBA1384 > XYA2-FULL-43-10 > CAINNR01 > JBAZJN01. Next base: position 25,756 of record JBAZJN010000007.1, on the reverse strand, counting down.
ATGAAAACAAACAAATATTAGATTCTTTTCAAATACCGACTTATGATTTTTGCACATCAGTTGAAACAGGAGTGTTTTATACGAAAGCTAAAATAATAGATATGTATGGGTTTGTTAACAGACAGTAGCTTATATTGTAACCTTCGAATGAAACTGTCCTCCTGTCTCCGAGCTATAGTTAAATGTTCCCAGCAGTAAAGTAAGATCTTCCCCAATACCCAGAATTTCTCGATAATACTTCTTGCTGAATATGGAAGCCAGCGGGCACCAATAAATTGAGAACAGATTAATTTCTGTTTTTTTGATTCAATAATTGACGAAAATAGGTTTTTATGATAACATTTTGTCATCACTGTTGAGTTGGAGGACGACGATGAGCGACATCATCATGGATTGGCGTAAGGTTGTGTTGATGTTGACGTTTGCACTGGTCTCGGTTGTCGTCGGGCACCACTTCCGGAGTGCCGCCCAGCGTAGTCCGGCTCTGTACGAGCTGATGCTGGCTGCCGACCTGCACACCTTTCTGACTAGCGGGGGTGAACCGGTAGGGTACGATAACTACTTCAAGTGGACATACGCCATTTGGCTCGCTGACCCCAGAACCAGCCGACTGGCAAAAGTCCTATTTTGGAGGGCTGGCTTCCTGTATGACGCCAGCAGTCCACCTGCGGAATATCGCTACCCACCGCACTTTCAGACGAACCGTTTGCCATGGGGCTTGCCCCGTGGTTTTTTTATTTTTCCTGTGTTACAATATTTCTGATGAGCGATAAAAGATCAAGGGTGAAAAAGGTAATCATAGGGGTCGCTGTTTTAGGTGCGTTGTTGGCGGGCTACTTTTATTTACCGTCGATATTTGGAGATTCGGTATTTCCTTTAAAATATGCCGACTCAATCAAACGTTGGAGCAAGGAATACAACGAAGACCCATTTCTTGTTGCCAGTATTTTAATGCTCGAGTCCGGTTTTAATCCGCAAGCCGTTTCTCCCGTCGGGGCCTTGGGCATCGCCCAAATCATGCCGCCAACAGGCCGTACAATTGCCTCCGGCGTTGGCATGACCAATTTTACGACCAATGATTTATATAACCCGGAAATTGGCATCCAATTTTGTACTTGGCACATTCATGTGCTAAAAGAAAAATATGGTGGAAATGAAATTGCTGCTCTAGCTGCCTATAACGCCGGAAGCGGAAATGCTGACAAATGGATTAGGGCTGGGCTTCTAAATAATCCGAACGACAACAGCTATGCCAGAAAAGTTTTGGGTTACAAGGATGTTTATCATAAACTTTACCAGAGCCAACTTGAGCTTTCCGCAAGTGTTAGCACCGCCCCTTCCGAACCTACTAAACCGATTGTTAAAGTTAATGATACCCCAACCAGAAATATTGTTTGGGGCCAGGTGTTAAAAAACCTAGTAACGGTATTCTATTCAACTGAAGAAGATAAGTAGTAGAAGTGTACTGCCACAGATCTATACCACAGATTGTCACAGATGGGAAAAAGAAATGACATCAAACGAATTGCGAAGTAAATTTCTAGAATTTTTCCAGGAGCGGGGTCACAAGGTGATCCCTTCTGCTTCTTTAGTGCCGGAAAACGATCCGTCGGTTTTATTTACCACCGCCGGAATGCATCCACTAGTTCCATATCTTCTGGGCGAAAAACATCCTTTGGGCAATAAACTTTGTAATGTCCAGAAATGTTTGCGAACAGACGACATTGATGAAGTCGGGGACGTACAGCACCTAACTTTCTTCGAAATGCTAGGTTATTGGTCACTCGGCGATTATTTCAAAAAAGAATCAATTCACTATACTTTTGATTTTTACACTCAGGTTCTTGGATTTAACAAAGATGACATCTTCGTCACTGTTTTCGCAGGCGATGATGACGCACCTTTTGATCAAGAATCATTTGATACCTGGAAAAATGAAATTGGTATTCCCGAGGACCGAATTTACAAATATGGCAAAAAGGAAAACTGGTGGGGTCCAGTTGGCGCCACAGGTCCTTGCGGTCCGGATACGGAAATGTTTATTGATACTGGAACCCCTAAATGCTCGGATGATTGCGGTCCAAGTTGCCATTGTGATAAATTCGTCGAAATCGGCAACAACGTTTTCATGGAATATAACAAAACTGCAGATGGAAAGTTTGAACCGCTTGAACAAAAAAATGTCGATGTCGGACTTGGGCTAGAGCGGCTTGCAATGTTCTCACAGGGCAAAAAGGATGTTTTTGAAATTGACACTTTTGAGCCAGTAATTAAGAAAATTGAAGACTTATCAGGAAAAAGTTATCAAGGAAATGAAAAAGCTTTTAGAATTATCGCCGATCATATTCGAGCTGCCGTTTTTGCCATAGCTGACGGAGCTTTTCCGTCGAATAAAGATCGAGGATACATCACTCGCCGACTAATTCGTCGGGCCATTATCAAAGGCAAACAAATTGGAATTGAAGAGAATTTTACAGCAGAAATTGCCGATACGATTTGTCATTCTGAGGCTATGGCCGAAGAATCTCAGAGATCCTTCGCTGCCGCTCAGGATGACATTAAAAATGAAATTAAAAAAGAGATTGAAAAATTTGATAAAACTCTAGCTTTAGGGTTGAAAATCTTTGAGGAAAAGAAAAATAGTATCGATGGCAAAGCCGTTTTTGACCTTTATCAAACTTATGGATTCCCTCTGGAATTAAGCCAAGAAATTGCGAGAGAAAATAAGATTATTATCGACAATACAGCAATTCAACAATTCAACAATTTGATGCAACAGCATCAGGAACTTTCTCGCACGGCTTCTGCAGGGATGTTTAAGGGCGGGCTGGCTGATAATAAAGTTGAAACTACCAGATTACACACTGCGGCCCATCTTTTGTTGACTGCACTGCGACAGGTACTCTCAAAAGATGTTTCGCAAAAAGGCTCGAATATCACCGAAGAGCGTTTGCGGTTTGATTTCAATTGGCCGGAAAAGCTAACACCGGAACAAATATCAGAAGTTGAAAATCTGGTAAATGAAAAAATTAAAGAAAATATTCCCGTTACCATGGAAGAGACGACATTGGAAGAAGCATTAAAAAACGGTGCAACAGGGTCATTCGGCGATCGTTATGGTGAAGTGGTGAAAGTTTATACAATTAGTGATTTTTCAAAGGAAATTTGTGGTGGTCCACACGTCAAATATACCGGCGAATTAGGAATTTTCAGGATCAAAAAAGAAGAATCCTCATCTGCTGGTGTCAGAAGAATTAAAGCAATATTGGAATAAAATGTTAGAAAGCGGGCCAAAAGGGTCATCGTTTAATAAGATAATTGCTCCGGGTTTTTCTGACGACGATAAAAGAGTTGTACTCGGTGACTTAAAAGAAAGCTTTGAAAATCCTCCGAAATTAGAAGGTGAACTGGAAAAAACTCCTGATGAAGAAAAGGCGATTGAGCTAGCAAATTGGATCACCAGCCAAATAATTCGATCTCTTGGTTTGGATCCGCTTGAAATACCATCACAGAATGTGAAAGTATTGTCTACCGTTGAGATCGGTGATAGAGATTATGGCGGAGAAATGGAACCTCTTCGTCAGATTTTAAAACTCGAACGATCCGATTCGGGTTTAGTGACTCTGGTCAGAACCATACATGAAATGTTGCACATGAAATCATTTGGTGCATTTCAGACGCTACCAGATAATTCTAGTGGTTTAGATTTTAACGCTCGAAGTGGTTTGGCCATAAAATCTAGAGATGGATTCCAACAGTTCTTTTGGCGCTTGAATGAGGCAATTACGGAATATCTTACTAGGGCTGCCTACCATTTTGTTGCTCAAGAAAGAAAAGAAGTTTTTTCTCAAGAGTTAGCGTCAACTGAAGAATCAAAAAGAGATGTTGGCAAAGTTGTTGACGATAACGGGGAAGATGTTCCGACTGATGACATTTATTTTGCCACAACCGAAAGCGGTGACCTCGATGGTAAAAGTTTTGTTTATCGAAAAGAGAGGCAGGTTTTTGATTTGTTAGTTTCAAAGCTATACGAAAGATTGAAATCTGTTTTTGAGTCGGAAGATGATGTCAGAGAACAGTTCTATATTGCATATTTTTCTGGGAATAACCGAGTGCTTGCCCAGATGGTTGATGGGAGCTTTGGTAAGGGGACATTTCGAAAAATTGGTGAAACAAGAACAGCAAAAGAATTTGAACGAGTTGTTGATTTGATGTAATGCCTTTAGCTTTGTGGTTAGCCGTGTTATAATCACAGAAGCTGAAGGTATTTTGATCCTACCCGGCCAAGGTGTTCAAAGTGCCTGCTCTTCAGCCCTCTCGTTTCCTCTGGGTCCTCGAACCGTAACCCACGAGACGAGATGAGAAGGGAGTAAGAGGTATAGTTGTTGTAGGAGCAGCTCCCAGCGTACCCCCAAACCGATGCTCGCCCGAGCATCATTGACGCCAAAATGGGCTCCGGCGTCAAGCCATCATCTTTCACGTCGCCGACCTAGTGTCGGCGTTTTCTTTTTTAAACTCTTTGCTATAAGCATAGCTTTTAACGCTATTGTGTTGCTATGGCGAAACTATTTTCATCTTGTTATAATAGATATAAGAAACTCCCTTTGGGAGAATTGTTGAAGGTTTAGAAGGAGCGGGATGGGACTCTTAAGTTTTGGGAAAAAGAAAAATTATGCGCTAGCCCTCGACATTGGGACTGAGTTTGTCAAAGCTCTTATTTTTCGTATTGATGACGATCAAGCTTCAGTAATCGGCTCCGGGCGACAGCGACAGAAATTATCCGATATGCAAGGCGGGCGAGTAACCGATATTTCCGGTGTCATATCCAACTGTGAAAAAGCCCTTGATCAAGCGGCAGAGGAGGCCGGTGTGGCGCCGACACAGTGTGTTGTCGGTATTGCCGGTGAATTAGTTAAAGGCACAACAACAACCGTTCATTATCAGCGGCCGGCGCCGAAATCAAAAGTTACTGTCGGGGAGCTAAAAACAATCATTACCGAGGTTCAAAAGAAGGCTTTTGAAAAAACCCGAGCCAATTTGGCATGGGAAACTGGTTATTCGGAGATTGATGTTCGATTAGTCAATTCAGCTGTCGTTGACGTTAAAATTGACGGCTATAAAATCACAAATCCGGTCGGTTTTCAGGGCCGAGATATTTCCGTTGGTATCTTCAATGCTTTTGCCCCAGTGGTCCACTTGGGCGCTCTGCAAACAATTACCGAGGGGCTTGGTCTTGATCTCCTGGGTGTTATTGCCGAGCCGTACGCCGTCGCAAGAAGCATGGGGATGGAAGAGTCGGTTGAATTCTCTGCAATTTTTATCGATATTGGTGGCGGCACAACTGATATCGCCGTCGTTCGAAATGGTGGAGTTGAAGGGACAAAAATGTATGCTCTTGGCGGGCGGGTGTTTACCAAGCGCATTGCCAACGATTTTAACTTAAGTTTCCAGGAGGCTGAGAAAGTAAAAATTTCATACTCTGAAGGTGAACTTGAAAAAGAGAGGATCGATAAGATCAAAAAAGCTCTCGACGGCGATTGCCAGACTTGGCTTTCGGGCGTACAATTAGCATTAGAGGAGTTTGCAGGGGTTGACCTACTCCCCTCGAAAATCCTTCTCTGCGGTGGCGGTTCAATGCTTCCGGATATTAAAAAAATCCTTGAAGACACCGATTGGATCGAGGATTTGCCGTTTGCCAAAAAACCGAAAGTTAATTTTATCCGTCCGAGGGACGTGGTTTCGGTTCTGGATGAAACGGAAAGTCTTGATAATCCCCAGGATATTACACCAATGGCCTTGGCTAATATGGCAATTGATTTAGCCGGAACGCCGACAGTCATTTCCGGCACAATAGACAAAGTTGTAAGTTCCCTAAAGGAATAGAAATGAAAGAAGACAAAATTATCAAAAAACTAACAGATCACGACAAGCGTTTTGATAATCACGACAAGCGTTTTGATAATCACGACAAGCGTTTTGATAATCACGACAAGCGTTTTGATTGCGTTGATGAAAAAATTGAGCGTCTTGCAATTAAAATGGGACAACTCGACGATAAAATTGGTCGTGTTGATTCTAAAATTAACGAATTTAAGGATGATATTTTATCAGCCATTGACTCATACGCCAAAAAGACAACTGATGTTGAAATTGAACAACTTTCTACCCGTGCTACTCTTGATCGCCATGAGGACGAAATTATTACAATTAAAAAGAAGATAAAAATTGCATAAGGAGAACAATGTCACCGGTATTTAAGTACATTAGGAAATAAAATGTTATCCACTTTCCAATTCACCAAATAATTATAATAGTCATTGCGAGGTGGGACGACGAAACAATCTATTTAGAAAGATTGCCGCGCTTCGCTCGCAATGACAAAACACAAAAATATGCCGAAGTTAATTTATCTCGAACCAGATGAAGAAATAACCGATGTTATCGACAAGATTTCCAAAGTCGATTCCAACTCGGTTTCGCTTGTAATACCCAGAGGATCAACACTCGCGAATAGCATTGTCAATTTGAAGCTTTTGGTCAAACGCAGCAAGTCGCTAAAAAAGGATGTTGCGCTTGTAACTAACGATAATATCGCCCACAATTTGGCATCACAAATTGGTCTTCCGGTTTACGAAAGTATTGAAGATGCTAAATCCGGCACACCAGAACCGGAAGTTAAACCCAGAGTTGAACTGCCCAAGAAAGTATCCGAACCGGAAGAAATTGACGGAGTGAAAGTCCATCAATATGACCGGGGGGATATGGACACAATCGAAGACGAAAGTCAAAAGTCGAAAGTCAAAAGTCAAAACGAGGGAGAATTGGAAGAAATTCAATCAGAACCTGAGATCATCGAAGCGGTGAGAGACGCCGATACCGATAGTCAGGAAGACGAGGAGGCAGTATCACCAACGGAAAAAATACCGGTAGCGGAAAATAATGATTTTAAATTAACAAAAAAACCAATGGAAGAAAGACCAAGGCAGAGAGAAAATTTTGAGCATTTAGGCGCAAATAACAATCAGGTGTTTGGTAAAATGCGCGGTGCCAGAAATAGGCGCAAAATGGTTATAACTTGGGGAGCCGTCGGTTTTGCCATCCTTTTAATTCTTGGAGCTTATATCGCCTTGCCCAAGGCAAAAGTGACTTTGGCAGTGGTTTCCGAACCATTTACTTCAAATGCCGAAGTTAAGGTTGAAAAAGACCGGACTTTGATCGATAGTGAAGCTGCGTCAATACCAGGAAAACTAATTTCAAAGGAAGAAGAACTGGAAAAGCCGTTTGCTGCAAGTGGTTCAAAAAATATTGGGTCTAATGCCAAGGGTAAGGTCACACTTTATAATTACTGGGATAATAAAGCTCACGAGATAGCTGCTGGATCAAAATTGCAAACAAGCGGTGGAGTCGTTTTCGTGACTAAAGAAAAAGTTTCCATACCGGCCGGCACGGCTAATATTATACCGCCGAGCACGTATGAAATTAATCCACCAGGAACAGTTGATGTTAATGTCGAAGCCGAACAAGTTGGCGAGCAGGGAAATGTTGGCGCAACGAATTTTACAATTACCTCGCTGCCGTCGGTTCAACAGTCAAAAATCTACGGCAAGAGCACGGGAGTCATGTCCGGTGGCACGAACAATATGGTCAAAGTTGTGGCCGATAAGGATCTAACAGATGCCAAAGCTTCAACCGAGAATGAATTGAAGACTAAAATTTTGAATTCTATCAAAGAAGATTTGAAGGACAATGAAAAATTGCTTGACAGCGCAATTGTGGCAACAATTACCTCGGAAAGCGCATCGGTCAAATCCGGCGATCAGGTGGATACCTTTAATTACAAAATGAAAATAAAAGTCGAGGCCCTGGTGTTTTCTGAGGATGATTTTAAAACCGTTCTTCTTGAAAAGGCGAAAAAAGAGTTGGCAGAGGACAAGGAAATCGTCACCGGCAATACCGAGAGCGTAAAGTACGAGGTATCCAAAGCTGATATTGCGGCCGGAGTTATCACTCTCAAGGGAACATTTGAGGGCTACATCGCTAATCACTACGACGTTGACAAAATGAGATCGGAAATTCACTTTAAGTCAAACACAAAAGCAACCAAAATTTTAACTGCTTACCCGGGAGTGCTTTCGGCAGACATTGTTGGCAACCCGAATTTCCTTCGATCATTGCCAGCTTTGGAGAAAAGAATTGAAATCGAGTTTAATTATGGTTCGACTTCGTTCACCACAGGTGGAGGCCAATAATGTATTTGGGGATAGATTGGGGAACTAAGAAAATTGGTTTAGCCGTCGGGGCTGAAATTCCCTATGAACTGGCAACCCTCGATAATAATGATTCTGTTTATGATAAAATTGCCACCCTATGCCGGGAAGAGAGAATTGAGGGAATTGTAATTGGAATGCCAGTATTTGATTCGGGGGATGAAGGTGAGAATGCTCCGAAAATTCAAGCCTTTGGCGAGAAATTAAAAGTACTGACAAAATTGCCGATCTATTTTGAGCCTGAAAACCTTACTACTCAAACAGCACTCGAGCTTTTAAAAGACACTGGAGCAAATCCTCTAGAAATTGAAAAAAAAGTCGATCAAACCGCGGCTAGGCTGATTCTTGAACAGTACATTGCTAACAAGGAGGACTTATCACAAGAGGCTCTGTAGCAAAGGCCTTTTTGGTCTTTCTGTTGCTTTTTATTGTCGGCGCAACTGCTTTCCTTTTTTATTTTAAATATTTGCTTCGAGCGCCGACGAATAATATTACCAAGGAAATTAAGGTAGAAGACGGAGAATCAAAAGCTGAGGTTGCATTAGCCCTTGAATCAAAAGGATTGATAAAGTCCAGTTGGGCTCTTTTACTCTATTTAAAATTCAAGCAAATTAATCTTCAAGCCGGCGATTATATGATTCCCGGAGGTTTAACAACTCCTCAAGTTGCAGAAATATTAAAAGAGAAATCTCATCAAGTTATCTGGATTACCATTCCGGAGGGTTGGCGTCGGGAACAAATTGCGGTAAATTTGAATACAAAGCTTGGATTATCCGTTGAAGAATTTTTAGAAAAGACTGAAAATTTGGAGGGAAAGCTTTTTCCGGACACCTTTAAACTCTCCGACCAACCGACAGTTGATGAGGTGGCTAAGAAAATGACCGATGATTATGAAACCCGAACCAAAGACTTGTTGCTTACGGAAAAACAGTTGATATTGGCATCAATAGTCGAGAGAGAAGCAGGAAACGATGTCGATCGGCCGCTGATTGCCGGAGTTTTTGCTAACCGGATGAAAATCGGTATGAAGCTGGAGTCAAATCCGACAGTAGAGTTTCAAAAAGATTCCAACAATTATCCAGAATCTGATATTATGAATTACAAATTCTGGCGAGTACTAGTTTCAGGGGACGTAAAAAATACTGCCGGCCCTTATAATACTTACACATATGCCGATTTACCGCCAGGACCAATTTGCAATCCGGGGATCAAAAGTATAGAAGCAGTTCAAAGCCCAGTTGAGCATGACTATATGTATTTTATTTACGGCAATGATGGTAAACTTTATTTGGCTAAGACTCAAATAGAACATTTATCCAATGTGAATAAATATTTGCGATGAAAGCGATCGAAATAAAAAATCTAAAAAAATACTTTGGTCGAACCAAAGCAGTTGATGGGATTAATTTAACTGTCGAAAAAGGTGAAATATTCGGTTTTTTGGGTCCAAATGGTGCGGGAAAAACGACAACAATCCGTTGCATTCTCGATTTTCTTCGGCCGACTAGCGGGGACGTGAGAATTCTCGGTCTCGATCCGAAAAATGACGGTACAGAACTCCGTTCAAAAATATCCTTCCTACCGGGCGGGGCCAGACTTTACGATGGTTGGAGTGGAGAAGATCATATCGATTTCATTAAGTCTTTTGGCGGTGAACGTTCTATCGCGGATAAATTAATAAAAAATCTCGATTTAGATACCAGGAAAAAGTTTAAGAATTTGTCGTCGGGCAATAAACAAAAATTAAGCCTAATTTTGGCCTTAATGAAAAGACCCGAAGTTTTGATTCTGGATGAACCGACAAACGCGCTTGATCCACTGTTGCAGAATCAGGTCCACAAAACGTTGCGAGAGTTTCAGAAAGATGGAATGACAATATTTATGTCGTCTCACAATTTGTCTGAGGTTGATCAAACCTGCAGCCGGGTGGCGATCATTAAAGAAGGTAAAATTGTTAGTGAAGAGAGCATCAAAGGTTTGAAAGAGAAAAGGATCCATAGTGTTGCGGTGGTTTTTGACTCGAAGGTTTCGAAAGATCAGTTTAAAATTGAAGGTATCAAAAATATTGAGGAAATTGATTCCAGCCTAATAATCTCATTCCTTGGTGATATTGACCCGTTGATTAAAGAATTGTCGAAACATAAAATTAAGGAAATCGAAATATCACACGCAACATTGGAAGAAATATTTTTAGAATTTTATCAAAAATAAGCTACCCTGAGCTTTAGCTCAGGGTATTCCTGCGGAAAAGCTTTTTACTCCTCCGCTTCGCTCCGGGCTGCTATTCATTTCCAGCCCTGCAAGGCTGATGTAATCTTGGCAGAATAATAAAATGTGGCAATTGTTTATAAGAACAATTCGTGATCGAAGGATGGTCTGGCTGATCTATATCATTGCAGCCTGTGCCTTTTTCTTCATGCACACAAGCATTTTTCCATCTTTCAAAGATCAACAAATTGATATAGACAAGATGATGGAATCCATGCCGGAAGGCTTTAAAGAGGCTTTTGGACTTGATGATTATAATATGAGTATTTTTGAGAACTATATTGCGGCCGAAGAATTTTCAATTATTTGGCCCTTGCTGCTTATTATCCTTTCAATTTCACTCGCCGGAGCGGCGATAGCCTCCGAAATTGAGAAGGGAACAATCGAAATTTTAATATCCCAACCGCTTTCCAGAACTGGTCTATACATTTCTCGCTATCTTTCCGGTCTAATCTTGATCATCGGTTTTGTGGTTATTACTCTGCTGTGCTTAATAGGAATGGCCAAGATTTTTGATATCAATCCCCAATATAGTCATTACTTTACTATCGGACTTTCAGGACTGCTTTTTGGCTGGGCCGTCTATTCTATCGCCTTTTTTCTCTCAGCAATATTTTCAGATCGGGGGAAGGTTTATTTTATTTCTGTTGCTTTAATCGTAGTCATGTATGCCATCAATATTGTTTCCAGTCTTAAGGATAGTTTAAAGGATTTGAAATACGTTTCATTTTTCAGCTATTTTAACGCTAATGATCTGCTCATACGTAATCAAATTGATAAGATTGGCATAGCTGTTTTCATTTCTGTTATTATTGTTTTTTCAATTTTAGGACTAATCTTTTTTAACAACAGAGATATTGCAACCTAAAGGAGCAAAGATGGATAAATGGACGCCAAGGGATATTATTGACAGAGATATTTTGGAGTTAATCGGTGCCGAAGAGATGGAAGCGGAAAAAAAGGAAGAACTATATCAGACCATGTTGGGCACAATTCAGACCAGAGTTATGACTCGAATTGATGATCTTCTTACAGACGATGAGGCGAGCCAAATCAAAGGCTTTATGGAAGATAATGACTACGAAACTTTTTCTGAGTTTATGGGTGAGAGAAACATTGATATTAAAAAGATTTATGCCGAGGAGACTCTGCTGTATAAAATTGAATTAACAGATCTAATTAACGGAAGGGTGGCCTAATGCCGGAAGGAAGTTCATCTCCTGAATCAGCGGCAGCCAGCGTTTCAATCGAACCGACGGCAGAAAAATCCGATGAAAAAGCTGCAGAAGACAAGAAGGAACCTACGGAGGCCGAAAAAGAAAAATCCAGACATGAATATATTGAGGGAATGGTCGGAAGCTTAGCGAATGGCGAATGGCAAAAAACCAGAGAATCGGAAAGATTAAAAGAGCGTTATGGAGCAGGGCTTTTGGGGCGCTTTCGTGCTTGGCTTTCAGGTGAGTCTGATTTTACCTATGACAAAGAAACCGGTGAAATGAGGCATAATGTTGCCAACGAGGTTGGCAGAAGAGCCATGAGCGTAGCTTGGAAATCGGCCAAAACTATCGCAATTATCTCCGGTATAGGGCTTTTGACCGGAGGTGTAGGAGTTATACCCTGCTCGGCGATTATCGGTTCGGCTTTTGGCCGCGGTGTTGCTGAAGCAATAAAAGGTTTTTCCGGCAAAGAAGGGAAATTGCGTCAAGAGCTAATTCTAGCCAGAGCTGATTATTATAAAGATGCGGAAAATTTAGCCAGACAAATTGGTCCGGAGAATCCAGGCAATTTACCACCAGAGAGATTAGAAGAATATAAAAAAGATCGGAATGAAAAAGTTGCCGCTTTAGTTAATTTAGTATTTGCTGAAGAAAATAAAGTAGTTGAAAAGGCTGAGGCAGAAACTGAAAAGCAAAAAGGTTTAGGACAAGTAATTGCGGCAGAAAAAGAGCTTGGATCGTTTCTGAAAAAGTGGCGGACTTATGAAGAAGTGTTGGCATTTGTCGGAGGTGCTGCCAGTGTCGGCGCGGCGTCGCTTTTGGATGCAAAAGAGCATATTGCGACACAAATGCATGATCGGATTATGTCTGGCGATAGTGTGAAAATGGATATAGACAAGGATGGCATTTGGCACAATGTTTCAAAAATCGACCAAGGAATTAAAGAAGCAAACAACATATCAACTGATTATGTTTTTCACTATCGAAATCTACTCGAGCAACGATTGGCAGATGAAAATTTTGCCACAGTTTTAAATCAGGGCCAATACGGTTCTCACACAATTAGCAACAGCATAGGGGAGGGCATAACCGGTGCGGCGCAGGCCCAGGTTTGGCGACAGAGCATGTGGTCTTTGCTTGGACTTGCTGGAAGTTGGGGGATGGAACGTGGCCGAAATGCAGCTCTTGATAGTAGAGAAGCTGCAAGATCAAAATTTTGGAGCGATGCCCGCAAGAAATCTATTGAAAGTTTATCGGAGCCAAAACCAAAGGAAGAAGTAGTTGAGCCGGAAGCTGGCGAAATTTGGGAGAAGAAAACCAAAAAAGGTAAGCCAGAAAAAGTAAAAATTATTTCAATTGACGGAACGGACCCGAAGTTAAAAACTGTCGAATTCACTGCAATCGACAGCAAGGACAAAAAACCACAAAAAATGGCACTTAGTTCATTTTTAGTCGAGGCAAAGAAGTTGGAAGGTGTGGAGAAAAAGCAAGGAATATTTCAGCCGGAACATCCGGAAGAGAGGAAGGATTATGTTCGCCAGGCTGCCAAATATACCGTCGATCAATTAGACAGGTTTGAAGAATTGGACGATGAAGACCCGAAAAAACGGGATGATAAGTTTAGGGCATTAACGAGGGCTCTCTGGAAAGAGTTTGCTGTTCATGGCCGTTATGAAATTGATAAAAAAGGCAATAAGTGTATTTTTGTTAACAAGACCGATTTAGATGGCCGAACTTGCGTTGGATTGTTTGAAAAAGCCGGTTTTGATGTTAAAAATCTAAAATACATTGACCAGTCCGATATCGAGACAGGAAGAGTCGTGTTGGACACGGGTGATATGCACGGGACAATATATGACAATGCCAAGAGGGCTTTGGTTATTGACCACCATGCCAAAGATAGCGACCCGACAGTTTCAGCTGCCGGCATAGTTTATGAAACCTTAGTAAAAATGGACCTGATTGACCAAAATGAAACTTATCAAAAAGTCATTGATTTTATAAACGAATACGACAACAGTCGATATCAGCTGGATTTGGAGTCATACAAAAAATCTTATAATAATTTATATGGACTGGCGCGATATATGAGTTTTTCTGGGCTTTTTGATTTCTTTAAGGATGGCAGAAAGCCCGAGGATGAAATTGCTGTCGCTGATTTAGCCAAATACGGACTTTCAGAGGAGGATATTGATCGGCAAATGAGTATTGTAAAAAATAGTGACACACACATCAAAAAAGCAGAGTCTGAAGGCTTTACGTTTGAATGCGAAAAATATGGTAAAGTGTTAGTCGATCTACACAAAAAAATTCCCGGCGCCTATGATTCCGTCAGGGCCTATGGGTATGACACCTATATAATGTGGACGCCTAAAACACAGAGTTTCTTCATTTCATCTTCGAAGGGTATTCAAGACGATTTTGAGGGCGGGAAGATTGTTCGGCAAAATATGTCAATAAAACCGATGCATAATAGAGAAGCGTTAAAAACGACACTCGGCAGAGTACTTACACAGATGGCCGGAGAAGGCTTTGTCCCTGCGGGGAAACTTGCTGAATTTCTTCGAAGTGAGAAAATTGCTAAAGATGATGAGGTTGTTGCGGGAGAGGCATTACCAGCTGCGGCTTGATTTTTAACCATTGATCAACTACCTTAATAAAGAAGACGGAGAGGGAGGCCTCTTTTTTTGCCGTCAAACAATATTAGATTCCCGCCTGCGCGGGAATGACATTATGCAAAATCCATTAAATTTTATTTTCAACCGCCTGTCTCATGATATTGGGATTGATTTGGGAACGGCTAATTCCTTGGTTTATGTTAAAGGCAAGGGTGTTGTGATTTCCGAGCCATCCGTTGTTGCCATCAACAACAAAACAAAAGAGATCCTGGCAATCGGCGAGGAGGCAAAAAGGATGGTTGGCAGAACTCCTTCTCATATTATTGCAATCCGGCCGCTGGTTGATGGTGTCATTTCAGATTTTGAGGTCACCGAACAAATGCTTAAATATTTTTTTGACAAGGTTCACAGGGAGAAATTCTCATTATTTCCCCATCCGAGAGTTGTTATTGGAATTCCATACGGAGTAACCGAAGTAGAGAAAAGGGCCGTAGAGGAGGGTGCAATAAATGCCGGGGCAAGAGAAATCTACCTTATTGAAGAGCCGATAGCAGCGGCTATTGGGGCCAGATTACCGATTCAGGATCCATCCGGTAATATGATAGTTGATATTGGAGGTGGTACGACAGAAGTGGCAATCATTTCTCTCGGCGGGATCGTTTCTTCAAGGTCCTTGAGAATTGCCGGGGATGAGATGAACGCTGATATTATTCAATATGCCAGGGATGAATTTAATCTACTTCTCGGTGAAAGAACGGCCGAATCAATAAAAATTGATGTTGGATCAGCTTTGCCACTGAAAGAAAAATTGGAGGCTCCTATGAGAGGCCGCGACCTGGTTACGGGATTACCGAAGGAAATTGTAGTCTCATCTGATCAGGTCTGTCATGCGATTTCCAAGTCTGTGTCAGCTGTTGTGGAGGGGGTTAAGGTAACAATGGAAGAATCGCCGCCCGAACTTTTAGCTGACATAATGGATAAGGGAATCGTTTTGGCCGGAGGCGGAGCCTTGTTGCGAGGTTTGGATAAGTTGATTGCCGCCGAAACCAGAACGATGGTTCATATTGCTGACGATCCTCTAACCTGTGTTGTCCGTGGGACCGGAATTGTTTTGGAAGATATTGACTTGCTGTCCGAAGTTCTGGTGCCTAACAGATTCAAAAGGTAAATAATGAAAAAGCGTGGGGTAAGAATTTGGTTGGTTATAACGGTAGTTGTCCTGGCACTTTTTGTGGTGCCGACTCTTGTAAGCAAGAGCCTGTCGGATTTTATTGTTGAAAAATTTTCGCCAATAAGTAAAGCATTAGTTTCGAGAGGATACAAATTTGGCAATTCTTTTTCTCTTCTATTTGAAATTAAGGATTTAAGAAGTGAAAACGGGCGGCTTGAAACAGAGTTAATTAATGAAAAAGTCGAGAAATCAAGGGTTCTAGAACTTGAAAAAGAAAACAGCGCTTTTAAAGATCAGCTCGATTTTAAAAGCTCACACCCGGAATTCAAATTAATTCTTTCGCAAGTAATCGGTTTAGATCCGACCAATCTCTCAAATACCATTTTGATAAACCGGGGAGCTGAAGACGGAGTTGCTCAAGGGATGGCGGTTATGTCATTAGGTGTTTTTGTTGGCAAGGTTGATCAGGTTGAAAAAAGTACCAGCAAAGTCGTACTTGTTACCAGTAAAGATTCAATAGTTCAGGTGATGTTGCAGGATTCAAGAACGACGGGAGTTCTTCGTGGTGGGGCTTCGGGTATGGCGCTGGAAAATATTCCTCTGGATACTCATGTTAATCCTAATGAAAATATAATCACTTCCGGTCTGGGAGGGAGATTGCCGAAAGGAATATTCGTCGGCAATGCCGGAAGCGAAATGGGAGCTAAATCAGATATTTTTAAGACAATTTTGGTAAAATCGCCTGTAAATTTTTCTAAGTTAGAGTATTTATTTGTGGTTTCAGGAGTCTGATGCCAATTATCATCGTTGTTATTGCTTTGGTTTTTGCCTTGCTCCAATCAACAATAATTCCAGCGTCCGAAATTTATGGCAGTTATCCGGATTTAGTTTTGGCAATCCTTTTATTAATTTTATTCTTTGACTCAAAAAAACTGGCTGGCATTTATATCATTTCAGCTTCAATATTCATTTCAATTTTCTCAGCTACCGGGATGGTTCATATTATTTTGCCCTATTTTTTGATTTTTCTGCTGTATATTTTTTTCAGTGATAGAAGATTAATCTCGCGGCCGTCAGTAACTTTTTCCTTTTTTATTTTTGCTCTCGCGAACTTACTTAAAATATTCTTCCAATTAGTTTTGGTCAAAAACTTTAATCTGGGCCCCGATATTATACTAAGCAGTTTATTAACGGCTTTTGCCGGAATAATAATTTATTATTTTTGCCGCAGAATTTACTTTTTTCTAAACCCACAAATATTGAAGGAAAGAATTAAAATTTCCCACCTCTAATATGGACATATTTGGAAACTTTTCGAATTTAGTTGGTGACAAAAAAAAGCGTAAAGCCTTGGTTTCAAATTACTCTGATTTTTCCTATACCGACCCGGTTTTGGAAGGTCAATCAAAACTGGAAAGAAGAGAAACTAAATCTGAGAGGCTTCCATTTTCAAAATTCTTGATTTTAGCCGTGTTCATAATTCTTTGTGTTAAATTATTTACTCTTCAAGTTGTGGATGCCTCAAAAAACCAAGATTTGGCACTGGGCAACAGTATTCGGCCAAGAAGTATTTTGTCCACCAGGGGAATAATAACCGATGCGAACGGAACTTGGCTGGCCAGAAATAAGCCGAGTTTTGCTCTCGGGGTTTATCCGTCAGACGTACCCAAAAAGAAATCCGATCGCGAAAATTTTTATAAAGAGTTAGCGGTAAAATCCGGACTTTCTGAGTCGGATATTAAAGTAAAAATTGAAGCCAATGGTCTCAGCTCAATTGAACTTGTAGTGCTAAAATCTGATCTTTCGAGGGAAGATGCCCTAATTCTGGAAGAAAATATTTTTGGCATGCCCGGAGTCGTTGTTGATGCCAGAGCTGTAAGGGAATACAAAAGCGATTCAGGCCTAGCGCACATTTTGGGTTATACCGGCCTTGTTTCTGATCAGGAACTAAAAGAAAATTCTGAATATCTCAGAAATGAGGATACGGGTAAAATGGGAATTGAAAAAACTTATCAAAATTATCTTCGCGGCAATCCGGGTGTTGAGGCGGTCGAGGTTGATTCAAAAGGCCAGGTTGTTAGGACTTTGGTTGACACTAATAATCGGCCACCGCAAATGGGGAGCAACTTAACTTTGAATATTGATTATCCATTACAACAAGTAATGACAAATGAACTGGCTGCTGGTATTGCTAGTGTACAGAATGTTGATGTAACTTCCGGCGTGGTGGTTGCCCTAAATCCCAATACCGGGGCGGTGTTAGGCCTTGTTTCACTACCATCATATGACAATAATATATTTTCCGGCGAATTGAATAATGAAGAGTATCAGAAACTTTTAGATGATAAAGCTTTGCCACTTTTAAATAGAGCAACGCTTGGGACTTATCCATCTGGATCGGTTATCAAAATTGTCATGGCTGCCGCAGGTTTGCAGGAAGGAATAATAAATAAAAATACTTCAATCGAAACACCGCCGGAAATAACGGTCGGGCAGTGGAAATTTCCTGACTGGAAGTGGCATTCTGGAGTAACTGATGTTAAGCGTGCAATCGCTGAATCAAACAACATCTTTTTTTATGCTCTTGCCGGCGGCTGGGATAAAATTAAAGGGCTTGGAGTAGAAAAGCTGGGAAAGTATCTTTCGCTTTTCGGTTTTGGTTCGAAAACCGGTATTGATTTACCTAATGAAGCTGCAGGTTTAGTTCCCAGCCCTGACTGGAAAGAGAAATATAAAAAAGAAAATTGGTATTTGGGTGACACCTATCACATGGGTATTGGTCAAGGAGATCTTTTGGTCACTCCGCTGCAAATGGTCAAGGCGATGTCGGCGGTTGCCAACGGCGGAAAATTAATTACACCGCAGATTGTTAAAGAAGTAACAAATTCTGACGGGCAAATAGTCAAAACTTTTGAACCGAAAATCGAAAGACAAGGTTTTATTTCGGACGATAATATTCGCGTTGTGCAAGAGGGAATGCGACAATGTGTAATTTCCGGTTCCGGAAAAGTTCTCCAAGATTTATCTGTTTCCTCGGCGGCTAAAACGGGAACGGCGCAGTTTTTTAACAATCAGAAAACTCATGCTTGGTTTGAAGCCTATGCTCCATACGAGAATCCACAAATTGCAATCGTTGTCCTAGTTGAAGGTGGTGGTGGTGGATACGAAGTTGCCGGACCGATTACTAATAATATATTGAAATATTATTTTGGGAGATAGCTTTTTGACATCATCTATTGACAATTTCTTTTTCCTTGATTATCATATTAGAGTATTAAAAATTATAAGCAGTAATTTGAACCCACTATAGGGTTTTTTCTTTAGAGCAGTTGCTTGAAATGCTCGTATGAGGAGACATGGAAGAAATTATTCTTACAACCGAAGGAAGGGCTAAACTTGAGGCGGAATTAACAAAGCTCAAGAGTGAGGATCTTAAGGATGTCGCGGAAGCTATTAAGTCTGCCCGCGAACTTGGTGATCTTTCGGAAAATGCCGACTATCATCAGGCGCGTGAGCGCCAGGCTTTTATTGCTGGTAAAATTGCCGAGATTGAATATAAGCTTTCTCATGCCAGAATGGCCGACAAACACTCCGGGACAGGTGTGGTTGAAATTGGTTCGCAGGTCATATTGAAATCAAGCGATGGCGACGAAAACTACGAGATTGTTGGTGCCACTGAAGCAGACCCTTTAACGGGTAAAATTTCGGTTTCTTCGCCAATCGCCAAGGCAATTATGGGTCATAAAGTCGGGGACAAAGTTGAAGTTGAAACCCCAGCAGGGGAAATGAAATTCGAGATTAAAAAAATAGCGTAAGCGTCATCCCCGTAAAGACGGGGATCCACAAATAGTAGATTCCCGACTAGATCGGGAATGACATAAAAAAATCCGCTCTGAAAATGGGTGGTTTTTTTGATATAATTTATTGCGAGGTGATCATTATGGCAGTTAGGGTGACTGTTCTTGGGCATTATGAGCCTGGGAAGAAAGTCATTTCTCGACGGGTGTCTCGGGAAGAAGTCGAAGCGGCTGATGCCGCAGTCAGCGTCGGAATGGGAGATCCAATCGGTACCTTGCACCGATGGCGCACAGCATCTCTGGCAAACGCCAGGACGAAAGTCGTTGGCTGAGTATTCAGAGGTATGGTTAGCCCAGCCTCATTTTTTATTGTTAATTTGATTTGTTCGGTTTTTGTTCTATAATATTAATGCAATCAATGACGAAGTCCGAATGATTAATGACGAATAAATGAATAAAGTCCAAATGAAATAAATAAATTTGTATATTTAGTCATTAAAGAATTTATTAGTCATTCTTAATTCTGGTTTCTTAATTTTTTATTATGAGTATTGCCAGCAAACCGAAGGATTTTCAGACATTATTTTTAGATATGAACTCTTTTTTTGCCTCTGTCGAGCAGCAAGTTCAGCCGCCTCTTCGCGGCCTGCCTTTGGGTGTTGCGCCATACATTGGCGGCTCCGGCTGCATTATCGCTGCTTCGCGGGAGGCTAAAAATCTCGGCATAAAAACCGGCTGCTTGGTCAAAGAGGCGAGGAGGTTATATAAAAATATCAAAATTATTGAAGCCCGGCCGGCGCTTTACATGATCTACCACAAAGAAATAAGAAAAGTTATCGAAAGTTTTACGCCACATTATCAGGTACTTTCGGTTGACGAGTTCAATATCAATTTAGTTTCACATGAGCAAAATCATGCCGCCGCAGAAAAACTGGGGCAGGCGATAAAGGACAAGATCCGTTCGGATGTTGGCGACGCACTAACTTGTTCGGTTGGAATTGGGCCGAATCGGTTTTTGGCCAAAATGGCGGGGGAGCGCAAAAAACCAGACGGGCTAACTATTATTCAATTAAAAGATTTGGAAGAGTTTTATGGTGATATAAAGTTACTCGATATTACCGGAATAAATCATGTACTTGAATTCCGGCTTCTAAAATCGGGAGTTAGCTCTCCCCTAGACTTCTACCATGCGGACATTCCACGATTGCGATCAATACTAAACCATGGCGGACGACTTTGGTATTATCGCTTGCGTGGATATGAGGTTGATGATTATGCGACATCGACCAAAACTATCGGTCACAGCCATGTTCTGGCGCCAGAGCATCGCACTCCTCTCGGAGCTAAGGCGGTGTTAAAAAAACTAATTTATAAAGCCGCTTCCCGATTGCGCGCCCACGGTTTTTTAGCCGGCGGAATTTTTGTTGCAGTTTCTTTTTATGACGGACCTAGTTTCAAAAAAAGCAGGAGAGTCTCCCCTTTTTCCGACACCCGCAGTTTTATATCCAACACCTTCGAAATGTTGCGCGATTGCCAATGGCAACAAAACCCAAGTTATGTTTCGGTTTCAGCCTTCAGCCTAACATCATCAAAAACAACCCAAATATCAATTTTGCCGGAAATTGAAAAATCCCGTAAAATTTCCGAGGCTATGGACAAAATTGATGATGATTTCGGTGTTGGTTTCATCCACCCGGCTTCGGTTTTTGCAGCCCGCGATTCTGCCCCCGATCGCATCCCCTTCGGCAAACCGAGATATGATATTCGATACTAGCCCGTTTTGTCATTGCGAGCCATTGAGTGAAACGAAAGGCGCGGCAATCTCTATTAAACAGATTGCTTCGTCGTTTCTCCTCGCAATGACGGAAAAAATGCAATTAAAAAACCTGACGGACAACGTCAGGTCGGCTCCCGGTGGTGGGCCTAGTCGTTTGGCCAGAGCAACCCAGTGGCGATAGCGATGATCGCTGCAATGGTATAGCCAATGTAGTATCCGGTGGGAATATGAAGATCCCAACCCCTGATGATGACGATGTTTGGCACGATCAGCACTAGTTGAGCGACCAGGCACTCCGTCCTTGTCCGTCGTTCGAAAGCTCCTTGGCTTGACGGGCAGAAACCGACGAAGAACCAAAGCACGACGCTGAGAACACCCAACCCAATAGCTAGATAGAGCATGACCGTTCTCCCTGTGGATGGTAAGTGGAGATTAGCAAATAAGTAATAAAATTTCAATGGGTTTGATTTTGAGAAGATTTTTGCTACATTAAAAACAGATAAGGAAGTGTATAACCGCAGATCAACGCCACAGATAGGCACGGATTATCAGACAGTTTTAAATATCGGTTTAAATCTGTGGTAAAAATCTGTGGCTAGACACTACAATATTATGAACCAATTGGGAAAAACTGAAGAAGATTTAATCAAATCAAGGAAAGATAAAAGAGCCAAACTCGAAGAGTTTGGAATTGA
Source organism: Patescibacteria group bacterium (assembly GCA_041651295.1). Classification (GTDB taxonomy): domain Bacteria; phylum Patescibacteriota; class UBA1384; order XYA2-FULL-43-10; family CAINNR01; genus JBAZJN01. The sequence goes on along the minus strand of JBAZJN010000007.1, from coordinate 3,946 downwards.
TTGCTACCCAGCTAAATCTGATCGCAATTACATTGTCGAGAAAGTTTTGTCGGCTAAAGACGAGTTTGTCGCCGGTGGCGAGGAATTAAAACTTACCGGACGGCTAACGGCGATGCGCGGTCATGGCGCAATTATCTTTGCCGACCTGGTTGATGAATCCGGGAAGCTCCAGTTACTATTTAAATCTGATAATTTGCCGGAGGATTTTAAACTTCTCGATCTACTCGACGTCGGTGATTTTATCCAAGTTGCCGGTAAATTGTTCATAACCAAGGCTGGCGAATATACACTCGAGGTTTTATTGTTTAAACTTCTCACAAAGTCGCTTCGCCCACTTCCGGAAAAATGGCACGGGCTGACTGATCTGGAAACTCGTTATCGCCAGCGCTACGTTGACCTAATTGTTAATCCTAAGGTAAAGGACCTGTTTTATGCCCGGTCAAAAATTATTGCATCTATCAGGAATTTCTTAGTCAAAAATGATTTCATAGAGGTAGACACACCAACGCTTCAGCCGATTGCCGGCGGCGCGGTAGCCAAACCATTTATTACTCACTACAATGCCTATGACCGAGATGTTTTTATGCGAATCGCCCCCGAGCTTTATCTTAAACGACTTATTGTCGGAGGTTTTGAGAAAGTCTTTGAATTCGCTCGCTGCTTCCGAAACGAAGGGGTCGACGCCACCCACAATCCGGAGTTCACCAACCTAGAATTTTATTGGGCATATACTGATTACAACGAATTGATGGAGTTCACCGAAGAGTTGATGCGCAACTTGGTCAAGGAAGTATTCGGCAGGCTCGACATTGAAATTGCCACGCCGGGGCAGAGCCCCTCTGGGGCGGCGCCCGGTGAAAAGGTAGATTTTGGAGAAGCATTTCCGCGAATTACATTTAGTGAAATGACTGGCGGTAAAAATACTGACGAAGCCTTCAAAGCGGCCGTGAGAAAAACTATCCGCCCAACTTTTGTCATTGACCACCCTGTAGATATTTCGCCATTAGCTAAAAGAAAGGACGAGAAAACCGTTGAGCGCTTCCAGCTGATTCTTGGTGGCTTGGAAGTTGTCAACGCATTCTCAGAGCTAAATGATCCGGTTGACCAGAAACTTCGTTTTGAAGAACAGGTTGAAAGGAAGGAAGACGGCGAGAAGCATCCATACGACGAAGATTTTATCAAAGCGCTAGAATACGGTATGCCACCAACAGCCGGTTGGGGTATGGGAATCGATAGAATAGTTATGCTACTTACCGGGTCAAAAACGCTGCGTGAAATATTACTTTTCCCATTTATGAAACCAGAAGACAAGTAAATTTCTAATTAACCTAATTAATCTAATTTCTAAAAAATATCCAATATCAAAATTTCCAAATTAGACATTATTTAGGTCAATTAGAGCAATTAGATATTAGACCAATTTAAGGAGATACAATGTTAGATATAGAACTTATCCGCACAAAGCCGGAGGAAATTAAAAAGGTTATCGCCCGCAAGGGCGCTGATCCGGCGCTGGTTGATGAGGTAATTTTAATCGACCGCAACCGCCGCCGAGTGTTGTCGGAACTGGAACGGGCACAATCCGAGCTTAATAAATCATCTAAAGATATTGCCGGGCTTCATGGCCAGCAAAAAATTGATGCCATCAATCAGGCTTCTGTCTCATCGGCGAAAGTCAAAGATTTGAAACCGGAGGCCGATGCTGCACAAACTGAATTTACGGAAATTATGCTACAAATCCCCAATCCACCACAAGATGATGTGATTGACGGCGCCTCCGACAAGGATAATAAAGTCAACCGGACTGTCGGTGAGACTCCAAAATTTTCATTTAAACCACTTGATCATGTAGAACTTGGTGAAAAACTGGATCTTATTGATATTGAACGAGCAGGAAAAATTTCCGGCTCACGTTTCTACTTTCTGAAAAATGAGCTAGTTCAGCTTGAGTTTGCTTTGGTTCAGTACGCGATGGAAGTTTTAACTGCAGAAAAATTTGTGCCAATGATCGTCCCGATACTTCTAAATCGCGAAGCCATGACGGGCGCTGGATATTTGCCGGCCGGTGAGGATGAGATTTACAAGACTCAAGATGACCTGTTTTTGGCCGGAACATCCGAACAGCCTCTTGCCGGATATCATACTGGTGAAATTATCGATGTAAAAAAGCTCCCTTTGAGATATACCGGTTTTTCCAGCTGCTTTCGCCGAGAGGCCGGCAGCCACGGCAAAGATGTCCGCGGTATTTTGCGAGCCCATCAATTTGACAAAGTTGAAATGTTTTCTTTTTGTCAGCCAAAAGACTCGGTTAAAGAACACGAATATCTTGTATTACTTGAAGAAAAAATTGTTTCAGGACTGGGGCTGCCATATCAAGTCATTGATATTTGCGCCGGCGATTTAGGTTCTCCAGCAGCTAAAAAATATGACTTAGAAACTTGGATGCCAGGCCAGGAGCAGTATAGAGAGACACACTCTTGTTCAAATTGCACAGACTTTCAAGCACGTCGTCTCAACATCCGCTATCGCGACAAGGACGGCAAAGTTGCAACACTGCACACATTAAACGGAACAGCTATTGCCATCGGACGGATGCTAATTGCTATTATGGAAAACGGGCAGCAAAAAGATGGCAGCATCAAAATTCCGGAAATTCTGCACAAGTGGCTTCCATTTAAAGAGATTAAAAAGAAGTAATTATTAATAGCTAGGAGGCAAAAGTGCAAATTTCAGTCGTTGCGAAGGATGTTATCATCACCGCCCGACAAAAATCTGACATTGAGAAAAAAATTGGTAGATTAAAAAAATATTTAAAACACGAATCGCCGGTCAATATCGAAGTTCATTTGATCGACGACTCGGGACCAAATAAAGATGGGGTGACGGGGACTGTCAAGATTGATGTTCGGAGTGAGCACTACAACATTCATGTAGAAGAAAAGAAGAACAATATAATGAAGGCTTTTGCCAACGCCCTGCGTTCGGTTGACAGACAGGTAAGAGACCAACATAAGAAAGAAATTGAGGCAACCCGTACCGGAACAAACAGGTTTGAAAAGGTTTACGGATTCCTGGACAAATTCCGGCGGAAGAAAAAGTGACACATAGTGTCATCCTGAGCGAGCGAAGCGAGTCGAATGGATCTCATCAAATAGAATAAAAAGCGAGCGGCGCCCAGTCATGGGCCCGCTCGTTGTGGTTCTTTGGGGCTGGTCGGAGTTCTCATGCCCTGATCAGCGACTCGGGCACCAGCAGCCCGCCCTGGTACTTGTGGAAGCCGATCTCCACCCCAGGGAATCCGCCCGAGTAATCCTTGACATGCTCTCGACCGTGGAAGTCGATGATGCGTCTGGCGTCTCGGGGGTCGCCTTCGAACGCATCAAAGAACTCACCGTGCGGGCTGTAACTGATACCGGACACCTCGTTCTCGTACAGCAGGTTGTCTGTGTCGAAGGACATCCCGCGTCCGCCGTAGAAAATCCCGGCCTGATAAGTCCGGTTGATCGCTGGTATCACTACCCGCTGGACCGCGTCTTCGGTGTAGTAACCCTGAAACTGGATCACGATCAGGTCAGTGTTCTTGTAGCTCAGAGCCGTATGTCCGTACGCCCAGCCCTCCTCGACGAAGCTGCCACTGCGCCACCGGTCTCGGAACGACCAGTCGTCCTCGACAGCGGTGATACTGAACTTGTTCCCGTCCTGGTCAACCTCGGGGTTGGGGCTGGTCCAGCCGTAGACCAACTCGAAACGAATGAACATCGCCATGATCTCGGCAAGGGTCGGCAGATGGGTCATCGTATTCACCATTCCAATCGTGTCCCTAGATTCGCATTTGAATCCGAACACTTTAGAATAAAAAGTAGAGATTTTTAAAAAGATAAAATGATGAAAAAAAAGTAGATTTAGCCATCTGTCAAAAGATGAACGAAATGAAATTACCATTCTT
>JBAZJN010000006.1:0-42789 GCA_041651295.1 Patescibacteria group bacterium | reverse complement strand
TTGTTTTTGCATCAGTTTTTATTCTTGAATTGAAAGTAAGAACTTCTTCTTTAGCCGCAATTTTTATCCTAGAGTTTGCCGTAAAGTCAGAAGAGAATTCTATTTTTATTCTTGATTTGAATGTAAACGTTATTGTTTTTGCATCAGTTTTTATTCTTGAATTGAAAGTAAGAACTTCTTCTTTAGCCGCAATTTTTATCCTAGAGTTTGCCGTAAAGTCAGAAGAGAATTCTATTTTTATTCTTGATTTGAATGTAAAATTGAGCGAGACTGTACCTTTTACAGACGAATTTAGACTAAACGCACTCTGTGTATGTCTTAATACTCTTCCGTCCAGAGTAAAAGTAGGCGCAAACACTATTTTTGTTCTGCCAACGAGTGTAAAATCTGACGAGCCGGTATTTTTTATTCTTGACTTTAGAGTAAACGTTGGAATTTTTGTTTTAAGAATTCTCGCGCTGAATGTGAAATCTGACGGAGTTGATATTTTTATCCTCGAACTTAAAGTAAAGTCTGATTTCTTCTCGGAGATTTTTATGCGGGAATTTAGGGTGAATACTGACTGAGATGTTAAGACATCTTCCTGTGGGTATTCGTACGACGAAGGCATTTAACTTCACCTAACTGAAATATTTACCGCCACATTTTTCACAACCATTCCGGTTTTATTTGTGTAATTTCTATATAATGAAATATTTTTTGTTGAATTTACAGTGATTGAACAGATATCTTTCAAAGATGAATTCAGAAGCACTGCTTGTGTTGAAAAATAATCGCACGAAGCAACTTCATCTACAAAATCATAGGTGTCATTAAGTTTCGCCTGAACAGTGCCAGATGCGGTACCGTTATTTGTGCATGTCAAAACTCCTCCCGGGTCCGTCTGATTTACCGGATAAACTAATGACGCGGTATTATTTACTCCGAAAAATGGTTTGAAAGATATCTTAGTTACATTTGATGAGAAAGTACAATTTAAACTTGGATGGGTAGATGGTGTTGTCACATACCTTACGATAACTATACCCGACCCTCCCGCCCCTCCTTCCCAAATTGAACCAGACCCCTGTCCTCCTCCTCCTCCGGTTCCGTTTATTCCGTCAACAACTCCTCCGTTGCAACCATAGCCACCTTGCGCGTAAAGAACCACACTTCCGTTTATGGAATTGTTTATTCCATTTCCTCTAGTGCATGTTGAACCGTTCCCTCCAGCGCCTCCTCCTCCTCCTGCCTGATTACCTGCACTCCCATTACCTCCGTTCCAACCCTGCCCGAGAGTTCCGGCGCCAGGTTGAGTGTATGGAGCCGGGCCAGTTCCCTGCTGCCCACCACCAGAGCCACCATCTGCACAACCACTCCACCCACAAGATTGATATTCTCCTCCTCCGCCTCCTGTCGATGTGATGTTCCAAAATACAGAATTCTGTCCTTTGTTTGAATAATAGCCACACGGAATAGTCGGGCCTCTTGCTCCTCCCAAACCTACAGTAACACTGTAATTTCCTTCTGGAATTGTATAATTTTCAAAATACCTATATCCTCCAGCTCCTCCCGCCCCTCCGTAAGATGAAACGGCACATTCTCCAGCACTTCCGGATCCTCCTCCTGCAATAACTAACACAGATGCATTTTCTATCTGCGAGGTTATATTCAAAGTTCCGTTCGTAGTGAAAACATGAATTGTGTAATTTATTCCACCGTCCAAGATTGTGTACTCAACTCCTCCAGTTCCGTAGTTAGAGCCTGGGATCTTTTGCATAATAGGTTGGGAATCTTCTATATTGGGGTTGGTGCACCCGAATGCAAGTAATGCAAAAAACAGAAGAATGAGAATTTTTTGTGCAGACATTAGACCAACCTCGAAGATATTGCTCTATTTGTTGTGCTTACTGAACTTAGCTTCGCGCCAATTCTTTTAAGTTGTTCTACTCCGTGCAACCCAGCAGTCAAACGCGAATACTGCGTAGATATCGCCGCATTGAAAGTAAAACCTTTTGAAATATGTCTAAGCATTCTCGCATTGAATGTAAAAATTTTAATCCGGATGTTGCTAATTTTTCCATTGAATGTAAATACGGCATATGCCGATTTGTGAACCCTTCCGTTCAGATTATATGCCAAATATTTTGTTTTCAGAACTCTTCCGTTGAGAGAAAAAGTTGCTTTTATTTTATAATTCACTGTGGAATTGAAAGTGAAATCACTTTGGAGAGATATACGAACTCTTGATTTTAGAGTGAACGTGAGCGGAATTAATTTTTTTATTCTGGACTTGAGTGCAAATGTAGTTTGCCCCGTATTTTTTATGTCGGCATTTAATTCAAAATCTGCCGTTTCCAAACTCTTTATTCTGGAATTAAATTCGAATGTTTCCGGGGAAGTTTTTTTTATCCTAGATTTGAGAGTAAACACTGGTTTAGATCTTATCGATATAATCGATTTGAATGTGAATGTCTGAATTTCCCCGATTATCTTTACTCTTGAATTTGATGTGAATGTCTTATCTATATTCTCCAGCACTCTTGAACTAAAAGTAAAAGTTGGCAGGCTGATTTTTTTGACTCTTCCATTCAAAGTAAATGTTTCCGGAGAAGTTTTTTTTATCCTCGAACTTAAAGTAAAGTCTGATTTCTTCTCAGAGATTTTTATGCGGGAAATAACAGTAAAGACACTCTGGCGAGACCAGATGTCTATTATTTCGTCTTCCCTCGCGGTTGGCATGTTATCAACTAATGTTTAGAAGCAATTTTATGCTCTTGTGTTCTGTAGTCGATATATTGGTGTAATTTCTATAGAAAGAAATATTCTTCTGTTGCCACGCGGCAACGGAACACAATGACTGATCGGTTGCTCCTAGGACAATTTTTGTAGTTGAAAAATAATCGCACGAGGCGACCATACTTACATTTGTAAGAGTATCATTTAGTCTTGCCGAAAACGTTCCGGGCCCAGAACCATTATTTATGCACCTATACGTTCCGTTTGGAGAAGTCTGATTTACTGGATAAACTAGCATCGCCGAAACACCGGTTCCAAATTCCGGATGGAACACAAATGAAGTTATTGGAGGTTGAAATTCGCACACCAACCCTACATACGGAACCAACCAAGGATGCCAATCCTGCCCCAAACCCGACCAGTTTCCTCCGACTGTCGTTGCATTGAATGGCCAATCTGCCCCTCCATCCGCCCAATTCACTCCGGTTGTAGTGATATTAAACACATTCCAGCTTGGAGTGCCGTTTGCAAAATAGTAAATGTTACCGGCGCCGGTTGTGTTGAAATAGTTGGTTGAATTTAAGCTGTTAGACCATATTGTGCCAGTTATGTTATTGTAATAGACATAAGAGCTGGTTGCATTTGAATCAAAGTAAAATGCAGTGCCAAGCGACATGTTAATCGTGTTGTTTATGAAAGAGTTATTTGTCGCACCATTAAGAACCGTGGCTCCACGGACATAAATACCTGTGCCGCCGGATCGAGTTCCTATAAACGTGTTTTTTTGGACAAAGTGGTTGATTCCCATATATAAGTCAATCATGACATTCTTGGTGGTGAATGTATTGTTTTCAACCAAGGCGTTTGCACTTCCACCTGAAAGTGCCAGTGAACCATAAGTGAGTGCAGTTGCAGTATTGTTTGCAATTACAAGAAAATCTGATGCAGTTCTAATTGTATAATAATCCGAAGAAACATTATTGAATAAAATGCGGGCATTGTTCGTGTCTGCTCTTATGCCACTGCTTCCGGAGCCTGCAAGAGTATTGTTTATCGTGTTGTTTTGAATTAAGCCGGAAGTCCCGCCGGAAAAGTACACGCCCGTTGAATAATTATTTATTATGCAATTTTTCACGGTGGTGTTTGTCTGGTTTGAATATACACCGTAAGTTGAAGATGAATTGTTGCCATACATTCTTGCGCCGGCGCAATCAATTGTTATGTTTGGAGCAGTGATGTTTATCGCAGTGCCATTTGCATTAATGGTGTTGTTGTAAAGAATTGCAGAGGTGCCGACAACAGGAATACAGATGCCGGTACCTATAGCAGTGATTGTGTTGTTTGCAAAGGTAGTGTTATATGCCGCGGTGTTGGTGCTGATTGACACGGGGTAAGCGGCAGACGAGGTAATGTTGTTTCCTTCAAATACATTATAATTGCACAAATTATTGATACCGACTGTTGGATAATCTAACAACGTACCATTCCCACCCGAAACAGTGTTGTTTTGAATTGTGTTGTTTAGACAGCCGTTGCCTACCCAAATTCCGATTATATTGTTAATACTTGATTCAATAAAGATTGTATTATTTGCAAACAGATTGAAGTTGGCAGATGTTTGGAAATTGAAGGCATAGGTAAGATTGCCGCTTGCGTTTATCGTGTTGTTGAAAACCTTGGTATAGTTGCTGGTAAGAATATACATTCCTCGCCCGCCGGCATAGTTTGCAGTGATGGAATTGTTTTGAATTGTTCCGTTTGTTGCCTTGTTGAAATAGATTTGGTATTGGAAGCTGTTTATTTTGCAGTTTTGAATTGTTGTGTTGAATTGGGAGGAATAGACTCCGTAGGTGCTTGAGGTATTGCTTCCGGTTATTGTGTATCCTGCGCAGTTCAAGGTGATGTTCTGCGCCGAAACAGTGAAACAAGTAGAGGAATTAATTGCAGGGCTTGTTGTGAGAGCATACGCCCCATTCGCGGTTGATAGAGTGCCACAATTATCTACATTTATCGCCTGTGAAAATCCAACAATGATTAGGAGAAAGAAAAGTTTTCTTAGCATAAAATCTCCCCGTCAAACTCAAAGCAAAAGGAATCGATATCCCACCCCATCACAAAGCAGACAAGATTTTCTCCCTGAGAAATATTTGCCTCTGGCCGAATTGTGATATTTACAAATTCTTGAGTGATTGTTGTGTTTTCTTCTCCGTTCTCATCAAAAGTTGACGTAAAATTGAAGCGCTCATATGAAATCGGATAATTTGTAATGTTGGTGATATTTGTTTGCTCGCTAAAACTTAGCATATCCTTTTCTATTTTTTTTGTAGGAATATTTTTATCTATGAATAGACGATAGCAAGGGCGCATTTTTGTTTGGTTTTCCTCAATATAAATATCATTGTAAATTGCCGAATTTGAAAAACATATTTTTTTAGAGCATATAATGTTGTCAAATTTTGCAGATTCCACCACGAGGTTCGCGTGCTCTCCATCTGGTATATTCGCATAAATAAGCGCGACTATTATTCCGGCAAGCAAAACCGATCCAACGGCTATTCTACCGTCCATCTTCATACCCCTCCTTAGCGGATAAAGAATAATATACTTGAAGCGCGCCGGCGGAATCTTTCCCTCGAAGAAGTTCTACATAAGGATCCTCATCTTCAAAAAGCTCGATGTTTTTAAGATACTTGTCAAATAAAATGCAGACTTTGTGATTTTTCATATCTTGTGGCGAAGTCCATTGCATCCCAATTACCGGGAAGCGGAGCACCTTTTTCGGATCAGATGTTGCCTTATCTTGAGTAAGTTGAATGTCTCGATATACTTTTTCAAATAGAACAAAACGTCGGTTATTTTTATTTTTATCTGCCCATACAATTTGCCCATCAGCCCGAGTGATGGTCCCAGCTTTCAAATCAATTTTTATGAGAGAATTTCCATCAACTTGCATGTCCATCGCGCAGAGATCTAATGATTCGGGTTTCGGAAGTTCAATCTCTAGATTTTTTTCATTTAGACGTTTTGAAAAATTTAGAAGAATCTCGCGCATATTGTATGACATTTCTGCAGAACGCAGCATTTTTACAGAATCACAAAGAGTCATACTCGTTGTTTTATATCCATCTGCAAAGGTCAGTTCATAATTTACCATTCAAATCACCCATTGTATTGAGTTTTATTAGGCGCATTGTATTGCGCCGTGTTTTTGATTTCTTCTACTGCTCGTCGTATTGGAGCGTACAGGTTTGCGTTCCGATATCTCCAGGAGTTGTAACTGTACTCGGCACAACAAGTTGGAGATAGATGTAATCCGAGACAGTGTTTGGAGTTGCTCCGGAGACTGAAACAGAGAGTGCAGTTCCAGATGTTGTGGGGATAGCCGAAGTTGCAACTGATGATGCTGTGACTACTGGAGTTGCTTTTGACGCGCTCGTTCCCGCGTTGATAATAAGTGCTGCATCTGAAAGAGTTCCCGCGCTCTTCCAAAACAATACTGCGGAGATAGTGTTGTATGTCGAAGTCCATTTCGCGCGAATGATTCTCTCATATGAATACGCGCTCGATGAACCTGGAACAGTGATTGGATTAGACTGATAAGTTGTTCCAGCTTCGTGCGCATCCGTACTCATCAGACTTGTAAACGGCCCTGTATAAAACTCCGTTTCTGTAGTCGCACCGGAACCGGTGTAGTCATAAAACGTTACTGTTGCTGTCATGTTTATCCCTCCAACTTTATACCATCTACGCCGAGATGGTTACTTCATAACCGTCATTTGAACCGGGGGATTTCCACCCAAGAACATATGAATGTGATACTGATGATGCAGGAGGATTTAAAACCCCGATAGACACTTTTTCAAGACATCTCAATATTAGACGCGGGATAGATTTTTCTGAGCAAATAAACTTCTGGCTCATTTTCCCATCGTAAATATAATGATCCGGATAGAGATATATCTCAAAAAACTTGTTTGACACTACATAATAATTTATTTTTATCCCTGTTTTCACAAGCATATTAAAAATAGTGAGAGTATCTGTTTCAAACGTAGCCCCGCAATCAAGGATAGCTCTAAATTTCGTTTCTATCATCCAATCCCCTAAGTAATATCATACTGAACTGCAATCGTGTGCACTCCGACCTGCCCAAAAACTGTAACAGTTGTGGGAACCTGGAGTTGAAGATAAACATATTTTGTATAGCCTGGACTTGCAGTTATTCCCCCGGATGGAGTTGCGTCCAGAGCAGTCCCCTCGGTTACAGGAATAGTTGTTGTTGCAATAGCACTCGCGGTTTTTACTGGAGTTGACGCAGTTGTTGAAACTGCTGCCGCAATAACAAGATGCGAATCTGAAAGATCTCCAGTGCTTTTCCAAACTTTTATGTTGTCTATTAGATTGAAAATTCCCGTTACTTTCAAACGAAATATTCTTTCGTAAGAATAACTTGTTCCGGAGACTGGAATAGGAATTAAACTTGTTTGAAACATCGAACCTGTTGTGTCATACGCATCAGTGTTCATTAGATTTATATTTGTCGCACCGCCCGTAGGAGATTCAGTTGCGCCCGAAGCGCCTGTGTATACTTTGAATTCTGCAACCGGCAATGTCATAAAAACACCAATAGGGGTGCCCCGCTACAAAGCCGCGAAGCCTGGCTTAAAAAAACAAAGGGGTTTAGACACGTCTGGGCCTACCAAGAATCCGGATACTTCCGGTTTCGTTGGCAGTACAAGTAATGGTGATGTCACCATTAGATGTTCCAGCGTTGTAGTTTTCCTGTATCTGCAGACCATTTGCAGATACCGCGTGACTTGCGAGAGCAACATCTACATAGCTCAGGTAGGCAGAAGAGGAAATTGCTCCTCCAGTGCTGCCTCCCGCGCACACATAAGTGTATACTATCTCGACTGTGTCAGCGCAGATAGGAATACTTTTCACATAGGTTGCTGTGAAAGTTCCGACCATCTATTTCACCAACACTTCGAAAACTCTCTTTTTGTTCGCGGTCGAGCCTCCGATAGTAATCGTCAATACTCCGGACGCCACTGCTGTGGTTGGAGCATCATCTGCGACTATTATCGAATCAGTTGTGGAGTGCCGGTACGCTGTAATTCCTTTCAAGCGTCCACCGTATGCAGATATGTCCACGACGATTGTGTCTGCGTTGTCTGCAGTTGCCGGGGTTTCGATGTACCCGCGCACGGCGCCGCCCTCTGGAGAGGCGCCGAACCAAATTTCACATGTTGAAGTTATGTCTGGCATATTTCTCACATCCCAAGTCTAAGACTTGTTTGTCGCCACATAGTTTTTGTTCGGATTGTAGCAAACCATCTCGGCGTAGATGGCGAGCTTGCCCTTGCGGGATGTGGCAGTTTTTGCCATGTCCTCGTAGTGGAGCGGTTGGAGTTGGCGGATAGCGTTTGTGCTCATATCAAGCAAATAGACTTTCCCGGATTCTGCGTGACGATCCACATAAATAGGAATATCATCGTATGCAGGAAGGTCAGTCATGTGCCTGAATCCGAATTTGGCCTCAGTTGTGACATAGCGCTGTGCTGGTGTCATGAGGTTGAGAATCGAATTCTTTAGAGCAGGTGTGGTTACCCAAATCAACTGATCAAGCCTAGAGCCGTTTATGATTGCTTGAGCTTCCATTGCACGAAGAACGCTGTCAGAAATAGACGCGGTTGTCGTGTTAATAAGCCCGGCATTCATATAGGTTGTTGCGGACGATCGAGTTACTCCGGCGATTGTACCGACTGCACCGTTGTTTGTGCCATCGTCCACCCACGCGGAGAGCCCGAGCATGTCCAAACTGTTGTTGCCTGTTCCGTCTCTGAAAAGTTGATAATCAACACCAGATTTTGCAGTAACAGAATTCAATCCTGCAGCGAGAACATCCATTGCGCCTAACTGCACTTCCTGGGTGAAGATAGACTCTGGGAAAATCCCCGCAGACTCGTATGCGCGAATCTCGAAATCTGAGACTTCGATGAACCCATAGTTTTTCTTTATGGGTGTGCCAACTTTGACACGCTCTTCTCTTCCAGAGCTCACGTCAGGATATTCACTTCCGGACCCAACTGTGGAATTTCTTGCCGAACGAATTACCCATCTCGCGTAGTCACCAATGTTTGGTTCCTGCCTCAAGATATTGTAGAACGTTGCAGCATTGTTCTGCGAATCGCGAAGGATCGGATCATAAATGTCCTGTAGCGTTGCTCTCGTGTCCGATGTAGACAAGAGGACTCCGGTTGCTTTTGAACTGTACGTCATGTGCTCACCTTATATTTTGAAGATACCGCCGTTCATTCGGACAAGTTCCTCTGCTCTTGAGAAGAGTTCCTTCCCATTTTGAGCTCCTAGGTCAAGTGCAGATAGATGCACTTTGGATTGCATTTCCTTGAATTCGCCCATCTTTGTAGCGAATTTTTCGGATTCCTTCATTCCGGCACTTTCGCCATTAGCTCCTTCCGGATTAAGAACAGATCCAGAACCAGAACGCGCTTGCGCCTCTTTGAATTGTGCTTTCAGAGATGCGAGAGATTCTATGACTTCTTTAGTCATTTTCTTCTCTTCTTTCTCTTCCTCATCTTTCTTTGCAAGTTTTGCTTTTGTTTCGGTGAGTTCTTTCACTGAAGCATCGAGCTGCGCTTGCAACTCTTCCTCTTTCGACATACTCATCCCTCCGTGTTGTCGCTGCGCAGCATCTGCCGTCAGCTTTGTTGACGATTCTACCAATTCATGACTGCGTTTTACCATAGCCATGATTTGATTGTCAGAGTAATCTGGGTAAGATATTTTAAGCTTGTGGAATTGCGCTTCATGATCCAATTTAAATTGTTCAAGTTCTCCGTAGATTTTTGCGGCAGTTGACGAATTTGGATCATAAGAGCCAAAATTCGAGTGCCCGGGCGGAAGAGTCGGATCTCCTTTTCCTGCGAAATCATCAAGCATCTCATATTCCTTAGCATAGAATCCTGTAATTACAGCGTTTGGATGCATCGGACGAGCAGCAACACCAGTTCCAAGATATCGGTAATTGTTGAGCTTTCGGACTTTTACTCCTCCGATTATCACATCTTCGGTTCCGCCCGGAAGAGGATCATATTCGATAGAAAACCCGCCAACATGCCCTTGCTCGATTTCGTATTTTTTATCTTCGAAATTCGGATATTTCTTGTTGAGTTTGAATTTTGCGTATGCAGCCATGTTTCCGGACAGTGGATTTTTTCTAAGTTCGGCTTTCCCGACCATCGAACCGAATGGAGTTGGACTAGCTTCTCCGTGAGGATCTTTTAGCTTTAGCCAATCATGCCGGAAAGAGAGTTTTCCTGAAATAGCGTCTCCGTGATTTATCTGTTCAACAAGACGTTGCTGATCTTCTACAATATCTTTTCCAAGATCAACTGTCGGATCAGAAAGGAATCCCTCTACATAATATTCTCCATCAACTTCTTTGAAAGCGAATCCAGGAACGAATTCCTCTACGACGCATTCTTTCTTTTCTTTTCGGTGATCTAATACGATTTGCTTTACTTGCTCCAGAGAAAACGACGGGTGCTCTTTTTTTTCTTTTTCTATCTCTTCTTCAAACGACATTTCCTTTGAAGATTCGTGATCTGGCTCGCGCGCATATTCATGCTTGCGCTTGTCCTTGTATGCTACCCATCCGCCACTTTCCTCAAGTTTGTGCGCATGTTGAGGATTTGTACCAAATATTTTTGAAAAAGTTGCAGACGCCATTTCCTCTACTTTTTCAGCCGCCCAACTCGGGTGCGCTTTTTTAAGGCTGGCTTTTATGTCTTGAAACTCCTTTGGCATGTTCCATTAATAATAGCGAAGGGAATTTAAGGCTATCGCTATGTTTGCCTTTTTGTATGGTCGTTTTTGTCCGTCGCTCGCACCGTCGAAGCTGCTGTTTTGTTGCGAGTATTCTTTAAACGATTCACTCGCTCAGATGCAGAAGATTTTAGAGTAGAGTTATCGGCATCTACCTGATTGTATTGACTTTGTTGAGTTTCCATAGTCATTTGTGGATCTCCCGGATCTATTTTGTCGTTCATTTCTTCTGGCTGGATATTGAGGAATCTTCCGGCAGAATCTTTGTTCCATAGTCCGAGACGGAGACGTTGCTCTGCGATATCTGTGCGGATTTTTTCGGACTGCGCAACTCTTACTTCATCTTCCATGTGGGAAGTATGAAAGTGCATCTCAACTCCGAATTCTGGAATAAATAACTGACTGTTTAGAACGCTCTCTATTTTTGCTCGGATATGCGCGATGTTGCGCTCGTACGCCTGATTAGAAAGAACTGTCTCTTCCCCACGTTGCCCTCCGGACCCGCCCCATCGAGATGGAGGGACTTGCCATGCCATCGCAATTATTCTGATAAGGAAATCCGCGAGATTCTTAAATTCCATGTCTTTTAAGCGATCGAATTGAGTGTATTCGAGATTACCCGAAATTACAGGGACTCTATTCTTGTTTTCAGGTTTCTTGCCAGCTTCCAACATTGCTATTGCTGCCTGGACATTCGGAGAATTTGGTTGCTCGTCCGGGAACGCGAACATTCCCGGAGGTACTCCGTAATTGTCTAATTCGTGCCCGTAGTAATCCTTGAGAATTCCTAAGAGAGTGACTTCGGCGATTATAGCTTTGAAGCGCGGAATACCCCATAGTTCTCCGTTTATATTCAAGTCTTTGATGTGGATCACTTCGTCCTCATCGAATTTTGATATGAATGCGCCCACTCGTTGTGTGTATATGAGTTGGCTCGCAAATCTATCCGATGGAGTGATATTCATCGTGCTCGCGGGGATATATTGCAAGCGTCGCTCCGCGCTTCCTTCTTCGTCTGAACCACTCAGGAGTTCGGGGACGAAAGATTTTTTCTGGAATCCTCTACTTTTGAGGAAAAGATCCTTCAATTCTTTTGTGCGAGCTTTTGTCATTTTTCCTTTAAACAAAAATCCATTTCCCAAAATAAGAAAATCGTAGAGCCAGCCTTCAAGTTGAGCCTGAGCATTATTGGAAAGCATGAAAGCTTCCGCGCGCTCGCGCTTTGCTTTCAACTTATTTTCAAAATACCAACCATCAGAAAGAATATCCGTGACAAGACACGCCACTAAAGACATCACTTCTGGTGTTTTTTTGAACCACTCCAAATAATTTGCAAACTCTTGCGGGCGGGTTACTACAGTAAGCGGCTGCGGACCCCAAATATTTGGCTGATTCATCAATGGCTTAATATCAAACATGCCAAATGGAAATCCGGCTTGCGTTCCAACATAAAGTTGCGCGAGCGAGATTTTGTTGTATGTTTGCTTTACAAAATCATCCATGACCATTCAAATCACCGCTTTGGGGCGCTCGCTCCAAACGCTCTAGATACGCGAGTGGCCGGCTTATAGATAAATTCTTCCATGAGATCGAGCGCGAGGAATCGCGCGACGCCGATCGGGAAAACAAGAGCAATACTAATCTGATAGGGAGTGAGGAAATAAATTACAAACCAAATGAAAAATCCATTAAAACAGGTGTGGCAGATCCAGGTCATAATCATATCAAAATAGGAAGGGAGAGGTTTTGCATTCGGATCTATTTTGAGCTGGATTTGGTTCGCGGGGTTGTAAAGGAAATCTCTCAATTTCGCTAAAAAAGCGAAAAATCCTCCAAAAAGCTTGCTAAAACGTGCCCAATTCTCAATTTTCTTCTCTAAAACGATTTTTTTCTTTTTCGATGCCATGTAATCAACTCTACTCTTGTGAGCAAGGATTTAAACTACTTTCCAAGCATTCCTGATTTGATCGCGCATTCTGTGCATAAACTTCCGTCCGGGAAATGCCATTCTCCCGGGCGGGTGCATATTACACACCGTTTGATTATTTTTCCTTTTTCGTTTCTTGCATTTAAATTTGGGATTCTGTAGTCCATAATCACACCATGTAAAATTGAGCAGTTGGTTTATTCTTTGGAAGATATCCTCCGGCGGCATAAACTGCCATAGAGAGAGACATGACGAGATCGTCATGCCCGGACAACGCGCGGAATGTCTGCTGACCTTCTTTAGTAACTAATCCAAAAGAGCTCAACTCGCGCGCAATTTCTTTATCTCCGTCTAAACCAAGCATTTTATTTTGCATGACCAAACGAAGATCTCCGATAAGTTTGTTTTTGGAATTATGGTTCGTATCAAATTTTTCAATAGAGTGCGCGAGCGTATAATCTTTGGAGGCTTTTTCTGCCATAGCATAACTGAGCCCTTTTTGCTCAATAACTAATTTTGAGACAGTAAAAGATTTGTGGAATCCACGCATAATCTCAAATTGTTCTTCTTCGTTGGCTTTCCCTCTCCATTTCGCAACAACGCGAAGAGGCACACCCGGGGTACGTTTTACAATAGTAATCGCGGAGAAGTCTGCAGACTGCTTATCAGAGAGAGCGACATCCCATCCTGCGTAATATTGCGAAGCTAATTCATCTGATGGTGCAACAGATGGATATGTCATTTTCATCGAATAGTCTATTAGGTCGGATGAAAAAACAACAGTGCCATCTCCAATAGGATCCAGCATATATTCAGACATGAATGACCAGATAGGAGTGTTTGCTTTAAGCTCTAGTATTTTTTCAAGTGATGAAAAAGCAGGGTGTTCGGGGAACTGCGGGGCAAGCCAGTTCTTGTTTTCGTCCATCACAACTACTGGGAATTTCATAACATTCCATGCCGGCTTATTTTCGAATTCCGAATAAAAGTCGTCGAGAGAGATAGGAGTGCCGATAACGAGATGATGCCCCTGGCGAGTTTGAGTCATTGGCCACGAGGACGACCAGAATGTTCTTTTTATGGCAGAGATTGAGAGTCCGGAGCCAGATTCGCTTTCTTGCTGCAAATCGTCCGAGATGAGCCAATCATAGTGAAATCCTTTTCTCCCGAAAGGTTGGGCGATTACTTGGTGCCCATTTTTTGTTTTCAGATGGCGCGCACTCCATGTTGCGCGGTATAAATCATTTGGGAGAAGGCGCTCTGCGAGAATAGGATTATGTTCAATTTCAGACGCGATTAATTCGGAAAGAATATATTGCGTTTGCGGCATGTTGGAAGTTTCAAGCCCTATCATGAGGGGTTTTTCAGATTGGCGCCACATTAACCAGAGAGGGAAGTTTTTGGAGAACATCCATGTTTTGAAATGACCTCGGGCCATTTCTACCATCGTGTTCCTTTTTTCTCCAAGAATTTGTTGCGCGATTTTCTCATGCACTTTCCCGAAAGGTTGTTTTGTGACATACCTACAGAAATAGGAAAAATCATTCTGCGCCGCGAGAAGAATATGTGGAGGGAGAGTTTCAGAGGAAGGCGCCGATTCCATCATATTCTTCCTCATCCATGTTTTCTTTCTTTACTACTTCTTTTTTTGGAGGGGCGTCTATTACCTCAACGCCGCTCAAATCGATTTCGCACGATTTTGGCAATAGGCTGATATCACTTGAAGGAGATATTGACGAAGGGGCTCCTCCAAATAATTTGCCAAAACGTTCTGCGTCGATTATTTTTATGATGCCATCTTTTTCCAAATCATTGATGAATGTTGCGTTTATCTGGACATAGTTGTTTGTTGTAACAGTTTTCTGGATATTTGTCTGAACTTGTTTTGGTTTTACCAGCGAGACCAAGTTTGATATGCCGGTGGCTATTGTTGTGAGGTCTTTGACATCTTCTGTTCCATTTGCTGCGTAATCTAATTTGTTTATATGGCGAAGGATAATCGAGGTCAAGTCTTTTTCGTCTATTTCTTTTATTATTTCCAGTCTTCTTGTTTCAATCTCTTCTTCGGAATCTTTGATGATTTTAAGGATTTCGTCGTCGCTGTCGGGTATTTCAAAGAAATGACGAAACATGCTGCAGACGACTTTTTTATCGTATCCTGCCGCTAGTCTATCTATGAGGAAATATTTGATTGGTTTTCCTTTGTAAGTATTATTTGGCGTGTTCATCTACCTCTTTGATTTTGTTGTTGTACCCTATCATCTCTCTGATGTACTGTCTAAGAGCTTTTGATGGAGTTGTTTTTGATTCTGCACAAATCTTGCCAAATTCTTGTTTCTCTTCTAAAGATAAGCGGAATCGGATTGATGCGCATTTTATTTTTCTCATGGTTTCACTCTTGTTGTTTTTCACTCTTTATAGGATATATGTTTTTGCACAATCTTTACAGGAAAGACCAATGGAGCTTCCTGCGAAGATTACTACGAACATTATTGTGTCTTTTTGCGATTTCCCACAATATTTACAGCATGTGCGATTTGCCATTAAAGTTTTTAGAGCGTCGATGCCTTGCTTTGCGGATTCTTTGGTTATTTTAGAGCGCATGGCGCGCTCTATCCTATCGTTGCTTTCTATGTTTTCTGATGGTCTTGGAGGCATCAGGTATCACATTCGCTCTTTAGCCTATCGGAGTCTGCCCGGCATATCTTCCCCATGATGGCGGCTGAAATTTGTTTTGGTCCTTGAGATTGTGGATTCCGAGTTTGTTCCCTGCGTGCTCATCACACAAATTTCTACTTCCGGAATCTTCTTTCTTTTGCGGTTCTTCGTTGATGAAGTTCGTTGCTTCTCTCTTACAGTTTTTCTCATCGCATTTTACCATTGTACTCACCTGTGATTCAAAGGATGCTAATGTTTATATTTGTTGCTACATTCTTTTTAGATTTTTTTAGTCCCAAAAATTTTTTGGGGTACTGACCACTATCTTCCCACCTTTTTCCCACTCATGCCCCCCGTCCCCTCCACCCACACACAAACACACAACCCACAACACACAAATACCTTTATAAATATATTTATTGGGAAGAAGGGGAATTAAATGTTAAACTAACTCTTTATAAAGAATTAGGGAATACTTTATTTAAAAAGAATATAATGATAGATATGATAGATAGATATGATATGATTTGTGTGTGTGATGTTTTGATATATTTGCAAGGGGGGGGAGGTCATATTATAAAAGTGAATTGTAGAAATAATCACATATCTATCTGCCACATCCGACATTCTCTCACAGAGAAATACCCCCACAGTTTGCAACAATACAGCTGGTTAAGGGAAGGGTGCAATCTCTTAGATTAGCATTCTCTTTCCTATACTCTCATTTATATTTACACACAACACCCTGCCCGCCACATAATTCTTTCTGATTAGAGCGTTTCTCCTCAAACATATCTTTATAAACATTGCTGTATTGATATCTAATGAGATATAAGGATAGGATAATATGAAAGAGAATATGCACAGACGGAGATGAGAAAAATGCAAGAAACACAAAAACTAAGCAACGTATTCCTATACGCCGCCCTCGCGGGCGGGCGGAGCGTGGGAAAAAGCACATGGCAAACGTACGCAAAAGCGAACGCGGTATATATTAGAGGAACGGAGGCCGAAGTATGACGCACACACAAGATAAAGAGGACATAGAGGGCAAAGAAGAAAAAGAACAAAAGAGCTGGTATTTTAGTTTGGTAAGGAGCCCGCGCGAGCCAGCGCTTGCAATAGCAAGTGCAGAACTCCCGGGCGGCAAGGATGACGCAGGGCTAATGAAATCTGACCTTCTTCTTCTTTTCCAAACTCTACTTGAGCACGCGCATCCCGACCTAACGCAAAAAGAAATAAAAAGTTGTTTCGCGAAGGCGTGTTTTATGTATGCGACGGGCAACAAATACACGCCCACCCCAAGCGGGCAGGCGAGCGGATTCGTGAAACTGGAAAACTTGAAAGAAGAGGTTGATTGAAATGGTAGAAACCGCTCTTGAAAAACTAATCAAACTGGAGGCATACGCGAGGCTTGAACGCGACAAAAACAGCCGCGAATTCGCGCCGTATCCTGCAACAAAATACGAGGAAGGCGCGGAGGATGCGTATTCTGATATGCAAGGACAGCTAGAAAAAGCAATCCAAGCAGTGCGGCAATCAGTAGAAAAAATAAAAGAAGAATAGAGGAGGACTGAGGAAAATGACGAGCGAAATAAGCGAGGATGGGCAAGAAATTCTGATCCGAATCGACGCAGACTCAATTATGACCGCCGCGAAAGGCGTGCTGATATTTTTATTCGGCGTCGCGACCGGAATGGGAATATTTGGGCTTGTGGCAATCTTGGAGAAAATTTACAATTTTTCTTAAATTCCGTGCTCACGCGCCAGTTTTTGCCCGAATCCGCACTCAACCGCTCGGGTAAAACATGGCGCGGCATAGAGGAAAACTGAGGAAAACTAAGAAAGAAAAAGATAGAGGGAGAAAATGGACGAAGAACACTTAAAATATCTTGAAAAATCGGGCGTCCCTAAAAAGTTTGCGATGTGGGCAATCGCTTATCTAACGTCGTTAGGAATAGATGCACAGTTGGAAGATATCTCTGCTAACTTTGACCATTCTCTCACACTCGCAGAAAATAAAACAATACTTAAATCAAAACATCCAATCGCGATGAGCGAGCAACTCGCACAATTACAGACGCAGGAATTACAGGCAGAGGTGCAAAACAGGCAGGCACAACAAGATTACATACAGCAATTCCAAGCGCAAGAGCGCGAAGCAATAGACAAGCTCGCGCTCGCGCAGGACGCGAGCGAAGGAGCAGAAGCAGGCGCGAGCAAGCACTCGCAAACTATGAAAGTGCTAATTCAAAACGTCGCAGGTGGATTCTCCCCCTCTCTCTTCGTCGTATCTGACGAAATCGGGATAGGCAAGACGCACACAATTTATGAAGCAATGCGCGAGGCACAGCTCGTGCACGGAAAAGATTGGGTAATCTTCAACGGATACACTACCCCGTTGGGCATCTACAATTTCATGTTTGAACACAAAGACAAAAAAATAATAGTCTTTGACGACATAGACAGCGCGTATAAAAACAGCACGATTCTCTCATTCTTTAAATCAGCGACGAGCAACCCGACGGGAATTCGGAAAATGCAATATAATACGACGAGCAAAGCGCGCACTGCTCCGTGCGAATTTCAACTCAGTGCTGGGTGCATCTTTATCGCAAACGAAATCCCGAACAATCTCATGATGCGTGCGATGATTAGCCGCTCGCTCTACTATGAAATACGTCTGACTTATCACGAAAAAGCGAATTTAATCGCAAACTTTTCAAGACTAAACTACAAAAATACGACGCAAGAGCAGAGGCGCGAGGCTCTCACTTTTCTTCTAGACCACAACCCCCAAGCGCTCCAAGACTTTTCATACCGCACGATTCAAAAGCTCTATCAACTCATGCTTCAAAATCCTCAAAATTGGAAAGAAACGGCGAGGAGTATCTTGCAATATGACGAACAAATGCAAGCATTCATAGAAGCCGAGCAAGAACCTACCACGTCGGGCGCAATAATGCGCTTCAAAGAACTCACTGGCAACGGAGAACGCAGTTATTTCAGAATTAAAAAGAAATATTATGCAAAAATCCTAGGGCAACCAATCCCTAAATCAAATTAAAGTAAATCAAAAAAAACTGACAACTGACATGAAAAATAATGTGAGGTGTATTATGTGAGATATCAGAGAGAAAGTGGGCGCATCACACAAATCTATGGCGCGAAATGGTGGGCTAGAAAGGTTCCAACATTAGAGGAATTTCGCGCGCGGCGCAGAATACAAAATTTCCAAAAAGACCAACTCTTTTGTGAAAAAATCTTAAATATTCTTAGAGCTCGCGGTCCGACCGAGAGCACCGAAATATATTTTCTTCTCGGCGTAGAAAATCAGAACGAACAAAAAACATGGCGCGTGCGTTTTCAAAGGTTTGCACAAAAACAATGGATTCGTGCGCAATATATCCGAAAAAGTGGCGGCGGGATTCGTTTAATCCTTTCCTGCCCACAAATACAAAATAGCCTAAACTCTTAGTTTGTATTCTACCTCTTTTTCTCCTTCTTTTATTTCAAAATCTGCATCTAAAATCTTTTCTATTTTTTCCGCGCGCCCGGGGAACCCCTCAATCTTGAGGCGTTCTCGCTCCCATGCCATCTTGACCGCCATCGCTCCATCCAGGCCCGATTTCAAAACACTTGACGCCGCGAGGCCTGCAAAAATAATTCTTCTCATCTGCATATCTTTCTTCTCATATGCCAACCCTATTTAATCTTTGCTTGATACAACCGGCCTGCGAAGCTTGAAGCTTTTTGTAGTAAAATCAGTTATCCCTTGCTTTTTTTACCTCTTCTATCAAATCCTCTTTTCCTGCAAAATATTTTCTTGCAGGTGCAAGCGTCAAAATCAATTCTCTTCTCGTTAATAATAATTTTTAGCAATCTTTATAACTTGATGCCAATCCGTTCAACTTTTCCATATTCCCATAGAGTCATTTCCACGGCGCGATATGTGGATCTCAAAAAACGGGTACCTCGTCATTTTGGCATAAATAATTGTGGCAACAAAAGCCTTATATACTTTCTCATTCCTATTACAACATCTATTATATCATTATGTAAAAAATTTAAAAATAAAAAAAATAAGAAGGTGAAATACTTGACGCATTACACAAACAAGTGCCCAAGAAAATCGTGTGGCTACGAATGGAACTCGCGCAAGTGCGACGAGCGTGGGCGCCCGCGACCGGATACGGTTAAGCGTTGCCCCAGGTGTGGGTGTTGGATTCAGAAAGCAATGGATAAAGTGGGGGGCTCGGAAACGTAGATTTATGCTCATGGCACAAGTGCTAAAGTGCCCGGGCGGAGCCATGAGAGGTAACGACAAATACCTTGATAATCCGCCCGGGCAAATACCTTCCTCGCGGGCATAAAGGACAACATTACGCAAGATTCCTGTGGGGTGGGAAGTATTGGGATAAAAAAATTATAGAAAGAATCAAAGATATTTTCAGGTGATTATATGAAAAATGAAAAAATAAAATTAACTAAAAATGAACGTCTAATGTTGTCTGATATTAATCGAGAATTTTGTAGTATGGGTGAAAGAATTAGAAATCTGAAAATGGAACTCGAGAACCATAGGCATTGCACCACATGTGGGAAACTTTATCCATTCTCTTCTAAATGCGTAGAATGCGAGCTAAAAGATGAAGAAAATCAAATAAATGAAAGACGTGCCCGAGCGGAAAAAATAAAGAATGAAACATGGCAAGTCATTGAAATTACAATCGGTTCGAGTCTTCTTTTAATAGGAATTTTGATTGGGGCGTTTCTATGAGTAGAGAAATAAAATTCAGAGCGTGGAATATCTCAGAAAAGAAAATGTATTATCAAGGTCAAACAGTCGGGTACCGTGATGATGGGATTGGCGCAGTGATGTCTAAACTAGTAACGTCATTTTTTAGTTGGAAAATGATGGGTACATTGGGGGCATTGACAGCCGATTTCTCAGATAATCTCGGGCCGAACGAGTGCTGTATGGCAGCAACTATGAATGGAGATATAATGGAGCAATTCACTGGACTAAAAGATCGCCTCGGTAAAGATATTTACGAGGGCGACATCGTGAAGGAAACCTTTACGGGCATGTCTATAATATCGTGGGACGTGGGCAACTGCCAATATCGGATGACTGGACTTAACAATGAGTGCAACGGCTTCCTCAATATGGCCATGGTGCTTGAGGTCATCGGCAACATCCACGAGAATGGTGATTTACTTGGCAAGAAGTGAAGCGCAAAAGAAGCCCCAGGGAAACTAGAATGTTGTGGGAATGCACATGTAAAACAAAATAAATAGGTGAGGATTATGGTTTATGTGATAATTAGACAAGACGATATTCCCTATGAAGGGTATAGCAAAGTGGATGGCTCAGATGTTATTGTCTTTGAGACAAAAAAAGCTGCTATTGCGAATGGTTATGGCGAAGGAGAAATTTTTGAGGTGATACCCACAACTGAAGAAGAAGTTATGAAAAAAATCGATATTCAATCAATAATACAGTTTTATCAAAAATTAGTTGATGGTGCTATAAAGATGGGTTTCACTCCAGTTGGAATATTGATGTCCAAACAGGAAAAAACACAACTTGAACTTTATAGCAAATACATTTTATTTTTAAATAATTGTTATGAAGTTGATAGGTTTCTCGATTTGCAAATAGAAAAAGTAGATGGTGGCCCAGATATTCGCATAAAAGAAATATTCACTCCTCCAGATGGAAGAGCAGCAAAGAATACCATAGATGCAAATGATATCTGGGAATTTGATAGATTGCGCGAACATGCAGCATCGGCAGCAGGAAAGGATTGCATGAAAAAGGAGTGAAATCTGAATATTTTGTAATTATCAAACTAAACAAAAATGGAATAGATAAAAACTGGATTGAGTTTATTGAGGAGGACTGAGAAAGATGAAAAAGAAAAAACTAACATTAGGAAATTTTCTTGAAAGAGTAAAGAAAAACGAAAGTGTAAGCAGATTAGACTTTGAATTAGACTTCAAATGGACAACAGAATTTAGTTCAAGATTAAAAGCAATACTCAAGAATTTGAGCTTTGCTGATTTGAGTTCTGCTAATTTGAGTTCTGCTAATTTGAGTTCTGCTAATTTGAGCTTTGCTGATTTGAGTTCTGCTAATTTGAGTTCTGCTAATTTGAGTTCTGCTAATTTGAGCTTTGCTGATTTGAGTTCTGCTAATTTGCGTTCTGCTGATTTGAGTTCTGCTAATTTGAGTTCTGCTAATTTGAGTTCTGCTAATTTGAGTTCTGCTAATTTGAGTTCTGCTAATTTGAGTTCTGCTGATTTGAGTTCTGCTAATTTGAGTTCTGCTAATTTGAGTTCTGCTAATTTGAGCTTTGCTGATTTGAGTTATGCTAAAGGGATTTTTACATATACCTATGGCGTAAGATTGAAAGTGGTTGTTAAGGAGGACTGAGAACATGCTGAAATACAGAGATATTGAGAGAGTGGGGCATCCTGAAAACGAAACCATGCTTGCCAACAATACCGATGTAATTGTCGTTGAGGAAAAGGTCGATGGGGGAAACGGCTCAATTTGGATTGAAGGGGGAAACCTCCATACTGGAAGTCGAAACAGAGATTTAACCAGTGATGGTGATGAGAAAACCTTTACGGCAATGCGCAAATGGGCATTAGAGCAAATCAAGGAGCCGCTTGACTCGAACCTTGTATATTATGTTGAGTGGATGCAAAAGCATTCCGTAAATTACGGAAAGGGAATACCGCTTGCGATTGGATTGGATATTTTGCCAAAAACAGGAGCGTTCGGGAAAACGCCACAATTTTTCGGCAGACATGCGAAGGAGGTAGAGTTTGCAAGAATAGGCTTGCCCTGTATTGCCCTAGTCGGAATATTCACTGCAAAGGAACTCACTGAGGAAAAACTAACCGAACTGCTTAATATCAAATCTGCATATTACGATGGCAAGCCAGAAGGGATTGTTTTGAAGAATTATAGTCGGCAGAATATCTACGGCAAGCAGATGTTTGGCAAGCTCGTTCGAGAGGACTTTAAGGAATTGAACCGAGCTGTGTTCGGAGGCAACAAGCAGGATACGACCGAAACCGTAAAGATTGCGCAGGCTTGCGCAACTCCGGCGCGCATCAACAAGAAAATAGATGAGCTTCTAATTCAGGGAGGACAAACCCTTTCTCGTGGGCTTATGAAGTTCCTTGTGATAGCGGTCATGCGCGATATTTTCAAGGAGGAGCCTGACCTCCTGCTTGGGCAGAAAGTTATGTATGTTGGGACGTTCAAGGCGATAGTTGCAAAGGAATGCCTAAATATACTTGACAAACGAATTTCGGAGGTGGCAATAAATGGTGCAAATTAGAAAAATAATAAAGCAACATGATTTTTTCAAGGAAACCAAAGACCTTGAAATTGTTTTGGGCTCAAACACAGGGAATGCAGAGTTGGAATATTGACTGTCAATCGGTTTGATAGAAAATGTAAACACGACACGCTGGGTTGCAAGAATAAACATCAAAGACTTAAAAGACCTGATATACGAATACGAGAGGGTGAAATTTATTGAGGAGTTATAATGCGCAAGAAGTCGATGGGGGCAAAACTATGAAAACAATGGTGTTCGCATCAATTAATGAAGATGGCTTAAACAAAGCAGAGTGGATGGCAAGCCTGCCAAAAGGTGCAAAGGTTGTAACAAGACGGAAGATTGAGCATGAGGATTTATGTGTTTGCGGGCAGACTTATCGGCAACATTTAGATGCAGAAAAGTTTATACCTCCTCAAACGAGTGAAGAAAAAAAATATATAAATTTAGTTGAACTTATCTTGGGGCATTCTTTCACCCCCGCCAAATACGCAATCGGAAAGAAAATCTGCATCCAGAAAAAGAGATGCGGTGGGGCGTTGTGCAGATGTGGGAAAGAATATTCTCAGCATCACCAGATAGACCGATATATGGCGGTAGCTTTGCTTGCAGCTCCACCAAATACAGTTTATTCTGATAAAGTCAAAGAGCAAATCAAGGAAACAAAAACCTGCATTTCCTCAAGCGAATTAATCTTGAAAGGCGTGGGAGCATCTACAAACACTTTCAAGCCCGTCCTCTACGAAATCACAAGCGGGATGTGGCATAAAGATTGGTTCAATACTCGTCGGATGCCTTACTATGCAAATATGCACCAAACAAAAAAAATGCTTGAACAAGAAGCAAAATTAGAAGGCTTTGACACTTATGATGAACTCGTAGAAGCATTTAAACTAAACGAAAAAACTTGGGGCCCGCTTAAGGACAGTTGGAGAATTAGGATGGAGAGGATACAATGATGAGTTTACCTACATTTTTACCGGGGATAATTGCCGTATTGCACAGAACAGAAAAGGTTGAAGTTGTTGTGATACCTACACCACGAAGAATTTTAGATTTAGAAGAAAGAATCCTATTGCAAATAAAATTAACAAACGGTATCCATACAAGTTGCACAAAAGATGAAGCAGAACAGGCATTAAGTTTGAAATTTGAGATAGTGAAATGTAATATCTGTAATAAAAAATTGAAACATGTTGTGTGCCAAATAGAAGTGACTGTTATTGACTGCACATCAACTGTCCCGTTCGCAAAGATTGAAAGGCGAATATGTGCCTGCCGCGCTTGCACATACAATTTGAATTTTAGAACATACAAAAATGGGTGAAATGAATGGAAAAAAATATAGAAATCATAAAACTAGCAACTTGGGAAAACAGAATAGACTATAATGCAACAATAGCTTTAGCAGAAAACAACACTCTGCTAAGCATTGTAGAGCTTAATCAAGTTGTCGCAGACAAGTCTTTACGTGAAAAATATAAAGACTGCCTACCCGCCCGTTCTGGCACAAGAATAAAATACAAAGCACATGCGCAAGAAGCAATAATCAAGCATCCTGACCAAGAAGAAAAAACAATTTATTTCCCTTTAGAAGATGGCTGGTATGAAGTAGGAGAAGACGGAATCCCAAATGGGAAGCCATCCAGCGAATCTAATCCAAAGGCATTGTATTTATCCAGATGGCAGGATAGAGATTATGTAGGGCTTGTCGCCCGCGGCTACGGCGGCTTCCTCGTCACCCGCGTTGTCGATTGCGGCTACTGCGCCGTGTGCCGTTTCGGGGTGCTCGGAGTACGGCAAAAGAAAGGTCGAGTATTTATGATCTGTTCAAAATGTTGGGAATCGGAACCACAGTGTGTGGATTGTGGGGAATCTATTTTCTCTTCTTATTCGCAAAAAGAAAGACAGAATTTTACTCCTGGGGGCCATCTAGAAATTGATGGAGGTATTTGTATAGACAACAAACATATATGCCCAAAATGCTTGGAATTGGGCGGTTATGTAAGAAGAAAGGTGGAACAATGAAATGCCCAAATTGCAATAGTTATCTCGTGGGAGCCACGAGAATACCCCCAAAGACAGATATCGCGCTTGTGCAGGCCTGCATTGCAGGAAAAGAAACTTTAATGCAGCGCGGGTGGATGTGTTCGAATTTTAATTGCGAGTATCAGTTTTGGGGGGAGGCTCCTTCTCCGATTGAAGAAGAACCCAGAAAGAGGGTGTCGATTCCTGCGCGCGAAAGATGGCGCCCGCGCAAGCATCTTAAATGTCTTTCCCTATCTTAATTGTACCATCAATCAACCGGTTGAAAGGTGGTCATGTGAAAAATGCAGTCATTATCTCGTTTGTGCTATGTCTTTGCTTACTTTTTGGGTGCCTAGGAATAGGCGCGCCTCCTGTACCATCCACCGGAGCAATAAATTCTCGCGCGATTTCCACAGCGTTTGAAATCCCAGGTAATGGATTAATTTCACAACCTTCAAGCGCAGATACGATTTCTCTTTATGGTTCAGACGCAGATTTTAAGACAAATGTCACTATCGCGTGCACAAATTCGTCTGGTTCGTATCTGAGAGAAACTTTATATCTCAACCGGTCAAATTACGTTTACAATTTGAGCGCAATGCCGGAGCTTTCTAACCAGACTCTTTACTTTGCAGCGAGCGGATTCTCGTCTAACGGATACAATATGTATGCAAATACTACAGACGTGAATACAACAGCGACAAATACGACTGCAGTCGCAAATGCTAATTCTTCACAGATTTATTATCTTGAAAACAAAGTCATGCCATCTAATTACAACTTCACTTATGGAGTCTCTTTTATTGGAAATGGATCCAACACATCAACCGCATCTCCGAATATGACGAATGCGAATACATCAGTGAATCTTACCCTTAATCCGCATTGGATAAATAGCTCGCAATTCAATGCAACTTTGACGGTAGAATACGAGAGCGATGCGTCTGTTCTGACAAATCTTACGGTAGGAAAATATATTGTGAATCTCACAAATTCCAGCCCGGACACCTTTACTTTTGATCAGACGAATCTAACGACAATCACTTCTATACTATTCAATTCAAGCGCAAATGGAACGAATATAACACGAGTCAATTTGACATACACGTTTGCTCCGCAAATCACTATGACGATTGGGAGCTATTCGACAATTCTTTCAAACACGAGCCCGCAGGTAATCAGCATTTCACAAAGTAATCTCAACTCAACAACATATGCGATTTTCTCATCCGACGCGACGAATAGGAATATCACAAATACTTCGATAAGATATATGGTCAGGTACAATCCATGCGCGAATTTCACAAATCTCGTGAATGTGACGATGGTAAGTGGAAATCTTACGATGCCGCTGACTCTTTCAAATTCGAGCAATTACAACAGCACATATAGAAATGGAACCGCTTATGTGCAAATCCTTGCAGACCAAACTCTTTCGACGATAAACACAACTGGAAACACTAGTTGGGCCGAACTTTGGTACTTGAACGGATCAACTCTCTACAAAGTAAACGGCAGTGGCTTGTATTCGTATGCAAACGCGCATTTAGAGTTTATTACTACGGCGGTAAATCTTACGTCGTGCATGAATGCAACAATCAATACCACCTCGGAAAATACTTTCCAAGCGCTTAATTACAGTATTAGCGGAGGAAGATTAATTCCTCCTCAAGCGAACAGCACGATGGTTTGCACGACTCTAAGGAGAATAACAACTGATCGCGCATCGAACGCAATCGTCGCCCGACAAAATAATAAAAGCGGGAAATTCCTTTCCACGGTCCCGTACGGAGAGACAGACGTCTTCAATGGGATGCAGACAAACGGAAAAAGCCAAATTATACCGAACGTGACTTGGAATACGAGCGCGGTTGATGTAAGATTTACCTCGGCAAGAACACTTTACGTTGTGAATTCAAACATTTCGAACGTAAACTTCTCGGCATATTATCAGGTTAGCCCTGACGGAGTTTCTTGGGTAAACGGCAGCACAGTGATCGCGAATCTCACAAATGATTCTCTTGCATATGCACTAAACGAGACAACAAACTTCATAAGGCTCGTTTTGTACGACGGAACACCAAACAAACCAGATACCCCGTATTTTGTTATTGACGCCAATTAGGCGTTCTAATTTTTTATTTTCTTCTTCGGATTAGGCAAAGCCTTATATACCTTTATCACTATACTTAGTGATACATAACGAAATCTAAGGAGTAGTGATAATATGGTCGCCGCTGGGGATATAATAACATTGGGCTTTGAGGGAAAGGGGCTTGTCCTGGACAATACCTGCATAAGAGTTCGCCTTGGCGCGGAACTTTTGGATTATCTGAATACCACCTCGGAAAAACTTATAAGTGGAGAAGATGTTTTGGTCCTCAAATGTGACGAAGGAAAGCACGGAAGTTACATCGGAATCGGGAAGAAATCTAAAAAGTAAAGGTGAATTTTGTGGATGCCGATTCTTTTTATCTGCAGAATCCCAGAGCTCTCTTGGTTAGAAAATGCTTTATGGTCGAGCTTTGTTACCTTAGAAATCCGGAAACAACCCAACACACAAAAAAAGAAATAGTCGCCGCGAACATAAAAGAATATTTTTATTGGATTTATCGTCAGAAAAATATTCCTTCTACTCTAAATCCACAGCAATTAAAGCTAAGATATGCGAAAGAATTGCAAGGAAAACTGCGTTTTGAAAGAAGAAGAATCCCTAGTGGAACGAATGAGGTATGGAAAGACTTTTGCAATGTAGAGGGGGTAAAAAAATATGTCAGTGTCCTCTGAGTATATTCTCAATATCGTCACTCCTGCTCTTAGATTTGCTGCTCAGAAAAATCAACTGTTATCAGCACTTCAAATTTCAGAAATGCAGGAGACAATCCAGACTTTTGTAGATGAGAAAAAATGGGGACGGCTTATTCCTTATCTTAAAAATGCGCAAGAAACTCATTCGGTAGATTTGTCGCGCGCAATAAAATATTGCTACATCATGGGAATAAAACTCAATACAGGTCAGCAAGACCGGCTTATTCAACCGGACATGGATGTTTACAAAGCTCTGATGGAGAGACTGCAAGACAATCGCAAGCAATTAATTTATATTGAAGATATGAAAATAGACTATGATGAAGCAAAAGAAATAATCCGCGCGGCGATTAGAGAAAGATTCGAAGAATCTCAAGAAGAAATCATTGAAAATCGCTATTGCTTTCCATTTTTAATCTCTCGAAATTTTGAAACAACCGGGGAAATATTACTGCGCAACAGTGATAAAAAACAGTCTGTTGTTCTTGTATCCTTAGACTACGCGATGGATGGGCATGGGAGGCCAAATCTTTATATTCGGCTTTTTGGAGAAAAAAACACCCGCAAAAATATGATCGATTACTCGGAAGATTTCTATATGTTTAGCTTCGTCGGAGACAACAAACAAACATATATGGTGCTCTCTCGTGATATTCTCCCGGAGGGGCACTGCACTCTTGGAGGGATGCTCGTGAAATTACCCGATGAAATTAGAGTAGGCACGACTGCAACAACTCTTACGAATCTTTCTGTAATATTTTCCACAGATGCGGTATCGGACCTAAAGAAAATAGATGAAAAAGAATTCAAGGAAATCACGCGCGAGTGGGAGCACGAGAAACTCGCGTCTATGGTTTTTGGAAAGGGCAGGCACCCACAATTCTTTGAAAAACTTGTGCTCGCTTGGTTGTTTTCTGGCAAATTTTCGGATTACCCCCTTCATCTGTTTTGGATAGGACCGACCGGTTCCGCGAAAACGCAATCTCTGACTTCAATCGTAGAATACGCAATGGGAGAAAATAGATGGGACGGCACATCGGCAACAACTCTTTCGCTTATGCCTTCGTACGGGCAAGCAAATGTTGAACCGGGGTATCTAATCCGGCAAAGGAATGTCGGCGCGGGTGATGAATTTTTCTCCGGATTTCTTAGAAGTTCGAAAAAACATAACCGATTGGGAGAAGATACTGCGCTAATGACTTCTATTCTCGAGCACAAGAAAGTATCTCTTGGCTCTGGGAAACATTCTGTAGTTTATGCGCAAGCTCGCGCGAAATTTATGTTCTGTACGAACCCAGAAGGTTCCAGACTCGCAACTCTTTCAGATTGCGCGCGTGAGCTTCCCAGACAGTTCATGAGCAGGTTTCTTTGGTATGTGCAGACTAAATCTCATTTAGAATTTATCGCGAAAAATAAGGCGGCTATAGGACGTTTGAGCGCAAATGAAGTTTACCCAGTTCCCTCAAACGATTTCAAAAAAGTTTACGAGTATCTTAATTCTTTTACAGTTGATATTCCGGAAGATGTTGAACAGGGTATATTTAACAAATACAAAGATATTCTTCCGGACGACCTCTTACAAGAGGTATATGCCGGAAGAAGCCATCATCATATACTATGTCTGATTGATGGTATATCCAAATACAACAGTATAGTGGAACACCGCCCAGAAGTGCGTTGTATGCGCAAAGACATTGACGACGCCGACACAATATTCGGGCTCATTATTTCGACTTGGAACGAAAATGTTGAAATACTAAAACTTAGCGAGGAACAACGTGTGCAATATATGCCGGCAACCGCGCAGCTTATTTTAGAAAAAATATGCAATGAACCCGGGCTTAATGCGTACGAAATAGGGAAGAAAATTCATATCAGTTCAGTGGAATATTGGCTTGAGTACCTTATTAAATATGGGTTGCTCAAGTTTGTTGAAGTACAGAATGGGGCTCTAACCCCAATCAAAAGATATTACGCATGGAATGTGTTTCTGGAATTGGAGAGCTTCTGCCCTCCAAAAGAACCTCCTACGTCATAGAAACGATATGTTTAAATATACCAAGTATGTAATACCATACGGTGATTATAATGAACGAAGTTGTCATTGAAGCAGAAAAGAGTCCTCCTCCGAAACAAACGACATTTACAACTCATCAGATGGTTGTCAAAAAATTGAAAGAATATTGCGAAAACCCCGATTCTTTTGCGGATTCTGGCCCGCAATGTCTTTTTCATATTGCAAAAGCAACCGGAATCGGATATCAAACGCTCGCGAAAAATATTCATCTGCTGCACCAGAGCAGATTCAATCCGGAAGTGCCGGAAGATAGAAAATTTAGTGCAAAAGTAAAAGTTTGGGAGCATGTAAATGGAGTTTGGGTATGGTGCGGGCAGAAATAATGTTCACAACGCCATAAATCTATAAGATACAGGCAACGTGAAGGTGAATAGATATGGGAAACGGAAATGAAGGAAACATACAAGCAAATGAAAACCTGAAAAATGGACCGATAGAGATTACCGATGCGGAGGCAAGCAAATATACTACAGAGGAAAAGAAGCTTGACATAAAAGCTCTTGTTCCCGCAGTTGTAAAATCTATAAAGACTTTTGACTACAGTGCTGGCTCGAAACCAGAGCGAGACACCAAAGGAAAGGAATATCATCGGATGGGATTGCAGATAGCATTAACTCTCAGTACTCCTATTGAGGGAATAAGTGAAGTTACGTCCACATTTGGATTTAGACTGTACGTCGAAAATTCCACCTCGAGAATTTTCTGGGGAACCGAAAAAAGTGGATGCAGAAAACTTGTGGATGTTGTAAAGGACTCGTTCGGTCTTCCAGTAAATCCATCGATAGATGAGATAAAAAAAGCTATGCTTGGGAAAACCGTTATGGTAAAGAGCGAACCTGTTTTCAATCCAGAAACAAAAATGACACAGCCGAAGATATTTATCAAACAATTCAAGATGTGATTGTATGGATACACACGAAGAAGTCCTTTCCATTCCTGAAAAAATACAGGAATGGGGGCGAAAGCATTTCACCGAAGCACTGTTGATTCCCGAGATTGAACGAAAAATGAGTATGCGCGTGATGCAAGCCGGGCAGCAGTCAATGAACGGGAAGAATGATTTTGAAAGAAAAATCCAGCAGCAGTCTATTTTGGACCGCGATCCGGAATACCAAACTCTTCTTGGGCAACTAAAAATTGCAAAAGAAAGTAAGGATGCTGCAGCCCTCGAAGTTGATTACTGGATCAATAAGATGCGGGCGTGGGATATTTATTCCCGTCTAGTGCAGGTGAAATAGTGGTCAATACCCATAAAAAAGGTCAGAGCAAAGAATTGCTCTGTCAAAAGGAACTGGAAGCCAACGGATGGAACGTTGTCTTCCGTTCCTATACAATAAAGATGGGCCCGATATTTAAGGGAATTGATTTCGCCGATCTTTTTGATGTAGTTGCCATAAAAGATTTTACTTGGAGATTCATCTCTGTCAAAAATGATGGAAAAATGAGGAAAGAAGGAAACGCGCATATTCTTGACATTAAAAATTTCAGAGAAAAACATATGGCTCCCGCGCATTCTTCTTGTGTCGGATTCTCTACAGAGTTATGGATTTGGTTTCCTCCTGGATGGAAAGGGAGAGGAAAAAACAAAAAATTTGAGCCAGCTCATTGGATAAAGACGACTATCTAAGCTTTTCTTCGCAGGATGGTTTTTCTTTATCAAAAGAAGTCCAGTTGCATCTTCTCTCTAAATTGTGTGTGCTAATAGAAAAGAATACGCACCTCTTTTTCTGATCCTCCGTAGCTAAGCAGGTTCCTCTAACAAATGCGACCGGCGGAATAATGATTGCTGGATGTTGCACCGTGCTCATTTGTTTCCCCCAAGAATGAACTGCCAGATAGCTCCTAAAAGTGCAACTACGGCAAATGCAAGCGCCCCCATAATCTTTATGTCCCACGCTTGTATTTGACCGCGCAAAGTAGAAATTGCCCCGTCTTTGCCATCCACAGAATCCATTCGGTTCCCAAGGGAAATTATTCGTTCATCGTGTCTTGCTTGTGTTTCAAGAGATTTGTCTAATTTTTCTTCTATTGTATTGAGTTTTTTTTCTATTCCATCGAATGACCGTTGCAACTCCCCAAGCGTTGTGCCCATCAATTTCACCGATTTTTTTTGCATACTTTTGCACCAACTATTGGCCATTTTGTTGTTTGCTGCGCGTGCAATAAAAGCATCCCGAACAGTCCGGTGATCAACGGACCTGCAAACGCCTGCAAATTATCCGGAAGTAATGCGGTTATTTCGTTCGATTCTGCAACGAAAAAACCTAGGGCGGAAATAACTCCCATCTTTACAAATACCCTGACTTTTTGATGCTCGTCAAACCACGCCGTGATACTTTCCAAAAAATTCATATTTTCACCCGTTTCAAATATTTCGTTATATGTTGCCACATCTGTAATTGTGCATTGAATATACCCATTATTATGAGTGAAAGTCCAATATATTGACGTGTTCAATCCAGCCGATTTTTTTCTGACAACTAGAGAATTGTTTGCTCCGGTCAGATATTTTATCATGTCTTCCGGGGAATACGCATCCTGAAAGTTTGCGCTCGTAATTACAGAAGTGATTGGAGTGACTATTGGATTTTTTATTGCAGATTCAAACTCTTGTCTATTCATAGTTTTTCAACCCCATTTTTCCAATTATCCCTAATTCTTTTATGCTTGTCTTTTGATTTATCTAGCTGTTTTATACTAGCCCCGGGAGCTTTGGACGAAATTGAGAGATTAAACATATCCGAATAACTGCTCTTTATCTGCCCGGAAAACTTCCAATTTTGAAGCCCGCCCTCGTCTATAAAATACGATTTTGAACCTTTGAGAATCGCCGGGGACGTTTGTTCGTAATCCAGAGTTGTTTCAAATATGCAGAAGCCTGCCTTATCCGAGCTTACTCCGGCTTCAACGCAGTTTTCCTCGGTAATTTCTATTATTGGAAAAGAATGATATCCAAAAGAGCAGTCTCCTACTGCGTTAAACGCTCGCGCGGAGAGATTGGAATTTGGAACTAATGCGCAGTATGCTCTAATTAGAGCCATAAACAGCAATACCCCGTCCTCACAATCTCCCTTTTTCCTATAATATGTCAGAACTGCCGGCGCCCAATTATCCCCGTAATCGCTGATATATTCAAGATTTTTCTTGAGTACAACAAAATTCCACATCGCCATCAAAGCTTTGTATTCGGATAGTTTATTCCATTGATTCGCAATCACAATATTCAGAGCA
Organism: Patescibacteria group bacterium; assembly: GCA_041651295.1. Lineage (GTDB taxonomy): Bacteria > Patescibacteriota > UBA1384 > XYA2-FULL-43-10 > CAINNR01 > JBAZJN01. The sequence continues at coordinate 10,133 of JBAZJN010000006.1, read as the reverse complement.
AACCCCCAAAGAGGATAAATGTCCTGCGGAGTTGTGATCTGAACTGAATTTAATTTTCCTTTTTCATCGAGATACTGCATCGTTGGTCTATACGCCGGTTTAGATTCATCTAAAAAGTCCGGCACGCGAGTTTCTGGTTCTTCGTAGAGAGAAAGTTTTGCGCGCAGACCTTCAATCTCTTTCTCGAGAGAAATTACTTCTTCCGAGAACAGAATCAATTTTGCGTCTTGCTCGGTGATTTTTGCATTCTGATCTGTAATTGTTTTTGTTTTTCCATCTTCGGTGTCTTGTAATTGGGCCAAAAGAACATTTGCCGCAGAGAGTTTATCCGAAACTATTTTCAGATCGGACGGGCATTTTAAATCTTTTCTGTAAAATCCAAATCTTCCTGCAAAATCTTCCAAAAATGCCATAATACTATCCTCTAAGCAAAGTTTATAACTTGCACTCTATTTCATTAATCTTTTTCTTCAAATCATCATTTTCTTTCTTTAGCTCTTTAACTGCCATTATTAAATATGGAACTATATGGTGATATTCTACAGCCCAACCTATCTCTTCTGGCTTTGAAGGTTTCCTCACAACCTGTGGAAGATAAGAATCCACTTCTTGCGCAATTAGACCGACGTGTTTTCCCGTAGGAGTTTCCTCGTCTTTCCATTCAAAATCTACCACACGCATTTTGTTTAGAACTTTGAAAACGTCCTCTTTACTCTCTTCAATATTTTTCTTCATTCTTTCGTCTGATGCAGATGTGTCAATAGATCTGTTTCCGATGTAATGAGTATAAGAAGAAGAACCGTTTGAAGAATCGTCGAATAAATCTCCAGTTGTTCCACCTCCGATGTAAATTCCCGATGTTGTTTGGATCCGGGATGTTGTGTAAACGAACCCGTTCAGATAAATTGTCCCGCTTCCTTTTGCAGTTATTGATACAGAAATGTTTGTGGAACTTCCTTGTGCGAGCAATTCCACATTATATGAACTTGCTGCGTACAACATCCCATACGCATAACTGGAACCAAAATACCCAGAGTACGCATAAACTGCGGTCCATCTGTAAGTAAGATCCCCGAGATTATATGTCGCATTATATTTCGGAGTTATGCTTGTGCTCGCTGTTATGTTCGAAGTGGACGAAGTTGGAGAGAATGCTTCAAAAACTGTGCCTCCGGTAGCTCGCATGTTAATGTAGCTTGTGCTAATATTATCTGCAAAGACATTGTACCAAGTTTTTGCAGATGAACCTAGATTAGCATTTGAGTCCGTATTTGGGCAGACATCTTGATTAATCGTCGGATAAATAAATCCACTTCCTTGCGTCCATAAAGAGCTTCCGGCTCCCCCGAAATCTACCCATGAAGTGCCGTTGTAATATTTCATTGCGTTTGAAGATGTGTCGTAATATATCCCCCCTGTTCTTCCAGTTGGAGCAGTAGAAGAATTATATGGAGCAAAAACATTGTTCTCGTCAATTACCACGGAATAGCACCAAAACGGAGTTGTTTGAACGGTTGGGCCATTTTCGGAATACGGTTCAATCCATAAATTATTTGTCAAAACATACCCATTCCCACCAGAATTTGTGAAATCTGCTCCAATTCCCATGAACTTCGCGGATGGAGCTCCACATAATTCTCTAAACATAGACGCCGGAGTATCTCTCGTGACATAGGTATCATTTGATTGCGCACTTCCTCCATTCTGTTTCAGAACAAGATCGATCATCTTCTGCAAGTCAGATCTGGGGGGATTCCCAATCCAGAATTTTATATAAAATTCTCCAGTACTTGTATTTGTGTAAAATTCTTTTTGAGAAAGATAATCGCTATAAGCATTCAAGTTGAGAGTCCTATCAGTAATCTCTAAATAATCCCCCATGACAAAATTATTGAAGTCCTTTGGCGTGTACGTCACAAAACTATTGTATAGGTCTCCAAACCGGTGATTCATCAATATTCTACTCGCCAATAATTCAGCAGTTTCGATATTTACAGCGTGCGTAAGCAAAACAGTATATGATCTCTTTCCATGTTTCTGTACAGAAGAACCAGTTTCTGGGGTTCCCCCGGAAGGATATTGTTGGACTCGCACTCCTTTCGGGTGGATGTTCGAAGAAAATAATTGCCTGACAACTATTCCGTTCGAACACTGCGTTGCCTTTGTTCCTAGTGCTCCTTGCCCGTTCCCGTCTCCTAATACAAGATTGAAAGTATGATCATCAGTTATAGCCGTGTATTGCACAATCTGAACCGTACCGGTATTGTTGTACAGCTGGAGATACCCAGCCGAAGAAAAACCGGCGGTAGAAGTCACATACAAAACAGTATCACTAGGATTTAATGTTGCAGTAGAAGTGGTTTGAATTGCCGGACTCCTACCATAAATTGGAGTTTGATATCCTAGGGAATTTGTAAAACTTGGAATGATTATGTATTTTCCGCTCGTCTGAAAAGATGAAGTTGATAATGTAAGACTTGTTGCAGTATTCCCTATTATTTTTGCGCACGCTGTATTTGAAATAGTTTGAGAGGTCACTAAAGAATACCCCACCCATCCGCCTGGAGTCCACGACTTAGTGGAATCGGTAAATGTTGTGCCAGAAAGAATTCCAGTTCCAACATCTCCGAGGTTAAAACCTGCGCTGTCTTTACTTCCGTATTGTATAACTTCCGAGCCGATGAGCAAATTTCCACTATTTGCGAATCCGGTTGTCGTATCAGCTCTAAGTTTATTCATGAAATAGATTGCCGCTCTTTCGGGTTGATACTTCGCTCCTCCAAGATTTGACAATTCGATGCAAGGATTTCCAGTTGCTTTTACTCCGGTGAGTGTATTTCCGGTGACTCCTGCATAATAAAAGAATCCGTGAGATTTTGAGATTGTGAATGCGGTTCCTCCTAAGAAATTCGGCGTACCGTCTGTGATTAGAATTAACCCGGGAGAATCTGGAACACCGTCGGTAGATTCTAAATAGATTGTGTTATCCGAATGCGAATCAAATACTTTAGTGAGACGAGTGTCCGAGACTGCGGTATATGCAACCTTAGTGCTTATATCCGTATAGAATGCGGAAACTCCGTTGGCCCCGGAAACTCTTACAGCATTCCATATATTTTCTCCATTGTAGGTACTGCCAGCGTATGCAGCATTTTTATTTGCTCCTGTTCCGAAATAACCGCGAGTAATCGCATAAGCTCCGCCCGCAGGAGTTCCGGAAAGAGTTAAGGCGTTTGAAGTATTTGACACGATCATAAAATCCATCGCAGAACTATCTCTCAATACAAACCCCACCCACTGGTTTGTTGTCCATGTTTTTGAAGTGTCTGTCAGAGTATTGGTTGATGTTGATGTGCTAACACCAGAATCCTGTACAGTTTTTCCTCTACTAGAGCGAAGAGTAAAATTCATTTTTCCATCTGCTCCAAACCAAAGATCGTGCTTTGTTTGAGAAGCAAGAGATTGCAACGCAGAAAGTCTATCATAAAAGAAAACTTCAAATTTAGGAACAAGCGCTCCATCCACTCCGTCTATTGTATTGTCGATTGTTCCCGGAGTCGTGATTGCAGTTGCCCCATCTAATCCATAACTGTTCAATGCAGAAACTATCTGCAGTATTGTATTATTTTCTCGTGAGAAATGAAATCTGTCTCCGAGATCACTTGAAGAAAGAGGAGTGCGCTGCAAATCTATCGACATATCCTGCGCTTCTATTTTCATGGATTTTTGCGTAATCTTTTCAAGATGGGTTACTCTTCCGTAGAATGCAAAATCAGCAGAACCTACCCCGGCAGAATCATAATAACGAAGACAAACTAAAGCTCCTTCTTGAATCGCGCTCCAATCATCTCCTTGTTCTATTCCTGTAAGAGTAGCGTAAAGAGTTGCGGGTTTGGTAATATTATCCTGGCATTTTATTTCAAGAATATTGTCGCTGAATTCTGCAGACAAAGTTCCATAGAATGCGAGAACATATCTATTTTTAGGCATAGAATCACGCTTCGGGATCTCCCCATATCAATTCAATCGACACTCCTAGTTTATCCACGTCCATAACAGTAGGACTTGATGCGCTATCTAATACAGTATGCTCGGTGCCCGCGTCGTCGTCAAATTCACAACTCGTTATTGACATTTTTTGATGATAGAAGTTTTTAGTGTAATCTGTTTTCGTAGGATCGCATATTCCTCTCCATTGGAGCGTGTGTGCTTTTCCATTCGTTGCCCCGGAATACGCGAGTTGCTCCAACATCCATTTTTTTTCTAAAGCGCGAGTTTTCTGCGTCAAAGTTAGATCGGTTCCAGTAGGTAGAGTTAATGCTCCAGTAGTTGTGTCAAATATTTTTATTGTGTCTGTTTCTATGTAGCAATGATCACTTACTATGCTATTCGTGGCAAATGATAATGTACCCGACTGAACGGTATTGTACACCCATCCGGTTATTTTGACTCCTATCGCCACCCTTCTAAGATTTATCATTGCCGTTGAAACTGCAGTAGTATTCTGAACGTCTGCGATTTGGATATTGATAACAGGATTTTTATATACCGGCTTGAAACGTGTTGGATGTATTTCCACAATATAATGATTTGAAGAACCTGCCGGTTTTCCTATTATCAAACAAGTTGCGTATGATACTCCATCGCCATGTTTTAAAAACGTCATAAAATTACCCTCCTGCAGTATTATATGTCACCGGCTGATTGGATTCTCTAGGATTGTAAATATTTGTAGTCGAATTGCTTGAAGAATTGCTCCCTCCCGAAAACATTTTCATTAGCATCCCGAGAGGAGTAAACTGATTTCCAGTTTCAAATGCTTTAGAGGTAGCAGAAATAAGATCAGAGCCACCTGTAGTTACTGCCGCAACTGGATCCGTAATAGCAAGATTTGCCATTTTTCCAATATAATCTGCATTAGAAATAACTACAGCACCAAGAGCCGCGATTGCAGCAACCAGAAGAACTAACGCGGCGACCGCTCCAAGAATAACGTCTATTGGAAGAGAAACTCCAAATGCCCCGACTAATCCAACTATGGCAAGAACCACCGAAACCAATGCCCCAAGAGCTATTAAAAGAACTGCAAATAGCAATAAACCCAACCCAATCAATTCCCGAATCGGAGCAGGAATAGCAAGAACAAATCTAAGCATTGCTAAAAATATCGGAAGTAATGCGAGCATTGCTGGAAGGAAAAGAAACAGAAGAATCGTGCTCATGATTTCAAATATTCCGACCGCATCTGCTGCTCCTTGCATGGCAGAGAGAATTGTGTTTGACACTGCCGCCATTAGAAACATCGCGCCCAACAAACCATACGCGCCTTTCATCTGTTTTTTCTGAGCTTTGTCCTTTACTTCCGCTAATTTTACCTGCTCTATCTTTTCCATAGCTTGCTTTTTATTTACAAATCTGCCTTGAGTATCTTTTATTCTTCCCCCGCTTGTTACTCCTCCAAAGCCCGCTTTTCTTGCGAGTCTGTCCATTTCTGCCTCGGCTGCCTGGCTCTTTACAGCATATTCTATTTCTACCAGAACACTTTGTTTTTGCCCAAACATAAATTTCATCTCGGAGGTTTGTTTGCCTTGATTACAAATTTTCTCATTTCATCAAATCTTGTGAATGGCATATTCATCATGTACTCGTAAGTCTGAATATGGAATTCTTTCCATACACAGAAAACATCGTCCATGAATTTTTCCAAATCATCTGTTCCGCCCGGAATCATACCGTTCCTTTCCCTAAATTGCTCGCGGGTGAGTTTTCCGTCTCCGCGAGCTTCATAAAATTTTCTTCCATTTTTGCTTCCATTGCATCTACTCTCTCTTTCGTTGTAAGTCCGGATGCAATCATAAATTGTTTATGAAACGAATAAAGATTCGTGCTTAGGAAATTATTTATTTTCTCTGCTTGTTCTTGAGGATATGCCTTCATGAGAATTTTGAGATAAAACATTGGAAGAAAATCCGGATCTGATTTTCGGGTACGCTTAAAATCTTCCGACATTTTTGCAAATTCCTTCGCATCTTCTACAGTGAAGGGAATCACATATGAATCTCCGTCGTAATCAAATTTTACCAATCCGTCATATCTGTCAAATTTACTCATCCGAATCACCAAATACTACCGGCTTTCTTTCTTCTTTTTTCCCCGGTTTTTTATCATCATCCGTTATTTCCAGATGAACGTGAGATAAAATCAAGTCATGGTTTTCCAAGACTTTTTCTACGCCAGAAAGTCTATTTGATATATCCAATAAAATTTCTTGTTGTTTGGCGATTTGAATTAAATCTTGCAAAGCGACCCATTGCTTTCCGTGCCATTTTGTTCTTGCAAAAACAAAGAACGCTTGCGCTATTTCAGGTGGGCACTCTTTAATTGTCAAGTCCATCCGTTGACGTGAGTAGAGCAATTCTTTCTCTCCAAGTTTTACTTCATCTGGACTCATAGATTCACCTAATATCCATTAAATTCTTCATAGTAATCTTGCGCAAGACATTTCGCAGTTACAGTGCATTTTCCATAATCTTCTGCTCCATTTTTGCGTTCAATTTTTGTCACCCAAGCATTATTCAGAAGAGCGTTGTCAAAGTTTGTGCCGTCCATTACTTGTAGCGCGACTAAACACTTCGCGCGGTGAGTTGCAGTCGTTGCCTTTTCTCCTCCCTGATACCTTGTATATCCAGAAGCTCCGGTGATCTCTGTTCCCATAAGTCTTTTTCCAAAACAACGAGATATATCAGAGAATACCATATCCATAGTTACTGTGTACATTGTCGGGCGTTTCTCGTTTGCCTTTTGTGTGTTTCCGAGAGTGTTGAGAGGTTCGATATCCATATCTCCTTCACTTATCTCAACGTTCTCTACAAGAGTTCTCGATTCCACCGAATTTGTAAATGTCTGCCCGGCGACTACTCCTTGAGTTGCTCCGGAAAGATTTTTTGTGGGATCTACAGTTGCGAGTGTATCTGCCACTTGCAAATATGCGTGTCTTGCGTACCATGTTGCTTCTGCCATATTTATCAACCTCGGGTTTTTTTCATAGATTGCTGTATCGCCTCAGCCACCTTTCTTTCGATATACCGAGGATATTCTGTTTCTGCCCAGAGAGCGGTTTTTTCCATAAATCTCTTGGCTGGTATTGCTTTCACCACTTTTTTCGACACCCACGAACCTCGCGGAGTCATAAAACGCATATGTTCTCCAGACTTTGATCTTCTCGAGCGCGGATAGCCTTCTTCCTGAATTTGGGTGTAATCAAACCCTCCTTTTCCTATAGCGCTTGCTTCTAACTGAACTGTTGCCCCATTTGCCTGCTTCTTTGCTTTAACATCAAACGTGATATGCTGCAAATTTCTGAAATTTGGCCATCCTTCACGAGTTTCTTCCAAGCGATCTCTGGCATATTGCGCCATTCTTGTTGCAAATGGCCCATTGTCAATATTACGAACCTTCTGGTGAAGTCGCCTGAAATTGCGGCGGGTTTCTTTTAGTCCATAAAGTTTGATTCTTACAGCCATTTAGCCACCATCAATAGAATTCACCAAGCTCACAAAGCGTATGGGAATGTTTGATTTGTAAGCCATTTTGCCATCTTTTAGGGGGTATTCCTCCCAATCACTATCAACAATCGCTTCCTCTAATCTAAATGTCCCAAATAGGCTTATGTTTGATCTAATGCACTTTCTAATCGCGGCAATCATCTCTCTTTGCGGTTTCGTTTGAAGTGCGTAGAGTTCGCATCCGTATTCTATCTCAAGAATCTTTTTCACGAAAGTTGCGAATTCTTCACTAATTCTTGGAATCGGAACAATAAGATAGGGATAGCCGGTGCCCGAGCTTATTTCCTCAGGTTTTTTGTCAAGCACATTGAGCTTACGAGTGAGAACCGATCCCCCGCCAAGAGTCGGATCTGAACGTAAAATATTCCAAAGAAGAGTCTGCCCTACGTCTGGAGCGTTGTCATATGTGAGAATAGGCAAAACATACGCAGTGGTGCCTATTGTGCTTTTCGTCGTTACTGTTGTCATAGAGCCACCCCTTATGAGGTCTTTGGTTCCGGCTTAGCTCGGACCCGCACTCTTATACTAGCTGCAGCCCCTTGTATTTTAGAGACTGAATTTTCCTGTCGATCATTTCCTGCATAGACGGATCATATCTAATTTTCTGAACCAATATTAGGTATGCCAACTCCTTTATGGAATCGGTAGGACTTTCTATTCCATATGTGTAAGAGATGGTGATGTTCTTATAACCCTTTGGGAAAGATGTCGCTTCTAGATCAGCATGTTGCCATGTATCAAGAACAATGAACCCGGAAGGATACATTATTACTTTCGACGGAGTTACAACTGTCGGAGTCGAAGTTCCGTTCGCAATAGAAAGCGCGGTTATTGCGGTTATGTCGGTATGGGGGAGTTGAAGAACATTTGAACCACTTCCATCATATGTTTCGTTTGAAACAGTCATTACCCCCTGCCATGTACGCCCGGTAATTTCGTCCACTCGCAATGTCGCCTGATTGATGTAATCTTGCAGAGTCGGATCATCAAATTCCGACACTGTGAATTTTCCCTGCCTGCGCGCTTCCTCAAGAGTGAGATAACCGATGGCGTCTCCTCCCTGAATTGGATTTGTATAATCGTCGTAAGTCCCGGTGTTCGGATCATAAAAACGAGTGCGATAATAATATGTACTCGAACCGCTCTGGTCAACGTAGTTTCCTGCTCCGGATGCGACCGATGCGATTTCGGTGAATACTCCGGATTCTCCGGTAGTAGAACGCTCTACTTTCTGAATAGTCCAAGGATCGGTTGATTCTGGTTTGTCCCATATAATTCTTACATATGCCATAACATCACCCTATTTTCGTCGATATATCCCGAGGATGCAATACAGATGCACTTATCTTCGGGCCACCTCTTTTAAGATGTTCTACTCCATGCACTCCTGCCGTCAAATTGGAGAATTTCGGTTGCTCTAGTAGAATCTTAGCATTCAAAGTAAATCCAGGAGTGCGTCTTCGAATTATCAGAGAATTAAATGTGAATGTTTGCGTCTTTATCATAAGTACACTCGCGTTGAAATACGCAAACCATGTACCCGACAAATGAATTGAGGAATTTAAATAAAATACGCTCGATAGTGTTCCGTATATTCTTGAATTTAACGTGAAAACTTTACTAGATGCAGATTTTATGTCTGCGTCTAGAGTAAACGTCTGTTTCAATACTGCGAAAATTCTCCCTTCAAAAGTAAACGTTGTTGCCGACGCATCTGTTTTAACTCTTGAATTAAATGAGAATGTACTCAAGCTTGTTTTATTTATTCTAGATTTGAGAGTGAACGTTGATTTGATATGTTTTAGAATTCTTCCGTTGAGCGTCATATTCTTCTGTTTCGCAGCCGAGATCACTGCGCGGACATCGGTCACATAGTATTGCACTGCTTTGATGTCAGAGCTTAGTGTAAATGTCGGTTTTACTGCATGTAATTTTATCCTCGCATTTTTGGTGAATGTTTTTGATGTAGTCGCATAGATATTTGCATTGAAAGTAAAGACAAGATACATGTTCGGGGTAAGAATGTTTGAATTAAATGTAAACTCCGAAAACATGTCTGTCCTTTCTAATCTGCAGTTGAAAGTGAATAATTCCGAATCTGCGTGTATCTTAATTCTTGAATTAGCAGTGAAAGTTTTCGTGAGATGCTTCTTTATTCTGGATTTGAAGGTGAAGGTTTTCGTGCTGGATTTATTTATCCTTGCCTTAAAAGTAAACGTTTTTGTTTTTGCTTTTTTAAGGCGAGAATCAAAAGTAAATGTTTTCTGAATAGATAATATATAAATTCTGGATTTGAAGGTAAAGGTGCGAGTATAGCCAGTTATTTTTATTCTAGCTTTTGCAGTAAATGTAGTAGATTTTAATTTCTTAATTCTGGAATCGAAAGTAAATGTAGCCTGTTTTGCATCTTTCTTTACTCGTGAATTTAGAGTGTAAGTTGCAGAGCTCAATTTTTTTATTCTTGATTTGAATGTAAACGTTATTGTTTTTGCATCAGTTTTTATTCTTGAATTGAAAGTAAGAACTTCTTCTTTAGCCGCAATTTTTATCCTAGAGTTTGCCGTAAAG
>JBAZJN010000005.1:0-43361 GCA_041651295.1 Patescibacteria group bacterium | reverse complement strand
ATAAGTTGCTCCAAAGTCAGGAACTCCGGGAGCCGATTCTTGTCCAGTCATTTGGATTCTGTAACGCAACCAATCGCCATCAGGATCAGTTGAAACCATAGTCATAGAGATGTTTTGCATTTGGTTGGTAGCATGATTGGCAGGACCGGAAAGAGTTGGAATAGCATCATAGGAGTTTTTTGTGTAAGTACCAACAGAACCGGAGTTTGGAACACCGGTGCCACCGTCAACAGAAAAAACAGAGTCAGCAGGACGAGTACCCTTGGTAACTACATAGATTCTTCCTCCTCCTCCACCGCCACCTGCGCCGGCACCGTTACCACCTTTGGCAAATACATGAGAGTCGGAGTCAGCAGTAAAGTTTTCAGATACCCAAACATAGATAGCTCCACCTGAGCCGCCTCCACCATTGGTTGTACCATTGTTTCCATTGGCAGAAATGTAGGCATTACTGGCTGCCGTACCATCCATAACAAGATTGCCGGTGATATTAAGTTGAATATGTCCGCCACCTGAGCCACCTCCTGCTGTTCCACCTGGAGAACCTAGATAAACTAGATCTTTGGCTCCTCCATAGACTGCTCCGCCGGTACCTGTTTCACCTGAACCGTCTCCACCTGTTCCACCAAAACCACCACCTCCACCATTGGTTGTACCACTTCCTTTACCTGGACCACCGCCAGAAGCTACATCAAAACCAAGACCGGTTGAAGAAAGTGTTCCGGATACTATTAGATCACCTGTCATATTGAAGGTTGGCCAGAGACCATTTGGAGCTACGGTAGTATCACCGACAAAAGCCAGTTCTGTTCCGGATGGGATAGTCAAATCGTGGGAGTAGTTTAATACTTGTTGTTTGACCAAAGCTAACTTACCAGAGTTGGATAATGTAATTGAGTCAAAGACCGGAGCAGCGGTAATACAATCACCGGTGCAGTTGGTGCCTTCGCCGAAGAGGGTGGAGCGCTGGGGAGAAGAATAGCTATAATTATCAATCACTAAATCACCACTAGTCTGACCGTTTGATTTTTTATAGACTGTCCCTGCAGAACCATAACATCCTGATGTTGGAGAGGTTCCACCATAAGCGAACATAGTCGGTTGATCCGAAAAACTTGTAGCAGAGGTTTGAGAAACAGCAATTCTTCCGCCGCCGCCACCACCTCGATTACCAGTTATTGTAGCCCCACCATTAACTGATATGGTACCGGAGCCAGATATTGCAGAAGTTGAAATATTTATAGATCCGCCAGAACCACCACCGCGACCATTAATCCCAGCCCCGCCAGTAGCATAAATAGAACCATCTACCGATGATGTTCCAGTCACTGTTAGCTTAATTGCACCTCCGCCATTATTATAACCAGCAATATAACCGCCACTTCCAAGACTAAACGGGTCGGTTGCAGAGCCATATGTTGGACTTGTTGTGCTTGCTCCATAAAGCCCACCCTTGCCGCCATAGCTAGCTCCACTATCTATTGAAATCGACTTTCCAAGACCATACGAAGATGCAAATCCCTTCTCACTTACATCAATAGATCCACCACTCTCAACCACAAGATTTCCAGGGATATTAATATTCATCTTATATACCTCAGTCTCCCCAGCCGGATTTGCAGAGTGTGATAATTTGCCTGGAGTTGCACCGCCTTTTACCGTCAAATCAACCATATGAAGAAATGTCGTCGGAGTTGTAAAGGGTGATAAATTATCAGCATTTAATGTTATTTTTGATACCTCAAAACTCTCAGGAACATCAAGTGTTCCACCTCGGTAGGTGATAAAGCCATCTGTCGTGCCAGAACCACCAGACAAAACACTGTTAGAAGCAATCGTCAAAGTTGTGCCGGTTGGAATTTGCAAATCACCGGCATTATCTACGGTAATCGTATCAAACTGCCAGCTTGCTCCAGATGGAATTGGGGTTCCAGTTGTCGGACTCATTCGATAATCGAAATTATCAATTTTTACAGAACCGTATGTTTGACTAGCGGTTTTTGTATAAACGGTTCCAGCCCCTCCAGGATTTGAATTGCTTCCTCCATAGGCACCACTTTGGGCTTTGACATTGTCAAGTGGTAACTCCAGAGTATCAGCTGTGACTAAAGCGACCCGTCCGCCACCACCAGGACTTCCGTAACCACTAGGACTTGAAGCATCACCACCATTTGCATGAATTGACCCTGAGCCAGAAATTGAAGGTGTTGTGATATAAATGCTACCCCCGGATCCTGTGCCATGATTATAGTTTTTTATTCCACCATCAGATGAAGCTGCACCATTTATAACAGTGTCGCTATAAACATTTAACAGTATTGCTCCACCACCAGAACGACCCTCATTCCAGCCATACCCGCCACCACTACCAAGATTTGTTGGTTGTGTTACTGAGCCATAAGTTACCCCTCCATCAGTAGTGGCATATATGCCACCTTTCCCTCCATACCCACCACCAGACGAGTTGGAACCAGCACCCGTGCCCTGTCTGCCATCATAACCGAGTGCATCAGTATTTATTATTCCGTAGGTGTCAATGGTTAAAGCTCCACCAATATTCATATTAACGTGATACATTTCACCATGGGCGGTTGTATCGTTATCCCCATGGGTGATGGTCCCTTTATGGGTATCGTCTGCTCCGGTAACAGTAACCGAGCCACCAAAAATGATAGCATTCGCCCAAGTGTTCTTTTGCTCAAAAGTACCATTGCTGTTTACAGTCATATCTCCGGCAGAATCAACATCGTTAGTGAGAGTGAGCCTGTTAGTATAGGTAGTATCTCCACCGATAGTAAGAGTACCAAAGGAGATGTTTTCTGAGGTGGTAACAGCAACGCTTTCATCAGTAGAGTTGATTATAGCAACATCATTGGCATCAGGTTTACCGTTATCCCAGTTAGCATCAGTGGACCAGCCACCACTACCTGCTGTCCAGGTGGTAGTGTCTGATGTAGTATCCCAACCCAAGCAATTGGTGGCGGTAGTATTCATCGCATAGATAGTACCGACTGTATTATTTGAATCAGTAACATTTACATAGTTGGCATATACTTCTCCACTTGGAGAAAGAGTCCAGCGGTTGCTTGGAGAGGATGAGACGAGAATAGGTTTATACGTTGAATTACCGGCAAAGCGAAGGATAGTACCGGCACTGGTAGTTATGGATTTGGTGTTAGTAATCGTAAATGTGTTGTCGCCATCTACCCGAGGCCCGAATTCCAGAGTGCCTTGGGTTAGGGAGATGTTGTCAGTTATAACGCCATTTCCAGACGCAGTTGTAAACACTGCTTTGCCGGAGGGTTTATTAATGATAATCGGATTCAGGTAACCCGCAGAGGTTGTAATTGTTTGGATACCGCTGCCATTTAATACAACATCTGCAGGATTGGTCGCATTTGTTGATACTGAGGCATTTACATAGTTGCCGCCTAAATAAATCTTATTGCCGATACTACCTAACCGTTGGCCCGCAACCAAGTTGACAGTTAAATTACCAGATATATTCGCGTCACCATGTAAATATATATTATACACCGGCGAAAAAATAACATTGTAATAAATTGCAGAACCAAAAGTTATGTCCTGACTCCCGCTGCTATTAAAAGTAACGGTATGATTGCCGTTATCAAATGTTCCCGTGGTATAAGTCCATGTTCCATTTACTGCAAGATCATTTAATAAAGTAAAGCTACCAGAAGTATTTATCTCGACACCAGAAGCAGAGCCACCGAGTGAATTTACGGAGTAGCTACCAAGTATTTGCATATTTCCTAGTCCTCCTGCTGAGTTCGGATTTAGCACTATGGTTTTACTCGTACCACGAAGAGCCATAGTGCCACTTGTGAACTTCTGCCCAGCAGTTGAGTAATTAAAATTAACGTCACCATATATGTTCGCAGTCCCAGTAATTGATAGATTGTAAGTCGGCTGAATAGTGATATTGTTATAATTAATTGAACCGGCAATCCATGTTTGGTTCCCTCCGCATTGAAATACTAAAGTACTGTTGTTTAAATTTAATGAGCCTCCAACAAAATCATCTGAGATGTTGCCACTTCCAGCTAATATAACTGTAGAGTAGTTTGCATTGAAGGTCCCCGACTTCCAGCTGAAGGCACCGTTGACGGTCAGGGCAAAATTACTCGCCGTCGTATCCAGCGTTCCCGTATAGCCAGCGATTTGGTTGACCCCGGCGACAGTAACATTGCTCGCCAATTTCACCGATCCAGAAGCCTTGTTGACTGCAATAATAGGACCTCCATTCACTCCTTCTTGAGTAATGGTTTGATCTCCGGAAGCCCTATTAAAAATTGCAGTTGCACCAGCGTAACCACAAGAATCGGTTCGAATTGTCAGGTTACCACCGACATTGAAAGTGCCGTTTATCGCCCCACCATAATCTAGGTCATTCGCGATATTCATCGTGTGATAAGCAGTCAAGGCATAAGATCCATTACAAACTGAGTGTCGAAAATTATAAAAACTATTGTCACCAGGATAGTAGTTTGATATTTGCTGATTAATAACCCATCCCTGTCTGGCCACAAAAGTTCCACCTACGGCTTTAAAAGTATTTGTAGTCACTGAATAGTTATTTTCGGAAACATCGAGTGTGCCTTGAGCTATTTCTATTGTGCTGGCCGATAAATTGTTATTGACCAATGTTACAGTCCTTGAATTATTGAATTTGATTGATGGGACTGTGCCACCATTAGTGTCCCAGTTTCTATCCCCTGGCTGAATCCAATTTATCAGTGTCGACCCGCCGAGACTGTTGGCATCGACAATCAAATCACCAGATAATTTGATTACTCCCCCATTTAATATGTCACTGATGGACAAATTATTTGTCACATTTATTTGCGTGCCGTATAAGGATATTGGATGGCTTCCGTTTTTAATTCTTTGAAAATTATAAAATGTATTTTCTCCCAAAGTCCAGGCTACATCCGAACCAGTTGAAACAAGGGAACTTGCTCCTGGACTATATAATCCCGCCGATAAATCAGCGGATCCCGTAGCTGTTATTGTTGAACCGTTCGCCTCTAATGTCCCCGAATTCCAGGTCAGGCCAGCAACAGTGAGCGCGTTATTACTGGTTGTGGTAGAAAGTGTGTTGGCGTAATCGGAAGATATAATACCGGCAACGGTCGTCGAAGCTGCATCTAGGTTACAGTCGAAAGGGTATGCTGAACTAAAATAGGCATATTCGGTAGTAGTTGGTTTGCTTGGGGTCCAGTTGGCAGCGTCACTCCAGAGGTTATTGTTGTTAGCATTAGTCCATCTTCTTAGAGTTGGGATTTCAGTGATTGATGGCCAACCGGTGTTGCCGGTGCTATCTACTCCATGAGCGACTGCAATATCTGTTCCATAGTTATGAGAATCTCTAACATCAGTGTAATCAGAAGTATGAGTACAGTTTCCAGGATTGAACTTCCATTCATCCCCGGCCAGGTCGGATCGGAGAATAACCATTCTACCAACTGCAGTACCGGCAAAGTTAAAAGCGTCTGGAGCAGTGCCGGCACAGGAGAGTGACCAGCTGGCATCATCGTGGTTGACGGTTAGTTTCCCCGATTGTATAGACATGATGCCAGTGGTAACAGTGATGTTTTTAACTGTAGCAGAGCCGTTCCAAGCTACTGTCTTGGTAGCGGCATTGACTGTGATATTAGTATTGGCAAAACCACCCGCAGCATCGACGAAGCCGGCATTGATGAAAGTGATATTAGCTGTACCGGAGCTGGCAGAATCGCCAATGTAGTATCTGGCGCTAGCGACACTCATGGTGACTGTTCTGCTGTCACCGGTGAGTATACCTTTGGTGATATTTAGTTTACTTCTGACATTAAAATCATCGGTATCAATAGTCACCGCATCGGTATTATTAGTTTCTTGGATGGTTAAATCATAGAAAGAGGTGGCGTTGGAGGCTTTGGGTTTAAGGGTGGTGCCGGCACCGGTCATAATGATGTTTGATGTTCCATAGGTAAACGTCCCCCCGGAGAGATCGAGGTTGCCGGTTATCGTTATCTCAGATGCTGAAGCGTTTAGCGTTCCCACCTGCCAAGTAAGATCTCCGTTGACGGTTAAGGAGTAGCCGTTGGTGTTGAAGGTGCCATTCATACCGACAGTAGTAGAGGTAACACCAACAACAGTTTGATTTGATGTTAGAGTAAGACCGTAAGTTGGGTTGGTGACAAAAGCAATGTTATTGGTTGAATCAGGTGTTGTGTGACCATCGTTACATGTCCAGTTGGTTGAAGTTGTCCAATTGGTATCGGTGGCACCAAGCCAAGTGCAGGTATGAGCATCTGCAAGAGCTCGTTTGTACATTGGGCCATAGAGAATGATTGAAGTGAAAAGAAAGGTAAGAACTAAAACAGAAGCAAGTCCGATGTTGTGAAATCCAACATTGGGATTAGAGTTCCATTTGCGGTAGAGAGACGATGATGCCAGAAGTTTTTGATGGATTCTTTTTAGACGGCCTATCTTTAGCTTATCGGCATTTTCAATACCTTTGATTTCAAGGGCTATCTCCCGTTTTTTCCTATCTGCTTCTTTTACCGCTTCAATTGCACGAACTTCCGCTTCCGAATATGCCTGCTTTTCTTCTTCTTTGAGTTCTTTTTTTAGGCTAGAACTGGATTTTATTTTTCGAGCTTCCCTCATCCCTCTAAAATAGAGTAAAAGACTGCTTAACAAGGAAAAAAACCAACTTGCTACAGTAGCAAACCAGCTAAAATGATTTTTTAGTTTGGGCTTTTTGCTCAAAATGTCTCCTGCGCTTATTTCATGCCGATGATTTCTATTGCCCGTTTATTATCTTCGTCAATCTGAAGAGTTTTTTCGGCGTAAATTTTAGCATTGGCCAAATCGGCAAGTTCCAAGGAGTAATTAGCAGCTAAAAGATTAAGAATTGATGATTTAGGATTGTAATTTAAACCGTTTTTAATCGTATTTAAAGCGTCTCCGGTTCGCCCGAGAATTTGATAATAATTCGCTAAATCAACATAATTATTTGAAGTTCGAGGCTGAAGTTCAATTGCCTTGTTATAGTATTCCAAAGCTTTTCCTTCTTCACCGGCTCCTCTGGCGATGAAAGCCTTCATCGTATAAATTTGAGCAACTTCCAGTTTAGCTTCGTTGACGATTTTTTCAAACTGATCATATTTTTTTGCCTGAAAATAGTAAATTGCCAATTGTTTAGAGATACTTTTGTCATTTGGATCAAAATCATGACGCTTTTCGAGCAATTTAATAGACTCATCCAACTTGCCCGATTCAGCATAGTTATACGCAGCCAGCAAATCATTATCTTTTCTTTCGGCAAATTTGCGATCGGAAATATTATGCAAAACCAAGGCTGTGACAATCATAATTGTGATTAATAGAAAAGAAACCGCATATCTGGGATATTTTTTGACCAATTTTTTGATTTTAGCAATTGTTTTCATTTTGAAACCTGAAAATTAACTAACATTCTCAAAACAAAATAAGCTATAAGAAATCCAGCGCCGGCACAGAAAAGATAGATTGCCAAAGCGAAAATATACCAGGAATACTGCCTGAAATTTACCAGTTTAAAATACTCTCGCCTGCGGCTGTTTAGATTGTTTGAATCAGGTTGTTTGCCATATTCTGTCATTTTGTTCTCTTATATTTATTATACTGGAATCTTTTACTCATAACGCAAAGCGTCAAGAGGATTAAGTTTTGAAGCTCTGCGGGATGGATAAAATCCGGTTAAAAATCCAACAAAGATTGAAAAAACAATAATTCCGACGGCAAGAAAGTACGGAGTGGAAAAAAGCTTTTCTGATTCTCCACCGACACTCTTTGCCAAAGAATTAACTCCGACGTTGACAATCAATGATGTAAGGTATCCCAATAATACGCCGACGGCCCCGCCCAAAGTTGAAATCATTGAAGATTCGGTAAGGAATATCTTTGATACGTCACGATCGCGGACCCCGAGCGCTTTCATTATTCCAATGTCGCGTGTTCTCTCCAAGAGAGCAATAGTCATGGTATTGAACATTCCGATTGACGCAACCAACAAGGCAACCAGGCCGAAGAAAGCTAAGATTAACTGGATGACTCGAAATATCTGATCGACTTGACTAATTGTATCGGCGATTGAAGTGACGGTAAAACCCATCGAAGTAATTTTGTCCTTAATCTGAGGAATTGTTTTTTGATCCTTGATATTAACCTTCAGCGAGTTGTAGATTGTTTTGTCATTAATTTGATCGGCTATTGAAGAAGTCGGAATATAGGCAAAACTTACGCTGTCGTCCTGAGCGACACCGATAATCGAAAACTTTTTCAAAACTTCCTTTTTTGCTTTCGTGTCCTGATCGATAAAAATTACAGCCGTGTCGAATTCTTTCTTAACCGAGTCTGTGGTGGTTATATTCAAAGCTTTTAAAAGCGCAGTAGAAACAACAATATCAGTCTGAGAATTTGAAAAAAACCCTCCGATTACAGTTTCCACACCTTCAAGTTTGGAGTATTCGTCACCGACAAAAGATCCCACCGCGTCGGTTTTCTTGCCCTGATAATCAATTTTTAAGCCCAGTGATAAAAGCGGAGAGACAGAACTGACTTCTGACATTTCTTTAATTTTGGCTACTAAAGAATTATCAACTTTTTGAACAGAAGTTTTACCGGGAGAAACATCGAGGGTACTGATTGCGGCGATGTTGGCAATTTTTTTCGTTGACAGCTCTTGCAAACCATAACCAAGGGAGACCAAAAAAACAATTGTGGCAATACCGACTGCGATACCCAAGATTGTTAACAGCGACCTCATACGGTTTGATTTGATGTTATTAATAGCTATTAGAAAGATTTCCGATGTCCGCATATTAACCTTGCTCCAATGAACGTGAAGTTAAATCAAAGTCGCCAATCTGCTTTAGAGCGGGCCTACTCCTATTAACCTGCGTTTTAATTATTTCACCGTCTTTCATATGAAAAACGTGCGATGCGTATTTTAAGTGGTCGGGATTATGTGTAACCATTAAAAGGGTACGTTTTGATTTCCGATTCAGATGATAGAATATTTCCATTACATCTTCAGCCGATTTCGAATCCAAATTGCCCGTCGGCTCATCACAGATCAATATCCAGGGATTAACCGCCAATGCTCTGGCCATAGCGACCCGCTGTTGTTGCCCACCGGAAAGTTCAGTATGGATATTGTTTAGATGTTTAGAAAGACCAAAAACTCCAAGTAAATTAGCAGCCCGTTTTAACGCTTGTGGCCGAGGTTCCCCGGAGGCCAAAAGAGGCAGAGCAACGTTTTCTTGCACCGTCATTGATTTAAGGAGATTAAACTGCTGGAAAACAATACCGATTTTCGATTGGCGGAACTTTGCCTTTTGGTCTGATGTGTACTTTTTTATTTCTTCACCGCGAACAAGAAATTTGCCCTCTGTTGGGTCCTCAAGCCCCGAGCATAAATTCAAAAGAGTTGATTTTCCGCAACCGGAAGGCCCGAAAAAAACTACATAGTCACCCGGATGAATTTCAAAATTCACCCCTTTTATTACTTCGATGGTGTTGGCACCAACAACAAAAGATTTTTTGACATCTTTAGCTTCAATAATCGCACTAGAAGACATTCCCCATCCTTGAATATATTTTCTAAACTAATTATACCTGCTAATACTATGATAGTATCTTTTGAAATTTTATGCAAAGTTTTTGAAATTATCCCCACCAATGTTTCTTTTTCGCTTCGCTTTCGCGAAGTTTTTCCCAAAGTTCGCGCTGTTCTTGAGATAGATGCTTTGGCATTTCTATTCGAACAGTTAGGATCAAATCGCCTTTCCCCTGTTTGTGTGCCCGGCCTTTTCCTTGAAATCTAAATGCTTGGCCGTCCTGGACGCCGGCAGGGATATCAAAGTTAATTTTTTCCGCCCCAACAGTTAGTTCAACTTTGTCTCCAAGTACTGCCTGTGCGGGAGTGATTTTTATTTCAGCTTGAACTTGAGAAAATGTCTGGCCAAAAAAATTTTCAAAGATGTCGCCGAGTCCGCCAAATCCTCCGAAATCAAATTCCATGCCCTCAAAACCACCCTGAAATCCTCCAAACCCTCCCTGGGCACCATTAGCAGAAAAATCCGTTCGGCCAAATTGATCATATTGCGAACGTTTTTCTGGATCGGAGAGAACTTGGTATGCCTCATTAATTTCTCTAAATTTCTTGGAATCTTCTTCGCTGCCGCCGCGATCCGGATGATACTGCAAAGCAAGCTTTCGATAAGCTTTTTTAATTTCTTCTACGGTAGAACTTTTTGACACCCCTAGCAAATTGTAATAATCTTTTGGCATAAAAAAATAAGAAAAATCCTTTTTAGCACTTTAATATTGAATCAACTTTACTCTGAGGCAGATTCGCTAGCGGTATCTGATGTATTTGTGTCCGTTGTTAGCGCTCCGGTGTTGGCATCGATTTGAAAGCTTTTGCTGCCGTCCTGAGAAACATAGTCAACAAACCAATATAGCCATGATTTTGGCTCAGTATTCTTCAATGTAATAGTCACCTCGGTTGGGGGATTTGCTTCGCGGTTCGTTAATCCGCCGTTCTTTTCGGCAAGTTGAAGGGCAGCTACATAATTAATTTTTAGAAAACTTCGATTAATCGCTGTTAATTCTCCCATATAATCTGACTTTGCAGTCCTGGACCTAATATATTTGTTATCCGAGTTAGAAATGGAAATGACCCAGTTATTATTTTTGTCATTAGACGTCGTATAGATATAAAATGTACTTCCGGTGCCGGGATACAAATCACCGGGCAAAACTATTTGTACAGCGGCTAACTGCATCTTTTTATCAACCTCGAGCGCCTTTTGGTCGGCAATTGCTAACTGAGCGGCAAAAGTTTCAGTAATGGTTGAGGATTCAATATTTGTTAAATTACTAATTTGAGTCGTCGAACTTTCTGTCGCCTGTTCTTGCGCCTGCTGCTCTTCCTTTTTTGAGTTGCTGTTTCCAATCCAAACCCAGACGACAGCAATAATCAGCGCGGCAGCGACGATTATCAAAAAGATTGGTTTTTTAACAAACTCAAACATATTCCCTCCAATGTCAGCTGATCCAACATCATCATTTTAGCAATATTATTTTGAAGGTGCAATATTAAAAATCAATTGATCTAATTACTAATTGATCCAATTGATCTAAATTTTAGACATTGGAAATTTTGTCATTATTTAGGAATTAGAAATTAGGAATTAGGAATTGCCAGGCTCATCTTTTTTTTCAGCATGAGGCTCATCAGAGCTCTTGGACTCTGTGCTGCCACTGGCTTCCGATGGCTGTTCGGCCTGAGCGGACTGATACATTGACGCCCCTAATTCCTGAAGCGATGAGGATAATGCCTCGGTCGCATTTTTAATCACTTCAGCGTTTTCTTCGTTTATGACATCGCGGACAGCTTTGACTTTTTCTTCAACTTCGGCTTTTTTATTGGAATCAACCTTGTCGCCGGCATCTTTTAAGGTTTTCTCAGCAGTATATACTAGACTTTCGGCTGTATTTTTAGCTTCGATAAGTTCCTTTTTCTTTTTATCTTCATCGGCATGGGCTTCGGCATCTTGCTTCATCTTCTCAATTTCTTCTTCAGAAAGTCCGGATGATGACGTGATGGTTATTTTTTGCTCTTTTCCGGTTGCTTTATCTTTGGCAGAAACATTGACAATTCCGTTGGCATCTATATCAAAGGAAACTTCGACTTGAGGAATGCCACGCGGGGCCGGCGGAATACCATCAAGAATGAACCGACCGAGAGTCTTGTTGTCATTGGCCATTTCCCGCTCGCCTTGAAGGACATGAATGTCGACTTGGGTTTGATTATCGGCTGCAGTTGAAAAAATTTGCGATTTCGATGTCGGAATAGTAGTATTTCTCTCGATCAATTTGGTATTGACTCCGCCAAGAGTTTCTATACCCAATGAAAGTGGAGTAACATCCAAAAGTAGCAGATCTTTGACTTCGCCGCCAAGAATACCGCCCTGAATGGCTGCTCCAATGGCAACGGCCTCGTCCGGATTTACAGAATGATTTGGCTCCTTGCCGAAAAATTTTTTAACAGCTTCTCTGACGGCCGGCATTCTTGTTTGGCCGCCAACCAAAACTACTTCGTCGATATTTTTTGCTTCAAGTTTGGCATCTTTCAAAACTTTTTCACACGGCTTCAAAGATTTTTCGATTAAGCTCGCAACCAGTTGCTCCAATTTAGCCCGTGTGATATTGAGGGTCAAGTGCTTTGGACCGGAGGCGTCGGCGGTAACAAACGGCAAGTTAATTTCGGTTTCATTGGACGATGAAAGTTCAATTTTGGCTTTTTCTGCCGCTTCCTTCACTCGCTGAATGGCTGCTTTATCGGAATGTAAATCGACGCCCTGATCTTTTTTGAATTCATCGATAATATAGTCCATGATAACCTGATCAAAATCGTCTCCTCCAAGATGAGTGTCGCCATTCGTTGCCTTTACTTCAAAAACACCGTCTCCAAGTTCAAGAATGGTAATATCAAAAGTACCGCCACCAAGGTCGTAGACGGCAATTTTTTCGTTCTTATTTTTCTCCAAGCCGTAAGCCAGCGCAGCAGCTGTCGGTTCGTTGATGATTCTCTTGACTTCCAAACCGGCAATTTTCCCGGCATCGGTTGTTGCCTGTCTTTGCGAGTCATTAAAATATGCCGGAACGGTAATAACTGCTTCGGTAACTTTCTCGCCAAGATAGGTCTCGGCGTCTGTTTTTAGTTTTTGCAATGTAAAAGCCGAAATTTCCTGCGGTGAATATTCTTTGCCGTTCATGACAAGGCGGATAGAGCCGTCGGCAGCTTTTTTGGTCTGATATGGCATCTTGCGCAAATCATCCTGCGATTCTTTATCCTCAAATTTACGGCCGATAAATCGTTTAACCGAAAAAATGGTGTTTTCGGCGTTAGTGACTGCCTGGCGTTTTGCCAATTGACCAACTAGGCGTTCACCTTTTTTATTTTCGGCGACAACCGACGGACAGGTTCTACCGCCTTCGGAGGTTGAAACAATTTTTGCCTCGCCACCTTCCATGACGGCAACGGCTGAGTTAGTAGTACCTAAGTCAATTCCAATGATTTTTCCCATTCTATCTCCTCTTGTCCCGCGAAGTTCCGATGATCATCGGAACGAAGTGGGATCATTCATTAATGATTTTCTTCTAACTTTATGTTTGATTGACGATTGTGGAGTTGAACAGCCGCGGATTGTGGTGAACCTACGGTTATTTCAACTCCTAATACAAATGTAAAGGAAACTTTACATTATGTCAAGATATTTTTACAAAAAAAAATGGTGATAATTTGAATTTGTATTTGCTAGAAAAGAAAAAGGCAGACAACACGTGGCTGTCTGCCAGACAAAATATGGAGTCCACGACCGGGGTCGAACCGGTGACCTTGTCCTTACCAAGGACACGCTCTACCGACTGAGCTACGTGGACGACCGCCAAAGTGGCGGGTTGAATTCTGGCTCACCGGAGCGGATTCGGACCGCTGACCTCTTGCATGAAAGCAAGCGCTCTAGCCACTGAGCTACCGGCGAACTTTGGTGGTAGGCACCAGACTTGAACTGATGACCTCGCCCTTATCAGGGGCGCGCTCTATCCAACTGAGCTAGCCTACCACCGCGGACGGCCGGGGCGAAGCCGTCCGGGTGCCGACCTGACCTGGGTTTCAGGCCGGCAAAACTGGCGAACAATAGTAGTCTTTCGAGCCTACTGAGATTTGCTGCCTCAAGAAATCGGGTAGTTGTCGTATTATGGCGCACAGAAACCTGATTGAGCCTGTTCAAACAGATTTCTGTTTATCGCAATCCGGCAATTCGCCCGAAAACGAGAGGCATCCACCGCGGCTGCGGTGAAACTTGTCGAGATTGGTCGGGGCGGCAGGACTTGAACCTGCGACCTCACGGTTTTACTCTGGTAAGATACAGCAGCTTTGACCTCGAGCCGAGATCTTACCTCGCTCGATAAAGCTACTTACGGGAGATATTATCCGCGCGCGCTACCAACTGCGCCACACCCCGACCAGACGGACCAAACAGATACAACCATCAGTCCGGGTCCTGTCCACCAGATTCGCTGGCATTACGCTCGAGCGATATAGGATGGGCGGGATTAGACCGGACCAACCTTCTATCTGGCCCGTCAATGCGACAAAGAATAATGTAGCAAAACTTGCTCTCAATGTCAATATTTTTTTGCTGATTTTTTTGAATTTGATTTTTATCTTATCTTCTGCTAGGTTGAAATTAGAAATATCAATTTCTGTTTTTATTTGTCTAAAATAATTAGGAGCACGAATGACAATCAATTCAAAAAAAATGGTCTATTTCTTCGGTGGCAAAAAAGCTGAAGGCATTGGCAAAATGAAAGATCTCTTAGGCGGCAAAGGAGCGAACCTGGCCGAGATGGTTAACTCTGGCGTACCAGTCCCTCCGGGATTTACCATCACAACAAAAGTCTGCAACTATTTTTCCGACAATAAAGGCAAAATGCCCGTCGGTTTCGACAAAGAGTACAAAGAAGCTATTCTAAAAACGGAAAAAGCCGTCGGTAAAAAGTTCGGTGATTTAGAAAATCCCCTCTTGGTCTCAGTTCGCTCGGGCGCCAAGTTCTCAATGCCAGGGATGATGGATACCATTCTAAATCTTGGTCTCAATGAAAAAACTGTTGAAGCGCTAGCTAAAAAATCCGGTAACCGCCGGTTTGCTCTTGATGCCTACCGCCGATTTATCCAAATGTTTTCAGATGTTGTGCTCGAAGTTGAAAAAGCCCTTTTTGAAGAAATCCTGGATCATGTCAAAGAAGAGGCCAAGGTTAAGCTCGATACCGAACTAAATGAGGACGATCTTGAAATACTGATCAAGAGATACAAAGAGTTAGTCAAAAAACACTACGGAAAGGAATTTCCATCTGATCCGGCAATTCAATTAGATATGGCCAGAGACGCGGTTTTTAAGAGCTGGAACAATCCGCGAGCATTTACCTATCGCCGAATGAATAAAATTGCCGATGATTTGGGAACGGCGGTCAATGTTCAAGCCATGGTTTTCGGCAACATGGGCAATGACTCCGCCACCGGCGTCGGTTTCACCAGAAATCCATCAACCGGTGCCAACGAGTTCTACGGTGAATATCTGACAAACGCTCAGGGCGAAGATGTTGTTGCCGGCATTCGCACTCCAAAACCGATTACAGAGCTTAAAAAGGATATGCCGAAAGCTTTCGCCGAATTAAAATCAATTACCGATAATTTGGAAAAACACTATCGAGATATTCAGGATTTCGAATTTACAATCGAGCAAGGAAAACTTTATATGTTGCAGACCAGGACCGGCAAACGGACTGCCCACGCTGCAGTCAAGATTGCTGTTGATATGGTTCGCGAAAAAATGATTTCGCAGGACGAAGCGATTATGCGAGTCGAGCCGGAAAGTTTAAACCAACTTCTGCATCCGGTTTTTGATCCTAAAGCCAAGTATGAAGCAATCGCAACCGGGCTTCCGGCTTCTCCCGGCGCCGCAGTTGGCAAGGTGGTTTTTAACTCAGAAGACGCTGTCGCCAGAGAGGATGAAAAAGTAATTCTTGTCCGAACCGAAACCTGCCCCGACGACATTACCGGCATGGAAGTGGCGCAAGGAATTCTAACCGCCAGAGGTGGCATGACCTCGCACGCTGCGGTTGTTGCCAGAGGAATGGGTAAGTGTTGCGTGGCGGGCTGTGAGGAAATAAAAGTTGATGAAAAAAATAAGAAGTTTAATGTCGGCAGCAAAACCATAAAAGAAGGTGATTACATTTCGATCAATGGCTCAACCGGCGAAGTTATTTTAGGCCAGGTCCCAACAGTCGAGCCGTCACTCTCGGGTGACTTTGGCAAACTGATGGCCTGGGTTAATAAGGCGAGAAAACTCGGGGTTCGGGCTAACGCCGATGTTCCGCGAGACGCGCGTGTCGCGAGAGAATTTGGCGCGGAGGGAATCGGTCTTTGCCGAACGGAACATATGTTTTTCGAGGCCCAGCGATTGCCTCTGATGCAAAAAATGATTTTGGCTGATACTGAAGAAGACAGAAGAAAAGCCTTAGACAAACTTTTGCCATTTCAAAAAGAAGACTTTAAGGGTCTTTATAAAGAAATGAAAGGCTTTGCCGTTACCGTCCGCCTGCTTGATCCGCCGCTTCATGAATTTTTGCCAAAAACCAAAGAAGAAGCCAAGGAATTGTCAAAAAAGATTGGAATTGACGAAAAAGTCATTTGGGCTAAAACCGAGGACTTGCATGAATTTAACCCAATGCTTGGGCACCGCGGTTGCCGGCTGGGAATTACTTATCCGGAAATAACCGAAATGCAAACCAAAGCAATTATTTCCGCCGCTTGCGAACTAGCCAAAAAAGATAATGTTAAAGTCGTGCCGGAAATTATGGTGCCGTTAGTTGGCAATGTCGCCGAGCTTCGAGATCAAAAGGAAGTAATTGACCGTACCGCCAAAGAAACGATGGTGAGTTACGGCGTTAAAGTTAAATATATGGTCGGCACAATGATTGAAGTTCCGCGGGCTGCTATTACTGCAGATGAAATTGCCGAGGTGGCTGAATTCTTCTCCTTTGGCACAAATGATTTGACCCAAATGTCGATGGGCTTCTCTCGTGATGATGCCGGCAAGTTTATTAAAGTATATATTGATAAGAAAATTTTCGCTGCCGATCCGTTCCAGACTCTTGATCAAGACGGCGTTGGCAAATTTGTCGAGATCGGAATCGAAAAAGGCAGATCCGTTCAGGATCATCTGAAAATCGGCATTTGTGGTGAACATGGCGGAGATCCTGATTCGGTGAAATTCTGCCATCGGGTCGGCATGAATTATGTTTCCTGCTCCCCATACCGCGTTCCAATCGCCTGTTTAGCCGCCGCTCAAGCGGTAATAGAGGAGAAAAGCGATTCTGAATATACAATGAAGTAAAATTGATTGTCATTCCGGACTTGATCCGGAATCTTTACATAAAAAAAATCGTCTTGAGCCTTAGCGCAGGACGATTTTTAATAATGCAAAATTATTTATCACTAAAGATGTCCCCCATAGCTTCGCCGGATTTCAGTTGAGACTGCTCTTTTTTTACCTCGGCAATGTTTTTCTCATCTTTTAAAACACCATTTCTAATCTGACCAAATCGTTGATACATCTCTTTGGCTTCTGATCCCCTTAAACTTTTTCCATCAATCATTGCCGTTTCGTTTGACTGAACTTGCACATGATGTCCTTGAACTTCCCCTACGTAGACTTTTTCTCCGGAAACATTATTGAATTTCAACGCACAGATATCTCTTATAGCTTCAGCATTCTTCGGGTTAGTTAAAGAATGCCAGGCTTCGCGATCCTCACTAGATTGTCTCATAACACTACCCTCAGGCATACTTTCACCAATAATTTTTGTTCCTCATCTGTTGGAACGTGTTCTCCTTCTGGTCCTTTTGGCATAAAATCTCCCAGCTTAATTATTTATTAGTCAGATTATAAACATTTTCGTCATTCATCATTCGAATTTTGTCATTATTTTCCTGTTTCTATCTTACATAGTAGTCAAGTGCTACCACAATTTTTTATTTTTATTGATCAAGATCGTTTCAACAACATCATCGATCATTAACATCATTAATCAATCGTTTTAACAGCATCATTTCCCACAAATCCCACAAAACAACATACGAAAATCTGTATCAAAAATGAACGATCGTTTATTTTTGATATAATAAAGAAACATGAAACGAGTTGATTTTGAAAAAACAAAAAGAATTGGGCTCTCGATTCTCATTGAAACCGGGAAAATTTTGGACGAAGGAGTAAATTTAATTACTTTCGATGATATTAAGCGCAACTTGCAATACATGGAGGGCGACTCAAGAAGAATCCAAGCCAATATTGGAAGTCTGGAACAGCGAGGTTATATAAAGATCGACCGTAAATCTGATTCGATAGTATTAACAAAAAAAGGCCAAATAAAAATAATTGAAAACTCCGATGATTCAACTGTTGATGGAAAATGGCGAATGGTCTCGTTCGATATCCCGGAAACATTACAAGTAAAGCGAAACCAATTCCGAAGGTCAATTAAAAGGATCGGTTACAAAAAAGTTCAAAAAAGTTTGTGGGTTTGTCCTTTCGTCAAGTCAGACAAAGTCGAGCTGATTATTCGAGAGCTGGGAATCAATAGTTATGTGGCCTTTCTCTTGGTCGAAAAGACCGACATCGATAATTTTCTTCAAGCCTTATTCAAATTGGAGTTGAACTAATATAAAAAATGGACGATCGTTTATTTTTGATATTAGCTTTTCAGTCGTAGCCCAGTACAACCAGTATAAAGCAAAGCAGCAAAGCGAGAGCAGCAAAGTAAGATAGAGCTTGTAATAAAAATCATTTCGCGACTTTGACTTTGGCCGGACGGAGGACAACGCCTCCGTATTTATAGCCGGATAAAATTTCTTCAACAATAGTTCCTGACGGTTGGTCTGACTCAATTTCTTCGATGGCTTCATGCAGCTCCGGATTAAACTCTTGCCCAACGGATTCAATTCGCTCCAAGCCGTTATCAAATAATATCGTTTCAAATTGCTTTTCAATTTGTTTGATACCTTGTGCCCAATTATCACGTTCCAATTCCTTGGGCAAGTGTTTTGCAGCTAATTGGAAATGATCAAGGACCGGCAAAAGCTGATCTACGATGTCAGCGCCGGCACCAGCGATGAGTCTTAATCTCTCGTCGGCAGACTGTTTTTTGTAGTTCAAAAAATCGGCCTGAGTTCTTTGCCAACCGGCCGTTAACTCGGAAATCCTGACCTCTAGCTCTTTAATTTTTTTGTTATTTTCTTTTTTCATTGCAAACTCTCTAATTTGTTATGATAAAGCATAATGGAAAAAAATTCAATCCCCAATTATCGAAAGTTTTCATATTTTCTCATATCTTTTATATTTGGAGTATTTGTCTCAAGTTATTTTAGACTCGATTTCTATCAAATATATTTCTTTGCCATTTTAACTGTTACCTGCCTTATCGGGCTAAATTTTCTTTTCCAAAATCTTTATTTAAAACTTATTGCGATTTGTTCAATTATCTTTCTCTTTGGGTTTTTATTGTTTTCATTTAGATCCACCAAATTAGACCTGCAAAAAATTGCAAACGGTTCAGAAATCGACGGACTCATAGTAAGTGATTCGGTACTCGATGGCAACAATCAGAATTTTTTTCTTGTTGATAAAAATCAGACCAAAATTTACGTCTCAACCTCAAGATTTCCAGAATATTCCTATGGCGACAAAATTAGGTTGAAGGGAGTTATTGAGCATCCAAAAAATTTTTCCGAATTTGACTGGGTAAATTACTTGCGTAGATACAGAACAACTTACAGCACTAAAAACCCAGAAATTGAAAAACTCTCGGGTGAACAAGGTAATCCAGTTTTGACTTGGCTCTACAAAATCCGGAAGAAATTTGAGGAATCGGTGATAAAAAACTTGCCGGAACCGGAAAGCTCACTGGCAATCGGTTTACTTGTCGGCTCAAAACAAGGTTTTAGCGATTCACTGCTGTCAGAATTTTCAAAAATCGGCATCACCCACATTATAGCGCTCTCCGGTTATAATGTTACAATAATTATTATTTTTTTGACCGATATATTGCTTGGTTATATTAGCCGAAGAAAAATTTTTGTTTTGTCTTTACTGCTAATTATTCTTTTCATCTTGATGACCGGCGCAGCACCGTCAGTGATCAGAGCGGGAATTATTACTCTTTTAATTGCTTATGGCAGAACTATCGGCAGAAAAGCTGATATGGCTAATTTGATTCTGCTCTCAGCAACCATCATGGTTTTATTAAACCCGTATATTTTGAGATTCGATACCGGATTTCAACTTTCATTTTTAGCTTTCATCGGCTTGGTCTATTTTTCGCCAGTAGTTAAAAGTTTTTTGGAAAAACCAATATTTAAATATATACCAGCATTTGTTAGATCAGCGCTAACTGAAACTGTTTCAGCCCAAGCTTTTGTTTTGCCACTAATTCTCTCCGTCTTCGGCATAATTTCTGTAATTGCACCTATTTCAAATATACTTATTTTACCAATAATTCCCGCAACAATGCTCTTTGTTTTCTTATCTACCCTAGTAAATTGGCTTATTCCAACACTGGGTCATTTGGCATTTTTGATCGCTTATCTGCCATTAAAGTTTATCATTGCGATGACAAAATTATTTTCCGCCATACCTTTTTCGGCTATAAATTTATCCGGCACCATCCAATACATTATCATTTTTGCCTACGTGATATTAGTCGGCCTAATCTTAATTAAAAAGAATAAATATGTTCGGCAGAATAACTAGCGGCATTAGAATTTACACTCTGATATTTCTGACGCTTTTAACTGTTGCAATTTGGTCAGTATATCTGCAAGAGCCTGATGATAATCTGCATGTATATTTTTTTGATGTCGGCCAAGGCGACGCAGAGTTAATTCAAAAAGGCAACTATCAACTTCTGGTTGACGGCGGACCGGATAACAAAATAATCGAGCGACTATCCTCTGTTATGCCAATCGAAGATCGGGAAATCGAAAAAATCATTCTTACCCATCCGCATGCCGATCATCTTTCCGGACTAAATGATATTCTGGATCGCTATAAAGTTGATGAAATTGTATACAATGAAGTCACATTTGACAGCAATGTCTATGAAACTTTTAAGTCAAAAATCAACCAGAAAAAAATAAAAACTAAAAAGCCACGAGCCGGAAGTGAAGAGGAAATTATCTCCGGAATTAAAATAAAGTATTTATGGCCGGACGATAACGTCGATGAATATGCTGATAATATAAATGATACTTCGATAGTATTTCGTCTAGCTGATCAGAATTTTTCGGTTTTGTTTACGGGAGATTGCGAGACAGAATGCTGGTCCGGGATACTAAGCGGGTCAGAGAGCAGCAGTCTAAAATCAAACGTTTTAAAAGTTGCGCATCATGGTTCCGATAATGGAACAACCGAATTGATGCTGGATAAAATCAAGCCGGCGATTGCAATTATCAGCCTTGGCAAAGATAACAAATACGGTTTCCCCCACCAGGTGGCTACCAGTTTGTTGCAAAAAATCGGTGCCGATATTTACCGCACCGACCAAAAAGGAACTGTTGATCTAAAAACCGACGGATATAAAATATCAATCGAATAAACAACTCACATTGAAATTCCAACAAAAACCAGCCACCATCGCCTAATAAATTAGATTATGACAGCTGGTTTATCACAAATAATGATGAACTGCTAAAAGATAATCTGAAGTAATTCTGATTTCAATTTTGAAAATTACTGGTTTGCCCCCTGAATCATAATTGTTGTACTGGCAATGCTTTTGTCGGTGTTTGTTGTGCCATCAGCCATAATTGTCGTACCGACCGTTAGATCAGAACTACTACCGGTGGCATTTTTGGAAATCTTTGTTGAACTGGTAAAGTAGATAATTTTTGTACTGCCATCGGAAGTTTTAATTGTGACAGAATTATCGGATTTAGAAATTATTTCGCCCGATGATCCATTACCACCAGATCTTCCTTGTCCTCCGGAAGGCGGTGTGCCACCGTTTGGCGGAGTGCCCCTTGTGCTACCCAAAGATCCGGAAGGCGGTGTGCCACCTTGCACGCCAGCCACGGTTGAAGTGAATTTTTTCTTTTGATAAGTCACGCCTCCCCAAAATCCTCCCCCGGCTAAAACGATTGAACAGACAATCATCAAGATTACTTTTTTCATTTTTTCCTTTCTAACTTATTATTCATAACGCAATGCGTCAATTGGTTTTAATTTCGCTGCTTTATTTGCAGGATAAATTCCAAATATGATGCCAACAAATGCGCAAATTCCGAATGAATAGACTATTGACTGCCAAGTAATAACCGAGGTTAAAACATTTAAACTGGTTAAAATTTTTGCTACCGCTAAACCGACTCCTGCGCCGATGATTCCAGAGACGAAAGTAAGCGCTACAGATTCTGATAGAAATTGGATGCTAATGTCGCTTCTTTTGGCGCCAACGGCCTTGCGCAAGCCAATTTCTCTGGTCCTTTCGGTTACCGTTGTTAACATCATATTCATGATCCCAATACCACCAACCAAGAGCGAGATACCGGCTATACAGCCGAGTAAAAGGCTTAGAGTTGTAGAAACCGATGACAAACTTGACATCAAATCTTCTTGTGTGGAAGCAGTAAAATCAGCGCTGGATGAGTCTGAAATATTATGTCTTTCAAGTAAAAGATTAGTAATTGCCGTTTTTGTAGCACTTACACTATTTTCATCGACCGCCTTAACGTAAATGTTACTGATTGACAACGTTCCACGACCGGTCAAATATCGCTGAGCCGTGGCCATTGGAATATAGACGGCATAATCACTGCTATCAGTTGTTGATCCGCCTTTTGATTGTGCAAGCCCAACAACTTTAAATTGAATTTTATTTATTTTTATTGTCTTTCCAACCGGATCAACCCCCTCGCCAAATAAAGTTTCACTAGTGCTCGGGCCAATGACGGCTACTTTGGAAACTGATTTTTGGTCCTGGGTAGTAATGAAACTGCCGCTTGAAATAATCACATTTCTGACATCGGCATAATTAGCTTCGGTGCCAATAATTTGGGCGTTTGTATTACTGTTTTTGTATGTAATTTGTTGTCTGGTGGTAACAACTGATGCTAACCCTGAAACACTGGAGACTTCTGTGGCAATAGCATCAGCGTCGTCTTGTGTTAAAGTTGATGCACTACCCATCGCCGATCTGACTCCGCTGGTAGATGTTGAACCGGGAGCAACAATTATTAGGTTTGATCCAAGACTGGAAATATTCGAGGTGATAGAAGATGTCGCTCCTTGTCCGACACCGACAAGAACAATTACCGAACTAATACCAATAACAACCCCAAGCATCGTCAAGCCTGATCTGATTTTGTTGCTTGAAAGTGAAGTATATACCTCAGTAAAAATATCGCGTAATTTCATATTTAATTTGTTAATTATTTCTTCCGGTGCTTGTGTCACTTTCAATTTCACCGTCAACTATTTTAATTATTCTTGAGGCGTGTTGGGCAACATACATATCATGTGTAATTAGAATGATAGTTTTTCCATGGTCATTTAAACTTTGAAATGCCTCAAGCACCGCTTTTCCGGTATGCTGATCAAGATTCCCCGTCGGCTCGTCAGCCAAAATAATTTCCGGATCATTAACCAGTGCCCTGGCAATCGCCACTCTTTGCATTTGACCGCCAGAAAGTTGATTGGATAAGTTTCCAAATTTACTTTTTTCAACTTGCGCATCATTCAAAGCTCCAGCAATCATTTTTTCCCTTAGGACAAACGGAATTTTGGCATAAATCAACGGCAGTTGGACATTTCGCCAAACCGAAGTTCGAGACAAAAGATTGAATGACTGGAAAACAAAACCAATTTTCTTGCTCCGAATATCAGCCAGCTGATCTTCAGATAGTTTAGAAACATCATGGCCATCAATGCAAAATTTTCCCGAAGTTGGTGTATCCAACGCACCAATAATATGCATCATTGTCGATTTACCAGACCCTGACGGACCTGTTATAGCAACAAATTCGCCTTTGCTAATAGCAAATGAAACGCTCTTTAAAACAGTTGTGCTGTTGTCGCCATTGATATAAGTTTTTGTGATATTTTGGCAGTCAAGTATTTTCATATTTCTCCTACATCCCCGGTCCGCCACCGGCTGGAGGCGTTCCGCCACCACCGGTTAAGCCGCCTAAACTTGAGCTGGAATTGCTTTTGCTGGAAGTTGACGAAGTACTGGTTGAAGCAGTAATTGTTTGTGTGACAACAGTATCACCTTCGCTTAAACCGCTGGTTATCTCTGTATATGAATCATTCGCAATGCCGACTGTAACAGTTTGATTGCTTGGTTTCCCGTCCTTCATTAATAGTACATAGTTTGACGAGTCATTGGACTTTACTGCCGAGTTAGGCACATAAATAATATCTTGCTTAACCTCAGTGGTAATTATCGCCGACACGCTCATTGCCGGTTTCAATCTTGAATCAAGAGAGTCGAATGAAATAACGGCTGGATAAGTCACAACTCCTGAAGTTTCAGTGCCAGAAGTGCCAATTGAGACAACTTTGCCTGTTGATGTTAGCTCATCAATTGCATCAAAAGTCATACTGACTGATTGTCCTACTTTCACGGTTGCTGCATCTACTTCGTTGAGTGAGACTGAAGCTTTTATGCTCGACAAATCGCTAATGACAATCGGAGTTGATGAAGATGAACTTGACGTGTTACTGGTAGTTGAGGTGCTTGTAGATCCGGTTGTCGAGCTATTACTTGAACCGGTACTTCCAAGTGCATCGCCGTCTTTTATGTTCACGGCAGTTACGGTACCGTTAATCGGAGCCGTAACAGTTCTTTTAGCCGCAGTTTTTTTCGCCGTATTATAAGATGACTGCGCTGATTGGACATTTACTTCCGCGACAGTAATCGCCGTCGCATCGGACGCGACTTTTTGAGCAATATCAGTTTTTTGGGCATCGGTTGCTAGCGCATCATTGTTTAAAGTGGTCTGTGTGACTTGATCTGCAGCTAATTTATTTTGGGCATCGGTTAAAGATTGTTGGGATTGAAGAAGTGAAGCATAGGCTTTGGATACGGCCAAATCAAGATCATCGTTAGTAATTTTGAATAAAGTCTGACCTTTGGTTACCGCATCACCAACTTTGACAGCCAAATTTTTGACATCACCGCTGACTCCCGGAGTTACGTTTGATGAATTTTCGACAATCAAATTTCCAGTGCCCGAGACCGTTGCCGTTAGAGTTCCTTTAGTGGCACTTGCGGTTTTATAAGTCGTTGTTGATTTTTTAGATTGAGTTGAACGGTAGATAAAATATCCCCCTGCCGCCAAAACTAATACCAATAAGACAATTACCCATGGCTTCCTTAGAAACATAAAAACTTTCATAACTCTGCCTCTTTAAAATTTATAAATGTTAATTAAATTATCCTTACGCCTACAGAATATTAGCTTTTTCTGAGAATATACTGAATTCCATCCCTAAATTTCCACATAGAGTTTTGCGGCAGAAATATAAAAAAAGTCCCGGCGTCACAACGACGTCGGGCTATAAATGGTCCTCGCAGTACTATGGTGTGTTATCAAGCGCCGCTTTCTTCTCTTGGTCATCGAACATTAGTGGGCAGATCGAACATTTCCATACACGCATCTCACGATACTCTGACGTTTCAGCAATTAGCTCGTGACTTTCCCGCATGATCCGCCCGAGCCGATCAACCGCGGACGCAAGATCCAGTTTCGTATCCCGGATGTCGTAGAAGCCGAGTTGGCTCTGGAAGCACGGAGCGAGCAAGCCATCCTCTGTTATTGTCAGCAACAGAGTGTCGGGTGGTAATTCCGTGTTTACGTCCGCCCAGACAAACTTCTCCTGCCACTCAGCAGCAGCGCCCACCGGAGTTATGTAGCGACCACCAGTCCAGAGCAATGTTTCACCCCGACTGCAATGTCGCCGATACCCTCTCCTCAAGTTGAATCGAGCCTCTAGCTCGCTGCTTGGCTTTGCCCCCTCGGGCAATCCTTCGAAGAATTGGACGAATCCGGCTTCTTTGATAAGCCTGTAGAATTCGTCTCGTTCACGCCAGGTGCCAGCCCAGTCAAGGCCTGGATCATGGATAAAGCTGGCATGGAATCCCGGGAAATCGAGGCCGATGAGTCGGCTGAAGCGCTCTCTGGACTCTTCCCTGTCATACAGAGAGGTGGCTATA
The DNA here is from genome assembly GCA_041651295.1 of Patescibacteria group bacterium. GTDB lineage: Bacteria > Patescibacteriota > UBA1384 > XYA2-FULL-43-10 > CAINNR01 > JBAZJN01. Next base: position 17,465 of record JBAZJN010000005.1, on the reverse strand, counting down.
CTGCACGAAGTTGGGATCCTGGGCATATCTTGATGCCGCTTCCAGACCATCTCCTGGACCGACAGCAGCGTCTCGCACTCGGAGTCAGTGTGAAATCCTGATGTTTGCAACATCACCGGGCAGGCGTCCAATTCGTTGAGGCAGATTGCGAGGTGGTCGCGCAGCTCGGGACAAAAAACCAGGTCGCCGATGCCAGAGATCAGGGCTTCAAGCTTGAGATTCCTAGACGAAACAAACTCCAGAATCTTCGGCACAAACCGGCGAAAGGCTTCGACCTCAAGCGACTGGTTACGATGATTGCCCTTCTGCTGACAAATGCAGCAGTTGTGAGTGCAGATCGCGGTGATGCGCAATACCAGGTGAAGCTTCCGTATCATAACGCACCTTCTTCTATTTTGATCGCATGACAAATTATAGTATCAGTTTTGTAACAACACGTCAATGATACCATTACCCGGTTCTTTAAACTAAAACGGAACAGACCTACAATTAAGATAGCTATCAACTAATCTTAAGGAGGACTGTTCCGTTTTAGTTTAAAGAACCGCGTTTGTGTTTCAATAGCTTGGAAGCGCCAACAATTCGAGTCTTGGATGGTCCATTAACCTCCACTGTGCTGCTCTGTAGCCTTGTGCGAATGGTAGTAGCTTTAAAAACGAAGGAGGGTTAGAACTATTTTGATGGATTTAACTGGGAATATTTGTGTTCCGGACTTAGTATAAGTGGTGGGAGATAGCGAACGATGTTAGAACTAGGATTCTAAATATTTGAATTTAGAATAACAATATTTTTATAGTGCAAAATATGGCTTTAATGGTATATTAGTTAGGAACTAATTTCTTATACTAAACGAAACAATCATGAATGAGAATAATAAGTTATTTAAAAACATTGGTAAATTCAGAGATAATAATATTTCATATTATGTAAATAAATATACAAATAACGATGACTTTTATAATTTGGGGTGGGGCAATTTGAGCGAAGAAATGATAAAGTATATCGTTCCCAAAATTAACTTTGATAAGAATTTGATTGGCCGGTACAATGACTCTCAGGGGACCAAGGACTTATTAGATGAAATTGTTAAATTTGTAAATGAAAGATCTGGCCTTAACCTTAATAAAGAAAACATTCTAATAACAAATGGTGTTACCAGCTCTATTTTTCTTTTAGGCCATTACTTTAAGGACTTTCATAATATCGACACGATTCTTCTACAGAATCCAACATACGACACTGCTATAAATATCTTTAGATCTCAGGACTATGACATAAAGACAATCGATCATAATCTTAATGACAATTATGATAAAAACATCGAACTGGCTTACCTGATGTTCAAATTTCAAAATCCTACTGGCGTATATATTGAAAAAGATAGAGCCAAAAAATTAAAAGAAAACATATTAAAATCATCTTATCTGATTGAAGATGATTCATATGGATTGCTAGAGAAAGATTCCGAAATTAATATTATACAAAATAACAAATATATATATTTGAGCTCTTTTTCAAAATATATTTTCCCTGGACTGAGATTGGGTTATATTGTTGCCGATGTTAATATTATTAATAATTTAAAAACAATTCAAAAGTATTATATGTCACATCCGAATATTTTAAGTCAGATAGTATTATTTGATTATTTTAAAACAGGAAAAATATATAGCGAGATAAATAATAAAATTAGAATATTAGATATTAAGAACAAGATTTTTGAAAATTCATTATCACCTAAAATAAAAAATATATTAACATACGATAATACAGGATTTTACTATTGGTTCAAATTGCCGAAAGATGTGGATATGATCAATTTGTTTATTGAGCTACTTAAAAATAAAGTATTTGTTATACCTGGAGATATTTATTTTGTAAATAATAAATATAATGCTCTAAGGGTTTGTTTAAGTCCAATTAATATAAATAATATTCCGAAAGCCGCTAAAATATTATGTAATATTATTGAAAATTATGTCTGATGAAATTGATAAAATTAATGACCTAATTAAAGAATATTTCGGCGAGAACCTAGTTTCTTTGGCAATTTTTGGATCGGTTTGCACAAAAACAAATTTTTCGATTACTTCAGATGTTGATTATATTATCATTTTAGAACAGCTGGAAAAAACACAAGATAAAATATCAAGAAGTCTAAAGGATAAATTGCGCAATACTTTCCCTTTGATTGCTTTTAACATCTATGGCAAAGAAAAATTTGTTGATATTTTAAAAAATAACTCATGGCTAGTATTAACAATCAAATTGGGCTATACAATCTATTATGATGATGAAAATTATTTTGAGAACATTATAGAAAATAATTTTAATAAGCTCAAACATCAAAAAATTGCTCAGTTAGCGTGGCATATTGATAGTCAAAATTTTCCAAAGATAGTTCTTGACCACTATTCACAATTATCTGAACAATACTTTCAAAGCGCACAATTATTATATAAAAATAATTTTTTTAGTATTGCCTTGGAAGAATTACTCAATTCAATTCATTCATATATGATAAGAAAATTGCTAACAAAAAATATCTTTATTACAACAGGTGAAATTAGTCAATTATTCTTTAAGGTGTACCCAGATGATAAAATTTATCAATTTAAAGATTCGTTTTTACTTCTAGAGCAAGTAGTCAATCAAAAACACTCGTTTGATTTTGATAAAAGAGGCAACATGATATTTCTATCAAATAAGCAATTGAAAAACAAATTAATTTTTAAAGAGGCGATTAATGATTTTAAAAAAATTAAAATATTTTTTAACAATCGTATCTAAAAAATTAGATAATAATTTTTATGAATGAGAATCACGAATACAATGGATCTATAGCAGAAGGGGGATTAATTCATGTTCACACGGAAATGAGTGAAGATGCTATTTTAAGTTTGGAAGAAATTGGTGAATATATGAGGGATCATCTGCGCTCAGAATATTTTGTTGTTAATGATCACCTAACAAGTCCATACAAGGGAAAGTCTTATTCGGAAGCTGAAATTCAAGAAATAATTGAAGAAATGTTAAGTAGGATTGCACAGTATAATGAATCACACGATAGACCAAAATGCGTATCCGGAATTGAGGCAAATATAATTACTGATGGTATAGATATTCCCGATGCATTGCTAGCAAAAATTGATTTTGTTATTGCTTCAAGACATTTTCCCTGGGGCAATGAAAATCCTGCTCAAATAACTCAGAACCTTATATCGGCAATGGCAAACCCGAATATTGATGCAGTAGGGCATATTAATAGTTATGTTGATCAACCGATTGATTGGAATTTAATATTTCAAACCGCAGAAAATACAAATACTATTATCGAAATTAATTTTAACGAGCCGCCATCAACAGAAATTTTAAGAATAATGTCTAAATATAAAATAATGTACTCTATTGGCGTAGATTTTCACACATTTCAAGGGCTTAAAAATAGAATACCCATAGATTCAGATGTGGTTATTGATTTTGCAGAAGCGAAAAGAATGGCGAAATCCCAAGAAGATGTGGCCATAAAAATGAAACAACAATACATGGATGAACCAGTAGGATTTGATGTGCTGAAACAATTAATTAATTTAATGAAACAACTCGAATATCACGGAATAAGCCTGGACAAGGTTGTTAATGTTCGCAGTTTGGATAGTTTTTTAGCCCTGATTAAAACACCTAAAAGTCAAAGGATATTATGAACCAAAAAAATATTAACAAAGCTAGAAAGAGTATTAAATACGGGAAGTTTAAAAGTTCAGAACCATTATTGATTGTTCTGATGGGACTTCCAGGGACCGGCAAATCTTATTTATCCGATTATTTAAATAAGAAATACTCATTTACGATTTTATCTGGAGAAAATATTACGTATTCGATTTTCGGAACTGAAAAATGTTCAGGAAGCCAATTTAAGGAGGCATATGAAATACTTCATTATTTGGCAGTTGAATTATTAAAGAAAAAAAATAATATTGTTATTGACGGGACAAATTTAAAATATGAGTTTCGAAGACAGATATATCAAACGGCTAACAATTTATCAAAAAAAGTTTTAATCTATCTCTATACCAGTGATGCGACTGCATTAAAACGAGCGAATTCCAGAGGAGAAGATTATAATGATTCAAAAATGATTTTGAGCAAGTGTTCTCCAGAAACATTTCAAGAATTTACTAGACAGTTAGAATCACCGAATAAGCATGAGGCTCACTTCAAAATTAAATCTGATGATAAACTATTTGAAAATATTGACAGTATAATTAAAAATATTTTAAAAGAATAACTATGAAGCAATTTGTTTCAGTTATTGTGCCCACATACAACAGGTTTGAATTATTTTTAAAATGCATTGAATCTCTATCAAACCAAGACTACGGCAAAGATGATTATGAAGTTATATGTATTCATGATGGTTTAGAATGTGGTTATGACGAAGTCAAGATTGAAAATATTGCCAAACAAATAAGATATTTTAAGTTTGAAAAAATTTCACACAGAGGCGTGGCTTTAGTAAGAAATTATGCTATTTCACTTTCAAAGGGTCAATTGGTTTTGATGATAGACGATGATTGTATAGCGAAAAATAATTGGATTAGTTCATATGTTAAATATATGAATAATCAAGAAAAGGTAGTTGGTGCCGGGGGCACAGTTCTTTCTACTCCTCCCAAAGCATTTGTCCAAAAATATATAACCTTTAAAAACTTACTCCGTAAACCAGTTAGAGACTCTAACGGAAATATCGTTTCATTGATAACAGCAAACTCATGTTTTAGAAAAAATATCTTGAATAAGGTTGGCGGTTTCAGAAAAGAATTTTCTCATTATGGCGGAGAAGATTTGGATTTATCTTTTAGATGTAGAAAATTTGGCAAACTGGAATATTGCAAAAACGCAATTGTATATCATAATCACAGGGCATCATTGAAAGATCTTGTAAGGCAACATATATCTTACGGTAGAGGCACTTACCTTGCTTGTAAACTTAATAATATTGATTTTAGATTGTTAAAATTTTACAATCCAACGTTTTGGAATTTATTTTTATATCTGGGATATGTTTTTAAAAGAATATTTACTGTCTCTCTGCCAGAATTTAAAGAAAAAAATCTTAAATTGTCTTTGTATATTCCTTATATTTTTTTGGATATGATCAGAAAATTGTCCTTTATTGTTGGCGCTAATATAGAATATCACAAAAATAAACTAGAAATAACTTAAAAATGCATTTATAATTATTAGTCCTAGAAAAGGGAATGTGATGCCCAATAAACCGGATACTAGAAGAGAAAGAAAGAATTTGATTGAGTTTGTTGATAAAACTAGCGTTCGAAAAATTAGTATGCTTAGAGAAAGTAATAGACCGCAGAGATTACAGATTGAATCTTGGATACTTTCTCAGATAAGAATGCGCAAGATTAATGTGCCAAAAGTGTTAGACTATTACAGGAATTCAAGGGATCAAGAAGTACTTGTTATGGAAAGAATATATGGTCAACCTATTTCATTAGTCGCGCCCAAAGAAAAGAGAGAAGCAATGCTTGAAATAGGGCCGCAGATGGTGCAATTAGCTAACATTGCTTCAAATTATGGTTGGATCGATCCAGCTTCCTTTGCAGGAAATAGTAATAGTTGGCGAATGTTCATTTTGAACTATGTCAAAACTTATGGAGAACGATTATTTAGTTCAAATATTATCTCCCGAAAAGATTTAGATGTGGTTTATCGGCTTATAGATAATTTGGATATTGAGATATCTAAGTCTTTTCTTCTTAATCGAGACTTTAGGTTGTCTCATTTTCTTAGAGACGATTATGGCAAAATCTGGATTCTTGACTGGGAAAATGCCATACTCGGTGATCAATTACATGATTTAGCAATTTTTGCAGTCAGATATGGTGAGGGTACTCTTTGGCAAAATCTAAAAACCGGTTATGGCTTTGGCCACCTTCCTCCAAAATATTATCTTTATAAGATTGTAGCCCTAATTGGAATAATTGATTATTGTCAAAAAAATAGAATTGAATATTCAGGTAGAATGAAAAAACTTATGAAATCGATTAGTTTTTTTAAAGGCTGTTGAGAACTTTTCAAAATCTTTATTATTTCGATATTTTTATTACAATATGGATGAAATAATTTTATTAAATAGGCAAAATAATGATTGCAAATGATGTTTTAAATCAAAAAGCATATCAAAGTATAATTAATGCGAAAATAAAGAATTTTAAACTCGCAGATTTAATGATTTCTATCGAACCCTTAAATGTTTGTAATGCAGAATGCATCATGTGCCCTTATCCAAAAATGACCCGTAAAAAAGAGATTATGTCTATGGATTTCTTCAAAACAATTGTAACTGATTGTTTATCAAACGGGGTTAAAAACTTCAATTTTAATTTTTACAATGAACCTTTTTTGGATCCATACATATTTGAACGGATAAAGTTTTTAAAGTCGAAAGGTGCAAGAATACAACTTTTTTCTAATGCTTCTATTATTGACCAAAAAACAGCAAAACAAATTTTTAATAGTGGTCTTGATGAAATAATTTTGAGTATTGACAGCACAACAAAGAAAAACTACGAATCAATTAGGAAAAAATTAAATTTTGAAGTGACAACAAATAATATATTGCATTTAATTGAGAAAAGAAAATCGCTGAAACTAAAATACCCGAAAATAAAACTTAATTTTGTTGAGCAAAAGATTAATAGAGCTGAATTAATAGAATTCCAATCATTTTGGTCTGATAAAGTAGATAAAATTTACATTTCATGCGACGATCAGAGAAATGATGTTTCTGAATCACTTACCAAAAATAATTCAGCCTTCCCCTGTCTTAGGATTTGGAGCGAGCTTATTATTATGAGCAACGGTCAAGTTCCGTTATGCTGTGTCGATTATGATGGCAAAATAATACTAGGTGATTTTAATAAACAAAGCTTAAAAGAGATATGGGATAATGATAATTTTAAACGGATTAGAAAATTGCATCTTGATTTTAAAGCCGATTTGATACCTTTGTGCAAAAAATGTTTAAATTTATTCAGGACGAATGTTCAAATAATGAATCATAAGTAAAAAGACTCGTACCCCTGATGATTAGTCGCTCCTTTTAAGCGGGAAACTCCTGCCACCAGGGCTATCTTCGAAAGATTTCCCGACCCCATCATCGGTCCTCGTCCGGTCGAAGATTCTACAGATAAAAAAATATCACTTTTCAGTGACATCCTTTTATCTGGCGGGAGACCAGCTGTTCTCCCGACCCCACTCCTGTTCGAGTCTCGGTCACATATACACACAAAAAATATCCCAACAAAAGTTGAGATATTTTTTGGTACTGCATTGTGAACAATGTTAGAATGATTTTCCAGAACTCGCCGGAGTATATTCACATACCTGATTTAGCTCAATCCTGCGAGTAATCCTATAATTCGTCTTTTATTTGCTTCCAAGTAACATTCGAATATTTTTCAATATCACCAACCACATATCGAAAAGTGTCTTTTCGCATTTTGCCCTTAATGACGATGATTTTACCACTTTTAGGACACTCAACCTTGCAATGGCTGCCTTTTCCTCCGGTCATATTTATAGTGAACCCGAGTCTCTTTAGAGCTCTAAGAAACTTTTCGCGACTAATGCCATCCGGTATCTCACTTAGCGATGGCATACTCTCTTCTGTCTTTTAGCGCACCAACTTTTCGGATTCCTGATTCTTTAATGTATGAAGAAGGCACTTCAAAAGCTGTTAGAATGGCGTCTTTCACATTTTCGTCTAATTCTTTCTCGTCTTTGCCCTCGGTGATAATAGTTCCCCACTTAAAATCGGTGCTCTTTGCGATTAGATGTCCATCTGATTTGATATTCTGGAAGTTTATCATCCCATTCACGCGAAAATATTCACTAAATTCATAAAGACCTTTTGGCACAGAATCGCCAAGAGCAAATTTTAGAGCGTGATCTTTTAGTTGCTTGAAAATACTCATAGACCTAATTTATAGCACAATTATCTCAATAATGAAATGGTCATTAATATAATTTTACCAGATGTTGTCAAAAAAGTAAGTAGTTATGATTTATTATCTTTTGTCTTTATTTTTAATCTACTGCTTTTTGGGAAAGCATAACTTTATTATTACATTTAATATTTACTCATGCTGATCTATTTAATCATTAGGAAAAAGTACCTGAACTAGTCAAAGTTAATAACCGATTTTAAAAAAGTAATATACTCGACCCCCCCACCCCCCGTTTTTTCAAAATTAATCATATTACTACCCCAACCTGTCAATTACGCAATATTTTTTATTTTACCCAAAAATTTTTCAGGATTGCCAAAAAAATTGTCTCTGGTATATTCAGTTGTATGAGTAAAAATCCAACCTTGAAACAACTAAAATTTGTATCGGAATATATTTCTAATGGTGGCAACAAAGTCCAAGCGGCTTTGAAAATATATGACACCTCAAGTTATAAAACAGCATCGAAAATTGCTGATGATAACTTCAAAAGCGCTGTTGTAAGAGACCGGCTGGAACAATTGCTTTCCAAAAACAACCTTGGCGCTGAAACTATTGCAAAACTTCTGGATGATGGCCTTCATGCTCGTCTTATGGCTTATAATAGCGCTAATAAAAGTTATCACGAATCTGACTTCCCGGATTTTAATACTAACCATAAGTATTTAGAAATCTTGATAGACCTTTTGGGGCTAAGGCGCGGGAAAAATTAAAATACCATTTCTTATTTGATATTAGGAATGCACAACAGTAGCTAAAGGATAGGTTATTACACAGACTGCATTGCCAAAACACAGAATAACACAGACATTCAGAGAACAATTCATCTATTTGATAAAACTTCGAGAGTATATTGCTACCCAAAGCTTGTAAGTGTTCAAAACTTTGACACCTGATTATTTAGCACGATTTTTTCCTTGAATGTAATCATGAACAGTATCTTTTATTGGATCTTTTAACTCTAAAGATCCCTTTCTGACTTTAATTTTTATACCAACATATACAATGGCATATATAATTCCTTTATAGAAAAGAGTAATAAATAAAAATATAAAACTAATTTTAAACAACAACCAGCCATAATAGTTTTGACCGCTCGTTGATAGCAGGTAGAAACCCCCGGCCATGCAGATAGCAAGAAGCCAGCCGGAAAGTGATTCTACCCAATAATATTTGTCCTCAATTTCGCTTAGCCAATCTTTTTTATTTTGTTTGTCCATATAATAATGATTTTATTTTGTTTATCAAACTATCGCGAAATTCATCTAGGTGCTCGTAATCTTTTCTGACAACTCTGTTCACCCCTAGTTTTTTCGCGGCTTCGTTATATTCCGGTTGGGTTGAAATGGCAATGAATTTATCAGCGCCAAACTTTTCAATATCAATAACATGAAATGAACCACCGAGCTTACAGTCGCGATCAAGCAGAATGATGTCAAAATTTGGGTTTTCTGTTTTGTTCAGATAATCCTCAACAGATAGGTATTCAGAAAAAACCGTTATTGCAAAATTAATGTGTTTCTCAAATAAACTTTCTTCGAGATAAAAAAGTCCATCAGTAATGGTTGATAAGGTTTTTAGATCGTCTTCTAAAATGAGTATTCGAATTGTTTTCATGGAAATTACTTATTAATGATTCCTTTTCTTCAAGAGCTTAACATTTAATACTACAAATAAACGATTTTAAATTTTTCTCCTGTCGTTTCTTCTATAATCACGGAGAGCGAAATTAGATAGTCATGTTTTTTTAATCGCTCAAAGTATTTTTTATCTCCGGTTAGAACCAAAATATCTTTGACTATTTTTCTTGGTTTTATTTTTCCTACTTTCAATAAATTTGCAAGAAGAGGTCTCGTTTCATGTAATTGCTTAATTATATCTCCCCAAACTTCATCAGGGAATAATGCGGAGGTTGTAAGTCCACCAGAATATTTTTTTTTGTTAAAACCTATAAGCTTTTCTAGTATACAATGATATCTTTCCGAATAATCAGCAAATTCAGACGCGGAATCTAATGAATTAATTTTGCCTTGCGTTAATCCTAATTGTTCAGCTTTTGACGTCCCCATAGTTAAAATAATAACCCTTTCTATATCTCTTCGTTTCTCTCCACAATAAAAAAATAATGCTGATTTCGAGAATATCGAGTAGACAAGCACAACGACTAAACATGCCATCACCAACCACTCGCCTGTAAATATAGCAATGATTATCCCTATTATTGAGATCACTTGTACCCAACCAGAAGCCGCAGCAAACTCTATCTTAGTCCCGTTGATTATAAACTGAACTTGGGGAATAAAAATTCCAGCGGCGGCCGTGAGCATCTCTTCTTCACCAGAAAAAAATAAATCTGGGTGTTTAGCTATTAATCTCCTTGCTATATTCCCATAATATCTTTTATAGAGCAAAAGAAATATGATTATGGCAATGCTCAAAAATAAAATATAAAATTTCCATATATCATGAACAAAAAAGGAGAGGGAAAAGGTTAATATTAAACTCAATACCGCTGACTGAATTACTGTAATCATAATACCTCTTTCTGCGTTGGGGATTCTTTATCCTTAAATATGCTTACAATGTAGATCATCCCGACTGCCACATTAAAAATTGACCAAACTTCCTTTGACATGTAAATAGGAAAGATTGGATTCCAGATAAGGGCTGATAGTCCATAAACACACGCCCAGAAGCTGATCTCTTGTTTGTTTGCATATGCTTTGTAGGCGAAGATAATTCCAACAATAAATATCGCTATGCGGAGGAATTGGTAGTAACCATAAGGATTATCAGCCAAAGCCCAAAATGACAAACCGGCAATTATTAATTTAGTTATCACAATAAGCATATTTTACTAACCCTCTCCGATTTTAAGCGAAGTATTACTTAATAACTAAAAATCCAAACTGCTTGGTTTATCGCAATATATCCCCCCGCCATTTCTGCTGGTTAGCTGTTTTGTGAGACAATTTTGATATTCTAATTCCTCTTGTATCCTATATTGTCCGCTTTGTATTTCATCATGCCTGTCATTATTTTCTTGTATTGCCTGATAGATCGAAATTCCTATCCCTATTAGGACAACTGCCGCAATCAATAGTGCAAATTTTTTGATGTCTTTTTTATTGATTTTTAGTGTATCAGATTTTTCAGTCCTATCTTCGTGTGATTTTGTGGTTGACTGAGTTTCCAAATGTACCTTATTTTTTCTTTCCTTAACAATTCTTACTAGCCAAATAATTCCAGATACAATACCCAGCACTAATAAAATGACGCCGATAACTGAACTGAAAAAGATAATTCCTAGAATCAGAGATATTAACGCTGTCCATCCGTGCTGACGCGTCGATACAGTTTTTTGTAGCTTAAAAGTTTTTGGCTTTTCTTCTCTCATAATTATTTCCTATGAAGATAAGATAAATAATATTTTCAGCAATCAAAAATGGCCTACCGATCCAGTGGCAGCCCTTTGTGATATTATCACCAAAAATAAGTTTACTAAGTTTTACACCAAAATTTTCTTTTGATTGTAATTGTAATTTTTTTATCATTATAGGGATGGGAGTTTAACTGGCGGAAACACAAAGCTCGCCGCCAGCGGTAACCTTTCGGCTACCCATACCCCTTTCGAGATATGACCCATCCCTGAGAACTGAACGACGAGCTCAATATCAAGGATGGGATTTTAGCCATGTCTCACGGATTTCTCTGCGAGGGTTAGGCAATTAAATTGTTTTCTATGTTACATCATTACTTTTTACTCAACATTTTAATAATATCATTTTTTTGATAACGCCGGTCTTTTCTCACACCAATCCTAATTGCGACCAAGACACCTTTTTTATCCCATTGGCGCAAAGTGTTTGGGTGACACTTTAAGATCTTGCAAGCTTCTTTTAATGTCAAAAATTCCGGTAGTTCATTATCTATTTTATCAGAATTGGTCATTTGACTTTAACTTAACATTTGATAACATTATTATATAACAGAAAGTAAAATTTCTGCAACATTAAATGATAATTACTAAAGGAAATTATGGAAAAACCCCTTTTTCCATTTACTCCACAAATTTTTAGATATCTCGAAGACATTATCAGATTAAATGATGAAGAACTTGATGACGAAGCTGATAATTGGGTAACGATACAAGCATACACAACACCTGAAAAACCATCAGTAAAGTTGGATGCAATCAATTTATGTTTTTGGGGTTATTTAGAGGAAGTTGGAGCGATAAAAGAATCTGACGATAACACAATTGTTGTCGGGAAATCAATTGATGGCGAAATATTAAAACGCCCTGATGGCACAAGATACTTTTTGTTTTCCAAGCATAAGATAAAAATATTGGATATCGATAAAATAAAGATGCTATTAAACGACCGGAAGAAACAGACAATCGTTAAATTCAATTCTTTGGAACTGATTGCGCGGGACATAGGCGAAATGGCATCCGGAATAAAACTAACAGAATTTTTAAAAGAATGTGGCGTATTGAATGAGTTTATCGAGTATCCAAATACTAAATGGCGAATGGTATATGCTGTTCTAAAAACACTTTCGACATCTTCCAAAGGTGAAGACCGCAAAATATTATTTAGAATTATTGAGGAAGCCACCCATCCTTTAATGCACAATGGAGACGAGGTCTTATCCAAAAGTATCATTAAAAAATTTAATGGCTTGCTCAGATATGACAAACTTTTTATTGATGATTTAGGAATATTATGGCAGGAGGTAGAGGAGGAAACTTGGGCAATGCCGGAATATATCAACAAAGATGGACAATGGTTAGAGCTTGATTGCAATGTGATCTTTCCCAAAGATGTTGAAAAATTGTATGTTTATTGGAATGAACTCGTAAAAATTGTTAAATTTTATTTTGATAATCAGATTCTCCAAGATGATGGTTTAAATGAGATTTACTTTGAAATAATTCAGATCGTTGACGACACTTTATCTGCTAATCGATGTGGTGGTTTGAAAAAGAAATACAAAAAACCTTTTAATATTCTCGTTGGGTGCGAATATGAAAAGAGCCAACCGACTGATAAGATATTAGCTTCTCTTTATGTCTTTCTTGGACAAATTACTGAAACATCATTCCCGACGGAAGAAGGAATTACAGAAATTAAAAAAGGAAATGACAAACTTTTTAAAAAAATTGATAGTTACATCGCGAGATACGGAGTATCTAAGCCAGAAGATCAAAAAACGAATAATTATGAGCCACTTCATGTTGTGATAGACGAGATCAAAAAGGAAGTGCCAATTAGAGGATTTGAAGAAAAAATTATTTTGCAGAAACCAAAACATAAGAAAATTCAACTTCGAAATTTTCCGAAAGATCTAAAATGGGAAGAGATTACAATTCAATTTCTTAACGGCCAAGAGGTAATAATTAAATATCGAGAGAAAATTCATCAAACAACCTATGAAGAGATGGGGTTTCAAGATGGACGGAAAAAACTACCAAATAAGCAATGGGAGTTTTTAGAGGGTTTGTCAAAAACTGGAGGAGAATTATCTTGGAAAAATTCCAATGCTTCAGACAAGGGGAAAAAACATAAACAAATACTTAGAGAATCTCTTAGGGCATATTTTCAGATAGATAACGAAGAACCATTTTATGACTACAAACAGGAAAATTGTTATAAATTAAGAATTAAATTGATACCAGAAACAGATATTGAGACAATCACAAAAGAACAAGGAATTTATGAAAATGATGATTTAGGTATTGAGGAATATCGTAAAGAACAAGCACCTGAAATAAATGACGGATAGTCGGTGAATTCACCCGGGCATTGAATAAAACAAAAATAGAAAATAATCCCCTGCAGATCTGGGGATTTTTTAGTTTTAGAATTTTTTAGGTGAATTTTCGCTATCTAAGGGTAGAAGGCAAAAATCATTAAAGAAAATTATATGACCACAGAATCCAAGAACATTCAGCCAGAGAATGGCCAGAACGCTTCACAAAACGATTACATTAACTTTTATAGCACTTTCGATCTAGGATGCTCGGCTGCTTTGATATGTGCTGGATTTGAGTTGGCTTCACTGGACAAAACAAATCCTCGAAAAGTTCAATTTATTTTCAGGCGCAACGCAAGCATTGATAATGCTGTCGGTGATTATTGGGATGACCGCTTAGAAATTAAAGCGCGGTCTTTTTTTGACAATATCAAAATGCTAAAAAATCGAATTTATAGTGAGTGAATATGTTATCAAACAAACAAGTATCAGAATTTCAAATGCTTTACAAAAACCGCTTCGGCAAAGCAATTAGCCGAGAGCAAGCTTTTGAGCAGGGCGTAAAATTAATCCGGCTCATCAAATTGATTTATCGGCCAATGACCGAAGAGGACTTCAAAAAACTACAAGCACGCCGAAAAATGACAGGCGATATATAAAAATTTATTAAATGATAATTATGAAAGGAAGGAAAAATGAGAATCAACATTTATGACAAGTGGGTGGAAACACCGGAGGGCAAAATTAGAAGTTTTAGGTTGTGTAAAAATCCAATTAAAAGATTCAACACACAAACTATGACATCTCATAAAATAATGCAACGGTTGGCATCTCGTTGTAAGGAGTCATCGTCTGAAATCCGCAATTCTCTAGTAGTTCTGACCGACAAAGATTATGAAAATTCTCTGATTGGAACTGGCCAAGAGATTTATAAATTCGTCCGAGATTGTTTAGTCGATGAAGGATTAATGTCTAAAGGTTGGGGGAGGCGAAAATGAAAGCCAGACAGGTTCAAGCAAGATTCTGGGATGATGACTTTGTCCAAAGTGCTACTTGGCAATCTCGTTATGTGTTTATCTATCTTTGTACTTGTTCGCCGATCAATATGTCGGGAGTGTTTCAACTAACGGATAGAAAAATAGTTTTTGAAACAGGGCTTTTGGAGGAAGATTTTCAAATCGCGAAAGAAGAACTATCAGAAAACAAAAAGGTTTTATTTTATCAGGGTTGGGTTTTAGTTGTGAATGCTTTTAAGAATTATAAAGTATGGAAAAGTAAGTCGAACTGGAATGCTTGGGAGGAGGAGTGGTCGAAAGTTAGCGAAGAAATTAGAGGCCATTTCAACACCGATGCAGGGATCGATGTATACACTGGTCAGAAACAGGAAATAGAAAAAATAAAACAGAGAACTGATAATATAAAAAATCAAACAGAGAACAAGGGAGATGAGGGTAAATGGTAAATATAATAGAGAAAGAACTAAAGAAAACAATAATCTTTTTAAATCAAATTAGAAAAGAAAAAAATAATCATGAGATAAAAACTCCAAATCTCGATGATAATATTACCTACCTTGAAAAGGAATTTGAGGAACAAAGAATGATGACTTCGGAGGAAACTGACAAAATGGTTGATTGGGCGGTAGGCAATATTAAGTATCCAGAAGTCAAAAAGAATTATTAGAGAAGGAAAAATTAATCGAGGTTGTTTTTTGATTGTTACTTATGATATAATTAAATTACGACACAAGAACAGAAGGAAAAGTTTTTTTGAAAAGTGAGGCAATGGCTGTTTCTTGTGTCGTAACTTGAAACTTTTCCGCCGTTGCCTCGCTTTTTAATTAAGGACGACTATGAAATACTTTATTTATGCTCGGAAATCCTCCGAAAGTGAAGATCGTCAAGTACAATCAATTGACGATCAGTTGAAAGCTCTCAAAAAGATTGCTGACGAGCGCGGTTTGTCTATTAAGAAAATTTATACCGAATCACAAACTGCCAAGAAGCCAAACAATCGTCCGATATTTGATGAAATGATCTCAAGGATCGAAAATGGTGACGCGGAGGGCATTTTATGCTGGCAAATCAATCGTTTATCTCGCAATCCGATAGATAGTGGCAAAATCAGTTGGCTTTTACAGCAAGGAATTCTGGAGTCAATTAGAACCATTGATCGAGAATATCTCCCAAGCGATAATATTCTTCTTTTCAGTGTTGAAAGCGGAGTGGCCAATCAGTTTATTTTGGATCTAAGCAAGGGAATCAAAAGAGGGATTCAAGGCAAATCAGATAATGGCTGGCGATCCGGCGAAGCGGCCACCGGATATTTGAATGATAAAGAAAATAAAACTATTATCAAAGACCCGGAACGATTTAATCTTGTCCGGAAAATGTGGGATTTAATGCTTACCGGCGCATACACACCGCCAAAAATTTTAGACATTGCCAATAATGAGTGGGGATTTAGAACTAAAAAAACCAAGAAAACCGGAGGGATGGAACTTTCGAGAGCCGGAATTTACGGCATATTTACCAATGTATTTTATACCGGAATTTTGAAAGTCAAAGGCATCGAATACAGCGGAAAGCACGAGCCAATGATCACACTTGAAGAATTTGACAGGGTGCAGGTATTACTTGGCCGGAAAGGCAAACCAAGACCAAAAACCCATAGCTTTGCTTTTACCGGCTCTATTCGTTGTGGTGTTTGTGGTTGTTTATACACAGCGGAGGAAAAGGAAAAAATAATCAAGCAAACCGGAGAGCTAAAAAAATATACTTATTATCATTGCACTAGAAAATCGCTAAAAGTGAATTGCAATCAACGAGCAAGCAAGTCGCTGGATAAATTAGAGATTGATATTGAAAAAGAGATTGAGAATTTGACTATTCTGCCGGAGTTTTTGGATTGGGCGCTTGATGGCTTGAATCGGGATAATGACACCGAAATTGAAGACAGAAGCCAAGTTTATGAAATGCAACACAAATCATTGACTGAAACGCAGACCGAATTGGATGAACTGGTGAAAATGAGATACCGCCAGTTGATTGATGATGAGGCGTTTATCAAGGAGAAAACTATTTTGCTGAATAAAATTACATCTATGAAAGGGCAATTGCGAGGAACGGAAGCCCGCGCCGAGAAATGGCTGGAACTAACAGAGAAAACTTTTAGGTTTGCGACATATGCTCGCAAGGCATTTATCACCGGAGGGTTAGAACTGAAAAAAGAAATACTCTTGGGACTCGGGGCAACGCCAATAATTACAGACGGAGCACTCTCAATTGAGCCGTTTGATTGGCTAGTTCCGATCGAAGTTGGCTATCCAGAATTAGAAGAAGAATACCAAAGGTTAGAACTGGCAAAAAACCGCTCCAGTAAAGCACAAAAAGAGGCTCTTGCCTCTATTCGTATGCGATGGTACACCGCCCGAGACTCGAACTCGGAACCAATGGCTTAAAAGGCCACTGCTCTACCATTGAGCTAGCGGTGCTTGAACGTAAATATTTTAGCAAATAATGAAGAGCAAATCAACCATTTGCCGTCATGGTTCTTTAAACTAAAACGGAACAGACCTACAATTAAGATAGCTATCAACTAATCTTAAGGAGGACTGTCCCTATGTTTAGAATAAAAGATTTGCAGGGAGAAAGAAAGTGTCAGCGCATTATTGAG
>JBAZJN010000004.1:0-69473 GCA_041651295.1 Patescibacteria group bacterium | reverse complement strand
GTTAAAATGCGTGTAAGACATTCTAAATCCTCCTTTTTTAATGGCTGGCTAATCACTACCATTTTACAAGGACAAGATTGGGATGTCTTTTTGAGTCTATTTGTAAAGCTTCGAACTGGAACTTAACTGTGCCTGATTGACAAAATATACCATTTCGGCTATAATTTATTCACTCTCATACCGAGAGCACTCCTGCCCGCGGTCGGGCAGTCTAAAGATGAGACCGCAAGCCCTCGGGTTCCGATTAATTTCGGAACAGCAGAGGGAGGAGGAGAACAGATATGGAAGCCGAATTGACTGCCGTGCTGTCTTCAACTCTCGACGGAATCTCCTGGAACATACTGGGTGAAAGCCCAGGCAGCTGCGCTGAGATCTCAGCACCAGACCACCTCAATGACGAATGGAGATTGTCGTTCGCTTCTGGCCTCGGCGGTTGCGTCCTCCTGCGAGGTGACTTCATCGATCAGTCTCGGGGTCGAACATCGCTGTATAAGCTGTTTCGCCATCGGATCATGACTGCAGAGGGGGGAGTTCACCGGCTGCTAGAAGACGCTGGCAACTTCATGACAGGACGAGAGTTCAGCCCTGAGACTGGTAGGCTGCACTTCAAAGATGCAACGCCTCAGTACTGGCTGGAACCCGGCTGGTGGGGCTACTGCGAGTGCATCACCGACAACTGGCCTTGGCCGGCCTACATCAACCGCGCTATTACGGAACTCATGGGGGCGTCAGCCAGCCAAGAGTTCCGACGGATAATGGAGAACTTGCCCTTCGGAGATGTGATGGCCTTCCTCCATGCCTGCAACAACAGTAGGAAAGCGGCGCGAGCAGAAGAGAGCGTTTCGTCCATTGTCGCCGAGTTGTCGGCGCATGTACTGCATCTGCTCGAGAAGCAGGACGGTAACCCGCTAGCCGAGATGATGACCGATCGCGGTATCATCCGCGGAGTTGGGAACCGCATCGGCTATCGGCTCCGCAAGTTCTGGGATCGGTGCTCCGAGCTGCTCCCCGGACAGCTACCAGCTCTCGAGCACCCGCTCGAGTTCACCGAATCGAAGTAGAACTAACAGTCGCACGGGCCGAAAGGCCCATTTTTTTATTTGGGAAGCAAAGATTGCATCTGCTTGGCGATCAATTTGATAGCATAAATTGGACTCCAGCGATAGAGAAAATTCATTGTTTTACAATCAGAACCGAGAAAGATTTGTGGTTTATTGTTTTCCATCCCCTCAATGATTAAACGCGCCGCTTCACTTGCCGGCAAAGTTTTGTATTTTTTATCGCCAGTATCGGGCGCCGCGACACCGGAATTTTTTGTGATATTTGTCGCTGTTGCACCTGGAAAAACGACGCAGACATGAACATTTGTATCTAGTAACTCCGCATAAAGTCCCTCGGTGAATAATTTAACTGCCGCTTTCGACGCGCCATATACACTTTGCCCTGGCACCGGCAAAAAACCGCCCATGGAAGAAACATTGGCAATGTAAGCCTCTGGCCGTTTTAACAGCTTCGGCAGAAAAGCCTTTGTCATATAAAGCGTGCCGAAGAAATTTACATTCATGACTTTCTCAATGTTGGAGTAATCAAGATCATTAACTTTTTTGAATGGTTGGATTATGCCCGCGTTGTTAACCAGGACATCAACATCAGATAACTCTTTTGCCAATTTTTCCACAGCTGATTTATCAGAAATGTCCAACTGATGAGTTTCCAATTTACCACTTGCAGCCTCGCTTTTTAACGCATCAAGGGATTCTGCTCGTAAATCAACACCAACGACATCATTTCCTTTTTTTAGAAGATGCAAAACTAATTCTTTCCCGATCCCACTCCCAGCACCGGTAACAATAATCAGTTTATTTTCTAATTTCATATTTCCTCACTATTTTTATTCATTTTACCATAAAAACGACTGCTTTATGCCGCCGGACGGATGTATCTCTGAGTGTTAACCCGGCCAAGCACGGCCAAGCTCTGTTCAAGCAACTCCTCATCGTTACTCGGCACATGGACGAAGTTCGCGGCATTGTAATACGGTGGCTGCGCGGTTCCATATTCCTTAAGCAAGTAGCCGTGGATACAATCTTGCAGAACTGCTTCATCTGCGTACGTCGGCCCTATTAAATGGCAATAAAATTAAACCTTAAACATTTTTTCCACAAACATTTGGGAGACATAACTCCAGCTCAAGCAATTTTATACAAAGCAATCACATTGAAGATCTCTTAGCTCTTCAATGCAAGAATCTTCGTCTCTTCAATAGGAAGAATCCAGCCAATAAAGCAATCGTAAATAACACCCATAACCATTTATGTCCGCTCTTTTGTTTCACATTACCATTAATATCTTGTGTTAAATCTTCCGCATTTTTATCTTTTGCACTGATAACCGACGTACCAGTCGCTGTACCGAACAATTGATCAATCGATGTCAATAACGCAGAAGTGCCACCACCAAACAAGATTTCCTTGCAGGGATTTCGAAAAAGTATAGAGTCAGTATCGGTTTCTATGCCATCCCCATTTCTGTATTTGACTAAATATGTATAATCGGTTCCACAGCTTAATTTTGTATCTCGCCATAAGTTGGCGTGAATCCAACCGGAGCTATTTCCCGAAGAAGATGAGAAATAGTAACCAGATAATCCCTCAGAGCTGTTTGGCAAAAGATCTACTGTGATTTCATTTTCTTCAGAATTTTTTGAGCTGACAACCAAATTTGTTGGAGTACCGGCCAAAGTGTAAATTGAAGCATTTTCTGAGGCTGAACTATCGGCATACCCGTTATATGCTTTTATGTTTCTTGTGTATAGGGTGTTTTCCATCAACCCCGATTCGTCAATTGTTGAAATATTAGGAGTGGCAATGGTTGAAATGAGATTATTTAGAGTATCATAAAGTTTAAACCCGGCCTCATCACTAGCGTTATCAGTAAAATTCCAACTGACTGAAGAGTTTGATAATGTCGTAGATACATCAATAGTCGGAGCAGCCGGAGTTTTTAAAACTGGGCCTGCATTCAAATCACTATAATTCTTTGCGTCATTAATTGTATAAACTTTACTTCTTAAGGCAGGATCACCTGCTCCTCTCTTGGCCATTCCGACGATATTAAACTGATCAGGGTTGTATTTATCTAGAAATGTTATAGGTACACCCATCATGCCATCGTAGTCTGCCGGTATTTCAGCAGTTTTGCCAACATTGATAGCGTCATAATTCTCGTATTTTGGATATTCTTCGTGAGTATATTTTTTGTAAAGCACTAAGTTTTCGTGACGTTCTTCATAATCTAAGTTCGTAAACCAGCGTACCCCTTTGACGCGGATATATTTATTTCCTGCACTATCGGTTCTGTGGCCCGCAGCATTTAACGGATAATCATCTGGTACCCGAAATTCGCGATCACCGCTATGAATACTCATGCCAAGCCAAATTTTATTTTCCATAATGAATCTAAAAGTTTCTTTATATGTGACAGCGTTTATATTGCCGATAATTACAAATTTTTTATCATGTTCTATTAATTGCGCTACAAATTCTCGAAAAAGTGAAAAGGGCGGATTAGTTACGACTATATCGGCTTGTTTTAGTAGACATATACATTCTTCGCTTCTAAAATCACCAGCGTTATACTTCGCATCGTGTTTTAAACGTCGCGATGCATTCTTGTTATGCCGAAGTAGATGCTCGACATCTTCCAAAGATATAGCCCCATCAGCGTTAAGATCTGGCACTTCGTTAATTTCTACCACATAAGGCTCTTTGCCGTCTGGTTTTAGCCCCTCCATCTCAAGTAGCGGTAACTGTCCGCCGACAATAGGTGACTTAACATAACTTGTAGTTATAAGTTTTTTGAGACTTAGCGCTTTGAAATTGGCAGCAAAATATTTAAAGAAATTACTTTCGAATGGGTCATCACAGTTGCAGTAAACCACCTTGTCGCGGAATTGATCTTTGTAGTGTTTTAATTCATTTTCAATATCCACGAGTTGTGTATAAAACTCATCTTTTTTCGCTTTATTAGCATTTCGTAAATCTGCGTTTGCCATTTTAATCCTTAATTAAGTCATCAACACTGACATCAAGGGCTTTCGCAACTTTCTTGAGAGTATCGAGTGTTGGGTTCTGATTTTTACCAACTTCAATCTTAATAATCGTGTTATTGGCAACATCGGCCAATCTCGCCAATTTTTCCTGAGATAATCCTTTTGATTCTCTCAACTTCCTAAGTGTCTTTTGAATATTTGACATATCACTATCCTGTTAGTAGTATTATAGTATAGGTTTTATTTTATTTCCGCTATTATAATAGTACACCAGTAAACCATAATAGTAAACCAGAAAAGGGAGTTCCGCTTGTGCGCGCTGGGTAGGGTGGGGCAAGCACATTATTATCAATCTTTCACACCCCCCCAAATCTTCCCCAAAAACAAAAAAGCAACTTGGAATTTTAGAAAATTTCGCTTTCGCCTTATTACCCCCCCAATAAAAAACGCCCATTTGAAAACGCCCAAAAAATCAATCGCCAAACCGCTCGAAGTGGGTTCGAGCAGAGGCGAGAACACACCACCATAACGAATTTAGTACATTTGTATCACTTATGCCAACTGCTCGCTCCGCTCGCTTAGAGAGTGCTGTAAAGGGTTTTTTCAAATCAATCAGCAATCTGCCATTTAAAATAGTGCGGTTCCTGAGCGATAGTTCAGAAAGCATAAGAATATATTACAATATTTCATCAATATATTATTATGCTTTGAGCCGAAAGGTTTTGGTCCCGATAGGGATAATTGGCGAGATTAAAATTGTCGGTGAATCCAAACGGAAAGCATTTGATACCAAAAAGATAAAATCGATAGTGAATATAACGAGGAGGGGTTTATGCTAAAATATTTCATCTACTGCAGAAAGTCGTCCGAGGAAGAGGAACGGCAGATTTTATCTATCGAAGCCCAGCTCCAAGAACTAAGGGATTATGCTAAACAAAACAATCTCTTTGTTACAAAAGAGTTTAGCGAGTCGCGTACTGCCAAGGAGCCGGGGCGACCGATATTTAATCAAATGCTTTCAGAAATGGAAGAAGGCAAGGCTACAGGAATTTTGGCCTGGAATCCAGATAGGCTAGCAAGGAACTCAATTGATGGCGGTAAAGTCATCTATCTGGTTGACATGGGCAAAATTCAGTCATTGAAGTTTCCGACCTTTTGGTTTGATACTACTCCGCAAGGAAAGTTCATGTTAAGCGTTGCCTTCGGACAGGCCAAGTATTACACCGACAATTTAAGAGAAAACATTTTGCGAGGAATACGACAGAAGTTAAGGCGTGGTGAAATGCCGGCAAAAGCTCCGCTTGGATATTACAATGAGCCGAGGATCCGCACTATCGAACCGGACAAGGCGACATTCAATAAAATGAAAAAGATATTGGAGCTTTTCGCCAAAGGCAACCACACCTTAACTAAAATCCGAGATGAAATGTTTTCTCAAGGCTTAGTTGGCCGAGGTGGAGCACCGTTTAATCTTTCAACGGTGCAAGGCTTTTTAACCAATCCTTTCTACTACGGCATGTTTAGATTTAAAGGCGAGCTACAACAAGGCTCGCACAAGCCGATGATTTCCAAGAAACTTTTTGACAGAATACAATCGGCAATTATAGATAACGGCAAGCCTCGAAAAACAAAACTAAAAAAGGAATTGATTTTCAAAAACTTTGCTGTTTGTGGGGATTGCGGATATAAGATCACAGGAGAAAGACACATCAAGAAGAGTGGGCTTATATACCATTACTATCGTTGCACCAGAAAAAGCAAAGTAAAAAAATGCGTCAATCCTTTTTTACCGGAAAAAGAGCTTGCCGACCAAATACATGGCTACTGTCAAAAAGTTTCCATTCCCGATGAGTGGAGAGACAAGTTTCTGGTTAAGGTAGCAGAGTGGGAACAGGAAGAAAACGACACATCGGGAATTTTCGTTCAAAATCTAAAAGAAAAGCTCAAAGAGATAGCTGTTAAAATTGATCGACTGTCAAACGGCTATCTCGAGGGAGCTTTCGAGCTTAATGAATACCACATAAAAAAGAACGAATTGGTTGAGCTGAAGAAGTCTGTTGAAGAAGAATTAAGCGATTTTGAACGAAAAGGAAATCATCGGCTCGAACTCCTAAAGGATTGGATAATTGAGGCCAACAGAGCCGATAATCTCGCCAAAACAAAAAATTTCCCCGAAATGAGAAATTTTTTGAAAACCGTCGGCTCGAACCGCACTATTTTAAATGGCAAATTGCTGATTGATTTGAAAAAACCCTTTACAGCACTCTCTAAGCGAGCGGAGCGAGCAGTTGGCATAAGTGATACAAATGTACTAAATTCGTTATGGTGGACCCGACAGGAGTCGAACCTGCGACCTCCTCAGTGCAAATGAGGCGCTCTACCAACTAAGCTACGGGCCCAAATTAATTTTTATCTCTCCATCTTTAATTATTTTGTTTATAATTTTTCTACTTTTGAATTTCTTTAATCTCGATTCAATCCGCCTCGCTAATATTAGCGTTTCATATTCTTGAACTAATAACAACTCGATATCTTTAAGAAATCTTGTTCCAGCATGATTCCCCAGTCGATGTTCTTTCAATCGGCGATTTATATTGTTGGTCGAGCCAATATAATATTCGCCATTTCTAATTTCCAAAATATATACGCAAGGTTTCATAGTCGGAAACTAAGTCCCGACGAACGAAAGTTGTCGGGATCCCGAACGATTTATCACTTCGGGACTACGGGCCCAACGCAAAAATTATATACAATTTGTGAGAAAAATTCAAGTCCTAAAGAACATTAATCAGCTTGCCTTCTATAATCAATCTGCGAAGATTGGTGCCGATCGGAACGCAGGTCATTAATTTCATTCTTTCCGGCCCTTCGGTTTCAAATTCTAAATATTGACTGGTTTTTACTTCGTATTTTTTATCAATTTCGTAAACCTGCAAACCGTTTTTATTTATCATGAACCGATCACCAATTTTTGCCTTGGGCAAATTTACGAAAACTTCGGAATAATCACCTTTTTGCCACCAATAATGAGAGCTATGGCCGGAGATCAATCCTTCCCCTCCGCTTCCCGGAACCGAGGTATTTTCTATGTGGGTCAAACCAAAGTTCATTTTTGTATTCGATTCGGAAATTGGAACGTCCCAAAAAATCGGCGCTTTAATCCCAAGCTCTGGATACGAAAACCAGTTTTCCCGAAGATCAAAACCTGTTGACTCGGCAGTTGAAGTAGATTGTTTTGGCGATTTGTTTACAGCCACTTTTTGAATATCCGAAAGCTCGCTTGGGTTTTTTAGGCCTTCGGGATTTAGCCGATACTGTACCAGCTTATAAACTGCCCTGGCATTTAGAAGCATATAGCCTAAAACGACAGACAGCACCAATACAAATACAATTTTCAATATTTTTCTAGCCAATTTTACCTTTGTCGTTTTTTAATACGAAATAGATGCTAATACCGGCAATTAACAAGATGACGATGACCAGAATTACGAATCCCGTACCCGAGGTGATTAATGCCGGTAAAATTCTAACCGGTTCACTAATCAGAGTCATAATGGAATTTGTCTCGTCATTGTCGCCGCTATCAGCGCAACCTTTATCGTTCATATCAGATAGACCGTCACCGTCATTGTCTTTTCCGTCTTGGCAGGCGCAACCACCAGCTAAAGTATGAGTGTAGTCGTAATAAATATAAGCCGAATCCGAACCTCCGCTGGCCATGCTGGCAAAAGACAAAGTGGTTTTATCCTTGGAAACTGAAAATTCATCATTATTCTTGTCAGCGTTAGTTGCACCGTCTCCCTGACCTTCAAACGGGCCGGCAATGAAAAACGGTGATGATGATGCCAGCCTGGCGTAACCGTTTAAGACTTCGGAGATTTTTACACCGTTTAATTTAAGTTTGCCGACCTCGGTTATACGCTTTTGTCCTTTTGTCTCTTTTGATGCCAAGTAAATGTATCCCGGTCCCCGCTTAATCAGTAAAGATCCCTCCTTATCCGCCAGCGAACTGTCAATCACCGGTTCGCCGTTCACTATTAAATCAATTTTCTCACCGACAGCATGCTCTTTTCCATCGCCGGTAAATATTTTTACTTTCGTTGCATTGCTAGCTTCAGTTACTTTAGTACCCGGATCCGTAGCGCTACCGACTGACAACTCGGTTACGGTAAAACTCAGATTGGTTGTGTCGCCGGTGCGACAAACTTTTGCCGGCTCTTTTTCATCGTTATCAATTGCCGATTCACAACCTGGATCATCCGGATAGTCAACTTTTCCGTCATTATCATCGTCAAGGCCATTTTTGCAAGCCGAATACAAAGTTAGTTGCTGGGTTGATTTAGCCTCAATATTGTCGATGGCCGATGAACAGCCAAAATCCTCCGGGAAATCAGTGAATTTATTATTATCGTTGTCCTTTTTGTCTTGACATTGGCAGGCTCCGCCGGTTTTTGGGGTGTATTGATAATAAACATATATACCATCAATACCGTTTCTTACAGTAGTGGTAAAAGTGCCAGTTTTTTCTCCGGATTTTATCGAATATTCATCCTGTTCGGAATTGCCCATTTCAGCAATTCCGTCGTTGGGATTATCAAAGTGATAATTGCTAACCTTGGTGATCGCCGGACCGGTTATCGTAAAATTACCCTGAGCTGCTTTTTGCTCCAAACCGACAGATTGATTTTTAATAAAGAAATATCCCTCTCCTCGATAAACCGCCAGACCGACTACATCCTGAGCAATAGCCGAGTCTTTGATAGCAACGCCATCAGCAATAAGTTGAATTGGCTCACCCGAATTAATCGGGGTATTTGAGCCGCCAACCCAAATTTCATGTTTTTTAATTTCGGCGATATTACTATAAGTTTGTCCGGTAATATTGATAGTTAGTTGAGCCCCTTCGTTTGAACCGTCTTTACACATCGAAATGGGATTTTGCTCACTATCATCCATTAAATCGGTACAACCCGGATCGCCCCCGGAAGCGGAAAAATCGGTTTTGCCGTCACCATCATCGTCTATGCCATTCGAACAAGCCATATCACCGTCAACATTTCCCGGGTTAAATGGAATTTCGGAACCACAATGGTCGCCACCATAAATATCCATCTTTTTCAGTCCTAGAGGGCTGGTGGTTCGATTGTCGGACTTTAGGGTAATTGTAAATTTAATATAACGGAAACAGTAGGAGTCTAGCGGATTGCTGCCCTGAAAATTGTATCTTCTCGTATCACGTTGCGGACCGGAAATCCAGTTTTGCCCATCTTTAGAAACACTAGCAGAAACTAGGGCGCTATCCTTAGCAGCAATCCAGTTGTTCATTTCTAACCGAAGACTGGAAATTGGTTTAATCTCGCCTAAATCAATTTGACCCGAAACCGAACCTTCGATACCGGTCGATGGCGTAAAACAATAATTCAAAGCAAAAGTATCCAGGCTATTATAGGTTGCCAAAAAGAATTCAACTTCCCTCGGATCGCTTTGTGACAGAACGATTTCATCATTGGTACTCGAGAGATCATGCTTATCATCCCCTTGATTTTCTATGCCACTGCTACTTTCGTCGTAAACAAGCGAGGCAGCATTAACTGAAAAACCGGCTGGCAAAACAATTTTGCCGTGGACTGCATTCCGCTTATCCGGAGTTCCGATTTCTCCTTCTTTAACGGCCGGATTTAACTCAAATTTTAACCAGCCATTGCCCCTTTTAATTGAAAACCCCAACAAGTCGCTGTCAGGGTCCGCAGGCACGAGATTAAATTGAGTTTTATTGCTGATATATTGGGTGTTGCCCACCATATAATCTTTGTCAAAATTTGTCGGCACATAAGGAGTTTCAGGTTGCACCTCATACATTTCAAGAGAAGCTTTTGCATTCTCTGATATGCCACTGGTATCTATTGTCGAAGGATAGTTGCCGCAAGTTTGAGACGCATTACTATTCTTAATTTGAAGATTTCCGTCCTCTTTAACCAAATTTGTTTGCTGATAGCTATCGAAATCCCCACTCACAACTGATTTGGTAGCTAAAATTTTTTCATCAGTTAATCGATCGGCAAAAATTCCGAATTTGTCTCCATAATAGTTTCTTAGAACGAAAAGTCCGGCGATAACAACGATCGTCAAAGTCACGATTAGCGCGATCTTCTTTCTGACATTCATAAACCCTCCAATTCGATCTATAAATTTATTAAGAATATAAACGCAAATACGACAATCAATATGCCAAGGAGCCGATAAAAAGTGATTGTACCCCCAGGACCCAAATATTTTTCAATCCAGTCTTGACGGCCAGTGATGTTGTAGAGCGGATAGGAAAAATAAATTAAGGCAAAACCCAATATTAGAATTCCAAAAAATTCCAGAACCTTCATGTTAGCCCAATTATACCAGAATCAAGAGAATTAGGAAAAATAAAGCAATGGCGTATTGTACGGCCAAGCCGGCGATCACTGATAGCTTGATGTGTTGGATTCTGGCATGAAATTGATGAAAGAGTTTCATTGGAGAAAAAATTGATCTTAGTTTGCCGCTATAAAACGGAACATTGTCCAGTGCGTCCGGAAGGATTGACCCGATTGCACCCCAAATTGCAGATGACGACAGCTCTTCCTCACTGTTCAGATAAATGAAAACGATTAGCCCAACGGCTATGTCAACAGCAACCAAAGCATATTGAGCAAAGCTTATAGGGTCGGTTTCTTTCTGACCCGGTTTGTCGTCCGGCCCATCAGCATGAGGAATTGCATCCAAAAGTATATGAGAAATAATTCCAAACAAAAAAGCCAGCGGCGGGTAATCAATTTCTTTACCAATAAATGCACCAACGATAGAATGAGTTGCTAATAGCATAAATATTTTTATGATTATGGTGGCCGCTACTGGACACAAGAACCACTTTCAAAACCCACGGTTTTGAATAATTTCCTCTGCGGGAAACCGCAGGTTTCCCGACCCCTTCCTCGCTGCAAGTCCAGTCGACTTTTCGAATGTAATAAATGGTAGCCGCTACTGGACTTGAACCAGTGACCTCCTCAATGTGAATGAGGCGCTCTAACCAACTGAGCCAAGCGGCCTGGTGGACTTGAGGGGATTCGGACCCCTGATCTCCACAATGCGAATGTGGCGCTTTACCAACTAAGCTACAAGCCCGGACAAGGCGAGGGACGGATGCCGTATTATTACAAGATCCAATAGTGTCGCGAAGCGACCACAGTGCGTAACAAACTTGTTTATACCATTTAATTATAGGCCCGTTGAGCAGAATTATAACTGATAGAGAGTAAAAATTCCATTTTTATTAATAAAAAATTCCAGTTAAAACTGAAATCTCTTTGGTGCGCGTACATGGACTCGAACCATGGACCTCGTCATTATCAGTGACGCGCTCTAACCAGCTGAGCTATACGCGCATTTCGTTATTTAATGTTAGCAAAATTCGAACTTTTTTTCAAGAATAAAAAATGCCCGCGACATTAAGCCGGGGCCCTGATGCGACGCTGTTCGCGTCGGCTGTCGTGGAAGTGCTCTGGCAGAAAGCAGGTGTCGAGCCAGACATTTACCTGCCATGCGGCAAGGCAGAGGATTGCTATGGTCATCCCCAAGTCTGCCAACACCACTGCACCTTCTGATGCATCCACAAGCCAAGGCGTCGCAGCACACCAGGTCATGAAGATCGCGAGCCCGATTCCAGTAGCTACCACACTCGGTTCTGACAAGTAGCCATCGAGCCTCGACTGCATCCGAAGACTCATGAGGATGGGCACAAGTACTACTGCTCCGAACAACATCATGACCATGCTCTCGCCGCCAGTGTCAGCCGCAAACTTCTGCCCCAGCGAAATTGCCAGCGGCCAAGCACTAACTGCCAGCCACAGCACGAACAACGACACGGCTACCAGCTCAATCCATCCGAGCACTTTCATTCTCATCAGATCATCTCCCTATTGAGACTAACTGTTTTATATCACATATATAGCAGAAAGACAACAAAAAAATCCGTCCTTCATTTCATTCAGGATAAACTGAACGATTGGACGAATCATTCCGTAAACTTTATAGACTTTACGGACTTTTGACTTTATAAGCTTGCTGTTTTAACAGCTAAATAGTGGCAACTTCGCCGTTATCGTAATATCGATCTTGCGATCGACAGAACGATCGACCATGGGCCATGTATTAAATGGCCTGTCTCCTTAGAAAGGAGGTGATCCATCCCCACCTTCCGATAGGGATACCTTGTTACGACTTAGTCCTGATCACCGATCCCACCGTGGTACCCTGTTGGGCACTTAAGATGTTACCGGCTTTCCTGACTTGACGGGCGGTGTGTACAAGACCCGAGAACGTATTCACCGTAGTATGGCTGACCTACGATTACTAGCGAATCCGACTTCATGAGGGCGAGTTGCAGCCCTCAATCCGAACTGGGGGTAGTTTTATGGGATTAGCTCCACTTTACAGTTTGGCAACCCTTTGTTCCTACCCATTGTAACACGAGTGTCGCCCAGGGCGTAAGAGCCACGCTGATCTGACGTCATCCCCACCTTCCTCCGACTTAACGCCGGCAGTCCTGTTTGAAAAATACAACAAACAGCAGGGGTTGCGCTCGTTAACCGACTTAACGGGACACTTCATAGCACGAGCTGACGACGACCGTGCAGCACCTGTCTTATGGTTCCCTAAGGCACTCTCCTATTTCTAGGAGATTCCATAGATGTCAAGCCCTGGTAAGGTTCTTCGCTTAGCATCGAATTAAACCTCATGTTCCTCCGCTTGTGCGGGTCCCCGTCAATTCCTTTGAGTTTTAGCCTTGCGGCCGTACTACCCAGGCGGCACACTTAACGCGTTAGCTTCGGCACTCGAAGGGTCGATACTCCAAATGCCTAGTGTGCATCGTTTACGGCGTGGACTACCGGGGTATCTAATCCCGTTCGCTACCCACGCTTTCGTTCCTCAGTGTCTGGATGAGCCTAGCAGACTGCCTTCGCCATTGGTGTTCTTCATGATATCTACGCATTCCACTGCTACACCATGAATTCCATCTGCCCCTGCAAACCACAAGTAATGCAGTTTTGGGTACAGTTCCTCGGTTGAGCCGAGGGCTTTCATACCCAACTTACAATACCACCTACGAACTCTTTACGCCCAATAATTCCGGATAACGTTTGGACCCTACGTATTACCGCGGCTGCTGGCACGTAGTTAGCCGGTCCTTATTCAGTGGGTACTTTCAAGATTACTCCCCACTAAAAGAAGTTTACGATCCGAAAACCTTCATCCTTCACGCAGTGTCGCTGCATCAGAGTTTCCTCCATTGTGCAAAATCCCCAACTGCTGCCTCCCGTAGGAGTATGGGCCGTGTCTCAGTCCCATCGAGGCTGATCATCCTCTCAGACCAGCTACCCGTCATCGCCTTGGTGAGCCATTACCTCACCAACAAGCTGATAGGAGTAAGGCCTCTCCCCAAGCGCCCGAAGGCTTTGATCTTTCGATATTATGCAGGATTACCCAACCTTTCGGCTGGCTATCCTTCACTCGGGGGTAAGTTCCTTACTATTACTCTCTCGTCTGCCGCTATATCGCTCGACTTGCATGTGTTAGGCGCACTGCCAACGTTAATCCTGAGCCAGGATCAAACTCTCCAAATATGTTGCATCTTCCTGTTTTCTAAATAGTCAACATTGGATGCTATTGAAGTTTTTGATTAGCTCAAAAAGTTTCAAAAAAATTTCTCTCGTCCCTCGATTTCTCTTAGGACGGGAATTGACGACGAAAATTACCACTATTTAGCTGTTAAAGAGCGCTTGCCACAACTGAAAGACAATCAAAGATTGTTTCAAATCTTGAAGCAACTAAGATCGAATCTATTCAGTTGTAAGCCTTTGTGATCTAAATATAGACGAAATAATTTTTTTTGTCAACACCATAAACGAAGAATAAAAATTTGCGATTT
The DNA here is from genome assembly GCA_041651295.1 of Patescibacteria group bacterium. GTDB lineage: Bacteria > Patescibacteriota > UBA1384 > XYA2-FULL-43-10 > CAINNR01 > JBAZJN01. The sequence continues at coordinate 55,464 of JBAZJN010000004.1, read as the reverse complement.
TTTCAGCTAACTTTTGTTAATTTTAGGAGTTATTATATAGACAGAGATACTATCAAGGGGTGGTCAACATATTCAGGCAGATTGGCCCTAAGCGCCCACTCACAAGTCGAGTGAAAGAAGTCAGGTCCGGGAAAGTGATGAGACTGCCATCATCGGACGCAGTTGATAAGCCCAAGGTCGCATGCCAGTATGGTCTGTTCCACAGGGGGCATCAGTTCTATCCGAACGTCCCCGAAGATAGTCAACTCACTGAGGAGCATACAGCCCCAATCGGCATGGAACCGCTCTTTGAGTTCTAGCGCTCCAGCAAGAGCCAAACCTCGGCAGCCGTCAGCGGCTGCCGCTTTTTATAGATCATCCACCCACGCACCAGTCCGCCTCTGGCGAGGCGGTGCGGGACGTCAGATAACAATGAAACGGCGACCAAACCCATCTTCCGTTTTCTTGGATAACTTTGCCGTCGAGGATAATTTTTGCCTTTCGCATATCTTTTACAATGTCCCAATGCAGTGCGCTGTCGTTGCCACCGCCGCTGTCTTTATAAGCCATACCGAGAGCTAAGTGAATGGTACCGATTATTTTTTCGTCGAATAGTAAATTTTTCGTAAATTTTTTAATTTTTGGATTTAAGCCAATGCCAAATTCGCCCAAGTATGATGAATTTTTATCGGTTTCTAACATTTTGGCCAGAAAGTCTTCATTTTTTGATGCGTAGTATTTAACGACTTTGCCTTTTTTAAATTCCAAACGAATGTCCGGAACTTCTTTCCCGGTCTCAATCGCCGGATAGTCGAATTTAATCCAGCCTTCTGCCGAATCTCGAACCGGCGCCATAAATACTTCGCCGCACGGGATATTATCACCTTCTAGATCATCCAGTGCTTTTTCGCCATGAATGTCAAATTGCAAATCAACATTCTCGCCTAGCAAATACACGTGCTTGCCTTTGCGGAATTTTTTCAAAACCTTTTTGATATCACTGCCTACTTTATCCCAATCCTGCAACATTGCCCCAAAAACAAAGTCTTCGAATTCATCTAACGACATTTCTGCTTCTTGAGCCAGTGCCAGACAGGGATATCCGACTGTCGCCCTACGGATTTTGTCTTTGGCATTGCAAACATAATCAGATATTGGATGAGTAACGATGGAGCGATTGCGGATTTTTTCCGGATCGACATTGGTCATCTCCCTGGTATTTGTGTCCGTTTCAATTCCGATATAATACTGGGCGTGTTTGACAGTATATTCGAAAATGTCAGGAAATTTTTTTATGTGATGTTCTTTAGCATATTTGTAGAAAATCGGTCCAAGTCCCGGCAGAGAAATTCGGGTAATCGGATGAGCGCCGACCTCAATGACTTCTTTATAGAGCGCAGTAATAAAATCTGACGCTTCGGTCGAGCCGGAAATTATTACATTACTGTCATGTTTAATTTTTAGAAAATAGTTGACGACTAATTTGGCTAATTTTTTTGTCCGTTCGTCAATCGCCATTAGAGAGTCTTTTTACTAATTACTTTGTCGATAATGCCATATTTTTTCGCTTCATCTGAAGACATGTAAAAATCACGGTCAAGGTCTTTCTCAATTTGGGATTCGCTTTTTCCAGTATTTTTGGCCATTATCCGGACGAGATTTTTTTTGGTCTTGAGAATGTGCTCGGCTGTAATAGCAATGTCTGACGCCTGACCTTCGGTACCACCTAAGGGTTGGTGAATCATAATATCGGCATTTGGCAAAGCGAAGCGCTTACCTTTTTCACCGGCGGATAAAACCCAGGCCCCACCGGACGCAGCCATACCAACACAAACTGTAGAAACATCCGATTTGATGTGATTCATCGTATCAATAATTGCCAAAGTTGATGTCACGGAACCGCCGGGAGAGTTTATATACATGCTGATGTCTTTTTTCGCATCTTCGGATTCAAGAAACAAAAGTTGAGCGATAATTGTGTTGGCAACGCCGTCATCAATCGGTCCGCCAAGAAAAATTATCCGGTCTTTCAGGAGCCTTGAATAAATATCGTAGGCCCGTTCACCAAATTGAGATTTTTCTATAACAGTTGGAACTAAATAGCTCATAAAAAACTCCTTATTTATTGAGATCATTGTAAAGCAAGCTTTACATTATTGTCAATATCAGTCATCATCAAAAAGTAATGATGCCGAGTAAATTAGTATAACTAGAGACAAAAGTATCATTGTAAAAACTGGAGAAGTTAAATCGGCCACTCCACCAATAAAGAGTGCCGGCAATCCCATTGCCAAATTAATTAGCATGGCCGAGACACCAAAAACCCGGCCCCTCATCCCCACCGATGAGTTTAGATGTAATAATGTTTGCGATGAAATATAGACAAACGCCGCGGCCATGCCCATAATAATCATTAAAATTATTGCAATCATGACCGAGAATTTTAGGGCAGCGTATATATTAAAAAGCGACAAAACCAAGAGCGCAAAACCGCAGATTACAAATCCCCAGGTAGTGACTTTCTTTTTCACCCATAATTTATTTTTCTCAAGCAGAAGTGCCGCGATTAACATCCCGATTCCGGCCGGTGCTATCAAAGTCACGCCCGATAATTTTGCATCAATGCCAATAGTTTTTTCGGCAAATCCCGGCAGAATTACGATGAATGATCCCAACATTGCCCAACCGATCGCCAAGCGAACCATTGGGACAAAAATTAGACTCTCTTTTCTGATGTAATCGAGGCCCTCTTTCGTTGCAGTCCAGATAGAATTAATATTTCTTGCCAAATTAAAAACGTCCAGTTTTTTATAATCTTCTTTCAGATCATAGTTGGACATCGAGCTAACGGCTAGGGCTGAAACTAGATAAGCCAGCGAAATCATGATAAAAAGCCAGCTGGAACCAACAAGAGTAAGGATCGGTCCGGCTAAACCGTAACCGATAATGAGTGACCCATAAAGAGTCGTCATATAGATTGAATTGGCCACAGTGATCTGATCTTTTTTGACAATCAGAGGGATCGATGACATTTCAGCCGGAGCAAAAAATTGGCCGATTGTTGCCATAACGAATATTATTTCTAAAATCGCCAGAGTGTTGTGGGCCGCCGGGATTAAGAGTAAAGCGACCAAAAAGCGTAATAAGTTGGTGTAGATAAGAACTTTTTTATATCTAACCCTGTCAGTTAGAACACCGGAAAACGGTCCAAATATGATTGATGGAAGCGTTGTAGCAATCATGACCAAAGAGATTGTAGTCAAACTTTTTGTCAGATCATAAATATGCAGCATTAGAGCATACGTCAGCATATTGGAAAAAATCTGCGACAAAAGTTGCGAAGTCCAAATGCGAGAAAAATCCCGCTCTTTGAGAATTTGTGAGAAGCTTGAACCCACAGTAACTAACCGTCATTCCGGACTTGATCCGGAATCTTAATCATGAAATGGATCCTGAATCAAGTTCAGGATGACTAGTTTAACTTGTCACTTGCTTGATAATGTGATCCAATGCTTTTCTCCCCGATTCTGGATCATTGGGATCATACTTCTGTTCTTCAATTATTTTACCTAGTAGAAAACCGATGCGGATATTTTTCTCGGCTTGTGGTTTTAAATCCTTGCGGATTTCCGGCAATGTTTTCTTAATGCTTTCCAAATATTTCTCCAGTTGCAAACCGCGGCTTTCAACCTGTTTCGACATATCGGCGATGATTCGATCGACTTCTTGTTCAATCAGGCCCTCAGGAATTTCAACCTTGAGATGTGGTAAAACTTTATCAATTACCTCCGACTCTAGCTCTTGTTTCTCTTTGACCTCGATTTCATCTTTTAGACTCTTTTTAATAGCCGCCTTTAGATCGACAACTTTTTTGTGGCCGAAATTTTCTGCGAATTGATTATTTAATTCAGGCAATCCTATTTCTTTCAGATCAATTAACTTTACTTGAAATTCAGCTTTTCGACCGGCAAATTCTTTTGCGTGATAATCTTTTGGAAATGAAATTTCAAATTTTTTTTCCTCTGCTTTTTTCATGCCGACGATTTCTTCTTCAAATCCGGGAATTAAGGTTTTTTCGCCCAAAACTACCGGGTGATTTTTTGCCGACATCGAATCTTTTTTGACCTTATCTAAAAAACCTTCGTAGGATATTTCTGCTCGATCACCAATTTTGGCGCCTCTATCTACCTCTTTAAAAGTTGCCTTTTGTTTTCTCAAATGAAGCAAAATTTTCTCAACGTCATCCTCCTGCGCTTTCTTTTGCTCCTTTTTACTAATTTTAACTTTGGAATAATCCGAAAGTTTAACCTCTGGCATAACTTCAAATTCGGCTTCGAAAATTAGGCTTGATTCAATTTCATCCAATTCCAATCCCCAATTCGGATACTGAGAAATAGTGATTTTGGGTGGAGTAACCGGAATCAGATTTTCCTGTTGCAAGGCTAAGTAATATTCTTTTTGAATAGTTTTATCCAGTGCCTCCGATGCCAACCTTCCTGCCCCAACTGTTTCTTCGGCTAACTTTCTCGGCGCTTTGCCCGGGCGGAAGCCGGCGATTTTTACATCTTTAGTCAAGTCTTGATAAGCTGTCCGATTGTAAACTAAGAGTCCCGGTGCTTCAACAGTAATGTTTAATTTGATTTTTCCCTTTTTTAGATCTTCTTTTTTGACTTTCATATATGTCCTGATTATTTATAGCAGTATCATCTTAGCAAAAAAAATCACTCTTGAAAAGAAAAAACGCGAGGATGCTATCTCGCGCGTGGGTCAGATGTCCGTTGGCTCGGCTAGAAGCCGAAATAGGTGACGAAGTGCACCGGACCGGTTTTGCCCCCGCTGCTTGCGGGGATGACTAGGTTGCCCAGAGTTCCGGACAGCCGCCAGTACGGCACGCGCTCAAAGAACCACGCGGTCTGATGGGCCAGATTGACTGCTGGAGTGACGACTGGCGTAATGTTTGGCCGATGGATGAAATCAGACATACAGTACCTCCTGACTGCCTATTTTATATCACACTTTTGTTTATTTTTCAAATATTTTTCGCCTGAATCCGAAAACCTCCCATAATGTCATTCTGAACTCGTTTCAGAATCTCAAAATACTATCTATACAGGATCAAGATGCTGAAATAAATTCAGCATGACAGAAATTGAGATTGGGTTTTCGGATTCGGGTGTTTTCTATTTGCTCTTAAGCGATATTGATGGAAAATTAATAGTAATATGGATGAAACAAATCAACCAACAGCCAAACTTGGTTTAGCAATTAGTACAACTAGATAAATACTAGGTTCATAAAAAAATACCGCTTCTAGCGGTATTTTTTTATTGCTTAACTTTTAGCTTTTCCACTCTTTAATCGCTTTTTCATAGGCTTCGTGAGTCCCGGTATCAAACCATTGGCCCTGAAACGGATAGCCGTACAACTTTCCTTCGGCGGCTAATTTCGGATAAATGTCGTACTCAACCATCGTTTTGCCAGTTTTGGGGACATATTTATCAATAATTTCGGGTTCCATAATTGCTATGCCGGAATTTATTAAATTACTCGGCGCATTTTCCTTTTTTGGTTTTTCAATAAAACCGATAACTTTGTTGCCGTTTAACATCGCCACTCCGTAACGAGAAGGGTCAGACACAGTTGTTAGAGCAACTGTCGCCAAACCTCCGTGTTCTCGATGAAAACTAGCAAAGTCGGTCAAATCGAGATGTGAAAGAATATCGCCCCAAACAATATAAAAGGATTCATTCAGGAATTTTTTAGCCAGTCGGAGTGGTCCAGCTGTTCCAAGCGGAGTTTTTTCAATGACATAATAAATTTTTAGTCCAAACTTTTTACCGTCGCCAAAATAATCTTTGATTTGCTCAGCCTTATATCGCGCAGCCAAAATTATCTCGTTAACGCCATGAGCTTGCAATTGTTCGATGATATGCTGAACCATTGGCTTGCCATGGATCGGCAACATAACTTTAGGAACCTCATAGGTAAACGGGCGCAGCCTGGTGCCCTCTCCGCCAACTAAAATTATTGCTTTTTTAATTTTCCCGATCCCCAAGCCGGATTCGATTAGAAATTCGGTTGCATGCGAACGGTTGCGGATTTTTTTTCCGTCAATGATTCCATCGATCTTTTTAAAAAGATCCTTTTTTATTGTTACTGTTAGTTTTTCTTTTTCGATTGTCATGGTATCCCCTAAATATTATTCACTGATCTAATTAAATCAAAATTGCAAAAGCGGAATCTGGACCCGAGGCTTTTTTACGGCCATTCATTCGGGAAGCCCGCCCGCTCTTAGGCCTAGTCCTTAGGTTTTTTAAGTCCGTCAGTTAAAATCCACGGTCGTCTATCTTTCTTTTTAAACTTTACAGAGAAAGCAAACCGTTTAGGTTTTTTCAAGAAAATCAATGTGCCAAATTTGCTGTTTTTCTTTGATTCCCAATAACTATTTGTAGCTAAAATCTGATCAGTATATTCTCTTTTTAAGATCTCGACAGAATTTTTCGTCAGATTATCGTAGTAGAGGACATTATCTGCAATTGCTTGTCCAATTATATCCCCGCCAGATTTTTTCAAAAAAATTATATCGTCTTTTGATATCTCGCCATATGGCAAGACTCTAGAAATTGAAAATCTGCTTTCGATGGTCTTTTTACCAGACAAAATATCGTCGATAGCCGTCCCGACAAAAATTGCTATGTGTTTTTTCATATAAACAAAAAGAGCATTAATAAAACTCTTTTATATTTATTTTCGCCCTCATTTTTATTTATTGTATAGCGTTGGTTCTAATTTTACCAGTTTTCCGACTTTGTCCTCAATTGCCTCGGTCTTTAACAACCCGACACTGGCGCCTACTTGACTGACAACGGAACCAGAATTTGCTACAGCCCATTTAAGCGACTCTAAAATATCTTCTCGATCTGGGACAAATCCTGTCGGTTTTTCTTTACATTTCCTTATTGCTCTGGCCGCGAATGTACTTCCAAAAGCATCACCGGCACCTGTTGCGTCTATTCTTTTATCGTCTGAGATATCTATCTTATAAAATATCTTCCCATCATAGGAGAACGAACCGTTTTTACCATCGGTTATAATAATTAATTTGGCACCAAGTTCATTTAGTTTCAGCATTGAATCCTCAATTTTACCGGATGAGGAAAATTCAAATGCTTCTTCGCGATTAAGGATTAAGATATTACACAAACGAAGAAGATGCCGGAACGACGCGGCCTTATTTTTTATCTGTGTCGGACCAGGATTCCAAATTAATCCCGTACCGTTTTTGGCAATATTCTCAATAATTTTATTTTCCAACCGCTCAAAATCGATTCCGATAGGCGCCAAATAAAACCAATCTGTTTTTAGTGACTTGGAGATTGGCAAATCACCATAGTCATTTTTTCCATGGTACGATAGAATCGTTCTGTCACCGTTGCAACTTAAAATTATCGATGTATTAGTTTCACCAGAGTATATTTTTCCGACAAACTCAATATTTTCTTCAGTTAATTTTAGTTTGATTTTCTCCGCTACTCCGTCGTCGCCTAAAAAGGTTGAAATTCCACAATTGCATCCCAGGCGTGAAAAGCTGATTGCTGAATTTACAGCCGATCCGCCAATATCATAAACCAGTTGTTTAATATCATTTTTTGCACCATAATCAAAAGATAAACTTTTCCCCGATTTAAAAACCCGATCGTTTATGACTTTAAAATCATCAGAAAACACGAATAGGTCTTGAAATGCGTCACCAATTGTAACAACTTCGTTCTTTGCCATAGATTCAGTCTGACCGATTAAATAATTTAAGGTATTTGATTACAACAGCCTTGACATCCGATCTCGCATCTGAGAGAAACTCACGTAAATCCTTATCCGGATCATCGACACTTTCTTGAATACCATGTTTAAACGCCTGACGTATTTGAGTATCGATATTGATTTTTCTGATTCCACTCTGTATCGCCTGTTCAATCGTAGCGGGTTTTAAACCGGAAGCCCCATGCAAGACCAGTGGTATATCTATCGATTGGTTCAATTCCTTCAATAATTCGATATCTAGCGACTCTCCCTCCGGAGCCCCGTGAATATTTCCTATCGACACAGCGAGTGAGTCAACATCTGTGAGTTTAACAAAATTAACGGCTTCGGAAACATTAGTCATTTTTTGTCTGACGACTTCTCGGCCTTCCTCACCGCGACCAACAACCCCAACCTCCGCTTCAACCAGAGCCTCAAACTTATGGGCAAGTTCAACAACTTTTTTTGTTTCCGCTAGGTTATTTTCATATAACAAGTCAGAACCGTCATACATAACGGATCTATAACCTTTTTCTAAACATTGACCGATAATTTCCAATTCTTTCGCGTGATCCAGGTGCGCTACCATCGGGACAGACGACTCATCAATTAAATTCTTGATAATTGAAAATAATTCATCGAGTCCGGCGTATTCTAACGCGCTGGGAGTCGTTTGTATAATAAGCGGAAGTTTTAACTCATTTGCCGCTAAGACTATAGCCTGAGTAACCTCTAGGTTATTGGTATTGAATGCTCCGATCGCAACATTATTTTCTTCTGCCTTTTTATAAAGCTCACGAAGTGAAATAAACATATTTCTCCTTACTTTTTTTCGTAATACGAAAGCACTTTAAGTCCCGGTAATTCTTTCCCGGCTAAAAATTCTAATGATGCGCCACCGCCAGTTGAGGCAAATGTAAAACTCGAAAGCAAATCATGCGTTTCCAAAAAACCAACGGTATCACCCCCTGCGACAATTTTAGTGTATGGATTTTTTGTAATAGCTTTAGCAATTTCTAAGCTCCCTTTTTGATAAGCTTCGTCTTCAGTATAGCCAAGATTTCCATTCCAAAAAATAGTCTTGGCAGTGGCAATAATTTTAGAGAATTTTTGGATGGTTTTGGGACCTATATCCAATATTGAAAATTTTCCACCACCTAATTCTTTCTTAATAGAATCGACCGGCAATATCAGTTTGTTATTAAGAATGTGACAAATTTCCTCGACTAGTGACTCCAAAGTCGGTTCATAAAATGAACCCGAAATATCTTCGCCTTTAAAATAACGTATTGTATTGGAAATCGCTCCTCCAATTAGAATTTCGTCAGCCGAATTCGCAAACTCTTTAACTAATCCCATTTTATCTTTTATTTTTGCTCCCCCTAAGATAATTATCACCGGTTTTCTCGGATTTTCGGTCAGAAGTTTAAGAGTTACAACCTCCTTTTCTAGCTGCAAACCGGCATAACTTGGAAGAAAATTAGTAATCGCTTCAACCGATGCATGAGCCCGATGACTAACGGAAAATGCATCATTAACATAGATGTCTGCATAACTCGCCAAAATATGAGCAAACGCCAAGTTATTTGTTTCTTCTTCCGAATACCAGCGCAAATTGCCTAAAACTAAAATATCACCCGGTCTCAAATCTGCTATAGATTGCTTCACTCGTGACTCAATTACCAGATCTGTCGAAATAATCCTGGATTTAATATATTTAGACAATTGTTTGGCTAGAATCCTAGTCGATAATGATTCAACAACTTCTCCCTCAGGTCTCCCTAAATGGGTGCCGATAATTATTTTACATCCGCGCGAAATTAAGTACTCTATTGTTGGTAGTGTGGCTCTAATCCTATTATCATTTAGTATCTCATCGTTCTTTAAAGGAACATTCCAATCCAAACGCAAAAACACAACTTTACCGTCTAAATTGGCATCTTTCATTATTTTCATTTTATTTTGTCCGTCTTTTAACAAATTTTCTATGAAATAATTTTTCTGCCACGCCGCTCTGTGGTTTGGCATCTAAAAATTCATACATTTTTTGCAATTCTTTGTTTTCATGGGATCGCCGAACAGGTTTACCTCGGTCGTCAAGATAAAAACTGGCACTTCTTTTCTGTCTGATTTCCTTCGAAATTGGCAACGGCTGTCCTCCTCCACCTAAACAACCGCCAGGACAGGCCATAACCTCAACATAATTATAGCGTACAATCCCCGAATTCATATCTTTTATTAATTTTTCGGCATTTTTTAAACCGGAAACAACAGCAACCTCTATCGATTCACCATCGATTTCAATCGACGAAGCCTTAATCCCATCCATTCCTCTAACTTCAACAAAATCCATTTTCGGCAACTCAGCTTTATCTAATATTGAAACCGTAGTTCGGAGAGCCGATTCCATAACCCCTCCGGAAGAGCCGAATATCACTCCGGCGCCGCTCGCCGAACCTAGCGGGGAATCAAAAGGTGTATCATCTTGATCGGCTAAATTTAAACCCTTGTCCTTAATCATTTTGGCGGCTTCCCGAACGGTTAAAGCAAAATTCACTTCCGGACTAAAATTCTTGTTAATTTCCGGCAGAGTAATTTCATATTTTTTTGCTACACAAGGCATAATCTCAACAATTATGATATTGCCAGGATTAATTTTATTTTTCCGGGCAAAATAAGTTCTGACCGCGGCCGCTAGACATTGGGCTGGAGATTTAGTAGTTGTAAGATTCGGGATTAGCTCGTGATGAAATTTCTCGACATATCTAACCCATGCCGGACAACACGACGTGAACATTGGTAGATTTTCCTTAGATTTTAATCTTTCAACAAGTTCACTGGCTTCCTCAATGGTTGTAATATCTGCACCAACATTAACATCAAACACATAATCAAAACCAAGTTTTTTAAGTGCAGTAACTAATTTATATTCTAAATTCTCACCCGGTTCTTTCCCAAATAATTCTCCAATCGAATACCTGGCAGATGGCGCAAATTGGGCAACGAGAATCTTTTTGCCCTTATTAGACAATATCTTTGAAACTTCCGGCACATACGTTTTTTCTTGCAGAGCTCCCGAAGGACAATGAGCTATACATTGGCCGCAAAATACACAATTAGTGTCAATAAAACTTTTACCACCCTTGGGACCATAAATAATTGAATGGCTTCGATATTTAGTTTCAATTTCATCTAAACCTGTAATTTCTCTGCAGGCAGAAATGCAATTCCCGCACTCGACACATTTTGAAGAATCCCAACTAATTGACGGACATTTCTTGTCAAGTTTAAAATTTCGTCTTCTCGGAAGAAATCTGGAATGTTTTAAGCCGAATTCTACTGATAATTTTAATAACTTACAATTATCCCGCCAATTGCAAGATGGACATTTTTTAATGTGATCAGATAGGAGCATCTCTAAATTAATTTTACGAATTTTCTTTACATTCGGTGTGTCAAGCTTAATTTCCAAGCCGGGAACAACCTTAGTCGAACAGGCGGTTACAATTTCGGATTTTGAATTAATTTTTGTTTCAACAAGACATAAACGGCAGTTGCCATTCGAAGTTAAATCTGAATGATAGCAGAGAGTAGGTATGTGGAGACCATGCTTTTCGGCAACATCAAGAATGGTCTGATTAGAATTTGTTTTATAATCCTTACCATTAATATTGACTGAAAAAAATTTCATTTTTTCTCTCTTAATAATTCAATTGCCGATTCGATTGGATTTGATATTGATCTTCCCAAAGCGCAAAAGCTAGAGGACTTTGCTGAGGATGATATATCAAGAATTGTTTGAATAATTTCGTCGTGTTCCCAAAAATTTTCTGAGTTTGATAATTCATTCATGGCCTCAACTACACGATATAATCCCTCCCGGCACGGGGTACATTTTCCACATGACTCATTAAGTAGAAACACCAATGACTCGGCCAGAGCTTGAAAAATCGTCTTTTTCTTTGAAAATATTTCTATTGCACCCGTCCCGTCAACTATTTGATCCATATTATTTTTCGAGTAAAATCTTCCTGATACTCCGCCAATTCTGAAAAAATTCGCACTTTTGATAATGCTGTCAGAAATTACTTCCGAAATTTTTGCATCAAGTTTTTCCTCAATAATTTTTCTCGAACCGCTGTCGTTGGACACGGAATAAAAACGCTTTAGGTCAGTATTTCCTTGCGAAATTAAATAGGCTCTATAGAGAGTTTCGGCGTTATTTATTAAAGTCGGATAGCCATATAGCCCACAATCGCCAGGGTAAGGAGGTTTTTGCCTTGGCTGTCTTTCCTTACCTTCGATAACCTGAAGCAATGTTGTTTCCTCACCACATAAATATCTGCCGGTGTTAATGAAAATTTCGATTTTCTTCCCCCGGATTAACCTTTTTAATTTTTTAATATATTTTTTATATTTATCGTTTATAAAAATGTATGACCGAGTCGCGCCGACTGTTTCCGCCGCCAGCAATATTCCCAAGACCAACTCAATCGTATGATTTTGCAATATATATTCATCTTTGAAAACACCGGGCTCGCCTTCTGATAAATTACAAACGAAAAACTTTTTCCGCTCTTCTGAATTTTTTACGGACTCCCATTTTTTCCAAGTCGGAAACGAGGCGCCACCCAATCCAACAAGACCGGACTGCTTGAGTGCAGAGATTATATCCATACTATTTTTCTGCGATTAATTTCGCCATTTCAACTAAACGTTTTGAGTATCCCCATTCATTATCATACCAGGCAATTACTTTAATCAAATGGCCGCCAATGACATTTGTCAATTCGGTGTCAACAATTGCCGAGGCTTCATTTTGTATCAGGTCGGACGAAACCACCGGTCCATCAGCTATTGCAATTATTCCATTCATATATGACTCTGACGCTTCAATCAAAACCTTGTTAATTTGATCCGCTGATGCCGGTCTTTCTGTCACCGCAACTATGTCCGAAAGCGAGACGATCTGGCTTGGGACACGAATGGCCAGGCCGTCAAAATTGCCTTCTAGCCCTTTAATGATTTTTGTTACCGTTTTTGCAGCGCCGGTTGTTGTCGGGACAATATTTAGTGCGGCGCAACGCGCCCGTCTTAAGTCTTTATGCGGACCATCAACCAGATTCTGATCGGCCGTATAGGAATGGACTGTTGTCATCAACGAATATTTGACTCCAAATTGGTCGTCTAATACTTTCATCACTGGCGCAATACAATTTGTCGTACATGAGGCGTTTGAAATTATCGACTCCCCTCCATAATCATCCGCGTTCACGCCCATCAGATAGGTCGGTGTTACATCGTCCTTTGCCGGCGCCGACATCACTACCTTTCTTGCACCTGCCCGGATGTGATCTTGACAATCATCTTTGGTCAAAAACACCCCGGTAGATTCGAGAACGACGTCTATTCCCAAAGCTTCCCAAGGTAATTTAGACGGTTCCTTTTCTGAAAAAAAATGTATTTTTTTTCCGTCAATGGTAATTTGGTCGTCATCAGAATATCTAATTTCCTTTCCAAAAGAACCATAAACGGAATCGTGTGACAAAAGAAATAACAGAGTTTTTGCGTCAGATAAATCGTTTACAGCAGTGAGTTCTAAATCATCAGACAACATTATAATTTTTGCCGCTGCACGGCCAATCCGGCCAAATCCATTTATTGCTACCTTTATCATATAATCCCTCCGCCACACATTAATTATCAAATAGTTTGTGGCGCCCTCCAGAGCGAGCATTCGGCTGCGAGGATTGTAATCCTCGAGACGAATTCGAGCGCAGGATGGGCTAATCAAATAATTTTTTTATATTCAGCAACAATTCGGCAAATTCTGACGAAATCTTTGGCTACAAGTCCGGCTCTGCCAACCAATACTCCGTCTATCGCCGGATGTTTTATAAAATCGTAGACATTTGATTCGTCAGCAGCTCCACCATAAAGTATCGGGGTTTCAAAATGAACCAACTCCCGCAGCATATTCATCATTCTGACTGCATACTGCGGTTCGGCCGGTTCTTCTGCCCCGACAGCCCAGACTGGTTCATAAGCGATAATAAGCTTAGAATATTCATCTTTATTCACATCTGAAAGCAAATTTTTTAGCTCGTTTTGAATATTAACTGCAGAATTTTCTTCCTTTTTATTTTCCCCGACACAGATTATTGGCCTAAGGCCCGAATCGAGAGCAGCTGTAATCTTTCTTGATATGATTTTTGTATCTTCAAAAAAATATTTTCTCCTTTCAGAGTGGCCGATTATCACATATTTGGCCACATCTCTCACCATTGGCGCGGAAATTTCACCTGTATAATCTCCACCTGAAAGATAATGGATATTTTGAGCCCCAAGACTCAGATGGTCGATATCTTTACTAATTAATTGAGATATCTCGGATAGCCAAATTGCCGGCGGGCAAAGTATGATTTCCAAACCACTGATATCTTCCACGCCGTCACGAATAGTAGTCGCTAAAACAATAGCATCAGAAAGACTGGTGTGCATTTTCCAATTAGCAATTACAAGTGGTCGTCTCATCACCCCTCCGCAACTTCAATATTATTCTTTCAAATAGTATTTTGTCGCGCCCTCCGTAGCTTTCAGCGAAGGAGGGCAAATATTAAATTTTATAAACCTTCATTCCTTCGTGTACTTTTTGGTCCACTTTCATGCCAACCTCATCTCCGGATTTTGCTTCCTCGATTTCAACCCGGTCGATCTGTATCGAGCTGACTTCTTGCTCGAATTCGTCACCGTTGGCGGCAACAATTTTGACCCTGTCACCCTTTTTAAGCTCAGATTCAAGCTTGACTACAGCAGCAGAAACATGTGGAAAGAAATGAGTAATCGCCCCAACTAATTTTCCCTCGCTTTTACTTTCTGCCATCTCTACTCCTTATTTCTCTGGCGTAATATCCCCAGCCTCCCGAGACTGGGAACGAGAGCCAGCCCGGAGCGAAGCAGAGGAAAAAAGCTTTTCCGCCAGGAATACTCTGGGTTTCGGCCCAGAGTAACTTATTTATTTTTTCTTACCTCATTATATAACAAAATGATTTCTTTGGCTAACTTTTCCCTATCGTGGTATAAAGGCATTTTTCTATCAATCAGATCCCGGTAGATAAATTGATATCCGTCATACTCTTTCAAGTCGGAAGTAATATTGTTTATTTCTCCAATCTTTCCGGGAAGCTTGGACTTTTTCAGCAAATTATTATTAATTAGAACATTTTTTATGATTTCACCGCCGTGGTTTGTTAATGCGTCAATATGATCTGTTATGCTAAAATTTTCTGTCTCCCCTCGTTCAGTTGAACAATTTGCGATAAATATTTTATAAGCTTTATTATTATTCTTGATGGCCTTTGATATGCCGGGGATCAAAATGTTTGGAATAACTGAAGTAAATAAACTTCCTGGGCCGAGAATAATTAAGTCAGCGTTTTTGATACTTTCGACTGAGTTTTTGTACGCCCTGACTGTTTTTTTGTTAAAATAGATCTTTTTGATTCTAGACCTTACTTGCGGAATTTTATCCTCACCAAAAACTCTTTTTTTGTTTTCAAATGTCGCCCCCAACTGGACATGATCAAGAGTCGACGGATAAACTTTACCGACCGTATCCAAAATTGAGTGAGATACTTCGAGAGCTTTTTCAAATGAACCATATTTTTGAATTAGTGCCGCCAGCCAAATATTGCCGAAAGGGTGCCCGGATAAAAAATCACTGCCATCGGGAAAACGATATTCAAAAACCTCAGATAATAATTTTTCTTCATCAGAAAGTGCAGCCAGACATTTTCGAATGTCGCCTGGTGGCAGAGTTTTGAAAACCTTTCTAATAACTCCGGAGCTACTACCTGAGTCAGAAACGGTAACGACTGCCGTAATATTATTTGAATATTTTTTTAAACCTCGGAGCAAATTTGAGAGCCCGGTTCCTCCGCCAATAGCAACAATTTTAATTTCACCCCGACCATATCTCGGGTCGTTTGGGTCATACGCAATTGACAGCCACCATTTTTTTAGTATTTTTAGCATTTACTTTTTAATTATTTTTCGGTGCAGACTACGATAGTAATTTTGAGAAAACCGGTGGGCTTCATCGCGTGCCTGAATCACGAAGTTCTTCAAATCCGGGTTTTTTTGAAAATACTCGCCAACCTCCGGTGCAGAATAGTGAAATTCATCCTTATTTCGATCCGGGCCTTTTGCGATTGATAATGCGGGAATTTTCAGATTTAACTGACTTAAAATCTGGAGAACAAATTTCAAGTGTGTGGCACCACCGTCAATTACTATTAAATTTGGTTGAGGCCAATTATTAGCAAAACGCCGGCAAATTATTTCTTGCATCATCGCAATGTCATTCGATCCGGCAACTGTCTTAATTTTAAATTTTTTATATTCGCTTTTATCAATTTTTCCCAAAGATACCACTGTCATCGCCCCAACAGCATAGTCTCCTCCAATATTTGAAATGTCATAAGCTTCAATTCTGGCAAAAATGGAACCGCTTCTAAAATCATCAAATGAATCCCTTAAACCAATTGAATAGCGATTTAAATGTTCTAGAGCAAATAATTTATCTCGAATAATTGCTGCAGCTTCAAAGTTTTTTTCCTTTGACAATTTTGTCATTTCCAATTTCAGTGATCGTATAACTTTTTGTTTTTTACCGGATAGAAAATCTTTTAAGTGTCCAACCTGTTTTTTGCAATCTGGAATTGATGATTCTTCACATGGCGCTAAACATAAATTAATATCACCATATAAACATGCTTTACTCAATTTTTCTGCTCGATTAAATTTTGTTTTCGAACAGTTGGCATACGGAAAAATTTTACGCAAAATCCGCAATGCTCTTTTGACAATTTCTCCCGAGGGATAAGGACCGAAATATGAAAACTTTTTGTTTTTCAAGTCAACATTTCTGACTCGTCGTAATTCTACACGCGGAATTTTATCCTTAGAAATTTCAACTACATAAAAACTCTTATCATCTTTCTGTCGCGAGTTATATTTCGGTTTGATTTTATTTATTAATTCCGCTTCAAGAAATACGGCCTCTATCTCAGAATCAGTTTCAAAAATTTTAATCCGATCAATCAGCCCAACCATCTGAAAAATCGCTTCCGACCTAGTTTGCGGCAATTCTTCTACCTTTAAAAAATATGATTTAACCCGAGAACGCAAATTTTTTGCTTTGCCGATATATAAAATTTTGCCGGCTTTATCATAGAATTGATAAACTCCCGGCCCCGTCGGCAAACTATTTAATTTTTCTTTTGATATTGACATTTTAATCGAAAAGTTTATGGTGGCTGCATCAGAGGAGGTAACAACGTCATGGACAAAATGCCGCAGCCTGGTGAAGTATGGAGGAATAAGGTAACGGGAATGTCCTCTATCACAGTTGTCGGCGTTAGCCAGACTTGTCTGGGCAAGTCAGCCGTCGGGAAGGTTCGTCAGAGGCGGATTCCAGTGGTAACTGTCATTGATGTTGGGAGTCTGCCTTTGACCATGCCTCTATTCCCGGTTTACTCAGACGAGTGGAATGGCTTTATGATGACCCAAAGAATGACCCCTGGGGAAGTATACTTATCACGCCAGTGACGCCGCGGTTTCGCCATGAAGCCGCGCTTTTTTTATATCATTTAGTTCGTATTTATTCAATGCTGAAAAAAGTATTATTCATACAGAAAAAGTGAACGATCGTTCACTTTTTCTGTAACTAGTACGCGATACATATTCAATTAATGAATCATGATATTTTTTTCAGCGACTTTTTCGAGTCCAACAATATCGCCATTAATTTCCGCGCCACCGGCAGCCAATGATTTTTCCGAAACGATAATTCTAGTCGGTGCGCCAACTAAATCGGCATCAGCGAATTTTTCTCCGGCAGAAATTTCCCGGTCATCATACAAAACTTCATCAGAAAGATTGCCACGCGGAGCCTGTCCTGAGTTTATCGAATGGGCTCGCAATGACTGATACAACTTTTCGGCTTCCTGATTTTTATTTAAGGAAATAATTTCAACAGCAAACGGAGCAACGGATTCCGGCCAGTTCATTTTATTGTTCTGTTGATCGAAATAAACCTCGACTAATGTCGCCAGAGCCCTAGTTAAACCAATGCCATAGCATCCCATAACCATATCTTTTTCTTTCCCATCCTTGTCGAGAAATCTGGCTCCCATGGCCGCCGAAAATTTATTTTTCAATGGGAAAATATTTCCTACTTCGATTGATTTTTCTTCTTTAATAGTTCCATCACAATTCGGGCATTTATCACCTTCTTTGACTTCGGCAATTTCTTTATTCTGGGTAAAATCACAATTATTACAAACAAAAATTGTATCTTCACCGGTTGGACAGATCACTTGAAACTCATGAGAATATTTTGAGAACATTCCGCCTGAGGCTGCAACCAATCTGGTTTCTAGTCCCATACGATCAAAAACTCTTTTGTAAGCTTTCGTCACATCTTGATAGTAGCCTTCAAAATCGGCTTCATCTGTATGAAAACTATACATGTCCTTCATTAAAAATTCGCGACCACGTAAAAGTCCGGATTTCGCCCGTGGTTCGTTACGAAATTTAACTTGAATCTGGTAAAGAGAAATTGGCAAATCTTTATAGGATGAAATTTTCTTTCGGACAATATCGGTTATTTGCTCTTCATGTGTTGGCGCCAGTCCAGAATCGTCGTTTATATGGTACATAATCTCAGAAATTTCTTTCCAGCGATCAGTTTCTTCCCATAGTTCACGCGGCTGTAAAACGTTCATTAAAAGTTCTTGGCCGCCCACAGCATTCATTTCTTCTCTGATAATCTGCTCGATTTTTCGGTAAACTCTCAAACCTAGAGGCAAAAGCGCGAAAACACCGGCCATCTGTTTTTGAACATATCCGCCACGAACCAAAACGCTGGCATTTATTGAATCTGCATCTTTTGGAGTTTCTTTTAATGTTTTTAAAAAACTTTTTGATGCTTTCATATTCCCTCTCTATTTTTTTAAAATCCAGGTAATTATATCTTTATACGTTACAACAGCAGCAAAGACCAAAATTAGGGCAAAACCGATTGTGTGGATAATGTTTTCAACATTTTCTTTAACCACTTTCCGCCGGAAAATTTTTTCCAGAGCAATAAACAACAATCTTCCACCATCTAGCGCCGGAAAAGGCAATATATTTATTAAGGCCAAACTGATGGAGAGGATTGCGATAAATTGGGCCACAACCATTACTCCGGCTTTTGCTGCCATGCCAGTGAAAATATAGATGGCGACAGGGCCACCGACATCCTTTGAAAGCTCGCCGGATGAAAAAAGTTGAACGAAGAATGATTTCAAAAATACAAGATTGATAACTATAATCCGATAAATTTCTCTTAAAGCAACGACCGGAGATAAATACCAGGGAGTTCTAATAATTGAATTTTCAACAATCGAAATTCCCAGAGGAGAATTTGGATCATCGGACAGTTTCACTTCAGTCAGTTTTTCAATATTATCATGTTTGTAGACTAAACTGACAGTGTTGCCTAGATTTTCTTTAGTAAATTTGGAAACTGCGGAAGCACTTTTAAAATCAATTTTATTCGT
Organism: Patescibacteria group bacterium; assembly: GCA_041651295.1. Taxonomy (GTDB): domain Bacteria; phylum Patescibacteriota; class UBA1384; order XYA2-FULL-43-10; family CAINNR01; genus JBAZJN01. Next base: position 36,079 of record JBAZJN010000004.1, on the reverse strand, counting down.
GCCTGCCACTCCACTTATAATAGTGTCTCCCGGCTGAATTCCAGAATTTTCAGCCGGTGTTCCGGTTTCAACTCCGGCAATAATCACTTCTGAGCGCAATTTTTTGCCTGGGATTGTGTCAGGTGATGATACCAACGGCGACATTCCAATAGCGAAACCTACCGTCAAGATCAACCAGGTCAGCACAACATTCATTAACACCCCTGCCACGGACACGGCTGCCCTAACACCCGGTTTTTTCTTCGAAAAAGAACGCAGGCTTTGGCTCTCTTCCGATTCGCCAAGCATTTTCACATAACCACCAATAGGAATGGCATTAATTGCATAGATCGTTTCCCCTTTTTTCTTTGACCAGATTTTTGGCGGGAAGCCGAATGCAAATTCTTCTACCTTAATATTTGAAAGTTTTGCAGCCAGAAAATGGCCGAGTTCATGGACAAAAACCAAAAGCCCGAGTATGAAGATGAATAGAATTATCGTTATTATAGTCACAATTGATTTATTATATAGTCTTTAGTTCGCTTATCTTAGCTTCGACTTTCTCTTCAATAATTTTATTTTTCCTGTCAATTAATTCATTGAGCTCTTTTTCTCCGCGATATTTTTCGTCTTCTGAAATTTCTTTCTTTTTCATAGCATTTTGAATTTTTTCCCACGCTTCACCGCGGACATTCCTTAAGGACACTTTTGCTGATTCCCCTAATTTATAAACCTGTTTCGATAATTCCTCTCTTCGTTCGCCGGTTAAAGGTGGAAGTGAAACACGGACGGAATTGCCGTCATTGACAACAGACAAACCTAAGTCGGCAGCTTTTACTGCATTTTCAATATCACCCAAAGATTGTTTGTCCCAGGGGGTAACGGTCAGAAGTGTCGGTTCGGGAATTGTTACCGAAGCCATTTGTTTTAGCGGAGTATTAGCACCGTAATAAGGGACCGTAATATCTTCGATTAGGCCAGCATTTGCCCTCCCTGTTCGAATATTCTTAAGATCAATTTCAAAACTAGCAATCGTAGCATCCATTTTGGGTTGGGCAGCTTTAATTAATTCTTGAATCATTTTTTCTCCTTACCTTTATACTAGCAAGAGAGTTCGAGTCTTACAAACCTAGAAATCACAATTTTCTCACCAGTCTTAGCTATAAATTCATTTAGAAGATCACTGACCGTCAATTTTGGATCGCGGAAATATGGTTGATTCATTAGACAGATTTCAGAATAATAAGTTGATATTTTGCCTTCAACAATTTTGTCGATAATATTTTCCGGCTTGCCTGATTCTTTTGCCTGGGCTTTGTAAACTTCTTTTTCTTTCTCAAGCTCTTCAGTTGGAATTTCTTCCATTTTCAAATATTTTGGCGCGCTGGCTGCTATTTGTAAGGATAACTCATGAGCGAAATTTTTGAAATCTTCGTTTTTTGCAACAAAATCAGTTTCGCATAATACTTCAGTCAAAACACCAATTCTTCCGGCATGAACATAGGAATCAATTACACCATTTGAAGTCGCTCTGTCAGCCCGCTTCTCTGATTTTGCCATGCCTTTTTTTCTTAAAATCGCAATTGCCTTTTCTTCATCCCCATCCGCTTCTACTAGAGCAGATTTAACTTCCATCATTGGAAGCCCGGTTTTTTCCCGTAGAGCTGCAATTTCTTTAGCCGTAATGTTAGACATCTTCTCTCCTTCTTGATTGTCATTCCCGCGAAGGCGGGAATCTACTATTAGTGGATCCCCGACTAAATCGGGGATGACTGCTGTGCAGTCAATTATTTTACTTTTTCAGTTCTTTGGTTCTTGTGTCACTATTAGTTTCACTTCAGAGATAACTTTAGCAACCGTCTCTACCAGTAATTTAATAGATTTCGTGGCGTCATCATTTGCCGGAATAGCGTAATCAACTTCGTTCGGGTCGGCATTTGTATCGACAATTGCCACTGTTGCTATCCCCTGATTTTTCGCTTCTTTTAGCGCGATTTTTTCGTCATGAGAACCAATCAAAAACAAAATGTCTGGCTTCTTTTTAAGATCAGCCAAGCCACCAAAAATTCTCTCAAGCTTTGCAGCTTTTTCCTTAATTTGATTCTGCTCGATGTTAGACAACTTGTTGAACGACAGATCTGCAATCTGTTCTTTCAATGATTTTAGAGTTTTGAAATTTTTATGGACGACGTCAAAATTTGTTAAAGTTCCGCCGCGCCATTTCTCATCAACGTATGGCATCCCACAGCTAAGCGCTGCTTCCTTAACAATCTCCTTGGCCTGTCTTTTGCTAGTTACAAAAACAACGTTCTTGCCGGCTTTAACTTGATCGGTGATAAACTCTAGCGCTTTTTCAAGTTCTGCTTTGGTCTTTTCCAGATTAATTACCGAGACTCCGTTTTTTGTTGCAAAAATATACTCGGCCATTTTTGGATTCCAGCGGGCACGTTTGTGTCCAAAATGAACCCCGGCTGCGAGCATTTCGCGTAGTGTTGGTGTTTCTACCATAATCTCCTTAATTTTCCTCTGCCCTACAATAACAATCTTAAGGATTATAGAAGGGCATGTGAATTTATACTTACTTAATAAAGAAATCCTATCACAGACTTGAATTATTTTCAATAGTTTGGTAGAATATTTTTGTTATGAAAAAAGATATTCATCCAACTTATCAGAAAGCTAAGGTCACCTGTTCTTGTGGCAATACTTTTGAAGTCGGCTCAACCGTTTCTGAAATTAATGTTGAAATCTGCTCAGCTTGCCATCCATTTTTCACCGGTAAAGAAAAACTTGTTGACACCGCCGGCCGTGTTGATAAATTCCGCGCCCGCCAAGAAGCTGCTTTAAAGTACAAAGAAGCAAAGAGTAAAAAAGCAGAAGATAAATAACGCATTCTGCTATAATTAATCCAGAAAGAGAAATCGATCTGGGTTTTTTAAAAGATGAAAGAAAAATTAGAACAAATTTTAAGTAAGTATAAAGATCTGGAAAACCAGTTGTCTGATCCGGCTAATCTTTCTGATACTGAAAAGCTGTCAAAAATTTCTAAAGAAAAAGCCGATCTGGAAACAAATGCCAAGAAGATTGAGCGTTATTTTCAAATTTTAAAAAACATTGATGAAAATAAAGAAATTATCGCCTCCGGCGATGAAGATCTTTCCGAAATTGCCCAATTTGAACTCCGTGAATTGGAAAATGAAAAAACTTTAGTGGATAAAGAGATGGAACTCCTACTTTTGCCATCCGATCCGAACGACGAAAAAAACGTTATTATTGAAATCCGGCCAGCGGCCGGCGGTGATGAGTCAGAACTTTTTGCTGCTGAAATTTTTAGAATGTACTCAAAATACTCGGAAAAAAACGGTTGGAGAATTGAAATTTTGGATGCTCAAAACTCCTCCCTTGGCGGCATTAAGTCTTTGACTTTTTCGGTTTCCGGTCATAACGTATATTCCAAAATGAAATACGAATCCGGTGTACATCGAGTTCAGCGGGTTCCAGACACGGAAAAATCCGGTAGAATTCATACCTCTACAATCACCGTTGCTGTTTTGCCTGAGGCACAGGAACAGGATGTCGAAATTAAGCCCGAGGATATTAGGATCGATGTTTTTAGATCTAGCGGCCCGGGTGGTCAATCAGTCAATACCACGGATTCTGCCGTCAGATTGACTTATGTCCCAACCGGCATGGTAGTAACTTGCCAAGATGAAAAATCCCAGCTGAAAAATAAGGCTAAAGCGTTATCGATTTTGCGTTCCAGATTATTGGTATTGGAAGAAGAAAAAAGACAAAAAGAAGAAGGCGACGTCAGACGCTCACAAATCGGTACTGGAGATAGAAGTGAAAAAATTAGAACTTATAATTTTCCACAGGACAGAATTACAGACCATCGAATAAATCAAAGCTGGCATGGCATTCCCAAATTTCTAAACGGCGACCTTGAGCCGATAATTATAACATTGATGGAAGAAGATAAAAAACGACTTTTGTCCTCGACAAAGTAAGGCATTTTTGCTATATTTTGTTGAAGATGAAAGTGAGGCGACCACCCATGCGAAAGAGTTGGTACACCGATAGAGTGGCCGAGCATAACCGAACCCGAGGTGCACTTGCAAGGATTCCTCCTCCTGGGTTTCTACCTTGCTTCCGCCATCATGGCGATGGCGACGACGACCCATCCATCGCCGGTCTTCGGCAAAACCCACCGGACTGGAACCAGGTTGCGATTGACGTCGCAGCCTTCCGCCTCTAGGCTTCGGCCTAGATTTTTTCTTGAAATGAACACTCCAAATATTCGTAAAAAAATTATTTCGGAATTACAAGCTGCCAACATTTCTTCGACAGAAATTGATGCTCAGATTTTGTTAGAGTTTGTGACTGGGAAATCACGAGAGTTTTTGTTATCACATCCAGAATACGAATTATCTGGTAAAGAATATAAAACTCTTACGATTTGTACCGATCGGCGCAAATCACTAGAACCAATCGCCTACATCACCGGTCATAAAGAATTCTACGGTTTGAATTTTGAAGTTGATAAAAATGTTCTAATTCCTCGGCCTGAAACAGAACTTTTGGTTGAAATGTCCTTGGATTTTCTAAAAGCCAGAAGTAACAAGCCGACAGTTATTCTTGATATCGGCACCGGATCTGGCAACATCATTACTTCAATTGCAAATACCCATCAAACTGAAACGATCGTTGCAAATCAGTGTAGGTTTTTCGCGTCAGACATTTCTAGCAAGGCGCTGAAAATTGCTCGAGGAAATGCTGACAAACATAAAGTAAAAATTAAGTTTATCCAATCTGATCTATTTGAAAATATTTCAGAAAAATTTGATCTAATTGTCGCCAATCTTCCTTATGTTCCGCTGGATGGGTCTGACGATCTCGAGATAAAATACGAACCGCAAAATGCGATTTTTGCAAACGATAATGGAAAAGAAATTATCATAAATTTTATTCAAAAATCAGAAAAACACCTGAAAAATAAAGGACTTATTTTAATTGAATTAGACCCCAGAAACGCAAAAAGTTTGGCCATTTTTGCTGCCAAACTTTTTGCCAATGTAGAAATTGTAAACGATTACTCAAATAAGTTAAGATTTTTGAAGATTTCAAACTAGTTATTTCATTTCCTGAAGTGTTACCTTGACTGTTTTTTCACTTCCCTGATGCGAAATTTTAACATTAACAGTATCCCCAACGTTATATTTCGATAAAAGAGAAGTTAGACTATTGCTGCTATTAATTCTCTCGCCGTTAATTTCTAATATGATGTCGTTTTCTACCACACCTGCCTTGTCCGCCGGGCTGCCAGGAACCACGGCTACTTGTCCCAATCCGTTGCCACGCACAACTAAAGCACCATAATCGTAACTTAGGTTATTTGTCTTGGCAATATCGGGCGTGATGGGAAGGTATCTTACTCCCAGATACGGCCTGATAATTTTGCCTGTCTTTTTAATTGAATCAATCGCACTCTTAGCTGCATTTATCGGAATTGCGAATCCTATCCCCTGTGCCCCGGAAGCAACTGCAGTATTGATTCCTATTACCTGACCATCAAGATTGATTAATGGCCCACCGGAATTGCCCGAATTGATCGCGGCGTCTGTTTGCAGAAGACCCGATAAATTTTCACTGTTTGATCCATTGGAATCGCTGGCTTGAATATCTCTTTGTTTGGCAGAAATTACACCGGCTGTGACAGTATTTTGGAACTGGCCCAAAGCATTGCCAATTGCCACTACCCATTGCCCAACAACAATCTGATCAGAATCGCCTAGTTCGACGACCGGCAGCCCCGAAGCCTCAATTTTAATTACAGCAAGATCATTTAATGGATCGGAGGACTGAATTTTGGCGTCATAATTTTTGCCGTCGGCAGTAATGACCGTATAAGATGCGCCGGACGTAGACACAACATGCTTATTGGTCAGTATTAGACCATCGGAAGTAATAATAAATCCGGTACCTGCACTTTGTGCCTCAGCGGTATTGCCGAAAATTGTTTGCACCTGAGACTTGGCAATAATTGAAACAACCGCTGGAGAGACTTTTCCCGCACTGTCGATTATTGCGCCCGATTCCTGAACATTTATTTTTCTGGTTTCAGTCAGAGGAATGGCCAATTTATCCCAATTTTTTATCCCAATTTTTTTAGCCAGAGTGCCGTTATTTTGTGAAAGCAGCAGTATGCCGCCAACCCCGGAAACGGCACCAAATATCATCGAAATCAATACCAAAAAAACGATCAGCCCGAATTTCCTTCTTCTCTTTTTCGGATAAACCGCTTTTAACTCTTCCGGATTTTCATACTCAATTTTTGGCATAGGGCTCCTTTTATTCGTTATTTTGTTTTAATTTTTTAGATAAGAACTTTTTAATATCAATTTTATTATCCTCGACATCGCGCGAAATAACCTGCCAGCCGTCTTTGTCTAATTTGGTATTAGGAAAAACATAGATAACACCGGCTTCGTCAACAACTCTGATCTTTCGTATGTCAACGCTGTGGACCAAACCGATAACCTCTCCGATTTTTATTTTGTAACCTATCTCAAAATCAGGGTCTTTAGCCAGAAACACACCGGAAATTATGTCGGAAGCTAACCCCGATGCTCCGGTCGCCAATGCCAACGCTAGCACGGCAAGTGAGCCTGAAATTGTGACAGCGAGCGATCCCATGCCGAGTTGTCGTGCTATTTCAGCAAACAAAATTACCCACATTACTATTAGTGCCAGAGAAGCAATTACTGAAATTAAAGCCCTGGGTATCCGTGAAAATTTTAACGCCCTGTTAAGAACCCAGGCAATGAATTGAATTATTATGTAACCAACGACAAAACTCAAAACTAGCGCTGGTATTTTTGGCCAAAAATTTTCGATCGGCTGCCAAAATCTAATTAAAATATCAGTAATTGTTTCCATCTAATTTCTCCTTCAACAAATTATTTAATAACTGGGGATTTGCTTTGCCTTTTGTTTTTTGCATTACTTTTCCAACAAAAAATCCTATAACTGAAGTTTTGCCGGATTTGTATTTTTCAACCAATTCGGGATTTTCCTTAATCACTTCGTTTATCTGAGACTCAAGTTCGGAATTGTCGGAAACCTGCTCCAAACCTTTTTCTTTAATAATCTCGGCAGCCTTTTTACCAGTATTCACCATTTCACCGTAGACTTCTTTTGCTACAGTTTTACTAATAATTCCAGCCTTGGTAAGGTTTACCAAATCAGCTAAATCCAAAATACTGACCTTCTTTGTGTCATCGGCCTTTACTTGTTCGGCAACGAAAGTCACCAAATCCTTTTCCAGTTCTTTAGCATTTTCTAGATATTCAACCAAATGGGGTTGGCGAATAATTTTATCTGCAACATCATCCCTAATCCCTGCTGAAATATATTTTTGATGTTGAACTTTTGGCAGCTTCTTAACTTTTGATTTTAGAATATTTAATTGGTCTTCGGTAAAACTGATTGGCGGCACATCCGGTTCAGGAAAATATCTGTAATCGGCAGCTTCTTCTTTTCTTCTCTGCTCAAATGTTGTGCCTTTATCGGAATCGAAACCTCTGGTAATTTTCTGTCTTTTCTCCGGCCAATTATCGTAGTCATCTCGCAACCTTTTCTCTTCAAACAAAAGTGCCTGTTCGACAAAACGAAACGAGTTTAAGTTTTTTATCTCAACGATCGGAGACGACTTACCGTTTTTTTGGACCGAAATGTTGGCATCACACCTAAGATGGCCTTTTTCCATGTCGGCGTCAGACACTCCAAGATAACGAACCACCAGCTGTAATTCTTCCATAAATTTTTTAGCCTCTGCCGGCGAAATAATATCAGGCTCGGTAACAATTTCCATCAACGGCGTACCCGCCCGATTTAAATCAACCAATGAATAATCTTTACCTTTTGGATGAATTAATTTTCCGGCGTCTTCCTCCAAATGAATTCGGTTTAATCTTATTTTTCTTATTTCGGATTTCAGATTTGATTCGTCATTTGGATTTCGGATTTCGAATTTGATTTCCACCATGCCGCCTTTGCATAACGGTTGATCGTACTGTGATATCTGAAAACCTTTTGGCAAATCGGGATAAAAATAATGTTTGCGGTCAAATTTCGATTCTTTTGGAATTTCACAGCCCATGGCGATACCGGTCATGACAGTCATTTCGATCGCCTCTCTATTAGCCACCGGCAAAGTTCCGGGCATTGCTAAGCAAACAGGGCAAGTTAATTGGTTCGGTTCTTTGCCCTCGGCATCATTATCACAAGAACAAAACATTTTGCTTTTCGTTTTTAACTGGCAATGTATTTCCAAACCGATAGTTGTTTTAAATTCGTCCATAGTTACCCGTTGATAGATAAAATATTTTTTATAGCTACTCGCAAAGTTTGATGTGAAATTTCAGCGTTTTCATGAGCAATTTGATTTCTAATTTTGTGACCTTGCCAGATATTGTTATAAGATTCTTTGGGAATATCCTTTTCGGCAGATCGTAATCGATCAGCAAAAGTTTCTCCCACATAACCTTTTTTCTTCAATATCCAATCGGCTAATTTATCGGCTTCCATTACCGCGTGACGAAGCTCCAGCTGATTTTCAGAACTTAAAAGTGATAATATCTCATTTCTCTTTGATATTAAATACTGCTGATCAGCAACCGATAATTTAGCTTTTCTTTTCAGCCCAGTAAACGGTAATTTTATCAGCCACCAAATCCCTCGGCCGATTCCAAGGAAAATCATCTCGAGCACAGTTTGTTGTTTTTGTTTCGCCATTTTGTGACTTTTTACTTGACAACGATTTCTCAAAACTGCTATTATCTAGCTGGTGCTTGTGAGGGCTTCGGCTCTCTCGCGGTTAAGACATAAACCGCAGCCAAGCGCCGAAAATCAATCTTCCTCCAAATTGCCAATATGGAGGATTTTTTTGTTAATAATTGATTTACTTTGTTTCCAACAAGGAATTATACTCCAAAAATATTTTTCTCCTCCGCTAATTTCTTTTATAATAACTTTGGTCCTTATTTCGTCAATGATTGCTACAAATCCGTAATATGAAACTTTTTTGACCCGTTTTTCCCACCGAGAATTAATTTTAATTCTTTCGGGATTTTTTCTTTCGCAAATTTCTTGCAAAGTATGAGATTTTCTAATTACTTCCGGCGCGTATTTTAATAATTTGAATCTCATAAATTGGTCTTCTGGCAATCTGGATCTATTCCATGCTTTAAATTTCAAATGATCCAGCCCTTTCCTATTAAAGAAAATCTGGTCATTTGGAAAGTATGGGCACTTTACTTTTTCTAGTTTATTATAAAAATCGGTTGCTTCGTTTTTAATCTTTTCAAATTGATTCGATGAAAACTTCATAGTCATTTTATAATCACATTCTGAAGATAAACTGAAATTTTGGGTGATTCTTTTTCATCCGTCTCGAAGCTTTCAATCTTTTTGACTACGTCCATCCCCTCAACAACTCGGCCAAACGACGTGTATTTGCCATTCAATGATTCTTGGGCATCGGCAGTAGTGATGAAAAATTGGGAATCGTTGGTGTTGGCGCCAGAATTTGCCATCCCGACAGTACCTTCAATAAAGTTGAGATCGGAGATCTCATCATCGATTTGCCTTCCGGCTCCGCCGGTTCCCGTTCCACTTGGGTCACCTGTCTGAATTACAAAGCTTTTAACCACGCGGTGCCAGATCATGTCTTTATAAAATCCGGACCTGGCTAAATCAACAAAATTATCAACAGTTTTTGGTGCTTTATCCTTTCGCAACTCAATTTTAATATTGCCCTCAGAGGTTTCAAGAATTGCGTATTTGCCGTGAGGAATAAAACTAGCATAAACAAACGGATACGCAATTAATGCAGTAGTGCAGATAGTAAAAATAATAAATATTGGAGATAAGAAAAACTTTCTTGGGTTAAAAGTGCTAGATTTGGATTTGATTTCCTCTTTTCTGGCAGAAATCTCTTCCAGTTTCTTCTCTTTTCGTAGCTTTTGTTTCTTGCCCATCGATTTTTAACAAGTTAAAAATAAATCTCAAAAAACAAGTTGCAAGATACAAACGTGTTTGAAATTTCTGATTTGGAATTTGGAGATTGTTTGGTCATTGTTTCTTGTTTTCTTGTATCTTTGGTTTTCGCTTATGCCAATCTGTTGCCCGTTGAAAAGCATCAGCTATTTCGATAATTTTGCCTTCACCTAAATGCGGTCCGATTATTTGCATGCCGACCGGAAGGCCAGATGCCGTAAAACCGGCGGGGACTGACATTGCCGGAACTCCGGCTGGATTTATCGGCACAGTATTAACATCGGCTAAATACATTGAAAGAGGATCTTCGAGTTTTTCGCCGATTTTGAAAGCTGGAAAGGGCGAAACCGGTGTTATAAGCACATCATATTTTTCAAAAGCTTTCTGATATTCTTTTTTAATTAAGGTTCTGACTTTGGAAGCGGTTTTATAATAAGCATCCAGATAGCCCGATGACAACGTATGGGTTCCCATCATAATTGATCTTTTCGCTTCGTTGCCGAAAGCCTCAGTTCGATTTTTAAAGTATAGGTCAATTAAATCTTTTATATTTGATTTTTTATTTTTTAGATTGGAATATCCATAACGAATGCCGTCATATCTGGCCAAATTCGATGATGCTTCCGACTTGGCGATAATATAGTACATTGCGATTGCGTAGTCAGTCGACGGCAATGACATCTCTTCTATTTCGGCTCCCAAACTCTTTAATTCGTCAATTGCAGACTTGATTGTTTTATCAACTTCAGGGTCCAATCCCTGGCCGTAAAATTCTTTTGGAATGCCGATTTTTTTACCTTTGATGTCTTTTCCGAGAAAAGATTTATAGTCGGGCAATTCTACACTGACGGTTGTTGAATCCATCGGATCGTAGCCGGCGATTACATTTAGAATGATAGCAACATCAGCGACCGATTTGGCTATTGGCCCTATGGTGTCAAAAGATGAAGCGTAGGAGACAACTCCATTTCTTGAAACTAGGCCGTATGTGACTTTTAATCCCGTAACAGAACAAAAACTTGATGGTTGACGGATGGAACCGCCGGTATCAGTTCCAAGCGCAAATAAGCATTCATCGGCTGAAACTGCTGCCGCTGAGCCACCGGAAGATCCTCCTGGAACACGCGTTGTATCCCAAGGATTATGCGTTGGGCCAAAAGCTGAATTTTCCGTCGATGAACCCATGGTAAATTCATCTGTATTCACTTTACCAAGAATTATCGCACCGGATTTTTCTAATTTTTCAACGATAGTGGAATTATATGCCGGTACAAAATCCTCTAAAATCTTTGAGGCCGCGGTAGTTTTGATGCCCTTGGTGCAAAACACATCCTTAAGCGCAACAGGAATTCCGTCGAGCTCAGACAGTTGCAATCCTTTTTCATATCTTTCATCGGATTTTTTTGCTTCTTCTCTCGCGATCTCAAGTGTTTGGGTAATATATGCCTTGATCCTTGGTTCAACTTTCTCAATTCTTTCGATGACTGACTCCAGAAGTTCAGACGAAGTAATTTCGCCGGCATTTAGCTTTTTCGATGCTTCGCTAACTGTTAATTTTGCCAAATCAGCCATTAAAAACTCCGGGGATTTTTATTGCTCCGTTTTCAATTTCTGGCGCGTTTGCTAAAAGCTCATCACGCGTTTTTTTATCATTGTTATTTTGAATTTTATCGTCACGAAAAACGTTGGTTAGCCCGGTCACCTGAGCGGTTGGCTCGACATCCGAAGCGTCAACTTTATTTAGGAGTTCAAAATTTTCAAGAACTGCAGAAAGCTGCTCAGCGAACTTTTCTTCCTCAGCTTTGGATAGTTCAATTCTAGCAAGCTGGGCGACATCTAACACCCAGGATGAGTCTCCTGATTTTTTCATTTCTTCTGACATTTGAACTCATTCTAGCACTTGCCAAGGATTTTATCAATAACGATCATCCTTGATAAACGAATGATTTTTTGCTACAATTTGCCCGCAAACCGAATCAGACATGAGGTGACAAAGGAAATGCGCACCAAGAAAGATTTTGCTCCGTGGGATCTACCGTCACCCGCTGACGGTTGCTACATCCACGGTTGGCGTTGGATTCCAACAGACGAGGATTACACGGCTTCCGTCTTCCCAGTCTTCCACCTTAGCGGGAGCCTGATTCTGCCCACGATTGAGTTTGCCAAACTTAGTTCCGGTGGAATCATCCTCTTCAGCGAACAGCTCAATCATTCCCCACAGGGAAATCTGAGGAATCGCCACTTCTGGCGCGAAAACGACATTGAGCTGGCCAACGACATCGAACTGGCCGGACTCGTCGAGGCTTTGGACGAGAAAAGCCAGGGGTTGATAACCTACCGACTCTGGAAGAGGAACGACGCTGTCAACAGGGAAGTCATCATCGTCCTCGAACTGGCCGAAGAGGGACCGCAAGACGATATTGCGTCGGAAATCATCAAGCCATACCAACGGTGCGCGCTCAGCCCGACCGGCCTACATGTCGCCGAAGGTAGAATGGCGTTGATTAACACCGGCGGCATGACGCCACGCAATGAGGATTGTTGCATCCACTGTCTCCACATCCTTCGAGTGGATGCATTCCCACACTAAGTGGTCACAAGACCGACACCGCCCGCACCCCAACTGGGGCCGGGCGTTATTTTTTTTAGAGGACTACTTAATCATTTTCAAAAACTCTTCTTCAGACAATATTTTAGTCCCAAACCGCTTCGCTTTTTCAAATTTTGACCCTGGCTCATCGCCTAAAACCAGGTAGTCTGTTTTTGATGTAACTGATGAATGAACCACGCCACCAATTTTTACTATCATTTTATGTGCATCATCACGAGGCATCGATTCCAACGAACCGGTAATCACAAAAGATTTTCCGCCCAGTTTTTTAGAAACAACAGGGGAGTGGTATGGTAGAATTTTCACTCCAAGTTTCCGCAAATTTTTAATCATATCGATGTTATTGTGATCTGAAAAATATTCTTCAAAGGAACTACCAACAGCCTCCCCCACTCCATAAATTGCATCCAGATCGGATTTACCGAGTGTCAGAATTTTATCAATTTCCCCAAACTGTTCAGCAACATCCTCCGCGGTTTCTGCACCGATATGTCTAATCCCTAACGCATATAAAAATCTTTCCAATGAAATCTTCTTTGAGTTCTCCACGGCATCAATAATATTTGCTGCTGATTTTTCCGCAAATCTCTCCAGCGGTTTTAGATCATCTTCTTTAAGCTTAAAAATATCTTCCGGCGAACGAACCAGCCCCTCATTCCAAAGTTGTTCAAGAATTTTTGGCCCAAGTCCGTCAATATCAAAAGCATTTTTTGATACAAAAAATCCGAGTTGACGCAATTTACGAATCGCGCAATCTTTCTTTTTACAGTAATAATCAACCTCGCCATCCTTCTTGGTTACTTCGCCGCCGCAAACCGGACATTCATGTGGCATGTGAAATTCTTTTTCGTGTCCGCTTCTCATACTTTTTATCGGTTCGACTACCTCCGGAATTACATCACCGGCTTTTCGGATGATGACCGTGTCACCGATTTTAATATCCTTGCGTTTGATCTCGTCGGCATTATGAAGAGTCGCCCGTGAAACTGTAGATCCGGCGACAAGTGTCGGCTCCATTACAGCCACAGGAGTTAATTTACCTGTCCTTCCCACTTGAACAATTATGTCCTTTATGGTCGAGGTTGCTTCTTCGGCAGCGAATTTGTATGCAATCATTCCACGTGGAGCTTTTCCAACAACACCTAAGCGGTCGAAGGCCTTTTTATCATCCAATATTACAACCACTCCGTCTGTTTGGTAAGGCAGATTTTCTCTGGCTTTCTCCCAATGTTTGAGATATTCTTCTACTTCCTGAATACTTCTGCAATGTTTGTTGTTTTTGTTTATTTTAAATCCTAAACATGATGCGAGATCGTGCTCTTGGTGATGCTGATTAAGACCAATTTTAACCGGTACAGAATAAACAAAAAAGTCCAGCTCTCTTTCGGCCGTAATTTTTGGGTCTAACTGACGAATTGATCCTGCGGCAATGTTTCTCGGATTGGCATATTTCGACAATCCTTGTTTTTCACGTTCTTGATTTAAATTTTCAAAATCTTTTTTTGATAAAAATGCTTCACCGCGAACTTCAAGCCTACCTCTCAACACTGATTCTGCGCCGCGTGCACAAAGAATTTTTTTAATATCTTTGTGATGTTCAAGTTTCAAAGGGATTGCTTCTATTGTCCTTAGGTTATTTGTAACATCCTCCCCGATTATACCGTCCCCTCTTGTAGTTCCCCGCAGCAAGCTGCCATTTTCGTAAATCAGAGAAACTGCCAACCCATCCATTTTTAGCTCCACATAATAGCCAGATTTATCGATCGCTGACTTTGCCCCCAATTTGATCAACCTTTCCTGCCATTTTTCAAGTTCTCCGAAGTTAAAAACATCATTTATTGAATACATTTTGCTGTCATGATGAACTTTTTCAAATTTTTTTGCTGGCCTAGCACCCACTCTCTGTGTTGGAGAGTTGGACGTTATCAATTCCGGATACTGTTCTTCAATTTTCTCCAGCTCGTGGAAAAGCGAATCATAAGCTGCGTCGGAGATATCAGATTTGTCGAGAGTATTGTAAATATAGCGGTGGTAATTAATCTCATCGCGTAATTTTTCTGCTCTTTTTTTTGCTTCGTCCTTGGTCATATATACCCATTTTAGCATATTTGACCTCAGAATTCTCTATTTGGAGTACAAATTATTTGTTTTTAGATCGATTTCTTTCGGTCGTATTTAAAATCTTTTTTCGCAGACGAAGAGACTTTGGGGTAACTTCCAAAAGCTCGTCGTCATCAAGAAAATCTATGCACTGTTCGAGCGAAAGCAGCGTCGGCGGGGTTAGGATTGTCGCGATGTCAGAGGAAGATGCCCGCACGTTTGTTAGTTGTTTTTCTTTAGTAACATTGATTTCCATATCGCGTTCAGTCGGGTTTTGACCGATAATCATTCCGGCATAAACTTCCGTTTGCGGTGGGATAAATGTGATGCCTCGCTGTTGAGCATTGTTCAGACCGAAAGTTACTGCTTTCCCAGCCTCATAAGCGATCAAAACTCCGCTTCTGGTTTTTGGTAATGCCGGCCCAAGCTGATCGTACCTCAAAAATATTGAGTTAATTACCGCCGTTCCTTTTGTTGCCGTCATTAAGATGTTGCGCAATCCCAACGTCCCTCTGGTTGAAATTTCAAAAATTAGTCTGGTAGTACCATCTTGATTTTCATTTTGATGAATAAGTATTCCGCGACGACGGCTAATCTCACCAATTACAGTTTGGGCAAAATCACTTCTCACATCAACTGTTAATTCCTCAACCGGCTCGGATACTACTCCGTCAATTTCTTTGGTTATTACCTCCGGTTTCCCTACTTGAAGCTCATATCCCTCACGTCGAAGATTTTCAATAAAAACCGACAAGTGGAGCTCGCCGCGACCCGATAGTATATAATTCCCGTCTTGGGACGGATCGAATCGTAGAGATACATTGGTTTCCAGCTCTTTTGTAATTCGATCGAGAAGTTGTCTGGCTGTAACAAATTTTCCTTCCCTGCCGGCAAATGGTGACGTATTAGCGTAAACGGAGATCCGAAGAGTCGGCTCTTCAATTTCCGGAGCAGGTAATGCTTCAGGATTTGCAGGGTCGGCAACAGTATAACCGATAGTGGCATTTTTTATACCTGCAATTGAAACAATATCGCCGGAATGGGCCTCAGTGACCTCAATCTTTTTCATTCCGCTATTTAAATAGATTTTTTCAATTCTGCCATTCCCAATAACCCCATCTTTATCTAGAAGAATTACTTGCTGACCAGATTTTGCCACGCCATTTTTAATTTTTCCGACAGCATATTTACCCATAAAACTATCATAGTCGAGAGCTGACACCAACATCTGGAAAGGTTCGTCATCATTTTGCTCCGGCGCCGGTATATAATCGACAATAGCATCGAGTATTGGAGACAAATTTGCTTCTTGATTAAAATCTACCGGCATATTGTCCCAGGCTTTCCCATCTCGGCCAAGGGCGTAATAAATTGGGAACTCCAGCTGATCATCAGTCTGAGCCATGTCCAAAAACAAGTCATAAGTATTATTTATGGTTTTCTCTAAATCAGCATTTTGTTTATCAATTTTATTAATAACAACAATAATTTTTAGACCCAACTCGAAGGCTTTTTTAAGTACAAACTTCGTCTGCGGCATCGGACCTTCCTGCGCGTCAATAACTAGAATAGCTCCCTCCGCCATATT
Source organism: Patescibacteria group bacterium (assembly GCA_041651295.1). Classification (GTDB taxonomy): domain Bacteria; phylum Patescibacteriota; class UBA1384; order XYA2-FULL-43-10; family CAINNR01; genus JBAZJN01. Next base: position 19,745 of record JBAZJN010000004.1, on the reverse strand, counting down.
GAGAGTTCTCTCAACTTCACCGCCAAAATCAGCATGTCCGGGAGTGTCTATGATGTTGATTTTCACATCTCGGTAATTAATCGCTGTATTTTTGGCCAATATTGTAATACCGCGTTCACGTTCCTGATCATTCGAGTCAAGAATTAGATCCTGCTCCATGTAAGCTTCATTGTCACGAAAAGTTTTAGACTGTTTTAAAAAACCATCCACTAAAGTGGTTTTCCCATGATCAACGTGAGCGATAATTGCAACATTCCTAATTTCCATTTTTTGCAAATAAAAAACTAAATAATTTCGTTAATTATTGTTAAATAGACCGCCTCCAAGCCAAACTTAGAAAGTTCTACCAAACAACATCTGTATAGTAACACTACACTTTTTTTCTCAATTTGTCAACCTACAATTAGAAAAATAATCTTTGTTTTTTTTGATTTTAAATGTAGAATTGGGATATGAAAAATAAAAGTTGTCCAAATTGTGGTGCGTTTTTTCAGACCGAGGCTATCCGTTGCGGAACTTGCAATTATGTCGCCGAGACAACCAAAGATGAGTGGAAACCGGCGAATATGGGAAAACAAGGTGGCCAAAGAAAAGCTAACCGCAGTGGGAAAAAGGGATCATTCTACGAGCGCCAAAACGGTTGAACTTCTAGCACTATTTAGTTTTTTTACCGATGAGGTAAATATAAAGAATTTCTAAAATTCCGACGGTGTTGACGACCATTAAAACAATAAACCAAACAAGATCATTATTCCTGGCTGATTTCCAAAGTGCAACAGCTTTCCAGGGGATACTCCAAATTGCTATCAAAGTAATTACAATCGGAAACCATGTTGGAAACTGCGATGAATCCATTTTTCTCCTTTCAGAGTTTAATTTTTGATTTTCAAACAGGTCTCAAAGTACCTGCAAATACCTGCCAGGCAAGTAGTGATTTGGCAACCAACGAAAGGATGATATAAGCACGTTCTCCATAAAGGTAATCTTTCCAACCACCAACTTTTTTGTATTGCAAAACCTGATTAATGGCGAAGCAGTTAAAGAAAAGAAAAATTGAAAAGTAAATCCAATAAACAAATGCTGGAGCTTTGTTGTCGCCATCACCCGATCCAAAAAGATACATTGCAATTACTACCCAAGTGGCCAAGCCGGCAATGCAGCCAAAAACAAATGATGTCCAATTCACTTTTTCTGTGGCTTGCCCTGAGTTCTGTCGAAGGGCTTGGTTGTGGAGCTCCATCATCCAACCAAAAAGTATCATGGTTGCATTTAGTACAAATAGCAGAATCAATGCGCCAACGTCGTAAATTCCAACCAGCATTGCAATAACGATTATCATTATTGATGATGAAAATGAATATTCGATCCAGCGGGCGAAATTCGTACCTTTTGATAAATTTTTGTTATACCATTCATTGGCAACTGTTCCTACAATTAAGTGTGCTAATGAAGAAAGAAAAAGGAAAATTGCTATCAATGGACCGACTTTTAAGGAAAATAAATTCTCTAAATTTGGTTGCAGTGATTTTGTAACGACATCAAATTTTAAGTATGAACTGGTAACAGGTAATTTGAAATCGTTGGCAAGCCAGAGCATGGCAATCCCTTGGCCAAAGTGCAAAAGTGCCATCCACAAATTGAATGAACGCAATTTTTTCATTTTCTTTTCCATCTTTTTCTCCTTACAAATTTACAATCTATAGATTTAATTGTACCAAAGTTGGTCTGATTATAAAATCTGAAGTATAATAATTGTATGAAAAAAATTCTATTTGGACTATTTTTGCTTGTTGTTTTTGCAATGCCAACTCGGTCACTGGCCCGCGAAAATGTTGATTATTGGTATGTTAAAGATTTTAAAACCGAAATTGTAGTCAACAATGATTCATCTATAGATGTAACAGAAAACATTGTCGCAGATTGTGGCACAGCCCAAAAACATGGAATCTTTCGGGTACTTCCCACTTTTCAACAATTAAGCGATAAGAAAAAGGTTGATTCTCCGATCAAATTAGAGAGTATTACCAATTTCGATAGTAAGCCATACAAATATTCTACGACTAAAAACCGGTCGGACGGCACAGTTACTTGGAAAATCGGTGATGCTAATGTCTATGTAACAGGCATAAATAATTACCGGATCAAATATAAAGTTAAAAACGCTGTTCGGCATAATTCGGAAAATTTTGATGAATTTTATTGGAACGTCTCGGGTAATTTTTGGGATATTGATATCGATAATTTTTCCGCCAAAATAATTTTCCCTGATGGTGTTAATAAAGAAAATTCCGGGAGCTATTTCTATAGTGGTCAATTCGGTGAAAGTAATGATTTAGAAATTTCCGGAAACTGGACCGCCAATAATATCTTAGAGATAAATTACGATAAAACAATGACATCCGGAGAAGGAATAACCACATCAATAACCTTTCCTAAGAATATTATTTCCCCTTATGTACCTACCTTTTGGGAGAAATACGGTTGGTATTTTACACTTTTTATACCATTTGTAATTTTCTATCTAATGTTTCTCCTTTGGAAAAAAGTCGGCAATGATCCAAGTATTAATCCAACAGTTGTCCCAGAGTTTGAAATACCCGAAAAATTAAACCCGATTGATATGGGACTCGTTTGGACCGATAGTGTACTGAAGAATAATTTTATTTCGGCAGCGATAATTAATTTGGCTGTAAAAGGTGTTTTGAAAATTGAAAAAATTGGCAAGAAAGATTTTAAGTTAACAAGAATCATGCATGATGCAAATTTATCAGAATCTGAATCCAGCTTGCGAGAAGGTCTTTTCCATTCCAAAAACGAGGTTCAAATTTCTGATCTAAAAAATAAATTTTATTCGCACATACCTAAAATTTCTGAAGCAGGTGAAAATTTCCTTGCAGGAAAAAAATGGCTGGTAAAAGACAGTAGATTTTGGCAAAGTATTTCAATCTTTGTGTCACTAGTTGCTTTCGGGCTTGGTATTTATGCCGGAACATTTAATTCGCTATTTGGATTTTGTGTTATCATTTCTGGAATTATTACTTTTATTTTTTCATTTATTCTACCCAGAAGAACTATGGAAGGCGCAGTATTATTGCGTCGAATCAAAGGTTTTAAACTCTACATGAACACTGCCGAGAAATACAGAGCAAAATTTAATGAAAAAGAAAACATTTTTGAAAAGTTTTTACCATACGCAATTATGTTTGGCATGACCAAAGAGTGGATTAATAAGATGAAAGAAATTTACGGCGAAGAGTACTTTAATAGCTACCATCCTGTCTGGTTTTACGGAGCCGGAATTGCGGATTTCAATGTTGACTCATTGGCTTCGGAAATATCCTCGATGTCTAGCAATATGGCTTCCACAATGTCATCATCCCCATCTAGCTCGGGATCGGGTGGTGGTGGATTCTCCGGTGGCGGAGGTGGCGGAGGTGGCGGCGGAGGTTGGTAATTAAAGACCATTCAAAGGAGGAAATATGAATGATGAAAAATCGAACGATGACACTTTGCCATCCGGGGGCAAGAAAAATCTATTGTGGCTTTGGATTCTAATTACTGTAATTGTAGTTGGAGGTGGGGTTTCAGTTTTTTCTTATCGCAACGAAATTAAAGAAAAGATTTGGCCTAAAAGAGATTCAGTAACCAACGATGCTACACCAGCTGCCGAAACCACAACCAACTCTACACCAAATTCGGAATCAAAAGATAACCCGGCAACAAACTTAGACGAATCGAAATACAAAGAATACAGAAATTTTGCTATCAAATATCTGATTCATTATCCAATCGAGGCAAAAATCGAGGATATTGGGGAGCCTAAGGCATCAAACATCGAGAATGCAGACTGCGTTAAAATTTCGACTGACAATTATTATGTGATCATCGGCAAAGCGGAAATTGCAGAAGACTCACCAGCCCTGTGTTTTCGAACTGGAGTAGGAGCAGATTGGGGCAATGGGCCAGAGGATTCCGTCACCGCTGCAGGAATGACCTACACACCCAACGGCATGCACACTGAGGCAGCCTCCGCCGGTTACTATCAGGACTTTTTTATGATTTCGCCTGTCGACCAAAGAGTAAAAATTGAATATGGTACTTCGGTTAATGAAAAATACGGGACAATATCTAAGGCGGCGGCAAAAGAATTGGTACATCAGATTGTTGCCAGCTATAATCCTGCAGAATAATATTTTGTTCTATTAAAAAATGTGCCGCGCTAGACTGCCGGCACATTTTTTATTGTCTCTAATTTTTTGTTACTGTAACCGTTGCTCCGCTGGATGAGGCGTCGTACGCGGCCGATAGTGAGTAATCGCCTTTTGTATACTGAGCAATCTCTATCACGCTGGTGGACTCGTAATCACTCTTCCATCCCGCAGCCACAACACTTGCCTTATAGGCAGTAAAATCGCTTTGGCTTGTTTCTGCAACAACAACGCTCCAACTCTTTAAATTCTCATTATCAATTTTTGACGATGACGTAATTTTACCTTTAGAATATTTTGGTACATCACTAGGCATATCGGAAGGCCAGGTTGCATTTTCACCGACACTGATCGATTCTCCATCGCCGGAGATTGAAACTGAATTATTGCTCGAATCAACATTTACTTTTCCGCCAGTACCAGCTGAAATGATTCCTTCAGTCAGTTTTTCCGCTGCTTTTCTGGCAATATATCTACTGACAAAATACCCGCCGACTCCTAACACGACAAGCGCTACGACAACGATAATAATCACCGTGGTAGCATTACTCTTTTTGGCCGGCGCTGGTGCTGGTGCTGGTGCTGCAGCAGGTGCCGGAGTTTGTCCATCTGGCATAAACCCTCCTAAATAATTATATGATCTAATTATACCACAGCTGTTTTATCATTTCGACTTATATGATAACTAAAAAATATTATCCAAGCCAAAAAAGATAATATCCACAGCCTTTCGAATAGACCAAGATAATAAAAATTCCAAGATAATAAAAACCAGCCAGATAAAACTGCGAACAAAAGGACCAGCCCTCCCAAACAAAAAGATATCTTTCTAAAAAATCCTTTTGTTTTGGCAGCAAATAGAAAAATCGAGCTTATGATCGAAACGGCAATTCCAACTGTGATCCAATCATGAATTTTGTCAGCATTTGTTCGAAAGCCCTGCCATGGATCCATTGGCAGAAATAATTGGACGAGACTAAAAACTGCAGCCATAATCAATAATTGGCTAGCAACTTTTGTAGTTTTTGTTGTGCTAACAAAGCTAGAATATATTGTAATTACCAGTAATGACAGATAAGTGATGGCGGAAACCGTCACAACAGCTGAACGAGTTGACTCGCCTTTCGCTGTCAAAATACTAACCGTATTCCATAATTGGCTGTAGCCTTCTTTAAAGAAACCGGCGATTATAACTGCAAGTATATAAGTTGCGACGCTAATGATAACAAGTGGAAATATTATTTTTTTCATCCGACCATTGCCTCCAGAGCTTTTATTCTTTCTTCAACAGGCGGATGGGTATCAAGCAGTGAGGAAAACCAGGAGCGCTTTTTTTTCGGGTTCATAATGAACAAAAGCGACGTTGCATCGTTGGCGTAGCGAACTGGTTTTTTATGCTCTGATATTTTTCTAAGTGCATTTGCCAAACCCTCAGGATAGCGTGTTAGAAGTGCTCCATTTGCATCTGCTAAATACTCCCTTTTGCGAGAAATTGCCAGCTGAATTAGCGTTGCCATAATCGGCGCTAAAATCGCAATCATAAGCCCAATTAACAAAGTAACGCCATTACTGCCACCGTTATTGTCATCTTTGCCAAAACCTCCCCAAAAACTAATGCGAAAGAAAAGATCGGATGCGATAGCAATAACCCCGACCAAAACTACGACAACAACCATCAAAAGTGAATCGCGATTACCTATATGCGATAATTCGTGAGCAATTACACCCTCAAGTTCTTTTTTCTCCAAAGATTGAAGCAAACCAGTGGTCACCGCTATTGAGGAGTGGCTCGGATCTCGACCCGTAGCAAAGGCGTTGGGCGAATCATCATTTATAATGTAAATTTTCGGCGCTGGAATCCCGGCTGTAATCGCCAAATTTTCAACGATACGGTAGAGCTCCGGGTTATCAGCTTTCTTGACTGCCTGGGCGTGAGTCATCGCAAGCGCAATAGAATCGCCCCAGAAATAGCTGGCTGATGCCTGCACGACAGCAACAATAACAGCGATAATCAATATTGCTGGCGAATTATAAACATAAGAGAACAAATATCCAAGCGCAATAATGAAAATTAGAAAAATTCCAATGTAAAAAACGGTTTTAAATTTATTCGTCCCAATTTGATCGTAAATATTCATAGATTTTTATCATACTAAAAAAGCTAAGTTAATTTTAGCTTTTTTAGTATTTGATGTAAACGTTTTAAATCAAGATTCTTTCAGCAATACGTCCGATAACCGGAAGCGGCTCCATTTTCCCAGTAATCACGTTGAAAATGCCTGTTGCCCATATTACCAATAGTGCAAGTAAGCAGATCCAGCCAACAACTGGGAGCCAGAAAGCAAACATGATTACTATCGACAAGACAAAGAAAACTACTCCTTGCTTGGCATGGTATCTTATAAAATCGTCTTTCTTGAACAAATTAAGCGGTAAGAAAAGCAAGACCGATAGATAAGAAAGCAGAGCGATAAGTTTTCGTTTAACTGTCAAGGTAGCCTCCAATTATTGAATTAATCTGATTGCGATTGGATATTTGTATGCTTCACCCTTGCTAGCAGCCATCGCAGCCATTATACAAAATATCAAGTTAACAACCCAGACGACCGGATATAGGATAAAACCAATCCCGATGAAGGATAGAATTGCACAGGCAACCCAAGCAATTACTACCGTAATCTGAAAATTTAGAGCCTCTTTAGACTGTGAATAAGCAAACGGCTTGTCTTTTGCTGTTAGATAGATGATGAGTGGACCAATAAAACCAATCACTATTCCCAGAATGTGGGCAATCATTGCCAAATTGTTCTCATCGCTTTTTTGCTCCGCCATAACTTCTCCCTTTCTTTTACTACTTTCTTGTAGTAAAGATTAAACTTACTTTTTATGTTTAAAATTTTACCTCAACGTTTTTCTTCTCGCTCACATCATCCAGTTGAAACAGTTCTTTCTTCTTATAGTTAAACATGCCAGCGATAATATTGGAAGGAAAGCTTTCTATTGAAATGTTAAGGTCTCGAACGTTGCCGTTGTAGAACCTTCGTGCGGCCTGAATTTTGTCTTCAGTATCAGTGATCTCTCTTTGAAGCTCGACAAAATTTTCATTTGCTTTCAAATTAGGATAATTCTCGGCAACAGCAAAAACTGATTTCAAAGCTTCGGTTATTTGATTTTCTGCTTTTGCTTTTGCTTCTAGAGTTTTGGAGGAAATTGCCTCTGTCCTGGCTTTTGTTACCTTTTCAAACAACTCTTTTTCGTGCTTTGCATAGCCCTTAACCGTCTCAACCAAGTTTGGAATTAAATCATGGCGTCTTTTTAACTGAACATCGATATCGCTCCAGGCTTCGTCTGTGCGATTTTTAAGACTGACTAAACGGTTAAAAATTGAAATTATAGCAATAACAATCACTGCGAGAGCGATGATAATAATCCAACCTACAGCACCCATATAACTCCTTGATTTATAAACTCGATAAATAATATATCAAAAGATTTCCAACGACCTTCCCTTGGGTATCTGTTTTGTCCTCCAACACGCCGGACAACTTGAAAGTATTTCCATCGGATACATAACCATAATAGTATTTTGGATCCTGCGGGTCAATAGGCAATGTTCGTATATATGTCGGAACCAGGGCATTGAAGAGCGCGCCGCTTTGATCTGAAATTTTAGCAGTCCCGGTAATTTGAGGATATCTTCCGCTTGCAGAATGATAAGTTTCAAGCGCCTGGGCAATATTGGCCAGATCCGATTTTCTCTGGCTGTCTCTGCCTTTCTCGGTCTCAAGGTTGACGTTAGTTGAATTTGTTGCTGGAGCATAGGGCACCGAAGCGGTTGGGATTGAATATTCCCCGCTGGCTTCATTATAATCCGAGAAATTCAGTGTTGAATCAATTCTGGTTACGGCAGATTGGCTACCGGGGATAATTTTTAGCTCGATTTTATAAATCAAATGATCTTTTATACCGAGCCAATAATCAATGTCAAACGAACTTATTCCCGAACTTTCGATTCCAAAATTATTGAGTGAATTACCGACTGAAACTTTCCCTGTATAGTGGAAACATCGAACTCCGCCGATCTTTTCGCTGCCAGATCTTTGACCAACAATCGAAAAGTCGGACGATGAAAAACTATTGCCAAAAAAGTTTTCCTTTGCCTTGCCTTCAAAAGATGATTTTAGATCTATTTTTGTCCAACCGGTTTTAACCGTGCTGTTGTAAACAATATCACTCGAAGTTTTGACAAATAAATTACTATCGGAATTTATTAAAGAGATTGATGAATTTTGACTTTTGTTTGATTTGACTTTAATGTCTGCTCCGCTAACTGTATCCGTTATCGCCGAGCTAATTTCTAACTCAAGTTCCTCAACAGTAGTCGTGGCAGAAGTAGTTGATGTTCCCGCTCCCGAAGTAGAGCTGCTCGAAGTTCCGGAGGTGTCACTGGTAACAGAGCTACTATCGACTATAGGATCAGTGGTTGTTGTATCATCAGTTGATTCCTCAAAAACCCCCTCTGTTTGACTTTCTGTCGCTGCCAACGTCGCTAATATCTTTTTTCCCACAGATTCATCTTTAAACACTACAGCGGGAAAAACCGAGGAAGCAACAATCGGCGAGATTATCTCTGATTTAACTCCTTTATTAACAGTCAGTTCTGCGCTGCCTTCAACTTTAAAATTTTGTTCCGATTTGACTTTGGCTGCAGACATCAAAAAAGCATTTTCGGCATTTGCCGGCAGTCCGTCCCACAAAGCTTCAAGATGGACCGCGCCATATACCTTCTCCAACCCTAAAGAGATTAGCCCGTATTCAGTTAGAAAAATGCTTCCGGAAAACAATATTAAAATACCAACGGCAGCAGCAATGATATAGCCCGTGGTTTTGCTTGGCTTTGGCAGAGACGGGTTAGTTTTTGGAGCTTGATTTTGAACATGGGGGGCTGGCTGAATCGGTTTTTGATTATTTTCGACTAAAGGAACTTGTTGTTTTGGAGGAGATGTGGGTTTGGGGGAAACGACAGATTGAACCGGAATAGATCTCGGAACTGTTTGTGATGGCTGAACGGATGGTGCTGAAGGCTTCTGAATATCCGCTTGTTGGCCATAGACTGATTGCCAAAAATTCTCGCTTGATTCCTGGGGTTTGGCTTGTGTTTGAATCGGAACTTGCTGCGGTGTAGACGCTGCCTCGGTTGGCTTCGGAGTAATAAGTTCTGTTACTCCTGCCGCCTTAGATGCGTCGATTTTAACACCGACTTTTTCTTCGGTATCAACAGGAACTTTTAGACTTGCAGGCTGGGCATTTTCTTGGCTCTCAGTCGCAGGAGCTGTTCCTGTTGTTTGCTTAACTTTAGCATCAAGATCACCAACAACAGTTGGCGCCGTTTTTTCTGGTTTTTCATTTTCTGGTAGTGGCTCATCCCAAGGAGAGCCGGCCGTCTGATCCACTTCTCCCTCCTCTAACATAATTCTATCTCATAAGCGGATTATTTTCTAGCTTTAGTCTCTGCAGTAACGTTCACTTTTACTTGTAATTGATCACCAGTTTTGAATATTAGAGTAATAATGTGATCACCTGTAACCTTTATTGCTTCGCTGGGTTCAATCGAGGCAATTTTGAGCCCTAGTTTTTTTTCAGCTTGGCTTATAATCTCTTTTGAGCTGATGCTACCAAATAGTTTGCCCTCTTTTGAAGCCTTGCTTTTAAAACTTAAAGTTAAATTATCGGATTTTGCAATGATTGATCTAATTTTATCCGATTCACTCCTCGATTTTAGTTCTTCCGATTCTTTGCTGGATTTTAACGCCTGGGCATCAGCCGAATCGAAAGCGATGGCTAAATTCTTCGGGAAAAGAAAATTCCTGGCAAAACCTGGTTTAACCTCTTTTTCATCACCTTTTTGACCAATATTTTTGATATCTGCCGTTAAAACAACCTTCATATGTCCTCACTATTATTTTAATTTAGAGATAATTTCGCTTTTAGCTTTTTCTAGTTGGATGTCTGTTCCTTGTAATTTGTCTTGTTCGGTCAAGCTGATTGTTATATCGGGCGACAGGCCGATTTGATTAATTTCGCTTCCCGCGGGCGTCAACCATTTTGCAATAGTTACTTTGAGAGCTGCCCCGCCGGTTAGGGGTTCCAATTGCTGGACGCTGCCTTTTCCAAATGTCTTTTCTCCGATGATTTCAGCCCTATGGTTGTCTTTCATTGCTCCGGCTACAATCTCTGCGGCGGAGGCGCTGCCATTGTTGACCAAAATTACAATCGGCAAGTTCGGCACCGATGTTTCATTGTTGGCTTTATATTCGGTTATTTGTCCATTCTTGTCAACTTCCTTTAAGACAACGGCTCCTTTTTTCAAAAAGAGATTTGAAAAACTAACCGAAGTATCCAAATATCCGCCAGGGTTATTTCTTAAATCAATTATTATGCCTTCAGCTCCGGCCGATTTCATTTCCCCAACATATTTATTCGCCAGCGCCATTGTATCATCACCGAATTGGCTGACTTTAAGAACGGCTATCTTTTTGCCGGATATTGTCTCAAGTTTATAAGACACGCTATCAACTTTAATGCTGGCCCTGACGACTTTTATTTCGATCGCGTCTTGTTGGTTTACGTGCCTGATTTTTAGCTTTACCTCCGTGCCGGCTTTGCCCCGAATCTTCCTCACCGCTGTATCAATCGCCATTTTCTCCGTCGATTGGCCATCAATTTCCAAAATTATATCTTTCGGTTTTATCCCGGCTTGTTCTGCCGGAGATCCGGAGAGTGGAGAAATAACAACGATTTGACCATTTTCATCCGTCAATTCAGCACCAATTCCATCAAATTTTCCCGATAAATCGGAGGCCAAATCTTCGTTATCCTGCGGCCTCAAGAAAACCGTATATGGGTCGCCTAAGGAGGCAACCATACCAGAAACTGCCCCGTAGAACATCTCCTTGGAATCGGATTTCCCTATATATAATTCTCTTGCTTTATTCCAGGTCTGCCAGAATAATCCAAAATCGATGGATTCCTGACTACCATCGGCATTGATAATATCGCTTGGGGCATTTTTTATCCGACCATACTTTGAGCCATAGCCATAACCGGAATAAAAAGCTAAAAATAATACTCCGAGAGCGAATATTATTTTTAGCACCAATTTGTTATATTTGATCTTTTTCAATTTTCAAAATTAATAAATGTAACTGTAAGATCCCCAGCTGCCGGGATTGATATTATACCGGATACCGCCATTGTGTTCGTACGACCAATTATACTCGGAAACATCAATGGTGCCATTATCATGGACAGCTTCAACAATCGCTACATGGCCCCATTGGTCTCCCGAATAAAGCGGGCCATACCAAAACACGATTGCTCCAACTCGTGGAGTATTTGAAACCGAATAGCCCAAAGTTCTGGCAATCTCTGGCCAATATCTAGCGCTGCCTCTTCCCGGTTGCGTATTCGTCCAGTGTTTACCCAGCCTAGCATTCCAGTACCAAGCGGCATAGCCCGTACATTCCGATTGGTAAAAATTCCACGGGTCAATAACATAAACACCAGGCGGCTGCTTATATGGGTAACCCAAGTTACCCATAGTTCCAGACGAAGAAGCACGCCTTTCAGCATAAATTTGAGCTGAAATATAACTGATATCACTTTTGAGTTTTTCAACCAGAGCCAAATATTGTTGCTGTTCCGAAGTGGTCATATTAAGCATACTGGTTTTGAAGCTTTTTTGATCAACAACTGTTTGTCTGTAGCTGGACTGCTGTTTCTGTAAATCCAGAAGGCCTACTTTCTGCTTTTCCTGATCAGCCTTTTTGCCATTTAACTCGCTCTTGAGATTATTAATCTTAGCTATTGTAGAAGTTAATTGTTGCTTCACCGAGTCATAATATTGCTGTTTTGAAACCACTTCCGAGATATTGTTAGAACCAACGACCACATTTAGGAGCCCTCCTTCACCATCCATATACCATTCTGAAATTACCTTGGAAAGTTTATCTTTTTCCTTAGTTAAATTCTGTTCCTCTGTCGCAATTTGAGCGCTTAATGCGGTGATTGTCGCTTCAGTTTGGTCAATTTGACCGGTTGTTTGATTCAGGGCAGAGGTCGTCTGGTTAATTTGGCTGTCGACTTGAGCAATTTGCTGCTTCATCTGTGCTGCCTCAGCCGCCTTTTGGTTTGCCAATGCCTGAGCCTGAGCCTGTTGTTCCAGAAGTTTTTGCCGCTGTATTTCTTTTGCAGTCAAAGCAAAAACCGGTGAAGCGGAAAATATTATCGAAAAGAGGGCAACTATTGTCAGAAATTTTTTGATTTTGTCTGTCATTTTTTTTCGCTACTCATTAAATATTTCTTGGCTGCCATTAACGAACACAGGGCCCCAAGAACGATGCCGATAATTATCTGCATACCTATTATAAGCCATAAGTTGACTTCAAGCGAGTCTTTCAAATCTTGAACTTCCAAATAATTTTGGGCGAAAGGTATCGAGAATTTAAAGAAAAAATAGAAAATTACAACTGCAATGATCGCTCCGGAAAGTCCATAAGAAATGCCCTCGACGACAAACGGCCCTCGAACGAAGTAATCCGAAGCACCGACCAGTTTCATTATCTCAATTTCATCGGAACGGCTATAAATAGTTAATCTTAAAGTGTTATAAACGATCAGAATTGAAATCAAGACAAATAGCAGCGATAATGACCAGCCGACGACCTTAACAAATTTGGTGATCTTAACCAACCTCTCAACTAAATTTTTAGTTTGTTCATAACTGATCTTTTCAATCAGGGGCGCATAATCTTCACTGTTCACATAGTCGGCCAAAGTTTTTATTTCCTCCGGCAAATTTGTTTTAACCTCAAAACTCCTGGGCAGTGGATTTTCAGTTTCAGAGATTACCGTTGCCAGATCCTGGTTGTCCGCATGATTCGTTTTCCAACGCTCCAAAGCTTCGTCTTTAGAAACAAACTTTATACTTTTCGTTTCTAAACGAGACCCGATTATATCTTTTAATGCGTTGATTTGGTCTTCTGACGCAGAATCTTTTAAATATACGACCAAATCGACTTTATCTCTAAGAATTGCTGCCGTTCTGTTTGCGACTGAAGTGGCAAAAGCAAACACTGAAATAATAAACAAAGCCAAAACAATGATGATAGTTGTTGCCAAAGTCAACAATCTATTTCTCCAGAAAGACAGGAGACCCATCCGGAAAACTCTGCCAGTCGTTACCATAAAATTTGAAGAGTTGTCTTGCATGTTGAAAATTATAAATGATAAGTAAAAAGTAAAAAATTATTGGATGTTCCCTCTGGATTTGATTTTGACTTTTTACTTGTAACTTTTAACTTTTAACTTAAAGAATATATTTACCGTTTTCACGGTCATCGATTATTTTCCCGTCCTTCATTGTGACCACTCTTTTATGTATTGCATCAACAATTTCTTTATCATGGGTTGCCAGAAGCACAATTGTACCTTGTGAATTGATTTTGAATAGAAGCTCGACTATTTCCCAGGAATTGACCGGGTCAAGATTTCCTGTCGGTTCATCGGCTATCAGTAACTTGGGTTGATGTACTAAAGCTCGAGCGATCGAAACTCTTTGTTTTTCGCCTCCGGAGAGTTCTTCAACCAGTGCGTCTAATCTCTGCTCCAAACCAACAAGTGTTAACATTTCTCTGACACGCTTTTTTATCGTACTGCTGGAAACACCGGCCACTTCGAGAGCAAAAGCCACATTTTCATAAACTGTCTTCTTTGACAGCAGTTTAAAATCTTGGAATATCACTCCAACCTTGCGCCGGTAGTATGGCAGTTCGCGTCTTTTAAGTTGAAATATATCTCGGTCGGCAACTAAAATTCTACCGCTAGTAGGTGACTCCTCACGAATAAGCATTTTGATTAAAGTCGACTTTCCCGCCCCCGACGGCCCGACCAAAGCAACAAATTCGCCTTTTTTAATCTTAAAATTAATGTCTTCGCAGGCGACTATTCCCTTGCCATATTTTTTTGTTACGTGCTGAAATTCAATCATATTTCTTCAATAATGGATAACTAATGTTCTAATGACTAATAACTAATGTTCGCATTATTCGCTATTGGTTATTCGGACATTCGTCATTCATTCTTGTTATATCAGCGTACTAATATCAATGCCGCTCATTTCTGCCGGTTTTTCAACTCCCATTAGAAATAATACAGTCGGGGCAATGTCGGCAAGAATTCCTGTTGTCGGATTACTCGAATATTCAACCAGAGAATCTTTAGTAAAAGCATTCCCGCCCTGAAGAGTGAATGGCTTGGCTTGAAGATCGGCAACGACTAAGGGAACGGGACTTCCGGTGTGTTCTTTATTTATTTCTTTATTGCTAGGGTTAATCATTAGCTCGCAGTTTCCATGATCGGCGGAAATTAAGACCGTATAACCCGCAACTGACGCCTTGGTCATAATATCTTTCAGACAGCTGTCAACCGCTTCGACTGCCGCCACTGTTGCAGCTAAATCACCGGTATGACCAACCATATCGCCATTGGCAAAATTAGAAACGATAAAATCAGAACCGGCTTGTATCTCCTCAATAATTCTATCTTTAATTAAGTCTGATGACATCGCCGGTGTTTGTGAATAATTCTCTACTCGAGGAGAAGGAATTAGAATTTGCTTTTCGTTCGGATGAGGCTTTTCCTCTCCGCCATTGAAAAAATAGGTCACATGAGCATATTTCTCCGTTTCGGCAATATGCGACTGCTTTAAGCCGACATTTTCAATTACATCGGCCAAAACATTGTCCATATCAAGCGGCGGGAACAACTCTTTAGTCTTCTGAGTGTTAGAGTATCTGGTCATTGAAAGAAGCGCCAAATTCGAAATTGTTTGACGCTGGAACTCGGCAAAACTCGGATTTTCAAATGCGTCTATTATTTGCCGCATTCTATCTGCCCTAAAGTTAAAAAACATGACGCCATCACCCGGTTTGATTAAACCGTTGGCATCGATTAAACAGGCCCCAATTTTTTCATCGTCCGAACCTGCACGATAATAGGCTTCGAGTGCTTCGTCTGCCGAGTTATACTTATCACCCTGGCCGGCAACCCAAAGTTTGTAAGCCTTCTCCGTTCTTTCATAGTGTTTGTCTCTATCCATAGCATAGAAACGGCCAATTATTGTCGCAATTTTACCGACTCCAAACTCTTTAATCTTTTCCGAGATCAATTTTACATCACTTTGAGCAACTCTCGGAGCCGTATCTCGACCGTCAGTAATCATGTGGATATATACGTGATCAACATTTTGGTCTGCGGCGAATTTCAAGAGTGAAAACATATGATTAATGCTGGAATGGACGCTACCATAAGAGCAGAGACCGACAAGATGCAGACTGCTACTACCAGACCTAACATGATTAATCATATTTAAGAGAGACTGATTTTTTGCAAAATCATCTTTTTCTATCGCCTGATCAATTCTCGGCAAACTTTCCCAAACAACTCGTCCGGAACCGATGTTTAGATGCCCAACTTCAGAATTTCCGGACTCGCCAGCAGTAATGCCGACATCTATTCCAGATGCCGAGAGAGAAGTCTTCGGATAATTGCCATAAATCCAATCGAGATTCGGCGTTTTTGCCAAATAGGTAGCATTACCTTCTGTCAAAGGTGAGAGTCCCCATCCGTCTAAAATTACAAGCAGAACTTTCTTCAAGCCCCTCCATTTCAATACATGAATTATGAATTTGGAATTACGAATTACGAATTACGAACCGAAAAGATTCATGATTCATTATTCATGATTCATTATTCTTTTTTGATTATACCATAGCCAATCAAAACATGTCCAAAAGAATTACAGTTACTGGATTGAAACATAAACCAAAAACACCACCCTGACGGTCGATGCTTTTTTGCCGATTTCATAATTTTTTGAGCACGAAAATAATATTATTTCGTTTTTTCCAACTCCAATAACCTTTTGGCATATTTCTCTTGAGAAAGCTGATAAATACAATAAATTTGAACCTGATTACCATTACTGTTGAATGGGATAAACGCAATAATATTAAACAAGTCTTTTATGAAATCTCCATGATCTTTAGTCAAAACTAACATTTTATCTCCGAATTGAAGACCGAGAGACGCCAAAAACAAGTCAGTGACTCCAAGACGTTGTGCATCGGAACGATAAGCATACTTCAATTTTTCCACTGACTCCTCAAGAAGCTTGGATGGATAATAAAAATCTATGGTTTTGTTAAAAAAATCCTCAGCGTCTCGAAAACCTTTCAAAGTTGAAAATCCTTTGGAAAATTCTAAATAATTTAAGTATGTAGTGGTCAAAGTAATGTTTTTCTTTTTGAGAAACACAAAAAAATCCTGGAATTTATCAGGATTATGAAACGCATCAATAAAAACGCACGTATCTAGCGCCAGGTGAACGAAATCAGGTATATCATTCTCGCCGTTCAGAACTTGGATTTGCATCTTCTTTCTCTTTCCAAGATTTTTTCAATTCCTTCGCCGAAGACCTAAATGCAGTAGGGGTAAAATCTGATCGACTATCTTCAGAGCTCTTACTCGCAAAGAACTTCAAGGATTCTCCCAAAACTCTTGTCTCAATTTTTGCCACCTCTATGTTTGTCATACTTCAATTATACAACAATCAAATAATGGTGCAACTTTACTTTCCACAACACTTTTTGTACTTCTTGCCGGATCCACAGGGGCAGGGGTCGTTGCGGCCGGGCTTATTTGATGATTTTATTTGAGTTGCGGTGCCGTCGGAATTATCCATCCGATCAAAAACCGATTTACCTTTTTGCCTGATAGAAGTCGTAATCCCCTGATTAGATTGCGGTGCCTGCGTAATATCTTTTTCAATTTCTTCCATTTGTATTTCACCAATTTCATCCGCATCTGGTGATTGGTATTCGAGCGGCCGTTCGGGGGTGCTAGCAACTGGTTGTGGCCGATTAATCTCAACTCGATAAATAGTTTTTACAACTCCAGTGTTTATGGCCGAGAGCAGATCCTGAAACAGACGGTATGATTCCTGTTTGTAAGCTACTAACGGATCAGTTTGCGCGTAACCTTGCAGGCCGATACCGGTTCGCAGCTCTTCCATAGTTGTTAAATGTTCAACCCAAAGCATGTCAATTGTTCGCAGGTAAACCGCCTTTTCGACTTCACGCATCATTTCTTGACCAAACATTTTTTCTCGTTTTTCGTAGATCTCCATCGATTGCTTAACAACAGCGTCAAGTGAAAAATCTTTAATCTGATTTTCACCAAAGATTGCATCTATTTCGACTCGAATTTTTTCCGGCTCAGACGCCAAAGCGCTAAAAATCCCCGTAGTTTCCTCCTCTACCATCTGTAAAATGTCTGCTTTTAGACTTGATTCTTTATCATCAACCGCTGATTCCAAAATCTTTCTTCTTTTGCCATAAATATACTTTCGGTGAGAATTCATCACGTCGTCGTATTCAACTAAATGTTTGCGAATATCGAAATTGTGGCCCTCGACTTTTTTCTGTGCTGATTCGATCGAGCGTGAGATCATTTTGTTTTCAATCGGCACGTCTTCCGGAAGACCAAGCCGTTCCATAATCCCTTTTAGCCGATCACCGCCAAAAATTCGCATCAAATCATCATCCATTGAAACATAAAACTGCGAAGATCCTGGATCACCCTGTCGTCCGGCTCGTCCACGAAGCTGGTTGTCAATTCGCCGTGATTCGTGGCGCTCAGTACCGATTACATGAAGTCCACCCAATTTTGCCACTCCTTCTCCAAGCTTGATGTCAGTTCCACGACCGGCCATATTGGTGGCGACAGTTACCGCACCCTGCTGCCCGGCTTTAACAATAATTTTTGCTTCACGTTCATGATTTTTGGCGTTTAATACTTCATGTTTGATGCCGGCCTTTTTCAGAGCTTTTGACAGTTGTTCATTTTTCGAGACCGAAACGGTGCCACAAAGCACAGGCTGGCCTTTTTCTTGGCGCTCTTTGATATCAGCGATCAAAGCATCAATTTTTCCGGCATAACTTTTATAAATTTTATCGGAGCCGTCCGCGCGAACCATCGGTTTGTTGGTCGGAATTTCGGTCACGTCAAGTTTATAAATTTTGTAAAATTCTTCGGCCTCGGTCGCCGCCGTTCCAGTCATGCCGGCGAGCTTGTGATATAGGCGGAATAAATTCTGAAAAGAAATTGTCGCCATCGTTTGCGATTCTCGCTTAACCTCGACATTTTCTTTTGCTTCGATTGCCTGATGCAACCCTTCCGAATATCGCCGCCCCGGCATTAGACGGCCGGTAAATTCATCAACGATAAGAATTTCTCCGTCTTTGACGACATAATCTTTATCCCGTTTGAAAATTGCGTGAGCTTTCAGCGCCTCTTCCAAATGATGAACCAGCTCGATAGTTTCGGCGGCATAAACATTGGGAATTCCAAGCATTCCTTCGAGTTTTTTAATCCCAGCGTCGGTAATCATTACCGCCCGGTCTTTTTCATCAACTGTATAATCGTCCTCTTTTTTCAGGCGGGGGACCAATGCAGCAAACTTCTGGTAGAGAGATGCCGATTCCTCTGCCGGAGCGGAAATGATTAACGGCGTTCGGGCTTCATCGATCAAGATTGAGTCAACCTCATCGACAATGGCATAATGGAGTTCGCGCTGGACGCACATTTCCAGATTTGGCGCCATGTTGTCGCGAAGATAATCAAAACCGAATTCGTTGTTGGTGCCGTAGGTGATGTCGCAGGCATAGGCATCTTTTCGCGAGCACGGTTCCAAGTTTGATCCGTCAGCTTCTGAATAATGTTTATAATCTTTATTTTTCTTGAAGCGATAAGAAATTTGCTGATTTTGGATTACACCGACCGAGAGCCCCAAGAAATTGTAGATTTCGCCCATTCCTTCGCCCTGGCTCTTGGAAAGGTAGTCGTTAACAGTAACCAGGTGGACTCCGCGACCAGTTAAGGCATTTAAATAGAGCGGCAGTGTTGCAACAAGAGTTTTTCCTTCACCGGTTTTCATTTCCGCAATCTGGCCGGAGTGGAGGACTGCCCCACCAATTAACTGAACATCGAAGTGCCGCTCGCCCCAAACTCTTCGCGATACTTCGCGAACCACGGCAAACGCCTCGGGTTTGATGTCTTCAAGTATTTTTTCTATTTCTTCTAAATCCTCTTTACCCTCTAGCATCTTCTTAAATTTTTCCGTATATTCTTTGAGTTCTTTGTCTGATTTCTTTTTTAGTTCTTCTTCGAAGCCGTTTGCGGCATCCAAAAACCTGCGATAGCGGTTAACTACCTTCTGTGACGAATCAGAAAAAAATTTGGAAAAGATACCCATATTTTGATCTTAGTCTATCACGAATAGCCGACTTTCTCAATCCTCGGCCAGCCGTGAACCCAGAAATTCACTCTCAAAATATTAATAACAAAAACACGGTATACTTGATGTATTAGAGTTCGTTCTCAAACAAAAACTAATACAAAAAGGAGATTACCGTGTTT
>JBAZJN010000003.1:0-92944 GCA_041651295.1 Patescibacteria group bacterium | reverse complement strand
AATGTTCAAGCAGAAGTATCATCAATCGGTTCGGCAGAAAACATCAAGTATCAAGCAGTCATCTCATGGGAAACAGATGAACCGTCAACCAGCCAAGTTAAATACTCTGCCGGCATCTCCGGTGACTTCTCTGAAACTACCAAAGAGGACTTATCTCTGAACTCCACTCATGTTGTCATTATCCCCGACTTAAAACCAAACTCCGCTTACCACTTTATGATTGAATCCAAAGATAGGGCAGGTAATGCCGGTGTATCGGAAGACACCTCCTTAATTACTCCACCAAAAGAAAAATCACTTCTTTCAGTCATTCTTAAATCTCTCGAAGATACTTTCTCTTGGGTTGGAAGGTTAAGAGAGAAGTGGCTGAAGAACTAGATCAAATTTTCTTGGGAGATTTGATTTGATTGAGCAATAAAAAAGCGGCCGATGAGGCCGTTTTGTGCTCGATTCGTTCACCGTTTGCCGAAGAGCCCTCGGCTACCACCGCGCTTCGCTCGCCGACCGGTTTTGCGTTTCGCTTCTGGACCGGCTGCGTTCAAGTTAGCCTTGTGCTCTTTCGACCAAGCAGGCCAGATTGCTAGCCCGGTAACGATCCAACTAGCCCCAAGAATGTTCTGCGCCAAGGCGCTGCCCTTGGCGATGAATAGATAGAGATGGCAGGATATTAACATCAGTCCGACCATACCTAGGAGTCCTGACAACCTGAACCCCTCGTTCTTGAAGCGGATGATGGTGCCGACAACCACGCCCAGCAGTGTCGACACCAACCAGACCCAACTCGGTACCGATTGCATTGCAAAACCCCTTCCGGAAGGTAATCTGTCGGATTATTTATAGCACAAAAGTAAATACTATTCAATCATATTAGTTTTTTTAGCACGCGCAGTTTTGCGCTGCGGGAACGGGGATTCTGCCTGATTTCCTCCCCCTCAGCCTCGATCGGTTTCTTGGTTAGTACTTTATAACAAGATTCCGATAGTTTTGCCGAAGGCGAACTCAAAGCGTTAAAAGCGCCCTCCGATGAAAAGATTTGGTGCTTATATTGATCACTATATTTTTCTTCTAAATCTCGAAAAGCGTGTTTAACAATTCTATCTTCTAAAGAATGGAAGGAAATTATTAGCAGTCGCCCATCCCCTGCTAGAAATTCTGCTGCGGTTGGGATAAATTCTTTTAAGATATTTAGTTCGTTATTGGTCTCAATCCGCAAAGCTTGAAAAACTCGAGTTGCCGGATGAATTTTGTACTTATTTTTATAATTTGCCGGAAACGATGACTCGACAATTTTTACTAACTGATTTGTGGTCTCAATTTTTCTCTCTTTACGGGTCAAAACAATATTCTTGGCAATTTTTCGGCTATTTCTTTCTTCACCGTAGTCATAAAAAATTCCGGCCAAATCTTCTTCTGGATAATTATTTATTATCTCCGCCGCAGATTCTTTAGCCGATTGATTCATCCGCATATCGAGAGGCGCGTCTTCCTGAAAGGAAAAACCGCGCGCCTTATTATCAAGCTGATAACTTGAAACTCCAAGATCTAATAAAATAGCATCAACTTTATTAATCTTTTTGCTTTGTAGGATTTCTGGCAAATTTGAAAAATTATCATGAACAAATTCAATCCGGTCGGCAAATACGCCTAGGTTTTTTTTCGCAGCAAAAATTGCTTCCAGGTCTTGGTCAATCCCGATCACTTTCATCTGTGATTTCTCTAATAGGGTCTTGGTATGTCCACCCCCGCCAAGAGTTCCATCGACAAAAATGCCGGTTTTTGACGGCAAATAATCCAAAACTTCCTTCAATAAGACTGGCTGATGTTTAAATTCCATGGTGCAATATTAGCAGAAAAAGCCAGTATTTGACAGTTTTTTGCCTGCGTGATACTATCTAATTAATGATTATAGCTTCACAAAACTGGTATTTCTTTTTTGAGGAACTGACCTAGGCCAGAGTTTTTGTGATATAGCATCAAATAGAAATAGGGAATTCTGGCCGACGAGCCAGTTTTTTTGTTCGCCCAAGGCGAACAACCCCGCGTAGCTCCAAAGGAGCGAAGTGTGGGTTTCTCATTTTGTTTTGTTTCCAGCTGATTTTACGGAATCGGTTGAAATTCAGAATAATCAGAGGGAGGTTTAACCTCATGGTCATAAATGGCGTGGAAGTTCCGGATGCGTTTCTGGCAGTCCAACAGTTGCTTGCCAAGGCTGTTGAAGTTGAAGACACTGCCCATCGAGACCAATGCATCAGACAAGCTGCGATAGTGGCCGAGAAGCGTGGCCTGACAGTTGACTACGTATTACCGAAGGGGGGCGGTCATGGGCGGCTGGGACGTTGATGACAACTGGTAACTACCGCTGCGAGCCGGAGTGGCAAGCAGCAAAGAACAAACCCCTCGTTACGCGGAGTGCAAGACGAGGGGAATTTAATCTTGAAAGTAGTGAACAATTGTGTTAGAATTTATTCATCGCGGGGTCGTAGTTCAGTTGGTTAGAACGCCACACTGTCACTGTGGAGGTCGCCGGTTCGAGTCCGGTCGATCCCGCCAGATAAAGTTTGGAGCTTTTTGCAAGTCCTGTAATGGACAATTTAGATGATAAAAAAGATAAAAGGCCTTCACAGGTCTTTTTTTGTTGCCAAACAAGCGCTATTTAAAACAACTAGTCACCGGTCTCGAACCGTCATTTTACTCATAAAACTGTCAATACTTTGGAACTTTTTCGCCAAAGATATTCCTTGGCCAGTCGTGCTATTGATGAAATTGATTGGATGTGTTAATATATTTAGCATATGATCATAAATAAAAATATTACAACTTGGTCCGGTTATATTCATTTTGTTCTAAACTTCGCTTGCTCAAGAGGATAGGCTTTTTATAAAGTCTAAAAAACCTGTCCTTCTCGGGCAGGTTTTTTTGTTGATGAACGCGTCATCACAGAAGGAGCTGATCACTCTGGTTACCAACACCGATACAGTTATCACTCTGGCAAGAAATCTGGTAGGTAAATCCAAATGGAAGCAAAGAGCTCCAATTGAAGATTTTCCTAATCATCTTGATTGTTCCGGTTTGACGATGTGGGTCTTCGCCCAAATTGGAATATTTCTTCCTAGAGACCCGGCCGGTCAATTTGAATATTGCCGGCAACATGGTCGCATGATAGAGGTTGACGACCTTTCAGTTGGAGATCTTCTTTTTGTTGACTCGCCGTGTAGCAAAAAGAGAGAAGTAATTGGACATGTGTGTCTGATGGTTGCCAGTGACACATTAGTCTGTGCCACTAGAAGTGAGCTTGGTAGAGGAATAATAGAAATTCCCCTATATCAAGTCCTTAAAACCCGTCGTCTCTGTGGAATTGGTAGATTGATTTTCCATCCTAAATAGGATAGAATCCTATTTACACCACCCAGGAAGGAATGATTCACCATGCGTAGCGAAGGACAGATCAAAAGGGAACTGGCAAATGGATTCGACGTCAGAATCTCTATCGCCCAGCATGACGGAACAACTCAGCCACTTCTTAACTTACTGGCTGATGCCGGGTTTGATCGACCCGACACGGAAGCTGTCTGTGCCTCAACGCCTGGCAGAGTAGTTCTCGGCTCCCCCGATGTTGTGGCAACCATCGAGAATTACGAGCGGGTTTGGCAGATTCTGGAACAGATCCATAATAGACCGCATGAGGTGCAAGGCAAACGACTGAAAATCACGCGACAGGACGGGACAGTAATTGATGTTCAGATTAACAAGGCGAACGGAGACGACATGCGAATGGAGTTGGATGCCTTGATCACCGATACGTCGGAACACTTCAGGGTGTTCCTGTCACATTTCTTCATCGGAAACCCAACAGTCGAGTTGCTCGACTAACCAACCACGTTTCAACGAAGTGCCACTTAGCCAGCTTAGTCGCTGGCTTTTTCTTTTTTTAAAACTTTTGTTTTATGTATAATAAATTAGTTTCTATGGAACTGCATAAAATCAGTTAGAATCTGGTCACCCCCGCCAGCAAGAGTTTGGAGCTTTTTGCAAGTCCTGCAAAGGATAATTTAAGCGATAGAAATGATAAAAGGCCTTCACAGGTCTTTTTTGGTTGCCAAACAAGCGCTATTTGAAACGACTAGTCACCGGACTCGAACCATCATTTTACTCGAGAAATCGCCAATACTTTGGAACTTTTTGCTCAATTCCCTGTTTCTACAGGAAATAATAGAGGATACTAAGGTTATGAAAGACATCAACTCTCTTCTAACTGAATTGATTGAATCGTCCGGGGCAACCGTAATAATTTCAAATCCAGATACAATCCCAACTCTGCAAAAAGAAGGTCTCCCGCTGGATCAATCAGCACCAGAAACTCCCGAGGGATATGTGGAAAAACTGTTTGAAATCAAAAAAACCTTGGCTTTGGACGGTATAAAAACAATTCCTTCTTTTCCAAATGTGCCAATTCCAACTATGGGATTGTTATATAATGAAGTAGTCGAATGTGTGTTATTTGGACTCAACGGGGCAGCAATCACGCTAAGCTCGATATTAGTTGAATATGCCTTAAAGCAGGCAATCGTCAGAAAAAAACATAGCGGTCGGTACGACGAAAGCGAGTGGGACAGAATTGAAAATATTGAATTACATCAAGCTATCAAAGAAGCAAAAGAATTAGAACTGTTAGATAGCGACACAGAGCAACAACTTAACGACTTTAGGAATCAAACCCGCAATCCGTACCTCCACTACAATATCAAAAAACTTACTCGGGGTGTCAGAGCGAACAAGGTAAAAAAACTCGATATTAAAACCGGCAAGATAGAGGAAGTACAATTAGACGCCCAAAAAGATCCGGTCTTGTGGCCTTACGCAAAAAAGTTTGTTGATGGTAAAAGTGTGAGCCAAGTCCTTAATTTTGTTTGTCGGATTGTTCGGTTACTATTTGTGGAGGAAAAAGATCAGTCTCATTATTAAACTTTATCATTTTAAAACCGCGTTAATTAGGGCAATTATATGAAAATGAAAAAATTGGAAAATTTGACAAAAGGTGAACTTATTAAGGCAGATCTATATTCTAGGCCGAATGCTATGAATGGAAAATACAGAGCTGGCCAAATTGGATTGGATGATTTATCACATATTAAAGACAGTGATGTTTTCTTTTTAGAAACATTGAAAGTGAGGGCTGATTCAGCTGACAAAATAATCGCCGAAGCTGAAACGCAAGGCAAAGATACGAACGACCCAAATATTATGAAAAAGTTGGGTGAAAAAATAAACGCCTTGGGTAAGCCACTCCACAGAAGCGAATCTGTAATGACTGCAGTTTTTGTTTCTTTGCAATTAATGGCATATTACGGAATTGCCATAGGTATTTGGGGGCTCGTTTTTAAAAAAGCTTTTTAGTATTTGGTATTTATGGTGTTATTGTGGGAATCTTAATTAGTTTTTTGTCTGTCGGCCCCGTAGTTGCTTTTCAGAGAACAAAAGAGCGGATCAGAAATATAGTAGATGTTGTGAGTCTAATGTGGGGGAACTTAGGAATTATTATCGGCGTTATAGGGATAGTCGCTTGGGCAGTAAGATTAGTATTTTTCAAATGAATGAAAATTTGGTGAATGTTCCAGACCCACGTGTCCCGCCAGTAAAATTAGTAGCTCTGGAAGAGGTTATTTTTGTGTACGGCAGACCAGATGTAGGACTAGATTGATGTATACACTTCTATTTAAATTCATTTTGCAGTATTATTAAAATAACGATAAAAAATTGAGAGGGGAAATGAAAACTACTCGAGGTCGTTTATTTTATATAGCTATTATTGTACTCTTTTTGGTTGTATTTGCTTTAGTTGCAACACCGTACAAATCGTTTGCCGCGTCATGGGAACAGGCCGGCACTGACGGTTTTGGCGATGCTAATAATAGTGTCGTAACTCGTCTGACGATTTTTAATGATCAGATTTACGCGACGGTTTCCCCGTTAGTGACAGGTTTTCCTATCACATATCCTGGTGTCAGAATTTACCGTTCCTCGGATGGCAACTCATGGACAAAAGTTAACACCGACGGTTTTGGCAGTGCTGATAATGAAGACGGTGTCAGTATTGTCTATAATAATGCGCTATATACCGGTACGACGAATGACAACGGTTTTCAATTATGGAAAACAACCAATGGTACTGATTACACTCAAATCGGCACCAGCGGTTTCGGCGATACGGATAATGACGGCGTCTTTGGTATGGAGATCTTTAATAATAAGCTTTATCTTAGCGTTGAGGATACCGTTAGCGGCGGAGCCATTTATCGCTTAGATAGCGATACCAGCTGGACACAGGTTAATACCAGCGGTTTTGGCAGTAATAACAACACTAATATCTTCAGTTTGAAAGCATTTGGCGGTAATCTGTACGCCGGTACTGCTAATTCGACGAACGGGGCGCAAGTTTGGCGCTCGGCTGACGGCACGAGTTGGACTCAAGCCAATACCAGCGGTTTTAACGGCGATATAAATAATAATTTTATAAGTACATTCTTTTATTTAGGTGACTATCTTTATGCAGGGACATATAACACCACAACCGGCACGGAAGTATGGCGTAGCAGTAATGGCACCACGTGGGCTCAAGTTAATACCGATGGTTTCGGTAGCGCTGGTACATATTGGTCTGGTGATGTAGTGGCGGTGGTTAATGGCACGATTTATCTTGGTACAGCGAATACCACGGTTGGCGGCCGGATGTATACATCAACCAATGGCACGACCTGGACGCAAGAAGGGTCGGATGGTTTTGGTAGCGCCGCCAATTTTGCGACTTATGCCGTAACTTTTAATGGACGTATCTATATCGGTTTTAGTAACAATGATACTGGTTTGGAAATATGGCGGACGGCGGCGATGGATACTTTATCTATCACAACAATGTTTTTAGGCGATGAAATAGTTGGCGGTTCCTACTCGGTACAATTGCAGACCAGCGCTGGCACTGCCCCGATTACCTATAGTATCACCAGTGGATCATTACCAGATGGACAAACACTTAATTCAACAGGAACAATCTCCGGCACGCCGACAAAAGCAGGCACTTATACCTTTACTGTCAGTGCAACGGATTCAGGCAGCCCGCAACAGTTAGCCAGTCGCCAACTATCGATCAAAGTCGTTGCAGCGCCAACTATTTTGCCGGAAACCGGTGCGAGCGGGTATTCGTATTTGGATTTGGTTAGCAACTTGTTCTAACTTATATTTAAAGGTAAAGTAGGAAGCGATAAATATCGTTTAGGTTTATGTTATGAAAAAATCTTTATTTAAAACAAGAGAATATGTAATAGTTGGCATTATTTTGCTTCTGCTTATTATTGTTGGTGCATTTTACTTTTGGAAATCACAACATAAAGATAAACCGACAATTAATATCACGACTGATTCAACTCCGGTCTCGGCGGCAACAATAACGCCGGTTGATCCGAAAATTAAAGAGTTCGGTCTTGAGATTGATAAATTAAATATTTTAGTACCGGTGATTAAAAATGTCGACGCCAATGATAAACCGGCGTATGAACAAGCGCTTAAAAAAGGTGTGGCCCAATTTGACGGTACGGCTCTGCCGGGGGAGCCGGGTAATATTTTTATTTTTGGTCATTCGAGTGCGGATATAAAAAGTGATTACTCTAAAATCTTTGTCGGATTAAATGACCTTGAAAAAAATGATGAGATTATTCTTTACTATCAAAACAATGAATACAAATATAAAGTGAAAGAGAAAAAAATTGTCAAAGCAACCAATCTTTCCGTCGCGGCCAAGGGAGATAAAGAAATGTTAACATTAATGACCTGCTGGCCGATTGGAACAAAAGCAAAACGACTAATAGTAATAGCCAATCCAATCTAACATTTTGGCTAATTACGATTTAATTAGTGACATTTTGGTTTGAGTTTATTTATCACGTAACGCCAGTCGTACAAAAAGTTCTGACATCGTTCGTTATGTTCCGCCAGATAAAGTTTGGAGCTTTTTGCAAGTCCTGCAAATGATAATATAGATGATAGAAAAGAGAAAAGGCCCTCACAGGTCTTTTTTTGTTGCTAAACAAGCGCTATTTAAAACGACTAGTCTCCGGTCTCGAACCGTGTTTTTTCTCATGAAACCGCCGGAACTGTGGAACTTTCTTGCTAAAAACCCTATTGCCAGAAATTCGATCTCTTCCAATCAAAAAACCGGCTTCTAGAAAGTCGATTTTTTGCCCACCTATTAATTTGTCGGACAGTATTTCCCCGTCATTCGGTTTCCGCATTTTGGACATTTGGTTTGCGCACAAGGAATTCCTCTGGTGTGAGCAACTTTCTCTCCACAATCAGGACAAACACACTGCGCTGTTCCGCCTAATCCCATTCTGCGTCCTTGGCCAGCTCCAGCACCACGACCAGTCATCGGTCCAGCGCCATTTGGTCCTGTTCCATCTAAATTTGGCATAATTTTATCACCTCCTTCCATTTTGATTGCTTTCCCATAAATTAAAGATTTAGCGATTTTTTTATGTGCAGCGTCAATGATTCTTAAAAATGTTATCCGAGAAATTTCCATTTTCTCAGCAGCTTGCTCTTGAGTCATATCTTCCAAGTCAGCAAGTCGAATCGCTTCCACTTCATCCAAACCCAAAATTTCCTCTTGCATTTGTTGCAAAGGGATTCCGGCTGGTTTGAAGTAAGTGGTTTCCGGATAAAAACTTATTCTTCTTTTTTTACATGGTCTTCCGCGCATAATAAAATCCTTTCTATTTCTATTATAGACATATGTTCATATATGTCAATAGATAAAATTAGTTTCTGGAACTTTTAAAAGTGTCTATAAATTAGTCTTTATAGGACAACATAAAATCTAGATAGAGCCTGATCACCATCGCCAAAAAAACTTTAGTAGCCTTTTAGCAATTTTTTGTTTTGCAAAGTTTAAAGATTTGCTAATCTAAAAATCGCCCTATATAGTTAGGGGCGATTTTTAGATTTTCCGGTTTAGATCAGCCCGGAAAGATGCAGAAGGTAGATGACGAAGGCGCTCGAGATTACGAATATTGCCCAGCCAAGAGAAAGTCCGACCGGCGAGCCCCATTCATCCCATTTCTGTCTTCGAGGCTTGAACCAGTAGTCAGGCTCTTCCAAGAGTTTCTTCTGCATTGCTTCTTCGTGAGCTTTATTGAACTCTTTTTTGTCCATAATTGCCCCATGAAGTTAGATTGATAAGACTATCCAGTTCGACCCCCACCAATGGCGGATGGATAGTTGGGGCCCTTGATTTTGCCAGCTGGACTCCTTTAAGTGCTTCAAGGGAAAAGCAGGAGATAAATATCCAACAACTCGAATATAGCTAATGAGATTGATCGAGTCAAATATAATTTTTACATAATTACCAAGATCGAGCCGTTTGATACCGCTTTCCTCCTATTCATATTGACTTTTTGTAGTTAAGGAGTATCTTTTAGATGCAAATATTAACTGACGCAAGGAGTTCAAAGTGTACGAAACAATTGGAATTATTGTATTAGTTGTTCTTGTCCTCTCTCTTCGAGTTATTCAGCAATATCAAAATGGTGTCGTTTTTAGACTCGGCCGCGTCATTGGTGAACGCGGTCCTGGTTGGCGGGTCATTATCCCAATTATCGATCAGATGAGAAAAGTCTCAATGCAAATTGTAACTATGCCGGTACCGTCGCAAAAGATTATCACCAAAGATAACGTCTCGATAGACGTTGCCGCTGTCGCCTACTTCCAAGTAGTCGACGCGACAAAATCCTTAGTTGCGATACAAAATGTTTATTCTGCCGTTAACCAAATTGCTCAAACTACGGTTAGAAATATCGTTGGTCAATTTTCGTTGGATGAAGTGCTGTCAGAAACTGTGAAGATCAATCAGAAAGTAAAAGATATAATCGATACTCACACTGAGACTTGGGGAGTCGCGGTCAGAACTGTCGAAATCAAAGACATCCAGCTTCCCGATACAATGCAGCGGGCAATGGCTAAACAAGCGGAAGCCGAGAGGGAAAAACGAGCAAAAATTATTGCTGCCGAAGGCGAATATTTATCGGCAGATAAACTTGGAAAAGCCGCCGATGTCATTTCTAAACACCCTGTTGCTTTGCAACTGAGGAATTTGCAGGTTCTTTCAGAGATTGCGGTCGAGAAAAATTCAACAATTGTTTTTCCGCAGAATCTTTTTTCTAATATCGAAAGTATTAAAAAATTTGTCGACAGCGAAAAATAGATTAGCACAGATTAGAAAAACGGATCTTTCGGGATTCGTTTTTTGTTACAATGGACATATGAAAATAATTTCATGGAATGTAAACGGTATCCGATCTGCAATAAAACAGGGCTTTTGGGATTGGTTTAATAAAACTAACGCCGACATTGTTTGTTTGCAAGAATTGAAAATCAATTCGGAGGATTTTGATGATCTCGATTTACCGAAAGGCTATTTTATCACAACAAATTTTGCCGACAAAAAAGGTTATTCCAGTCTGGCGGTATTTTCGAAAGTTGTCCCGTTGATCACAAAACTCGGTCTTGGCGATCACCGATTCGATCACGAAGGACGATATCTGGAACTCGATTTTGGTGATTTCATTTTGATCAATATATACCTACCGCATGGCGGCCGACAAAAAGAAAATTTGGAATACAAGTTATCGGCATATCAGAAATTGTTTGTCAGACTCAGACAACTAAAAAACAAAAAAGTAATAATTATCGGTGACTTTAACATTGCTCATACCGAACTCGATTTAGCCCGACCCAAAAACAACAAAAATAACATCATGTTTACGGAAGATGAGAGAAGGCAGCTAGATAAAATTATCAAATTTGGTTTTGTTGATTCGTTCCGGAAATATCATCCGGAAGGCGGACACTACACTTGGTGGCCATGGATTGCGGATTGCCGGAGTCGTAATCTTGGTTGGCGGATAGATTATGCTTTTGTTTCAGAATCCATAAAGAAGGAGATTGCTTGCGCAAGTATATCATCAAATATTTTTGGATCGGATCACGCACCAATTGAATTGAATATTGGAAAATAATTTTTTCTTGACATATTACGACTAAAAAAAGATAATGCTTTTGCCGTCGCAGTATATTCTGGCGAAAGGAGGCATAACCTCCATGGCGGAGCTAAGGTTTGTGGCCAATCAGCCGCACTATTTGCCGACCCTGTGGCTAATGGAAGGCGTCTATCTTCATTGGATAAGTCCAGATGAACAGGTCTACTTCCAGATCGGCTGCCGGATTGGTGACGATAACAGCCCGGTAGCTTTCATGGAGTCGGCAAATCCACGCCTTCTTCTAACGAGTCGAGGCAGCAATCACAGGGAGAAGGATTTCTTCGCTGCCTATAGGGCGGCAGTGATGCTGAATTTGGTTCGCACTTCACCGAATTGGGTGCTCGGAACGGATCTTGTCGAATCCGCCTTTGCTGCCGGCATGCGACGATCTGATCGCCCAAAAACTCCCGGCTACATTACCAGGCAGTCAGAGATGATCATCCGGGCGATCGGCAAATGGAACTACAATGAAATCATGGGCATGGTCATTCCTGATGTGGAGGATGTAGTTTCGTTTCTGATGCGTGAGACCCCAATTACGCTGTCTCATCAGGCGTTTTGGAGAGAGCTCAACCAGAATTTCCTGACACGAGAACAGTATCGTGTTTGTCGCTATGCTCTTGGCAAGATCGAGCGTCCAAATACGAATGGGCCACGGAACTTGACTCTTTTTGGGTCAGATGAGGTTGATGCGCTTCATATTCTAAGGGCTAAAAACACCTAGGTCGTACGCAGAGAATGCGGGCGACCATTTTTTATTAATCGATATATATTTGTAATATAAATAATGAAAACAATAACTGCAACAAAGGAGATATTTTGATTATATTCATAAGCACCGACTAAATCGCCGTGAAATAATCTTGAAAAGGCATGAGTCAGTCCACAACCCGGACAATAGCAATGAGCGAAGATTCCGGTTTCTGGACAGTGATTGCTATACATTAACGGCAAGATAAATCGGTGCCAAATGCAGATATCCCCTTTCTCAGCCCAAAAAGCTGTCGGAATAATTACCAGCGCCAGTGTTATCACACTGAAATTAATCACGACAGCTCTAGGTGAGCCGAAGCTCAAAAATTCAAAAAGGATTTTATTAAATCGTCTTAGTCTACCCACTCGACACCTGGGAAATCATGCTTGGTGGCAATTAGGATAATATCGACAATCCACCAAATTCCACAACCGCCAGCAGTGATGAGCTTAAGAACTCCTAGCCCAACCTGGCCCATCATGAACCGATCAACTCCCAACTGGCCGACTAGAATTGAAAGGACCAACACCAGAACCCAATTTACCTTTTTTGCTCCTCCGGAAGCCGGTTTGGGTGCCGGTGCCTCAACTGGAGCCGCAGCCGGTGCTGCTTCCTTTTTTTCTTCCTTTTCCTCAACTTTTTCTTCTGTTTCTGCCATCTTACTCTCCCTTTTAATTACATTAAATTAACACTATAATTATATCAGTATTTCATTATTTGATGCAACAAGGAGAATAAATGGCCGACTGTATTTTTTGCAAAATTGCAACCGGAGAAATTCCGGCAAATAAGATTCATGAAGACGATGATCTTTTGGCATTTCTCGACATTATGCCGGTTCGTCCGGGGCATATTTTAGTTATTCCGAAGAAACATTTTGCAACTGTTCTAGAAACTCCGGATAATTTATTATCAAAAATGACTACGTTATCAAAGAAAATCGGCAAAAAAATAATCGAAGAACTTGGTGCTGATGGAATTAATATCACAAGTAATACAAATCCGGCCGCAGGCCAAAAAGTATTTCATGCTCACTTTCACATTATTCCCCGACAGGAAAATGACGGGTTACAACCCTGGCCACAAAAAAGTTATAATCCCGGCCAAGCCGAAGACATCGCTGCAAAATTGACGCTTTAATTTAATATGTCATCCCCGTGCATACGGGGATCCACAATAGATATGGCTTATATTTATATTATTTCCAATAAATATAATGGCACTCTGTATGTCGGTGTAACAAGTCATCTAATTCAAAGAATTTATCAGCATAGATGCAAGCTCGTGCCAGGGTTTTCGAAAAAATACGGTCTTGATAAACTCGTCTATTTTGAAGAGTGCCAAGATATCAAGTCAGCCATTATCAGAGAAAAACGGCTAAAAAAATGGAACAGGGCCTGGAAAATAGGACTGATTGAGCGTAATAATCGAAATTGGGATGATCTTTATCCTGAGATAATTAAATAGATTCCCGCCGTTGCGGGAATGACATTTTATGTCAGTTTCTTGATCTCTTCTATCGTGATGTTTTTTGAATTTGCGACGGCCGGCTCGTTGAACGGATCAACGTCTCTTAAAATTGCCGAGTAAAAAGCGACCAACTGCCAAAATGACAACAATTCACCGACGGTTTGGTTGGTAATATCAGGAAGTTCAATAGTCACGTTTGGGATTCCTAGTTTATCAGCCTCGGTTTTAGTCCCGTGATATTCGGCATTTAGTGCCTGTTGGTAGGAAATACCACCGAGTTTTTTAAGTTCTAGCCCCTTCAGTTCAAGGCCTGCTAATTCTTTGGGCACCTCGATTTTTTTACCCGCCTGCATCGCTGGTCGCGAAGCATCTGCGGGTAGGTCATCCCACCAGGTTTTTGAAGTAATAAATGTACCAATGATATTTTTCTTGCCGCCAAAGAATCTTTGGTTTGTGTGATGCTGGCTTTCCGGAGCTTCTGAAAAATAAAAAGTTTGACCCTGACCGTCTTTGCAAACCGATTCGTGCATTAATTGAATTATCAGCGTTCTAAAATTATAAAGAAGCCATGGATATGCGGAAATATATACTTCCAGGTAGCCTTTGTGTTCCAAGTCATAATAATATTTTGCCAGACTGAAAGCTTCTTTTTTATACCCGTATCCGGATTTGATCCCTTCAAGAATCTGCCCAACTTTAACACCGCAAAGCATGGCTGGAAATAGTCCGGCAGCAGTTGCCCCGCTGTAGCGACCGGAGATATTTGGATGTTCGACAGTCTGCCAGTCCAACTTTTTGGCAATTTGGCGCAATGTCCCATCTTCGCCTTCAGTGACAACAATTACTTTGTAATGAATAAATTCCATTAAGGCTTCGATTACCCCCAGAGTGTTGCCGGATTTTGAAATGGCAACCACAACCGTACTGGCCGGAGGGCAACTTCTTTTGACTTTTCGCAGCAGCGCTGGATCCATTGAATTGACAATAAAAGTATCTTTCGAACAACAAATCGAGTAAGCGTTAAAACTGGAAATTGATCCGCCATTGCCGATTATCACAACATTCTTAAACGCGAAATCAACCTTATCCATCTCTCGCTGAAGATACGAGAGATCTTCATTGTAATCAAAATACTGCGACCAATCGTCGGGAACATTATCATAAATTTTGAGATCATAAAATTTCATCCCGCTCCTTTTTCTTTATTTTAGTCTAAAATTTGCCTTGAGTAAACCGTCAAAGTTTGCTAGTCTAAATAATAGTTTTGCGGGTATGGTTCAGTGGTAGAATACGTCCTTCCCAAGGATGAGATACGGGTTCGATTCCCGTTACCCGCTCCAGCCGGAGTAACTCAGTTGGCAGAGTAGCTGTTTCGTAAACAGCAAGTCGCGGGTTCGATCCCCGCCTCCGGCTCCAATAGATCTTTCCTGTCTTTTTTAATTAACTAGAGTTCCGACTATAGAAAATTGTGACAATATTGATTGAGAATGAACATCGGAAAAATTTGCAGTAACATCCTGGCCGGCATTACAGCCGCGATGGGTGCCATTAATGAATAAATCCGAAACATCATAAACTTTACTATTGACGGCTATATATGACGGTTGTCCATTTTTGCCGTTATATTTTGACAGCTCAGAAACAGTGAAGGTTTTTGTTTGAATATTGTCGGCAGAATTGTTTAAGTCGGTATTAGCGGAGTTATTGCTATTGTCATCAGAAATAGTATTGCCGGTGTCGGAGTTTGTTTTTTCCTGATAAAAATATTGCAAGTAATTGAAATATCCAATAAAAGCGACAAAAAATAGGACTAAAAATATTTTTGTAAACCAGTTCCATATTTGCCAGCGTTTAAAAGCTAAGTGAATTGCGTACCAGGTGTGGATTGTAAAAGCGGCGATTGTAACTGGAGGCAAAATTTTGTTGTGTATATCAATCGCCAAAGAATTGGTGATGATCCCTCTCGTCATTCCGTAGCCGGATATGAAAAAAAGAAGCATGGAAATAAACAGAACCCAGGCAAAAAACCGATCAAGCTTAAAGAACTTCAATTTTCCTCCTTTACTATTCAATGCAACAGTCAACAACTTTTTTAACTAAATCTTTAAACTTGGCGAGTGCACCGGATTTAGTCTTGTCTTTATTATCCAATGATTTTGCTGATATTTTGCTGATATTCTTGGTTGGAATAGCTTTTAAATTAACGCCCCAGAATAAGGAATACAGTTCATAGGCTTTTTCGAACAACTCGTAAGCTTCTTTCTTGTGTCCGCGGCCGAGTTCCTTGGTTCCGACTTCCATTACTCGCATTGATGAAGCGAGCAAATGTTTGGAAATGCACCAAACTTCGCCTTCGACCTTATCATCCACTAACTTTTTTAATAGAGATTTTCGAATTTCACGCACGCCAGCCAAAAGATCATAATATTTTTTATCCTCGGTTTTCTCGGCGGTAAAAAAGAAATGTTCTTCAATTGATACCAAATTCATTATTGCAATCGACAAATCTTCATCAGCAGATAAATCAAGCTTGTGGTCCTTCTTTAATTTATCAAAGTTATTAATTAGATCATTTACATCATTTGAATTTATTTTTGCCATAATAATTATCTAATTATTTATTAGATCCTTCGACTCCCTTTTGACAAGCTCATGGTCGCTCGGGATGGTCATTCCAATCTAGGTTAAATGTTTTGTTTGGTCAGCAAGTAGAATATGCCGCTCACAATAATTAAAGCCACTATAGGAATGATCACTTTCTCCATTGGAAAATGGGCATGTCCGCCATTTTTCTTTTTCATCCAACTGTACAGGATTACCGACAAAGTGAAAATAACACTTCCGGCAATTATGCCGACTAAAAACTTATCGATTAGCCAGACCTTGTTTGCCGGATGGCCGATTATATCATAGTAATAGAGAGGCAAAACAGTTGCTGCATAATAAGTGATGGCGGTTAAGAAATCTCGGCCCCAAAAACGGATTTTTCTATTTTCAAGAAATCTAATGCTGTAATAAATTATCGTAATCAAAAGAGCGCCAATCCAAACACCGCTGACCGTATCATCAACTTTCAGCCAGCGAGAGAGACCCAAACCTCCAATTATTGCGACGGTGCAAATTTGGCACATTGCAGATAAAACAAAAATTAAAAATCAAATCTTAAATATTGGCAAAAAACCAATCTATTTTCGGCTTTCAAAAAAACTTTTAATGTCTGTTTCGCCGACGTAGCTCTTCTTGTTCGCCGAGTCATAGAGAAAAGGTACTCCTACTGAGTCGTCTGAGAGTCCTAATTCTTTAGTGGCTGTGGACAATTCAGCCGAATTGCCTTTATTATACCAAATCTCTTTGAGGTTGAATTTTACTTTTACATTTCCAATCCAAGAATCAACATCCGCTTGTTTAACCGGAGTAGATTTTGGAAGATAACCGTTTTCAAGAAGCCACTTTTCTGTATTAGCACAATGGGAGCAACCATCTCCGTAGTAAAGAGTTGCAATTGCGCCGGGCATAATAATATCACCATCTACAATTTTTCCGTTATTCTCAGAATTTGTGCCGGTAGTCGCTGTATTGTTGTCTGCTGTGCTTTCTTTGGCGTTTCCCCTAAACATAAAATAGCCGGCTGTGCCGATAATTACTATAGCAATTATGGCATAAATAAAGTTTTTCATGCTTCTCCTAAAAATTAATTTCTCTAGTTAACTTAAACAACTATTTAATTACTGTCAAGCTTAATTATTTTGTTCTTCCATTATTTTTGCTACAATTAATCTATAAACAAATAATATGGTATTAAGTCTAAAAAAAGTATTTTCAGATAGATCGTTTGTCGTCTCTTTTTTATTTGCTATATTGGTTTCATCTTTGGCTTTTTATCTATTCTTCAATCTGTTGGTGAAAAATTCAAGTTTTTGGTTGGCGCCAATGTTTATTCCGATTTATATTTTTATTGTTTTGGTTTTTTTGTTAAATTTCTTGATGGCCTTACTAATTGAAAACAAACAAAAGTTATTGGCATTGGGACTAAATTGTATTACTATTGGCATATCCTTTCTTCTTTTGGTGGCGTATATATTTAATTTAACAAACCCTAATGGATAATAAAGACAAAAAGTTAATACGTTTTTTTGAAATTCTGCCCGGGGCACTTTCTTGGGGTACGATAATTATTTTATTCTTTTTTGCACTGTTTTCGCCCAAATATCTGGCAATTTTTATGATTTTCTTTATTGTTCTCTGGTTGGTAAGAGTAATTTTTATGTCATACCGGCTAATTCATGGTTATGTACTTCATTCAAGAGAAATGAAAATTGATTGGAATTCCTTACTGGAAAAATTACCTCCCAAGGACAGTTGGCGGAAAATCTATCATATTGTGTTAGTACCGACTTACAAAGAAGACATTGATATAATCCGGGGATCAATTGATTCCGTACACAATGCCGATTACCCTAAAGATCGGATAATTTATGTTTTGGCGACTG
The DNA here is from genome assembly GCA_041651295.1 of Patescibacteria group bacterium. Lineage (GTDB taxonomy): Bacteria > Patescibacteriota > UBA1384 > XYA2-FULL-43-10 > CAINNR01 > JBAZJN01. Next base: position 75,146 of record JBAZJN010000003.1, on the reverse strand, counting down.
AGGAACGCGACAAAGAAAATGTCCGCGGTTATGTTGAGATATTAAAGAGGGAAAGTAAAAACAAATTTTTGAATTTTCTAGTTACTGAGCACCCTGACAATTTGCCGGACGAAATAAAAGGCAAGGGCCCGAACATCACTTACGCCATGAAAGAAATCTTGCCTACGATCGAAAAGATGAAAATACCGTTTAAAGATATTATTGTCACGAACATGGATACGGACAATATCATGGACCGAAAATATTTATCTTGTCTGACTTATAAATATTTGACAACTCCAGATGTGATGCATAAGAGTTTTCAACCTCTACCAATGTACTTTAACAATATTTGGGATGTGCCGATGCCTATGAGACTAATTGGCATGGGCAGCTCTGCTTGGCAAATTATCGTGTCTTCCAGAATTTCACGATTGCGAAATTTTTCTTCTCATGCACAAAGCTTGGAAGCACTTGTTGCAATTGACTTTTGGGCTAAAGACACTATTGTCGAGGACGGTCATCAATTCTGGCGCTCTTACTTCAAATTTCAAGGTAATCATCAGGCAGTGCCGATATTTGTGCCAATCTATCAAGACGCGATTCTTGGCTCAAATATTTTTATGACCATTAAAGAGCAATATTTGCAAAAAAAACGTTGGTCTTGGGGCGTCTCCGATATTCCTTACGTTTTTTTTCATGCCATTAAAGATAAGCAAATTCATTGGTTTGACCGGCTGGCAAACTCTTTAATTTTACTTGAGTCGCATTGGAGTTGGGCAACAATCTCTTTAATTTTAGCCTTGTACACCTGGATTCCCTTGTTAGTTCACCCGGATTTTGGCAACTCAGTCCTAGCATTCAATTTCCGTCATATATACACTTACATCGTTGCTGCCGCTTATATTGGGATGATTACGACTCTGGTCATCTCAACGCTACTGGTCTTGCCGAGAAGGAAAGGCAGATCATCAAATGCAAGAATTTTCTGGGATTGGGTTTTAACTCCGTTTGTTATGCCAATCACCAATATTTTCTTTTCTTCAATTCCGGCGCTTGATTCTCAAACGCGATTGATGCTTGGTTGGAAGCCTAAAGTTTTTCGAGTAACAATCAAGGTTAGAAAGAGTGAATCTGGAATACAAGCTTGATTAGTGATATATTATACATGATATTAGGAGGGCGATGAAACTTGGTGGAATAATTCAATTTGCAAAATTTGTTGCTGTTGGGGTTCTAAACACACTAATCGATTGGGTGGTTTTTTATTTGCTCGTTTATTTTATTACACCAGACGAGCGTTTATTCGCCAAAGCAATTTCGTTTGTCGTTGCGGTGGTGAACAGTTTTATATTAAATAGTATTTGGACGTTTAGAGATGAATTTTATCGAGGGATAAAAAACAAAAATATTAAGTTCTATAGTTTGGCAAACTATTTTATACGTTTTATCTTGGTCAGCTTAGTCGGCTTTGCCATCAATTATTTAACTTTCAGATATGTTATATACAACGCAACTGGTTGGTTTTCGGCGCACTCAAATATTATCGGCTTATTCGCGGCTTCGGGAGCAGCTCTTGTCTGGAACTTCTTAATCAACAAACTCTGGACTTACAAAAAAACACTTAATTATTCGGAAGATGAAGCTGTCAAGAAGGCAAAAGTGTTTAAATACGATATCGTCGCCGGAGTATTGATTTTTGTCTCACTGGCAATTTCTTTTACATTGATTAGTCGGGATGCCGCAATTGTCGATGAGACAGCTCATATACCGGCAGGGTATTCTTATGTGGCTTACGGCGATTATCGGCTTAATCCGGAGCATCCGCCTCTAGTAAAACTTATTTCGGGCTTGCCACTTCAATTTCTAGATCTTAAAGGCCCAAAATTAGACAGTAGTTGGCAGAATATTCTTCAATGGGACAGCGGCTGGTTCTTTATCTTCAATGGAGGAAATAATCCCGACCAAGTCGTCTTTTGGGCCAGATTGCCAATGCTTTTATTCGTTTTAGCGTTGGGTATTTTAATTTACAAATGGGCCTCGGAAGAATTTGGTAATAAAACGGCTCTCTTTGTTTTATTGCTCTATTGTTTTACCCCCGACATCTTGGCTCACGGGCATTTTGTGACAACAGACGTTCCGGCTGCATTCGGTTTTGCTCTGGCCATATACACATTTAACAAGTTTTTAGACAAGAAAAACCTAAAATATTTAATCCTCGCCGGCCTGGGTCTGGGTATTGCTCAGCTGCTCAAGTTTTCATCTTTTATGTTATATCCGATTTTGTTTTTACTCATCATTATTAAATCATGGATTGATGGAAAAACCGAAAGGACCAAATTTTTTCCAAACTTTTGGAAATATTTTAAACCGCTTTTTTGGATTTCTGTAATTTCACTTGCAGTGGTTTGGATTGTTTATATTCCATTGGTCTGGAATATGACCGGTGACATTGAGAGGGAAGTTATTCTCAAGAATATGCCAGCGGCCGACTTGGCAGTCTTTCGGAATTTTCTCGGTTTTTTTGCCGACAATCCATTTCTTCGAGGTATCGGGCACTATTTGCTTGGCGTAATGTTGGTGTTCGGGCGAGTAGCCGGAGGCAATTCGACATACATTATCGGCCAATTTTCTGACAAAGCAATAAGCTGGTTTTTTCCGGTTGCGTATTTAATTAAGACTCCGGTAATGATTTTGATTCTATTTGTTTTCTCAATAATTTTTGTAGCGATTAAAAAAGTTGATTCTAGTAGAAAGGTTTGGTTGCTTTGGCTCTTGGGCGTCCCGTTTGTAGTCTACTGGGCGATCACCCTAAAAGGTTCATTAAATATCGGAACCAGACATTTACTTCCGACATTACCGTTTCTTTATTTATTTATCGGTTTGGCAACTCAAAAAATTATTGAGAGCAAAAAAATCGCTGCTAATATTGCAGTCATTATCGTTGCATTTGCGGTTGCAGTTCCGGTTGTTGCTGCTTATCCCAGATATATTAGCTACTTCAATGCGTTTACCTACGGACACAAAGAATATAATCTAATGGTCGATTCGTCGCTTGACTGGGGACAGGATTTGAAACGATTGGCAACATATGTTGATGATAATAATATTCAAAATATTAAGATAGATTATTTTGGCGGCGGATTACCAAGCTACTATATTCCGGATTCTAGCGAATGGAGATCCGGATATGGGCCTACAACTGGTTGGTTGGCAGTTTCGGCGACTTTCTATCAGATGTCTAAACTGCATGGGGAGCAAGAAGGGAAATGGTCATACGGTTGGTTAGATGATTATCAACCGGTTGCCATAATTGGTGATTCCATCCTGGTATTTAATATAACTCCAGAAGATCTAATCAAAAATCCCCCTCATTCATCATATCCAATTATTAAATATGACATGCCGAAAAAAATTATAAATAATAACCAACTTTAAATGGAAAACGACATCAAATTATCTATAGTAATTCCGGCTTACAAAGAGGAGACTCGGATTCATAAGTCCTTAGACGCCATAATTAAATATGAAAAAGGCCATGATTTTGTCGTTGAAACACTGGTAGTTTTAGACGGCACCCCCGATAATACGCTCTCTGTAGTTGAAAAATACAAAGACAAGTTAAAACATCTCAAAATTATTGACCGGAAGGAAAATAAAGGCAAGGGCTATACGGTAAAAGAAGGAGTGTTAGCCGCGAAAGGCAAATTCATATTGTTTACAGATGCTGACAATGCCACCCCAATTGAACAAGTGGATAAATTGCTGGAATATACCGATAAATATCAAATAGTTATCGGTTCCAGATATATCAAAGGTGGCAAGCTGGCGGTACCGCAAGGTATTATTAGAAAGATTGGCGGTAGAGCGTTAAATCTAATGATTCAAGGGCTAGCTGTGCCGGGTATAATTGATACCCAGTGTGGCTTCAAGCTTTTTGAACACAGCGCCGGAAAGAATGTTTTTGAGAAAATGACTTTTGATCGTTTCTCATTTGATATTGAAGTGTTAGCAATCGGCAAGAAACTGGATTATAAGGTTAAAGAAGTCGGGATTACTTGGTTTAATGATCCGCACTCGACTGTTTCTCCTGTAAAAGACGGATTAAAAATGATACGTGATGCGTGGCGAGTTAATCGAAATATCGCCAAAGGTTTATATAAATAACTTCAGCCTTGAATTTGTGCTAAAATTAGTGTATAATTTTATCGTTCGTTAACCGGGGAGTGGCGCAGTTGGTAGCGCGCGTCGTTTGGGACGATGAGGCCGCAGGTTCGAGTCCTGTCTCCCCGACCAGCGGGTATCGTATAGTGGCTATTATGCCACCCTTCCAAGGTGGAGAGACGGGTTCGACTCCCGTTACCCGCTCCAAAATATGGCGGCTATGGTGAAGTGGTTATCACGCTAGTTTGTGGCACTGGAGTCATGGGTTCAATTCCCGTTAGCCGCCCCATCTCGTTTTTCTTGATGTAAACTTGACTAGCTTGCATTGAGAAAATTTGAAAGCATTTTCGAAATGCGCCCTTAGCTCAGCGGATAGAGCGCCACGCTTCGGACGTGGAAGTCGGGGGTTCGAATCCCTCAGGGCGTACCACTTCGGAATAAATTCCTCAGTGTAAACTATGAATCGATGCCTCTAAATTATTTTGTGCGACGATGGTTATCTTTATGTTGGTATTACAGGTAATATTAAGAAAAGATTATCTGAATACCGAAATGGATTATGTCGAAACACTAAGAATAGGGGTAAGACTAGATTAGTCTACAAGGAAGTGTTTAGCAGTATTCACTCAGCGGCGGCAAGGGAAAAGGAAATTAAAGGATGGCGCCGAACAAAGAAAGAAGCTTTGATTAATAGAGCTTGATCTGAGTGTAATAAAGAGCCCCAGTAGCTCAGTGGATAGAGCGGCTCCCTTCTAAGGAGAAGGTCGCAGGTCCGATTCCTGCCTGGGGTACCACCTCGCCAAATAATTGGCTCGATGTAAACTGGTTTACGCTGAATGAAATGAAGCGAGTCGCTAGCTCAATGGTAGAGCAGTAGCCTCTTAAGCTATTGGTTCTGGGTTCGAGTCCCAGGCGACTCACCATTCGGTTCGTTTTGCTTATTTATGGCCCGGTCGTCTAGTGGCCTAGGATACCTGGTTTTCATCCAGGAGATCATGGGTTCGACTCCCATCCGGGCTACCACCCCGTATAGTTCAGATAAATCTGAACTATACGGGGTGGTATTTTGTTTATGGGAGTCGAACACGAAAGGGGTCGGGAAAACAGTTGTTTTCCCGCTGAGGAAGATAATAGGAAACCGTGGGTTTCTATAAGCCGAAGGGGTGTGAGCCTCTCATCCGGGCTACCAAAAAATGCTGAAGCTTAATGTTTCAGCATTTTTTGTTACAATAAACGCATGACAGGAAAAACTCACAGAATAATTGGTTTGGTTGCCGGCGGAAGCTATTTTTTGGCAACCGTGAAACCGGAATACCAACCGGCAACTTTGGGGGCGGTCATCATCGCGTCATATTTAGGGTCACTGATGCCCGATGCAGATGATGCCGGCGCTGATATTTGGAGTACATTACCTTTTGGACATTCGGTCGGAAAAATATCCGATCCGATTTTTAAACATCGTAATTTATCACATTCAACATTAGGTCTGGCGATTTATGCCTGCGTGTTATATTTAATCCTGCAATCATTTCCCGGTTATTGGGGTATATCAATAATGCCAGTTCTTATCGCATCCTCGATCGCATTCGCTAGTCATTTGCTTTCCGACGCTTTTACGATTCAAGGGATCCCAATCCTTTGGCCCTGGAAACGTAACTTTGGAATTCCGCCAAAACCCTTTCACGGTATTCGAATTCAAACAGGGCAGTGGTTTGAAAATCTGGTAATTTTCCCGCTGATAAATATCATCCTATTAATCCTGATTTATGCCAACTGGCAAACCCTAAAGCTACTGGTCTATAAGTAGTTCCAGAGTCGCAAACTTTCGTTGACGAAAAATGAAAAAAGAGCTACTATTGTATCAGTAACTCTTAATTTATTTTGATTATGAAAGTAGGAACAAGTGTTGACAACAATATTAATTACTATTGCCGCTTTTATAGTTGGCGGTGGGATTGGATTTGTTTTATTTCGGGCTCTCACAAGTAAGAAAGTTGATAGTGCTAAAAATCGTGCGGACAAAATTATTGCCGACGCTAAGTCAGAGTCGAAAGATGTTTTAATTTCGGCAAAAGATGAAGCGTTAAAGATTAAAGAGGACATTAAAAAAGAGTTGGCTCCTAAAGAAAAGGAAATCGCTGAGCTTGAGAGATCTCTGCGAAATCGTGAAATTGGTTTAGATAAAAAATTCGATCAGCTTGAGGCCGAGAGAAAAAATGTATCGAAAAAAGCTGAAGATGTTGATCAACTTAAACAAACACTTCGGGATTTGCGGGTTAAGCAAGAAGAAAGCCTTGAGCGAATTGCCAAGATGAACAAGGATGAAGCCAAAGATGTCCTATTAAATTTAGCTGAAAAAGAAGGCAAAGAGGAGCTGGTAAAGAAAATTAAAGAGGTGAATACTTTTGTTAAAGAATCAGCGGACGAGAAGGCCAGAGAAATAATCGCGTCAGCAATTCAAAGACTGGCGCCGGATTTTGCAGCCGAAACGACAGTTTCTTCTTTGCAAATTCCCTCCGATGAAATGAAAGGCCGAATTATCGGGAGGGAAGGTAGAAATATTCAATCATTCGAAAAGGTAACGGGCGTTGACTTAATCATTGATGATACCCCTGAAATGGTTGTCTTGTCATCGTTTGACCCACTTCGAAGACAATTAGCTAAAGTTACTCTGGAAAAGCTGGTGGCTGATGGTAGGGTTAATCCGACCAGGATTGAAGAGATGTATGAAAAAGCCAAGAAAGAAGTTTCTGAAGATATTAGAAGAGCCGGCGAAGAAGCGGCTTACGAAGTTGGAGTCGCTGGACTGACTCCGGAGGTTATTAAAGTCTTGGGCCGTCTAAAATATCGAACCTCGTACGGACAGAATCAATTAAAGCATTCGGTCGAAGTTGCCGGCATCGCCGGACTTTTAGCCGAGGAGTTAGGCGCTGATGTTCGAATCGCAAAAACTGCAGGACTTTTGCACGATTTGGGCAAGGCTGTTGACCAAGATGTGCCGGGAAACCACGCGACTATTTCTGCCGACATTGCCCGAAAATACAAAATCGATCCAAAGATAATTCATGCCATTGAGGCTCATCACGAAGACGTTGAAATTGAAACTGTCGAAGCGGCGATTGTCCAGGCAGCAGATGCCATATCATCTGCAAGGCCAGGTGCAAGACGTGAATCGTTGGAGACCTACATTAAGAGGCTGAAAGATTTGGAAAATATCGCCAATACTTTCCCGGGTGTTGAAAAATCTTTCGCCATTCAAGCCGGTCGCGAAGTTAGAGTCTTGGTTTTGCCGTCAGAAATTGATGATTTGGGTGCCGAAAAACTGTCAAAAGAAATTGCCCGAAAAGTTGAATCAGAAATGCAGTATCCTGGTCAGATTAAGGTTAATGTGATCCGTGAAATTAGAGCGACAGAATACGCGAAGTAAAAACTAGAATTAAGAATTATGAAGTAAGAATCATGGGACGAAAACTATAATTCATGATTCGATATTCATAATTCAAAAACTTAAATTATTCTAAATCAAATTAAAAGCAAATTCAGATTATGAGCAGAGAAAAAATAAAAGTGTTGTTTATCGGGGACATAGTTGGGCGTCCGGGCAGAAATGCTTGCAAAAAACTGATTCCGGAACTTGTGGAAAAACATCAGGTAGATTTTGTCATTGCCAACGGGGAGAACTTGGCTTCTGGGAGCGGAATGACGTATGACACTTACAAAGATATGATTGCTGCGGGAATTGATTATTTTACCTCTGGCAATCATATTTGGAAAAATAAAGATATTATTGAACATTTAAACGATGACGAGACAAAGATCCTGCGGCCGATAAATTATTCTCCGGATGCTCCCGGCCGCGGATCAGCAATTTTGGAAAAAGGCGAGAAAAAAATTTGTCTAATCAATGCCCAAGGCCGGGTTTTTATGCCGGACGATATTGACGATCCGTTTATAGCGGTAGAGCGCTATATTAAAGATAAATGTAAGTTGCCGGTAGTTATTGATTTTCACGCCGAAGCAACATCAGAGAAAGTTGCCTTTGGTTGGTATTTGGACGGAAAAGCTGCAGCTATCATCGGCACCCATACCCATGTTCAGACCGCAGATGAAACAATTTTGCCGGAGGGCACAGGATATATTACTGATGTTGGCATGGTTGGACCTGTCGTTTCTGTTCTGGGTGTTGAAAAAGAGATTATTATTGGAAAGTTCTTGACACAACTTCCCGCATCGCATAAAGTAGCAAGTGGAGATGTAAATTTTAGCGCGTTATTGATTGAGATAGATCCAGAGCGTAAAATTACAACATCGATTTCTAGAATTAACGAATTGATTCCAATCGAATAAATTTTCAGATATGTTTAGCAGCCCTTCTGGGCCATAATATACTTGTAATAACATGGAGGAGGCGAAAGGAGAGTATGAACAAAAGCATGCTGATCGAAGCAGTCGCAAAAAAAACCGGACTGTCTAGAAGAGAGGCAACAGTTGGGGTGGACACCGCCCTGGGTCTTATTGCAAAAGAACTCAAAAAGGGAGGAAAAGTCACACTGACCGGATTTGGAACTTTCGATGTTGGCAAAAGAAAGGCCAGAGCCGGAGTTAATCCGCGAACCGGAGCCAAAATTAAAATTAGTGCATCAAAGATGCCAAGATTCCGACCGGCAAGATCCCTTAAGAAAGATGTTCGAAAATGACACAGTGTGTCATCCTGGGCGAGCGTTAGCGAGTCGAATGGATCTGTTCCATCTAAAAAACATAAAAACAAAAAAATGTATAAATATGAATGAAAATCCTTCGAGATATCGAGGGATTTTTGATTCTCAACTATTTCTCAGTTTTCTGCTATAATATTCTGACTATGAGGCTATTAATTGTTGAAGACGACCACAAAATTGCTAATGCAATAAAGAAAGGACTTGAACAGGAACATTTTGCTGTTGATATTTCTTTTGACGGTAAAGACGGTCTTGGTCAGGCATTAACAATTGATTACGATGTTATAATCCTCGATCGGATGCTACCGGAAATTGATGGCATAGAAATTTGCCGAATTTTGCGAGAAAAAAATAACCATATACCGATTATAATGCTCACAGCTAAAGATCGGCTAAATGATAAAGTAGAAGGTTTGAATTGTGGCGCCGATGATTATCTAACAAAACCGTTTGCTTTTTTGGAACTATTAGCCAGAGTTCGGGCTCTTATTCGGCGACCACAAAAAGTAGACGGAAATATATTGACAGTTGGTAGTCTTTCGCTCAATACTTCGAATTATGAAGTTAGTCGCAAAGGCAAAAATATTCCATTATCATCTAAAGAATTTTCACTTTTGGAATATTTGATGCGCAATCCGGATAGGATTCTGACTAAAGACAACATTATTTCCCATGTTTGGGATTATGATGCAGACATACTGCCCAACACCGTTGAAGTATATATTGGTTATTTACGAAATAAAATTGACAAAGGCCACCCCGAGAGTAAAAAAATGATAAAAACAGCCAGGGGGTTTGGCTATAAATTAACAGCAGATGAGGATTAATTCCGCCTTAACCAAACTGACAGTGTTTTATGTTTTGGTGATAATGGTCATCAGCGTTATTTTTTCTTTGGCAATTTTTCAAATCTCCTCAAATGAAATCGATCGTGGTTTGGGGCGCCAAGGGCAAATATTACAAGGATCACCCCAATGGTCGGACAACCATTTGCTTGATGATTTAGAAAATCTCAAACGTAATCAGATTGATGAAAGTTTAAATCGGTTGAAAAAGAATTTGTTTTACTACAATCTTTTGATTTTGATTTTAGCCGGATTCGGCAGCTACTTTTTTGCCCGCTGGACATTAAAACCTCTTGAAGAAGCTATTGGGGAGCAAAATCGTTTTACTGCCGACGCATCACATGAACTAAAAACTCCTCTGGCTGCGATTAAATCAGAAATCGAAGTAAATTTAAGAGACCATGCTTTAACCCTTGCTGGAGCAAAAAAACTTTTAGATTCGAACTTGGAAGAAATTGAGAAATTACAAGATTTGTCCTCTGCGCTTCTGAAACTTTCAAAATTTGACGAGATTGAAAGATTAGATTTTTCGATAATTAATTTAGATGAGGTAATTGCTGAAGCGTTTGAAAAAGTTGAATCTGTTGCGGCGAAGAAAGAAATTGATTTTGACGCCAAATTAATCAAGGGAAAAATTTTGGGCGACAAAACATCTTTAAGCGAATTATTTATTATCCTTTTTGATAATGCAATTAAATACAGTCCGACAGGTTCAAAAATTAATGTAAAGATTACCAAGGAGGGCAAGGACTTTTTGGTGAAAGTTAAGGATCGGGGAGTTGGTCTAAAAAACTCGGAGATACCTCATATTTTCGATCGATTCTATCGTGCGGATCAGTCGCGCAATAAAGAAAAAGCCGACGGATATGGTCTTGGTTTGTCTATCGCCAAAAGGATTGCTGATCTGCACAAAGCAAAAATTTTCGTTGACTCGGCTCCTGGAAAGGGAAGCGAATTTACTGTAAAATTCTAATAATTTCCTTTTTTTTTAAGCTTTTTCTCAGAAATTAGTCCTAAAATATTTTTATAAAGTGTAAGTCGAGGGCAGGCGATCACGGTTCAGGGGAAAGCAAATTCGTTTGGTCAAATATCCGCAAATTCATAATTATTAATTAATTTGGATAATAATATGGCCGGCGTTCTCCCCCTGCGCCGGCCATATTATTTTAGCCAATAAAAAAACGGGCCGACTTTGTCCTGCTTACCCTGGCGAAAGGTTTCGCGCGCCCCGCGCAGATCCCAAATCGCCATCCCCCAACCCCAGAGCGTTCCGACTATCATGATGATCCAGGTTAGCACATGCGTTTCATGCACAGCGATCACTCTCCTTCGTCCAGAAATTACCATAAATGAATCATTATGTCAACGCTTTTCGGATGCTCGTAAAAGTGCTACTATCAAAGCATGAACGAGAAAATTAACGAACTTCTAACCCGAGGAGTCGAAGAAGTTATTGAAATCGATTCTTTAAAAAAGAAATTTGAGTCCGGCAAAAAACTACGGATAAAACTTGGTATTGACCCAACAAGTCCGAATATTCATCTAGGTAGGGCAGTGCCATTGATGAAACTCCGAGATTTTCAAAATCTCGGACACAAAATAGTTCTAATCATCGGTGATTTTACAGGTGTCATTGGCGATACATCAGACAAAGATTCAGAACGGCCAATGCTTACTTCAGAAATAATCAAAAAAAATCTCGAGAAGTATATTGAACAAGCTGGAAAGATTATTGATATTGATAAATGTGAAATTCGTTATAATAGCGAATGGTTACGTGATTTGACCTACAATAAAATTGGCGAGCAAGCGGATGTTTTTTCTGTCAATAACTTTATTGCTCGTGAGAATATTAAAAAACGATTGGATGAAGGGAGACGGGTTTCGCTGCGCGAAGTATTATACCCAATAATGCAGGGTTACGATTCTGTCGCCATCAAAGCCGATGTTGAATTGGGCGGAACTGATCAGCGCTTTAATTTACTTGCTGGTCGCGATCTGCAAAAGCATTTTGGTCAGGCACCTCAGGATATAATTACCAACACTTTGATTGAAGGGACAGATGGTCGGAAGATGAGTTCGAGTTGGGGAAACACAATTAATTTAACTGATTCGGCAAACGAAATGTTTGGCAAAATAATGTCCATTAAGGACGAATTAATTGTTAAGTATTTTGAGCTTTTGACTCGTGTTCCTATGGACGAAGTCAAAGTGATGAAACGCGAGATGTTAATTGGGAAACTGAACCCTCGCGACGCAAAAATCCGTTTAGCCAAAGAGATTGTCACACTTCTTCATACGAAAAATGTTGCTGAAAAAGCTGAAAAAAGTTTCGTTGATACATTTTCCAAAGGTGAAATTCCAACCGATATTGAAGAAGTTAAATTGGAAAAAGGCCAGTCGGTCATGCAATTATTAGTTTCGAAAAATATTGTTTCCTCAGGCTCGGAATGGCGCCGGTTGGTTGAAAACGGGGCGGTAAAAACTGCCGACGGAAATAAAATTAATGAAATAAATTTTGCACCAACCAAAGAAACCATTCTTCGCATCGGCAAAAAGACTTTTGTCAAAATAGTACTGTAGTTAGCTGTTTATTACTTCAATGATTGTTATTTCTGTACCTGACTTCAAAGTCAATTTCTGGCCAGGTTTTTTTTCTAATAATTGATTTGCGAGTTCTGATTTTGCTGACAAGAGGAAATATTCAATATCATCAACAATAATTTGATCTCCGCCAACACCAGGAACTATAACAAGACGTTCCTGGTCTTCTTCATCCGATTTTGTTTTAATGATTGATCCAATTGAAATAGCATTTGATTTATTTTTGGTACTAAGAATTTCCTTAACTGATTTTAAAGAAATCTTGAGCGGTTCCAGATTCTTTAATAGAGCGTTTGCCAGTTGGGAGAATTCCTGCTTGCTTTTATCAGACCAAGATTGCATCGAACCTGGAGATTTGGCCGCGCTATCTCTTTTCTCCTCAATCTGCCGATTAAGATCTGCGATCTTTTCAGAATAATATTCTTCGATGGATCGTAATACTTTTTTCCACATATAAATAAATTTAATGGTACCCCCTACTAGTCTAGTACCTTTTACCTCTTTCACTATACCTCATTGAGGCTAATTTGGCAACTCAAAAAAGTGAGACACTACCATCAGCCAAGTGTATCATTTTTTAACCAATTTGAGAGTAAATGGCACATTTTGGCACACTATAAAAAAGGTGTGTGCCATTTAACAGTTTTTACCTTTCAAGGGATAACATTAAAATAGCTTCGGTAATGTGGCGAATGTTGATTGGCTGATGCCAATTGACCTTTACAGTGACGTGATGCTCTTTCTGCCACCAATATACTTTCATCTGACCATCTGGTTGATCATTAATGGCAATCTCCGAAAATAGTGCTTGGCAGAAATGTCTCTTTATCACCGGGTTGGCTTTCAAATAAGTATTACCAATATCTAAGTCGCTGGCTATTTCCAGAGCGCGAACTCTCCTATTATTGATAACCGATAATCGTTTTTCTGAATCTGAGGTAACAATTTGAGCTGATTTAATCTCCTTATTTAGCCTCTTTTGTTCCTTTTTCATTAAATCCGGTTCGATGATTTTATCGTAATACGCCTGTAGCATGTTTTCTTGCTCGATTTCGAGTCGATTAATTCGCTGCTTTTGCCTTTTTATCTCAAATTCTGCTTGGATTCGACCGGCTTTTAATTCCTCATCGATTCCAGATGCTATTTTTTCATGATCATTTTTGGATAAATTCATTTGTTTGAAGGCATCTATGATTTTTTCTTCGATTAAAGTCAGTGGAATATATGGTTGTTCACAACCTGTGTCCTTTCGGTTCATACAAAAGAAATATGAGTATCGGCGTTTGCAAATTGCAAAACAAAGATGACGATGGCAACGCTCACAAACTAGCAGTCTGGATAGATAATGAAAATTTTTATGACTCTTACCGCGATGAGATTTCTGACTTGATCGAACGGCTTGAACTGCGGCAAAAACTGCTGGCGTCACCAAAGGTTGGTGATTCCCTTTGTATTCAACCCCGCAATAATTTACATAGCCAAGATAATATCGATTACTTAGCATCCGATCCAAACTAGTCAGACTGATTGGATTATTAACATTGGGACGATTTTTCAAACCTCGTTTTATCAACTCTTCGCGTAATTGTGTTTTGCTGTAATCGCCGGTGGCATAATGCTCAATGCCCCAGATAATAAGTGGGGCGCGTTCAGAATCAAGAATAACAGTTCGATTTTCTCTGTGATTGATCCTCTCAATTATGTTGGTATATCCAATTGGTGCCATGTATGGCGTTCCGCCTTGCTTGGCTTTTTCGACTGCACCTTTTAGTGCTTCCGCCGCCAAATTACGACTGTAAAATTCGGCGATGGAAGCCATAATTCCATGCATCAAGCCACCTGAAGGAGAGTCATCGATATTCTCAGTGACAGAAACTAGTTGAGCTCCACTTTCCTTGATAGCTAAACAAATGGTGACGTCATCAAACGTACTTCTGGCCAGACGATCAATTTTATGAACGATAACATAATCGAAGCTTTTCTTTTTGCCCAGGTCAGCCAATAATCGTTGCAGCGCTGGTCTTGCAGCCGAACGGGCACTTTCGCCGCGATCCGTATACTCCTGAATAGTAGTGGCTTTAAGACTTTCGGCTTTATGACGGCAAGCTTCGCGCTGTGCCGGGATAGAAAAACCGTCTCGATTAGTGTTGCCTCTGGTCGCCTGATCCATTGTGGAAACTCGCAAATAAATGGCTACTTTCATACTTTGTTTCTCCTATTTAATTATTAGCTTTGGTACTATCTATTTTTACAATATTGTTAATAATTTAGAATGTAAACAAGCGTAAGTTTTCTAAACCGATTGTTGACAAGCAACTTCGGTTGATTATACTGAGGATAACAAAAGAAATGCCGCTAAGGCAGAATAAGTGCGAATAAAGCACGTGCGTATTGGTGTGAAGGACGCTAAATCCACATACCTGTCGCAGGTGTTTTTTTGTAAGCAAACTAACTCGTCGAAAGGAGGCAAAATGTCACAAAAAAAGAAAAAACTTATACCCTTCTCAATTCGAGGACAAGATACAGCAGTGTAAACACCCCATAGCTTAATCAATAAAACGAGAGGAAAAAATGACATGCGAACAAGTAATGAACAATGGTAAGCAGTGCAAAGCTAACGCAATGCACAACAGTAAATTCTGTTTCATGCATGATCCGAATACTAAAGATCAAGTAAAAGAAGCCGGCAGAAAAGGCGGACAGGTGAGTTGTTACAAAAAAGGATTAATTCAAGCTGATCCAATCGACATTCTAACAGATGGTAAAATGGTTGCTTATTTGCTTGCCGATACCATTAACCGAGTCAGACAAGTTGATCCAGATGGCAGTTTAGACATCAAAGCTGCTAATTGTATTGGTTTCTTAACCAGCAAATTATTAGAAGCGCAGAAGCAATTAGAAACAGAAAGAAGATTGAAGAGAATAGAAAAAGCATTAGATGAGCAAGGGATTTTAAAGTAGAAAAATTAATTATGGAGGCAAAATGAATAAGTTGGAGGAAAAATTCAATTTTGGGTACGAAATGGTTGATAAACTTCTGGAATTTCCTGGAAATCCCAGAATACATACTCAAAAAAGCAAGGATGAGGTAAAAAAGAGCTTTCTTAAACATGGATTCGTTGGCGCTCTTATTGTAAATACTGCACCGGGAAGGGAAAATATAGTGCTTTCGGGTAATTTGCGTCTGATTGTAGCCCGCGAGTTGGGCATGAAAGAAGTGCCAGTTATAAAGATCCGAATTGATGATCCGAAAATCGAACAGGAGCTTGTTTTATTGGGAAATATTAATAACGGAGACTGGGACATTGAAGCACTTAGAAACTGGGACATAAAGATTCTTCTCGATGCTGGAATGAAAGATTATGATATTTCGGCTATTTTGGACGATATGTTGAGTACGGAAAGTGATGGCTTCGATGTAGATAAAGAAATTCAGCAGATCAAAGTCCCTAAAACCAAGACAGGTGAAATTTATCAGCTTGGACGACACGTCATTGGCTGCGGCGACTCTACCGACTCGGAATTTGTCAAAAAGCTTTTAGGCGACACTAAGGTCGATATGATTTACACAGACACTAAATTTAATATCGGTCTGAGCTACAATTCGGGCATTGGCGGAAAATCATCGTACGGTGGCCACACCGACGACAATATGAGTGATGATGACTATAAAGATTTTCTGAAGAAAACTATCAGCAATGCTTTATCAGTCGCCAAACCAGATTGCCACGTATTTTTCTACTCGGACCAATTATACGTCTGGCTTCTGCAGGAAATATATCGCGATCTGGGTATTAACAGCAAAAGATTGTGCCTGTGGTTGAAAAATGGAATCAACCCCACTCCACAAGTAGCGTTTAACAAAAGTTATGAACCAGTTTTGTACGGCACGATCGGTAAACCGTTTATTTCGCAGAAATTAGCTAATTTATCAGAAGTTTTGAATCGCGATGTGGCTTCCGGCAATCGTCAGATTGATGACATCTTGGACATGATGGATATCTGGCTTGTTAAACGACTTGCGGGTCAAGATTACACTCACAGCACGGAAAAACCTATCACTTTGCACGAAAAGCCAATTCGCAGATGCACCAAAGTCAATGATGTGGTACTTGACCTCGCATCGGGGTCGGGTTCGACCTTAATTGCCTGTGAGCAACTCAAGCGTCGATGTTACACCCTGGATATCGAACCGATTTTTTGTGACTTGGTAATCAAAAGATTTAAAGATCTTACAGGAGAAGAGGCAAAATTAATATCAGGAGGTCAAAATGGAAAAAACTGAAATCAAATATGGAGACATTTTTCAGATTGGACCGCATCGGGTCGCCTGCTGTGATGCTCGAGATCAAGAAATGATCGATAAGTTGGTTGAAAATAACAAGATAAAAGTTTTACTCTGTGATGTCCCATATGGAGCATCCGTAACACAAAGTAAGAGAAATTTTGGAAATATTACGACAAAACACAAGGATATTTTAAATGATCAAGAGCAAACTGATGAAGAGTACGCCAAATTTACGAAAGAGTGGCTCAATGTTATTAAGTCACATCTCGAACGCAAAAATTCCGCATATCTCTTCAACTGTGACAAAATGATTTACGCTCTTCGGGAGGGATTTTTACAAGCAGGTTTTAAATATTCACAACTTTTGATTTGGGTTAAAAGTCATGCGGTAATCGGCAGACTGAATTATCTACCTCAGCATGAATTGATTCTATATGGATGGTTTGGGGTTCATGAATTTAAAAAATCTCAAGACAAATCAGTGTTATTCTATCCGCGACCGAGTAAATCAAAACTACACCCTACCATGAAACCAATTCCACTTTTACGGAATCTGATTCTTAACAGTTCAAGTGTCGGCGATATAGTTTTTGATGGGTTTCTTGGATCCGGGACGACAATTTTGGCAGCAGAACAAGTTAAAAGAATTTGCTACGGATCGGAATTGGATCCCGAATATTGTCAGGTTATCCTTGACCGAGTTACACAAGCGACCGGTCTCAAGGCAGTAAAAATAATTGATGGAGGGTCGGATGAAAAAAGATGATACAAAGCAGAAAAAGCAAAAAGAAATGTTTACTGAACAGTTGAAAAAAACGCCAATTGTCCAAATCGTATGTGAACGATTGGAGATCGGGCGAACCACATATTATCGCTGGAAACGGCAAGATGTTAAATTCTCCGAAGAATGTAATAAAGCGATGGAAGAAGGCTGCGCACTGATTAATGACATTGCGGAAAGTCAGCTGATTAGCGCTATGAAGGATAATAATCTTACGGCGGTTATGTACTGGCTGAACCATCGCCACAACATCTACAAGAATAAACTTGAGGTTACGACAAAGATTTCTGACGGTAAACTCTCACCAGAGCAAGAGGCGGACATTAATAAAGCAGAAAAGCTTTTAATGCCGAATAGTGACTCAGGTGAGAAAAGAGGTCAAAATGCTAAAAAGAAAATCAAATGAGAGTGCCTTTAATTCTGCCATCAAAAATCAGGAGACAAGATCTGAACTTGCGAGACGGAACCATTTGGCCTTCTTTACAATTTATTTGAGTCATTTTGCAAAATATAAAATTGCGCCGTTTCATCATGAATTTTTTAGACTCACCGAAGATGAAAATACAGATTTGGCGGTGATCACCGCTTTTCGCGGGTCGGCTAAAAGTACTATTTTTACTCTAAGTAATTCTATTTGGAGCATTGTCGGGAAAATGCAGAAAAAATATGTTGTCATTTTTTCTCAGACCCAGGAGCAGGTTAGACAGCATTTTAAAAATCTGAAAATGATTCTTGGCAGTCCATTAATGAAAGATGATCTGGGCCCATTTGAGGAAGATGAATGGAACGCTACCTCCCTTTATATCCCCAAATACCGAGCAAGAATCATGGTTGCCTCGGTCGGGCAAAAAATTCGTGGGTTTACTCACGGTGAACATCGGCCAGATTTGATTGTGCTTGATGATGTTGAAAATAATGAGTCGGTTGAAACCCAGGAGGGGAGAGATAAGACATATCGATGGTTTGTGACTGAAATCTTGCCTCTCGGTGATTCCAACACAAAATGTATCATTGTTGGAAGTCCGTTACATGAGGATAGTTTACTTCTGCGACTCAAAACCGAGATAACCAGCGGCAAGCGAAGCGGTGTTTACCGTGAATTTCCACTGTTGGATGATGACGACAACATTGCTTGGCCTGGAAAATATTCGAATATGGAGGCAATTGAAAAATTACGATTGCGGATCGGTAATGAATTTGCTTTTCAAAGAGAGTACTTATTAAAACCAATTGATGATAAGGAACCTGTTGTCAGACCTGAATGGATTCATCAATTTTCAGGAGTGCCACAACCAACCCAGAACGAGACTGTTTCTTATGCGATTGGTGTTGATCCATCACTCGGAGATGGCGATAAAAATGATCCAACTGGAATTGTTTCCTGCATGATTTTAGGTTCTGGAAAGAACAAAAAATACTACATTTTACCGAATATCATAAACAAACAGATGGGAATGTCAGAAGTTGTCGCTACTCTAGATTTGATAATCAAAGGATTTGGTGGCCAATATTCAACTACAATTTATGTTGAGGAAGTCGCGCTTCAAGGTTGGTTAACTCGGGAGTTGCAATCAAAAAACTTTCGGGCAGTTGGCGTTAAGATCCATGGCCTTGATAAAAAAACCAGATTAGGGATGACAACCAATAGGATGCAATTAGGTAAAATCTTATTTTGCAATCCGGGTACAGAGATATTGCAAAACCAAATGCTTAAATTTGGCATGTTAAAACATGAGGACGTTGCTGATGCGTATTCAACTCTAATTCAAGGAATAGCCGAAAATGAGTCCAAGCAAGAAACTGTCGAAATGATTAACTGTAGGGGGATGTATTCGAGAATTATCTGAATAGGGAGAGATTTTGTTATCCTCTCCTAGAAACTCCACCTTCAAGTTCAGCCAGATGGCTATCAATTTCCATCAGTTGATTATGCAATTCCGGAATATTAGCGAGATTGCTCCTGTGGATCTCTAGGCTGTTTGGATTTTCTCGTGCAAATTCGATGAGTCGTTCAATTTCTGGTTGAGTTTCTGACACATGGATTAGGTCTGCGGGAATTTTCCCGGGTATTAAAATTTCTGGCAATGAATATGATTGTGCAAGTCCGGGATCGTCTAAATATCTTTTTAGCTCCACCATTGTTGACGCGTAAGCCTCTTCTGCTTCTTCTCTGGAATCATGAGTAAATCGTTCCGGAGCGTTTTTATCCCTCTTGCCCAAAAGATATCCTTCACGGTGTCCCCAATCAGCAACATAAGCCTCTTGATTCTGTTCGTCGAAATCAAAATCCAGAAGCAAAGTACCTGCATTCATAATTAGTCGATGCCAAACAGCTTTTGAAAATTCAGTATTTTGCAACCATTTTTCAGGCTGTGGGTCAGTTAAAGCAAAAACAAACTTCTTTTTTTGAAGGTTGGGGGTGATACCAAGTTTTGTCTCAGGTTTTAAACCTTCTTTTCCTATGACAATACCTTGATATCGGTCTGGATGTGCGTAATGAAATAGTTTCATAAACTAATAATACCATAGCTAAAATTGTGACCCAACAAATTACAGTTCTATTCTCAGTTCCCCGTCCAATATGGCATATTTGGGCATTCTAAATTCAACCCTGATCTTTCTCTCATGTTGACCAATAAAGACTGGCACAGCAATTCCATCAAGGTATTGCAGCATATTTCTTTTAGGCCATTCATTCATGTTTTTAGTTCTATAAAAAATTAGAAAAATATCATGATGAATTAGAGGAAATATATGCGTGCCCATAATACCTGGAATATCCTCTGGCTCGAGGTCATCAATATCAAACGACATTTGAAAGCTCAAATTATATCCGACTCTTGGCAGTGCAAAAGCAATTACCGCAAATGGTTTTAGAGGTTTTTTTGAGTTTATCAATTGATCACTTTTTCGATTAAGTGCAGCAGATGTTGGAATATGCTCTGGTTTTTTCGGAAATAGCGTGAACAGATGCCTGAGACTGATATCGTTTTTTTCTAATTTGAGTATGTGCTGACCGTCGATGGCGAGCTTATATTCATCATCTCCAGATCGAACATGAACTTGTCCTGACCCATGAAAACTTAAGTGTCCGTTGCGTGATTGCTCAACTTTGAATGTGTCTAACTTCCCATCTTTGACCTCAAAAGTTAGCCACTCAAATTTTGTAAATTCAGGAGATCCTAAATAAATACTTCCATCTTTCTTGAGTTGCGTCATTGAAAAAATCTGCCAAGCAGTATTCTCAATATCTTGGATAAAGACCCTGCATTTATTGTTACTGACTACCCCATCCATTAAAACTCCTCTTCTTTCAGTTTTTCAAATTTGATTTTTGAATAATATTGCTGACAGTTTTTATTATTGCATCTGGCATAGCAACTTTTATCATCCGAAACTCGAGACGAGGAAATTATTCCCGTCCTCGCCACAACCTCACCACATTTATCACAAACTTTATATTTCATAAGGATGCGGCTATTATACCATCTCCGCCGGAGATTTATCTTTGAGTATTTTGTGAGGGAAATAGTTCCAAGCATCAGTCGCTAGTTCTAAAACATTATCCAATTCCATTGGATTGCCACGATCAAAGATTCTGACTATTTTCATCATATCATCAGTATCGTCTTCGTATTTGATAATGTCCAGAATATGGTCAAAAGTAAAAGGACTGGAATGCTCGGCCAACAATTCCTCAAATTCTTCTTTAATTTCTTTTCGCTTTTCAATAATTTCGTTTTTAATTTTCATGGACTTGGTTCATTAGCTCGCAGAGCAGTCTTGGCTATTTGGTCAAACCAAACCACAGCCTCTTGGTATCTCCTGGCATCATTAAAATTGGTCGGATTTAATGTTGGGAATCCATTAATGTAGTTATTTTTTGTTAGAAATCCTGTGTGTGCAAAAGCATCTCTAAAAATATGTTCAAAATATTTACCGATGGTTTTCGGTTTAATTGAGCTTGTCTTAACCGCACTTTGTAATTTGTTTAATTCATGTCGAGTGATAATTTTCTTTATTTCTGTTTCGATATATGACTGAGTTGCGGTATTATTTTCAACTAATATTTTTTTGCCATTTCTATTCTCTGATTTTAAATTTTGTATCTCAATTATTTTATACAGACAGATAAATTTATAATAATTACTTGTAGAATTTCTGGCCTCAAGATAAAACGATAACATTGACCACATCTTTGGGCTGAAGGAATCCTCATTCCCGCTGAGTAGAAATCTAGTTTCGATTCCAGCTTCTGATTTTATTTGCCCGATTTCAGCGTTTGACGAGGTTACATATCGAAAACCATTAACATGGCTGTTGCGATAAACAACCACCGACGCAAACTTAAGAAGTTTTTCAATCTTTTTAGCATAATTCAAATTACGCAACACAACTTCCAGCACGATATCGCTTCCCTGATTCTTAATCTTCCAGATAATATTTTCATCCAAAAAACGAAAAATATGGGAATTAAATATTTCTTCGGGTTTCTCATCGTTTATGAGAACAGCATTGGTATTGAATAAATAATTCAACTTCATTTAATCCGGCTTAATATTTCTCGGTAATGGCTCAGAGTAGATTTTAAACCTTCTTCACAAAGATCCAAGAGTGGATTATTCACGTGAGGATCGGTAAAATTATTTTGAACAATTTTATTGAGTTTGTTATTTATTTGGTTGGCACTATCAAAAAACTTCTTGTCTATGAGAATTACAGCTAAAACTCCAGGGTCTCCAATATTTTTAATATCTTTATGAGCGATAATTTTATCTCTGACTTGGTCAAGCAAGGAATTTTGATATTCAGCTCTTGTCTCAACTATTTCTCCCCGTAACTTACCAAATTTATTGAAATATTTAGAAAACGATATTTCAGTAATGGATTTTTTGTTGAGAAGCGAGTGATAGGAGTTAATTGATAAAAATAAGTATGAATTTGCGTTTAAAATAATATTACTGGTAATTGGATGGTTTAAAATTAATTGTTGATACGCGGGATTTGCACCCACATAAAATTCATCAAATAATTTTCTGTAATTTAAAGCAAAATTCAAATACAGCTCAGATAGATTTAATAGATCTGTAATTTTCCCCTCAAATTTCAATTTCTCCTGATCAACATTCATAGTTTTAGTTCTTTTTATTTTGAAATTTCGATAACTTCTACATTTTCAATTTCCTGATAAGCTTCTTTTACTTTTTCAAACTGAGTAGGCCAGCTGTTCACTTGTTTGCTATCAATTACTAAAAATATTCCAAAATACGCATTGTAATTGATTAAATAATGCTGGAGGTTCTTGTATGACTTCTTATTTTTTAGCCTGCCTGTTAAATCTGAGCTATCACTCATTTTAATTTCAAGCACTATGGGACCTATAAAGCCGTAAGATAAAAGAAAGTCTGTGCGTTTGTCATTTAGCATTTGAGGCTCTCTAATAATTGCAATCTCGTTTGGCCTAAACCCCTTCCTTAAAAAACTGATCTCTAACTGAGTTTTAATATGCTTCTGCGCGTCGGTTTCGATAGAGTTCATCAACTTGACACCTTCACCTGTCACCCAGTCTCTGACTTCGTGAGAGATAATATTCTTGAGTTTCTCAAATAGATCTCTCGGGGTATTGATATCAAGGTATTGCATTGTTTTCAAATTGTTGTATTTCAAAATACACTCCGCGATATTATTAGGTTTACCTAAAAAATTCATGTACGATAACCTGAGTTTATTTACCTCACTGGTAAACCAATTCGTACCCTCTGTGGAATGCTTTTGAGAATATTCACCCAATGTTTTCAAAGGATCATATGATTTACCTTCTTTGAGGTTCTCAAAATAAGAAGATACTATTTGCCACAGATAGTGGACATATGGATAGTAAGACTCGTCCTTCTTTAGTAATGCAAATGAAAAACCCAACAAGTTTAGAAAATTATTTTGGAACTTCAGATCCTTAAGATTAATTAATGGAATAGCGAATTTTTTATCGTGCAATTCGCTTTCTTGATCACTTACAGAATGCACTCCAACAGGCTTTTTAAATTTAAATGCCCTATCTTTTATTTGTGCGAATCTTCGATTGATGGCTGTAGTATTTCGGTATTTTTCAATTAAAAGTTCGTTTGCCTTATCGGCAATACTTGGTTGAGTTTTTGAATATTCTTCAAATATAGATTCTAAAAAATGTTGATCGGGATTTAACGTTTCGCTCGCCTCAAGTGCGGCGATTCTATCATGAATAAAAAAATCATTTTGGTTAATAAATTCTTTGAGTATGGGAACAGCTTCTGATATTTGATATTTTATTGTCGCTTCTATCAACCCGTCTGGTAAATTTCCCCAAAGATCTGAACTCTTATTATTATAAATATTCAGAAGAGTTTTTATTTCTTCTGGCTTGATATGCTTTACCATCTCAAAAATGGCCTTTCTGTGATCATGATAAGCAAATGGTAAATAACTGATAATTTTGCCTCTATATTTTGAAACATCTAGTTTAAGTCTTTGCGCGACCAATAAGCAATCTCCAAATATTGGTATCCATGACTGAACCGTGAATCTTTTGTGCCCGTCTTCCTGTTTGGTGATTTTAATGTCCTGACCTGATGGATCAAATTTTTCGAAGATAATATTGATAACGAGGTCAATTAGTTTCTTTTTCTCTGCATCAGTGATAAATTTTTCAATTTTATTCTCATTGCGAATGTAGAACTCAAAAACATCAGTCATATATTGGCCAGGAATTGGCTCAAGTTTGTATTGAAATTCTTGATGTAAAATAATTTCTTCAGGTGGTCTCTTTGCCTCTTTTTTCCAATGTTTTTCAGATATTTTATATTCTTCGGCTAGATATTTCCTGCCTTCCTCATAAATATCTTTGGCGTCGCTACGTTTTGAAAACTTGATCTGTTGAAGTGTCCACAAAGCAAACCTAGTCCCATTGTCAAATTCCGTAATCATTTCTAAAAAACTTTTAATCTGGTTCTTCTGCAGAATGCTTGCAAATAGATACAAAAAGCTAAAAAGATTATTTTTGAGTTCATTTGAGGTTTTAATTTGTTTTAATAACTCAAATATATAGTCTTTATTCTTCTCCTTAAGTACTAAAGCCAAACTTTTAATAAAGTCAGATTTTTCAGCATGATAGCAAAACTGTGATGCGAATACATTACAGATTATTTGTTCCAACTGATTTTTAATGTCAGCATCCCAGACTATAACTATATGTTCAATAATTTGTCTATCTCTTTTTTCATAAATACTTTCATGATCAATAAATTGGTATAAAAAAACTTCATCATTAATGAAATATTGCAATAGTTTTTTAATTGCTGCTGGCTCGGAAACCAAAAATAATCCATATCTTGCAGAGATGACTTGCTGTTTCACTCCTTCTACAAAATATTTTACGGACGTCACGTGATTGGGATTTACCACACTGCACAATTCCAAAAATCGACTACGGACAAGTTCCTCGTCGTGTTTCCATACATAATCAATTTTATCAATTATGCTATCATCCATTAATTTTTCAAGTGCGAACAGAGCATGCCGTTGTAATACTCCATTTTTGTTCTTATCTTTTGCGTATTTTAAAATATTTTTCTTCCAAAATGTTTTCTCCGCTTGATTAAAAATATCTCGTTCAATTAGAAAACCCACAATAAGGACAAGATTACCAAGTTGAACGAAGCGTTCAGTATCGGAGGAAAAATGAATCTTGTTTACATATGCTTCCAACATATAATGCTGAGAAATGTCAAAGTACCGCGCTAGATTGCTGGCAATGTCCCAATCAATCCAGTGAAGAACTGATTGGTAATATTCAAAGACTTGTTCAAATATTGACTTCTGGTCTTCCACAGATAACTGGTTAATATTAACCCTTGTGATGAGTCGATGGTATTCCTCTCCTTGCAGGTAACCGTCATTTTTACGATTGGTAAAATCCAATATTGGTTTCAACAATGTAATGTCGAGTTCAATTAAAAAAGTCAGGGCATTGGACCAACTCGCATAAATCTCTCTAAGTTCTTGATCAACTATCAAATCAAAAACAGTCTGGAGTGGATGTCCAAGTCGACTTATTTCTTTAGATGCTAAATATTCCTGAAACTCAGTATTTTCAAATTCAATGGTGTTTCCATTGTCTTTCAAAGCTGTTTTGTCGTAAAAAATTTCAATCGGAACTTGCTGCAAAAAACTTGCTTTCAAATCAGATTTCAAATCATCAAAGAAAGTCATTAATTCATCTTTGGTCAGGATATTGGTCTGATATATTTCCATCAATAGTGCGAGTTTTTCCAACACACGTTTTATTAAATCTTTTTTTTGGGTTGTTAAGTTTTTGTCTTCTAGCTCCAGCTTTTTGTAAATGAAATATTCGAACAAATCTGTCCTAGTCACAGAGTCTACGTTGCCAGATTTAATATTATTGATGTAATCTACCAACAACTCCAAATAACGTGGAGTTTGAATAATAAGCTCTCTATTTTTAAAATTTAAAGAGTTAATAAGCTTTTCAACTTCAGCCCCAGAGATTAAGTTAGTTTTCAAATATCGCCTGACATCGTTGAGTGAAAATTGCGAAATATGAGCGTATCTAAAGTCAGAATCAATAAATAGCTCCTGATATTTTTGAAAAAAATACCACCTGCAGGCGACTACAATATTTAGTTTAGGGTAATTCGCCGCCAATGTTTTAAGCTTTTCAACTGTTGCTGAAAATTCTTCTTGTTTGACCTCGTCAAGAGCATCAAAACAAACAAGCAATTCTTCGGAATTTACGATGCTGAATGGTTTAATTTTTTGTTCGATAATTTGTTTGTCAATAAAATCTACAAGAGTTTCTGAAATTGACATTTTTTTTAAATCCACACAAATTGATTTTTTACCCCTCAAGCTTGATTCTGCAGTAAGTTCTTTAAGTAATCTAGTTTTCCCAAAACCTGCCTCAGCAACAACAAACATTCTGGGATAAGTAAAATAATCTCTCAGTTTTTCCTTATCATCACCTTTGTTGACGAGAAAACTTGACCTTTCTATTCCTGGTGTCGCTTCTCTAAAAGATTGAAAGATTTGTATTCTTGGAATAATATATGTTTTGTTGGATTTTATTATTTCTTTAGACATTTTATAATTATCAGTTATTAACTAATTTACCATTAGCGGAATGACTATATCCTTACTTGTTTTTAAATATGCAAGCTCATTTTGTATATTTAACTTTGTAATTGTAGCGACGAGGATGCGAATTGATAAAATATTTCTATCCCACTCTGACCTAGGTGATCAATACCATCTTTAAGGTCTCGTTTTTTATCCAAAACCAACAAACACGATATAAAATTACCGCTAATTTCTTGTTTAATTTTGCTTACTTTGTCCAAATCTTTTCTAATTTGATTGATAAAACCATTATCCGATTCTCCATTTATCCTACGAAGTTTAATTTCTATAATCACTTTTGGTCTATTAAATCCAAAGCCCTTACTTGGAAGTTTGAAAATATCATTTTTGACCCTTAAGGTACTTACATCAACAATCACAATGTCTGATCGCCATTTCAATTTTCCTGAATTACCATACCAGCGAACCTCGGAATGAACGGTTATGGATTTAGAATTGTCTGAAGTATGTATTGGTAAGCTGAATTCATCAATTTTCATTAACTCATTGAACAAAAAACATCTAACATCATCCTCAGTTAAATACTTATCAGGATACTCCTTAAAATCGCTTATTATTTTTTCGATGGCAATACTAATATTCTCTTGTGTGGTCATATTTCACATATTTATTTCTGCGATAATTCATAAAAATTATATGCCACTTTATAGATTTTCATTAACCATTTTACCAATAATATTTTCAAAATTGTTTTTTAGATCGTGTTCCCATATTCTGATATTATTCCACCCTATTTTTGCATAATGGGCATCCACTTCTCGGTCTCGCTCAATATTGTGCTTGATTTTTTCTTTCCAGAATTTTTTGTTGGTTTTAGGCATTGAACCGTGATCTTTGCATCCATGCCAAAAACAAGAATCTATGAATATTACGGTTTTATATTTCTTCAATACAAGATCGGGATTGCCGAAATATTTTGGAGAGTTCTTTCGATAACGAAATCCCGCTTTCCAGAGTTTTTTCCGAAACCCAACCTCTATTTTGGAATTCTTATTGCGGACTTTAGACATTATGCCGCTTCGTTTCTCTTTGGAAAATATATCGGCCATAATCGTCTTATTTCAAAAACCTGATCTGAAGATTCAGTTTGAAAAGTAGCTTACCATTTTCTTCGTACAATTCGCCATAACCGTGTCGGGTGGTGCTCGGAGCGTCGAACTTCGTATTTTCATACAAGTAGGAACGAAACTCGTCGCGATTATACAAGTGATAACAAACGACGTCTCCATTTTCCTTCACCACGATATACCCGCCTTGTGCCTTAGAGAAACCATCCCAAGACTTGCTCGGTACCATACCGAGGGCGACGGCATCCAAAAAGTTTTTTATTTTAAACTCGTAATTGGTTACTCCAAATTTTAGTTTCATTTTCTCGTTTTTGGAAAGCTCACCAGTCAAATCGGCAACCGTTCTGTGCACATTTGAGAAAAAGTCCAACAGCATTTGAGCGATGAATTCTGGCAATGCCGTATCGATCATTTTCATATTCGATTCGAATTGCTCATTGGATACACCCACATATTCAAAAGACCCGCCGTGTGTTGATATCTCGTGAATACGATCACGGACTTGCGCCCTTGTTTGAATCGTATTAACTTTCCCGATCTCTCCCTTAAAACCATGGACTTCATAAATAAAATTTGTGGTGTGCCCCGAGTTCAATAAAGTGGATGCTCCTCCAATCATTGATTTTATGGAGAAGCCGAGCATCGGCATCGTTTTTGAAATCCTGTCGTAGATGATCGCCACCAAATCGGCCTTTTTCGCATTGCTGGCTTTGACTTTCGTACAAAGCAATTCATTCATCAGCTCCCGAGCTTCGGGAATATTGAAAGAGGGGCTTTTCTCGTGCTTGATTCTCTCAAATATTTTCAAAGTTTTTTCTTTCAATGAAGCCGTGTCAAACTCCTTCAACAATCTGCCTTCGTCGTCGGTTATCAGAAGCTGTGCAGACGATTGCGAAATATCGTATATTTTAGTCGTTTCATCTTTTTCTTCCCTGATAATCTTGTGAAATACAAAATATTTTCCGTCGATTACTTCGAGATTTTTATCGGCCGCAAAAAGCTTTCTTTCCTCTAATATTTTAAGGAAAGCATAAAATTCCGACCACTCTCCCTTATTGTTTCCTGTTTCCATATCACTTTCCATTTTTATGTTTCCGTAAAGTTTTAACAATTTCTTCGGCAACGGCTTGAATTGCGGGAACGGCAACCGAATTTCCAAGCTGTTTCATGGCTTGCACCTCGGACATTGCGGGGGGAAATTCAAACCAGTCGGGGAATCCTTGCATCCTCAGCCCCTCTCTCGATCCAAGCTGAACGATTTTTCCATCGACACGGTATGCGTCCCAATTTCTGCGATCGGTTATTCTGCTTCCACGCCCTCCGACTCGAAGAGTAAAGCCGACTTCTTTATCGCATTTTCCGTTAAATATATCCGACATGGTATATTTCAATTCTTTTACGGGTTCGGGAAATTTGAAATCTATGGATTTGTCTTTGAAGCCGACCATGAAAAGACGCGGACGATGTTGGGGCAGACCGAAATCGGAAGCTTTTACAATCTGAGGGAAGAATGAATACCCCAGCTCTTCGGTAAGAATCCTTTTGATTGTCTTGAAGGTTTTACCGCCGTCGTGGCTGAGCAGACCTCTCACATTCTCAAGAAAAAAGGCTTGAGGTTTTTTTTCTTTCATTATTTTGACGATGTCAAAAAACAATGTTCCCCGCGTCTCGCTGAAACCTTTTTTAAACCCCGCCTGGGAGAATGGTTGGCAAGGAAAGCCGGCCGTCAAAATGTCGAAGTCGGGGATACTTTTCGGATCGACTTTCGTTATATCACCGACGAAATTCCCAGAATCAAACATCTCGGGAGAAAGCTTGTAAAGATTGTGATGATATGTCTTTTGGGCCGGTGCATCCCACTCGGAGACAAAAGCACACTCGGCTCCCGAATTATGAAACGCTATATGAAAACCGCCGATTCCGGCAAACAAATCGATAAATTTCAAATCATCTTTTTTCTTTTTGACTTCGGGCGGATTCTTTAGCGAAATATCCTGACGAAAATAAACTTGATTTGCGTCAACAAGCAGATCAAACAACGATGCCTGAGCACCTTCGGCAACATATTCCGTGCCGGACAACTTCGTGTTTTTGACCTCGCCGAGTATGCTGTGAACTTCGTTTTTTGCGATAATCAAGAAATCAACGACGTTAATGCCCATTAACTGACCCGCCTCAATAATCCGCTTAGCAACTTGTTTGTCTTGTTCGCTAGGCGAAGAATCTCCGGAAGGATGATTATGGATCAAAATCACACCCGCCGCATGTAATTCCAATCCCGGGGCGAAAATTTCTCGCGGGTGAATAATGCTTTTATCCAGAGTCCCTATGGAAATGGTCTCTTTTTTCAATAAGGCATTGCGCGCGTTCAAATACAGGCAAACCAGATGTTCTTGCTTCTTATCTTTCAAGTCGGAAACGAGGGCAACCGCATCTTGAGCCGACAAAACCAAATTGTCCAATGAATTTTGTTTGTCGAAAATTCTTCTCGTCAAAACGAAAGCGGATGAGATCTGTAAAGCTTTAGCCTGTCCGATTCCCGAAATTTGAGTCAAGTCATCAACTGAAGCGTTGAGAAAATTATCACCGAACTTTTTCAGAATTTTTTGCGATAAAACTTTTACATTGGTTCCTTTTATTCCGCTGCCGAGTAAAATCGCCAAAAGCTCGCTGTCGGTCAATGCGTCAGCTCCCTTTTCCAGAAATTTTTCTCTGGGTCGATCAAATTTTGGAGTATCACTTAATTTTGCCATGAAGACTCATTTCTCAACAAATACCAAATTTGCTTCTTTCTTGATCATATCACTAATCTACTGAGTTTTGAAGCGGTAAATGAGCTCAAATTAAGCTGGAGTATTATCGTTTAGATTAAGAAATATTTTCAACGGTTTTCCTTAGTTCTAATGCCCCGACTGGTTTGATTCCTTGTTTTTCAAGATTTTTCAGGGAGATTGATTTTCTGTTGTTTAGAATTGTGATTAGTTGTTCTTTTGTGAAAACGTAGAATTGCCACTGGCTTAAATCCAGTGGATTGGCTGTCTTGTGATCTTCGGCGGTAAAATAGCAGAAGATATAGTAGTCGGCGTTGAATGTTGCCTTTTCTTCCATCTTCCCCGTTTTCGGATCCCAGAATCTGGTTGGACTTAAAACAATGTTTGGCTTAGATAATTCCTTTTGCGCCCAGGCTTGCAACTTCGCCGTAGTCTTTATTTCAATTGTTTTGCCATTTTTCAACTTAAGATCGTACGCATCCCACGGATTTCTTACTTCATCAACCGTACCGAGTAAAAAGGATACTATGTACTCGGCTAAAACTCCTCTGGTAGTATTTTGAAGTAAATCCGAATAGGCCCAAGCCCAAAAATCCGATGCGCAAATTGTTTTGTCACGGTTAATAAACTTGGTATTTGCCGCTAATTTTGCAATTTTATTCGGTTGAATCATTATTCCGCTTTATCTGGGCGGCAAGATACAAAAAGCCCGCCGCCAGCGATGATCTTGCGATCACCTGTATCCCTTTCGAGATACAACTATCCCTAGTGCTCTGACGACGAGCTATTTACTAGGGATAGATTTTGCGCCATATCTCAAAGAAAATCTTTGAGGGTTAGGCAATAAGTTTTGATGTACGATAACTACTTAATAATAGCATAACCACGCTTAAAGTAAAGCATTTTTATGCACATCTGGACTTGTAAAACACTTGCGGTATAATCCTCCCTGAGCAAAAGATCAGAGAGGAAATATGGAACCACTGGAGCCACAATTCAACAATAAAACACATACCCGAATGCCTTACGAGGTAAACGGCGTTTATGCTGACCCAATCAAGCTTGGTAGCACACAGATTCAATATTGCCTTTATGCTAGAAAATCCAGCGAGGATGATGAGCGCCAGGCACTTTCAATCGACTCGCAAGTAAAAGAAATGGCCGACTTGGCTCAATCTGAGGGGTTGCTAGTAACCGATATACGACGAGAGAGTCATTCAGCCAAGAATTCGGGAACCAGGCCAGTATTTAATGAGTTGATTGCCGACATTAAAAAAGGCGAATTTAACGGAATTTTAACTTGGGCACCGGACAGAATGAGTCGAAATGCCGGGGATTTGGGAATGCTGGTGGATTTAATGGACAATGGCCACTTAAGGGAGATTAGGACCCACAGCCAGGCTTTAACCAATTCACCGAATGATAAATTTCTGTTAATGATTCTAGGAAGTCAGGCGAAACTTGAGAACGATAACAAGGTGATTAATGTTAAGCGAGGGCTCAAGGCCAAATGTGAAATGGGATTCAGACCATGTGCTCCACCACTGGGATATGTCAACGAAATCGGAGGCAAAAAGGGCTATCGAAAGATATTCCTTGACGCAGAGAGAGCCACAACAATCAAAGAGGTTTTTGAACGGGTCTCCAACGGTGAAAGTGACCGGAAAGTATTAAACTGGCTAAATTCAATTAACTTTAAATCTCGCCAAGGTAAACTGGTAGTTTTAAGTACAATTTACACAATTCTTAATAACACCTACTATTATGGATTCTTTCAGTACCCAAGCGGAAGTGGAACTTGGTATCAAGTAGCTCATGAATCCATCATTACCAAAGAACTATTCGATAAAGTGCAAGAACGGCTGGCTATTATTCCCAAATCCAGACCGGGGACGAAAGAGTTTGATTTTACGAAGCTAATCTATTGCGGAGTCTGCGGTTCAGGCGTAACCGCTGAAGAAAAATTCAAACGACAGGATAATGGAGTAATTCGAAGATACGTATATTATCACTGCACTGGAGGTAAAGACCGGAACTGCAAACAACCATATATTCGAGAAGAAGAAGTCACGGAGCAAATCTGTAATATTATGGATCAAATTGACCCGGATACATTAAACACCCAAAAGCATTTGCAGGAGGAAATCACCAGATACGAAAGATTCATGCAAAAAATACTAAAGCAAAAAGTCAGCAAAGACTTAAACAACGAAGTTGATTTAAGGGATTACTCAAAATTCGTCCTTCGCGAAGGAGCCAGAGAAGAAAAGCGAGAACTCCTAAATTGCCTTAAAATCAAGATGAGCTTAAAAGACAAACAAATCTCAGTGATTGAGTGATTATGATATAATTTAAGCATGAGTGAAAAAGTTCCAAAAATTATTTTTAAAGCCATGCCTTTGTCGGAATCTGTTGACTCGATCCACGGTTTTTTAAATCCTTATAAAAACGAGTGGGACTGGAGCGAAATGATTTATGGGGAATACCCTAACATAAAAGATAAACTTAAAGGTATTAATAAAGTTGGAGATCGAAAAGCGATTGAAACGGACTTTTTTAAGGAATATATTGTGAACAATGATATCGACTTATCCGCCACCGCCAAAATTTTTCAGCATTGTTGGGATAAGTTTGGAAATGAAATTTTTTTAGTATTGGCTGAAATACTCGAAGTCGATTGGGCTGGAATACCGCCAGAAATATCTGCATATATTTCATTGAACCCAATTAACCCAAGAGATATTGAAAATTTTAGTTTTGAAGTGTTTTACAAATATCCGCAAGAACGGGTAATCAGCGTTTCTATTCATGAGTTACTTCATTTTATTTACTTCAAAAAATGCAGACAAGTTTTTCCGAAAACTAAGGAACGAGAATTAGACGCTCCTTATCTCGCTTGGCATCTAAGCGAAATGGTGCCGGCAATAATTTTGAATGATGAGTGTTTACAAAAAGTTTTTAAATATAATTTTCGGTCATATGACATTTACGAGGATGCGACTTTGCATGGCAAATCATTGCTGTCATATCTTAAAGAATTTTATGACACAAGAAACGACTTTGAGGATTTCTTAAAAAAGTCATGGGATTTTGTCCAAGAGAATGAAAGTTTTATTCAAGATTTGTAATAAAAAAGGAACTGAAAATGGAAAATAAATATGATGAAGCCCATTTTGCTGAAATATATGATCAGATAGAAAAACGAACTGACGATATACCTTTGTTAACAAAGTTCGCCAAGAATAATAAATTGAGCAAAATTCTTGAACCTTTCTGTGGCAGTGGCAGAATTTTATTACCTCTTGTCAAAGCAGGATTTGATCTAACTGGCATCGACCAATCACAAAGCATGCTTAATCGATTACAGAGGCAGTTAGATGATGATAAATTGAAAGCCGAATTAATTCATGCCGATGTTTTGAAATCAGAGTGGCCAAAAAATTTTGACTTGGTAATTTTAGGCGGTAATTCATTTTATGAATTTGGAAATGGTGACGATCAAGAACTTTGTGTCAAAAAAGCTGCACAATCTTTGCGACCTGGCGGTTTTGTTTATATTGAAAACGATAATATGGAAGGTAAGCTAGATAAGTCGTGGCAGAAATTGGATGTTCGAAAACATTGGTTCCCATCAGGAGTTTGTAAAGACGGAACAAAACTCGACACTACTGTCACAACAAAATCTTTTGATGTTGACAACAGAATTTGGCGAGCAGAACGAGTCACAAAAATCACCTATCCTGATGGATCAGAAAAAACTATAAAACAAGATGCTGTAACTCATCCATCAAGTGCAGTTGATATTCAAGAGTGGCTCGAAAAATATGGTTTTAAAAAAATTGAAAAATATAGCAGCACCAAACAAGATCCGTATTATTCAGGTTGCAAACGAGCAGTATTTTGGGCTCAAAAGAAAAACTAGCAATTTATATTGCTGGTTGATAAGATTTAGCTATGAAATACAAAATATTAGCAATTGATATTCAGAACGATTTTGCCACCGAAGGTGGGAAGCATTATACTCACAAACCATCGGTTGATTTTCTGAAATCTAAAATTTTGCCTTTTCTCAAAGAAAAAGGAATCAAAATCGCTGAAATTGTTTCTGATTATCGACAACCTCGGCCAGGAGATGCTGACGAGTCTTGCGTCCCTGGAACATGGGGATATGAATCAGTTGTTCCAAAGGAATTTGTCGGCGGTCAGTGGATTAAATGTATGAATTCTCCTATTTGGACTAGGGATAATGCCGGAGATACATCAAAAGAACCTGGGTTACCAAGACAGGATACAATCGGATTTGGCAAGTGGCTTGAAGAAAATATAGGCAAACCTTCCGAAGTGACTCCTGTTCTTATTGGTCTAACAATTGATTGTTGCGTTCTATCCACTGCACAAGAACTAAATTGGCGAGGTCATTATCCAGTCGTTGTTAAAGAAGGCGTTGACCATTACACTGGCAAACAAGAAATGAAAGAAAAGATTTTTGAAACTCCACTTCCTAATTGGGCAGATGCTGTTGACTGGGAAGAAATAAAAAATAAACTTTCATAATGAAAAAATTAGCAATACTATTACCTGGTTTTTTGGATTCAAAAGATTATCCTCATCTTGTTGATCTTGATGAGAAATTAAAGAAACTAGAATATACCACGGTTCGTTTGAATCCAACTGGAACCTGGGGAGATTCGGAAGATGCCAGCAAATACACGATGACTCAGTATCTAGCAGATGTTGATGCCGAAATAAAAAAACAAGGTCAATATGACGAAATACTTCTTGCCGGACATAGTTTAGGTGGTACAATTGCATTAATTTATGCATCTCGGCATCCACAAGTTACAACCACTATCGGCATAATGTCACCTACTACTTATATTCGAGATGAGAACTTGGAAAAGATTGAGAAGTGGAAAAAAGAAGGATTAAAAACTTCGAGCAGGAATTTGCCGGAGGATGAAACCACAAGTAGAAAATTCATTTTGCCGTATAGCTTTATCGAGGATGCTGAGCAGTATGATGTGGTAAAAGAAATACCCAATTTTCATGGAAATATGCTTCTAATTGCCGGAGAACTAGACGATTGCGTCGTTCCGCAACAACTCAAAGATATCTACAATGTGGCTAATCAACCAAAAGTATTGATTGAAATGGAAGGAATTGGGCACGACTATCGTCATAACGCGAGAGAGGTAGAGTCCGTTAATAATAATGTTATAAATTTCTTAAAAGATTTGTAACAACATATTGTTTTAACCAAACATTGATTTTTTCTGAGGATTTTGTTAAGATAAAGAAAATTACAAAAGCGTTGACGCCGCTGACACGGCTGAGCTAACGGAAGAAAATCGAAAGATGAGTAGAACCGTTCGGGAAGTTCCCGTTACAGAACGAAGGATGTGTCGGAGTAAAATTCGGAGCATCTAAAGAATAAATTAAGGTGGCACCGCGAGAAATCGCCCTTATATTGCTAAATTTGTTTAGCGACGTAAGGGCGTTTTTTAGTAAACTGATATAATTAGGATAAGGAGCAAAATGAAAAGGGTAAAAGTTGATGAAGTTAAGAAAAGTGCTGGCGAAGAAGTGAAAATCGCTGGTTTTGTTCAAGCAATTCGCGATCAAGGCAAAATTCAATTTCTGATGATTCGCGATATTTCCGGAACTATTCAAGTTGTGGTTGCCGAACAGGAATTGTTGAAGAAAGCGTCTGAACTGAAACTCGAGTCTGTGGCTGAAATTATTGGTATGGCCAAAGAAGAAAAACAAGCCCCAGGCGGTTTTGAAATTGAAGCGAAAAACATTGAAATATTATCAACACCTGCTGAGGAATTACCGATTCCAGTTGTGGAAAAAGGCCAAGAAGAGACAAACATTCAACAAAGGCTTGACTGGCGATGGTTGGATCTGCGAAAACCCGAAAAAACTCTGATTTTCAAAGTTTGGACGGAAATGGAACAGGCATTCAGAGAATATTGGACAGGTGAAGATTACATCGAAATTCATTCTCCAAAGTTTATGTCTACTCCGAGCGAATCGGGAGCAGAATTGTTCGAAGTCAAATATTTTGACAGAAAAGCTTATTTGGCTCAATCACCGCAGTTTTATAAACAGATGGCGATGGCTTCCGGCTTTGAAAAGGTTTTTGAAGTCGGTCCAGTTTTTCGAGCCAACCCATCATTTACTTCCAGGCACGACACCGAATTTACCGGATATGATGCTGAAATATCGTATGTTGAGTCACACGAAGATGTTATGGCTGAAGAATCCAGAGCAATTCAATTTGCTTTGAAGAAAATAAAAGAGAAATTTGGCGACGAAATTCAAGGTAATTACAACCGGGAAGTCGTTGTTCCTGAATTACCATTTCCGCAAATAACCATGAAAGAGGCTAAAGAGATTCTATCTAAACTTAATGTTAAAAATGAGCGAGACGGGGATTTAAGTCCTGATGAGGAAGTAAAGATCTGTGAATACATGAAAGAAAAAACTGGCCACGAATTTTTGTTTGTTACGGAGTATCCGATCGCTGTTCGACCCTTTTATCATATGCGAAAAGAAGATGATAAGACTCTAACAAAAAGTTTTGACCTTTTGTGGAACGGGATGGAAATTACAACTGGCGCGCAAAGAGAACACAGATATGAGATTTTGGTTGAGCAAGCAAAAGAAAAAGGGCTAAGTCCTGAATCGATAAGATTTTATCTGAACTTTTTTAAGTTTGGCTGTCCTCCACATGGAGGTTTCGGCTTGGGCCCAACCAGAATGCTGATGAAATTATTTGATATTGGAAATGTTCGGGAAGTAACTTATCTTTATCGTGGAGTGAAAAGATTAGAACCATAAAAATATTGCCATCCCGAAACTTAAGATTTGCATGGTTTTTTGCTGTGGATTGTTTCTGCCAACATGGGAACTTTTTTGATCCCTTTTTGTTTTCGTAAACAATTCGTAATTTTTTCTGTCCTTTTGTTAAACTCGTACAAATTTAGCCAAACACAATTTGAAAAATAGTTGGTACGGGAAAGAAGATTGAAGATAATTCCTTCGGCAGCGTAAGTCGCTATCGTTCGCTTGGAAAAGATCTCGGCAAATTCAGCATTATCGATACCAACGTGCTGTTTCGTCCGTAGAATTTGTGAATTTAAAGTTGTCATATCAACCAACTTTTTTAGTGATAACATTTTCATTGCCATATCAAATGATTCGTCATAATCTTTTTGAAAAGATTTGATGAGTTCGGAAAATAGCACTACTCCACATTTAATTGGATAATTTTGCACAGCCTTTTCAATTAGTAACTTGAATAATCTAAATCGCGAGACATTTTGTTGTTTGCTCGTAATAGCTAAAGACTCAGGGGTGATGTAGGACAAATTGGTGTCTGCAATAATTTTGACATATCGAAAATTAATCCCCGATTTTTGTAAGGACTTTAAAATTTTTATCTCTTGACCGCGATATTCAACTGCTTTAGGCAGTTCTGTGAAGTTATCATCTTTTTTGCCCGAAAATATCTCATTCAAGTCCATTTGATAATCAATGTATTCTTTCCCATCAAAATAAATGACTTTTCTTGGAGGACATTCAAAGTCGTAAAATGTAATTTTTTTATCCAACAAAATAGATTCAGATAAATATTTTCTGAAAAACGATCTGTTTATAATTTTCAATTTCAAACCTGATTCGATTTTCTTAATTAATTCATTTTCGTTCATTCTTTTCCTTATCTAAAATAATATTAGCAAAAATAGCTCGGGGAGGGATAAACCTCCCCGATTTGTTCATACCAGTTGAATTACTGGCAACCACCGGTCTCTCGGAAGTGCAGCGTTTTGAAGCACGCCAACACCCGGGCTTTCAACACCTAGAAGCACGGGATTGGGACCAAAACACTCGCCACGGATCAGCACTCCGTCAAGTGCAAACCCAGACCAAGTGCGTTCGACGAAATCACAAGCGACATTTGCCGGGGTGTTTGACGGCAGAATCGAAACTAGCCGTTGCCTTTCAAGCTCGCTGATCTTTTGCGGGGTATTGCGCCACGGCTTCTCGCGATACAGTCTTCCAAAATCGGTGAGATGTTCAACAACCACCCGATTGTTGGAAACGATCTCGATGCTTGGACTTACTGGTGTAGCTGGTGGAGTAGTTGGTACTGATGGCAGGATAAGCGCGTCTGCAGATGCGTAAAGCGCCCGTGCCACGAACGGAAGGCCAAGTGTCTCGAACTCAGATAGGAATCGTGTAGCCCTCTCAATCGCCAGAATAGCACTGTTCGCCAGGACTGCTGGAACATACTCAGCGTCAAATCCTGTTTTGTTGCTATTGAGCCTGAACCCCTGACCCTTCATCTTGGGACAGATGAAGAAGACAAAGGTAATCACTTCGTCAGCGACTTGTTGATACAAATTGCTGACCTTCAACACTGACGACAACTCCCGTAGCCGACTGAACATATCCATTCCCAGCTCCCCTTTCGTGGTATCAAAAAACAGCTCCTTCTCTTCCGAGAAGGAGCTGTTTTGAGAACTTTGTCTAAAACTTAACGATCAAAACAATTCTTTCCCGAAAGTAAAGAATTGTGATGATGAATATTATTTAGTTTTTTGATATCAGTTTTCATCTTCAATTAATATACACTAAATTTGGTGATTTGTAAAGCTTTTGGCGAATCTACCGAACAACTCTCGCACTTACTGCGTTCCAGTCGCCCAGAACGACATGTGTTGGTACCGATGGCAGGAATCGAACCTGCGACGCCCTCCTTAGGACGGAGGCGCTCTATCCACTGAGCTACATCGGCATTTCTCTCTGGATTTTAGCACAATTTTCGGTTATGATAAAGCGGAATTGATTGTCGGGGCGTAGCGCAGCCCGGTAGCGCGCATCGTTCGGGACGATGAGGTCGCTGGTTCAAATCCAGTCGCCCCGACCAGGATAAACATTAAATAGGGAGGACATATGAACGATAAAGTAAAATTCGAAATTACCACTTGGACAATTGTGAAATTATTTCTTGTGGCGGCCGGTTTCTATTTTCTGTATTTGGTTCGCGACATTGTAGCTCTGGTCTTTATTGTTTTAATTTTAGTATCTACTTTTTCGCCGGTCATTAAATCGTGGCAGCAAACTATTGGCAGGTTAGCGTCGATATTTTTGCTAGTTTTATTGGTAGTTGCTTCGCTAGTGGGCGTTTTTTATATAATCATCCCGCCTTTGGTCAACCAAATTTCTGAACTTGCATTATCTTTGCCTGACTATATCGCAAATACAAACTTCAGCGCATTGAGAAATTACACTTCAGAAATAAAAAGCGGTTTGCAGAGTCTGTCGTCCAATCTCGGGTCAGTTACGAGTAATATATACTCGTTCACTGCCGGTCTAATTGGCGGAGTTTTTACCTTGCTGATGATTTTCGTTCTGACATTTTACATTCTTCTTGATGAAGACGATGTCAAGCGTTTTATATCATCTATCTTTGCACCAGAGCACAAGGAGGCGGCAGTAGGTGTCATAAACAAAATCGCCAGCAAAATCGGTAGCTGGTTTAGAGGACAACTGCTTTTGGGACTGGTTATATTTGTTATCGATTACATCGGGCTCTCAATAATTGGCATTCCCTATGCTCTTGTCTTGGCGTTGATTGCCGGAATTCTGGAAATTGTTCCCACAGTTGGACCAATCATTGCCGGGATTACGGCTGCGCTGTTTGCTTTAACAATCTCT
Source organism: Patescibacteria group bacterium (assembly GCA_041651295.1). GTDB lineage: Bacteria > Patescibacteriota > UBA1384 > XYA2-FULL-43-10 > CAINNR01 > JBAZJN01. The sequence goes on along the minus strand of JBAZJN010000003.1, from coordinate 35,014 downwards.
CCTTGGAAAGCATTATTCGTTCTAATTTACTATTTCGCAGTTCAACTGGTAGAAAACAACGTTTTGGTGCCGAAGATTATGCAAAAAGCCGTGGGCATATCTCCGGCGGTTATTATCATTGCAATTTTGATCGGAGCAAAATTAATGGGCGTGGTCGGGGCAATATTGGCAATTCCACTAGCGGCATCAGTTTCCGTTCTAATTCTGGAATGGCCGACGATCAATAAGATATTTTCAAAGGAATAGAGATTTAACGGAGGCAACCACACTGATCTTTAACACGGATCTAACACTGATGAAAATCAAACAGCGCAAGTCGAAGAATTTAATAAACCGCAAGGCGAGGTTTGAATACACTTTTGTTGAAGACCTTGAGGCCGGGATTGTACTTACCGGCGAAGAAATTAAAGCTATTAGAGCCAACAAGGTCAACTTAAGCGGATCTCATGTAAAAATAGTCGCCGGCGAGGCATGGTGGATTGGGGGAGTCATTTCGGTCTCAGACGGTGACCAGCAACGAACTAGGAAACTGCTTTTGCACGCCGAAGAGATCGAGCGGTTAGTTTCAAAGTCTGAAGGAAAAAGTTTAACAATTGTTCCTTCAAAAATCTATCTCAAACACGGAAAGGCAAAGATCGAAATTGCCCTATCACGCGGCAAAAAACTTCATGATAAAAGATCAACTATCAAGCGACGGGAAGAAGAGATTGAGGCCGGTAGAGCCTTGAAATCTAAGATCCAATAGAGAACTCGCAACCGCAATAGTTTTGGCGGTAAAGGTTATTTTTTGTACTAATTTCCGAGGCTTTTTTGATGCCGTCGTTCTTTTTGAAATCAGCAGAATAATAACGGAGTAGATCCCCACTTTCGCGGGGATGACTTGTGGTCAATTTTTTACTAATTTTATCCCCTATTTCGTTGATTGTTTTTGAGTTCTTGTGGGGTGAAATTGAAAGCTCGGCGGCAAAATAATTAAATTCGCCGTCATGATGATCATTTGCTTGGGCTGCAAGAGCCGCAGTTGCCTCTAGCCTCATTTGATAACAAGCCTGACATCGTTTGCCGCGTTCGGGTTCTTTTTCTAATCCTTTTATCAGCCCCAGCCAATAATTATGTTCCTCATCCCAATCATATTCACCAACTATAATTTTAATATTCTTTTTATCACAAAAATTTAGAAGTTCGGTCAATCTTCGATCGTGTTCGACTTTGGGAAAAATATTTGGATTATACCAAAAAAGTGTTACATCAAAATCATCTTTTAGTTGTTCGTAGACTCCGGCGGTACAAGGAGCGCAGCAGGCATGGAGTAATATTTTCTTTTTCATAGAAGTATTTAATCATATTCGTGTCAAACAAAAAAGACCAACATAAAGTTGCTCTGTTTTGTTTGGTGGAGCTGGTTAGAATTAATTTACGCTCTATTCAAGATGAAGCTAAAAGATGGAAGGAAATAATTTACCCACGCTTTCAGAAGAAGAAATTTGCCTTGCAATTATAATCCCTTGATGTATTATCACTACATACCGACAATGTGCTATTATTGGATCATAAATATCAAACAAATGCTTGCATAACAAGGAGACACAATGTCAACAAATAAAGTACTTTTCGAAAACAATTCAGAGCTGAAACGTTATTTGTTGCAATTACTCGGGAAAGGCACTAAGAAGGGAATTATTGTTGATGCTCAAACCAAACAGCCTGCTTTATCTCTAAATGGAGAGGAAGTAAAAATAAAGGATTTTGCTGGGATTCGAAAAGGGTCAGAAATTATTATTAAATCTGATATTGGTTCTTTGATCGAATACACCAAAAAATTTAGACTAGGTAAATAACATGGTGAGTATCTGGGAAAAATTATTTGAAAAATTTCAAATAAAAAGATCCAGTATTTTGAGTGGCATAAAAATACTAACTTCTGAAGAGAAGAAGGTTGAAGTTAAACTCGAAAATTGTGTTGTTAATATAGTTAATCCCCATTATGCCAAAGGTGAAGAAAAGCAAGTTATTGATGACTTTATAACTAGTAGTTTTAGTAGACGGATGGAATTTATTGAGCCCAGTGCTGATTTAACCTGCCTAGATTATGCAAAAATATCATCAGATCAAGAATATCAAAGCATTGTAGGTTTTTTCAGAAATAGATTGCCACAAGTAGATCTTAATTTACTCGAAACTGCATTGTATTTAAGAAAAGTTTATAAGAGCGGAGACAGAGAACGATGCAAATTGCTGAAAACACAGATCATAAGTCGATATGGAACAAGGGGTGCAAACTTAAGTAATCTTTGCACCGCAGGCTATTTGGAAAACAGCATAATACCCCTATTTAAGGAGCTCGATAAAGAAAAATGGCTAGAACCTGAAAAATTTAGGAGTATTTTTTACGACCTAATTGATAGCTATCCAACAGCTGTTTTTGTTTATCAAGGCATGACCGATGATGACATCAACAACAAAATCTTTAAAAAAATTAGAGAAAATGTAGAATTTGGTTTGTTGTATTTAACAATACATGGTATTGGAAAAGATAACATTAAAACTGTCAAGCGAGTGCTGCAAAGAATTACGAGTGAATCCTTAGGCAAGTTAATAAACGAGGAAATTTTAGGCGACTCTATAAAGGCCCGTGTTGAGTTGTCCCCTATTGGCAATAATGAGTTGCCTTCATCACTTGAGTAGTTTGACAAATGAAGATAGAAAAATGAATGTGCCATACCCCCGAAAAATGATTCTTATCCCACCCCCTCTGTTTCAATATGACGAACACAGAATTGCAGCAAAAATATTTAGTTATGCAACAAAATGCAACAATTTCAGTATCAAGTCTTTTCTATTAACTAATGTCAAAGTAAATTATACTTTTATTGTAGTTCTAACTCCAATACTAAAATAGTTAAAACTACTTAATACTTATCTAAACCTTTTTTCCCAGAAGTAGTTGATGAAGTACTATAAATTGATTCTCGATAGGTTGGACATCTTCCACCAAAAATTCCATAGTAAGAACCCCCGCATTTGATCCAATTTAATAACAGGAACAATACAATCAACAAAATTATTGTAATAAACATTGAAATTGTAAATGCAAAAAATTTATGTTTCGTTTTCATGGCAGAATAAAACCACAATAAGAATAAAATTCCTGTAATTACAAAAATCAAGATTAAAAACCGCTCGACGCTTGTACTATCACTAATACTCCCGAAAGCAAGAACAACTAAACCGATCAACCAAAAAGGCTTTTGATACCATTTTTTGGCCGAAACTTTCGCAATGTTAGATTCGGTCATTTTATCTTCTTTCTAAATTACTTTATTATTCTTGCAAACTATCTAATTCGAGCATAAATTGATCTACGAGGCCTTTCTATCCACGATACTGTTATTATTTTAATCAGCAAGTTGGATAATGATAGTCATCATCTGCTGAATAATAAATTTCTTTTCCAGTAATTACCACTTTGAAAAGGTCAGGAATAAGCTTGCCAAACTCAATTAGTACCCAAATCGCAGTAAGCAACGCTATCGGGCAAGCAATAATCACCAAGAATAGGCTGCTTGGATACAACCCCGTCCAAATTGCCCACTGGAACCCCACTGTGGTCATCAAAATAATCGCCAGACAAACAATTAATGCACAAAACGCTTTGACTCTCACTATTATTTTTTTCATTTTATTTCAATTATTTTCATTGAATAAAAAGGACAGCCGTTCTAGCTGTCTAGGCAACCAGGCGGATTACGCCCAGTTTTTCGAACGACTGCCCTATATCGGGCATAATCGTTCGTTGGCAAAAATAGCCAATTCGCCATGGTTACCTAGACGATTAAATACTACCAAATTAGCTGACAAGATTCAATCGTGCCGACGCTACAACATAATTTTAATGAAATTTGACAAGTCACCAATTTAGCGATAAAATTGAATTGTTCTTCGAACATTTATAAAACATTCTTCTGAATGGGAAATTAGTTCCGTGTTATCAGTAAATAACATCTAGTGGAGAAATCTGGAAAAATCGTTAAGCAATTGGCTTTGCTTAAATGGAAAACCAAAATCCATTATCAATCTCTTATTTACTGGCGAGATTAAACCTGACGGAGAATAGCCGATGCACCTGGGTGCATGTCTATTCTTTATTTAGTTTAGTCTCTTTTTTGTAGGCAGCACTCAACGCTGCCTTTTTTTGTAAAAAATTTATTAACAGAACAAAGATAATCCTTGTAGTTTTCGTTCTGTTACTACAGGGATTTTCTTTTGAAAGGAATTGAATGAATCGAGAAAAAAAGAAAAGATTGACTGGATTCAAAGTGGAGATCGAAAAAGCAATCAAAGCTAAATGTTATGACTGTATGTGCCACCAGACAAAAACTGATTGTTTGCTAGAAAATTGCTCACTTTTTCCGTTCAGACCATGGGCTAACAAATAATGCCTTTATTCTAAATAAACATAAGAAATCAAGGGTAAAAATATTCAAAATCTAACAAATTCGTATAAGAATGAACGATGATAGCATAAAAACAAATAAGACGATAAACAGTAAAATCATTGAACAAGAAAACGAAGCTTGGGCAAGATTTTTGTATAAACAATATAGAAAGAAAAAAATCAAAGAATCTTTATTAAAAATTAAGGAAAGAGTATAATAAATATGGACAATAAACTACGACACAATCAATTATTACTTGTTGACGCAAATGGCAGTCTCTTCATTCCGTGTCGTAGCGGATTGTCCAGAGGCTGCCTTTTGTGTTGGCGGAGGAAATAAAAATGAGCATAAAATCTATTGCTCTGTGTCGTGTATCCACATTGGAGCAAAAAATTGAAGGCAACAGCCTAGAGAGGCAGGAATCAAGCGTTAAAAAAGCATCAGAACTTCTTGATGCTCCTATTGTTAAACAATGGTCAGTGGATCAGTCCAGCAGAGCTGGGAAAAACCTTGCTAGAAAAGATTTGAAACAAGCATTTGAATTTTGTAAGGCAAATCGTCAAGTTAAATATTTGCTTGTAGATGAAGTTGACCGTTTTATGAGATGTATAAAAGAGTTTTACTGGTATGAAGTCGAATTTGAAAAGTTAGGGGTAATTGTTTATTATGCATCTTCACCTGAATTAAATGAGAATACAACAGCAGCAAAAGTCGGGAAATTACTAAAAATTCTCCAAGCAGAAATGAGTAATGATGAAAGAGCTGGTAAATCGCTTCGTGGGCTTAAGGCTCGAGTCTCTCTTGGATATTGGCCATTCCCACTTCACCAGGGTTACGCCAAGGGAACGGAAGATGGTTTTCATATTCCAGATCCAGCTCGCTTTGGATCGCTCCAAAAGGCGTTTAGAGAGGTATTGACGCAACGATACACTGTTAATGAGGCGTTTGCACGATTGACAAATCAAGGTTATACAGCACCTAGTGGCAAACTAATTCGAATTGATATTTTTCGGAGGTTATTAAAAGACCCCTATTATGCAGGAGCATTAAGAGTTAAAACTTGGGACAAAGAGCTGTGGAACGACAAAGGACTGCACAAAGCAATGATCACTCTAGAAGAATGGGAAGAATTACAACTAATTGTTGATAATAAAATGCGGAAGTTTCAAAGAAAACAACACAATCCAAAATACCCGCTTTCGAATTTGTTTTATTGCGGTGATTGTTTGGATAAAAAAATAGTTGGCTACGATCACAGAAACGGCAAAAATAATTGGATTGGCGAGGAGTATCGTTGCAGGGGTTGTCACAAGGTGATTAAGAAGCAAAACGCTCACGAGTGGACTGATGAGCTTTTGGGTAACATAGAGATGGTTGAGAGCAACACGGAGGGTTTTAAGAACGCTTTGCGAAGGGTTTGGACAGAACAGCAAAAAGATAGCTTCTCGCTGTTAAAACAGCTTAATATCAGGTTGGCGAAACTAAAAGACGAGAAAACAAAACTAGCAGAAGGCGTTATCAGCCATCCAGATATTGCGGAGGAGTTAAAAGAATCAATCGAGAAAAAGAAAGCGGAGATTGTCGAACTTGAAAAAGAGATCACAGAAACAGGAAATATTGAGAATGATTTTATTGAGTTTGTTGAGTTTTCAGTCGGCTATATCAAAGAATTAAAAACGAACTGGTGGGGACTTGAACATGCCGACAAAATAGAGTGTAAACTTTTGATTTCAAAACAGGACATTTTTATAAATTCTGTCAAAAAAGTTTACACCCCCGAAATTAGTCCTATTTTGAAGCTAATTCGGGATATTGAAATGGTCAAAAACGACCAAAAAAACGATATGGTGGAGCTGAGGGGAGTTGCACCCCTGTCCAAAAGGTAGACACAAAATTTTCTACAAGCTTATCAACGACTAAAAGTTTTCGAACTGACGGTAAAGTCGCTGCAAAAAATCGTCAGTCTATCCTTAGAATATCTTGACTTAAACCGCTAAGGAGTCAGGCTAAGTGCAACTCGAAGTATGACGTTCGAATCTCGAAATTCGAGTAGATTTCAAGTGAACGGTCGCTGCAATTAAGCGGCGACTGGCGAAAGAGCTAATCCTGCGAAAGCAGTTTTAACTTTTTCTGTAAGTGTTTTTGCACTTAAAGTTTGCATTGTTAAGGTCATGGCTTACCTGCTTGCAATAGTGTATCTAAAATCCTTCTGTCGAAGCTAATACAGCCCCATAATCCGCCGATGCCAGAATTTCGAAATTCGAAACCCGAATATCGAAACAAAATAATTATAGAACAAACTTTATCTACTGTCAATAATTGTTTTGACGGAGGGCGTCGGACATGGCGTGGATAAATTTGCCGATAATATTTCCTTCTCCCGTCTGTGGAAGAATGTAAAACAAGATTGTTGCAATAATACCTAGACCAATTACCCAGCCAATGCTATAGAAAATACCTTTTAGTATCATCCAGCCTAGACTATTTGACCGGTCAGTCGCTCTCTTGAGTTTAATAATTGATTCAATCAGATTTTTTTCATTTTCCATTTAGGCCTCCACTGCTAATTATATCACAACTTTAGTATACTTAATCTATGCAGCTGAGGAAAAATATCCTGGTAATTCTAATTATTATTGATGTAATTTGGTCGATATCAGCCTTGATTTATGATTTTGAGCGAATTATAAACCTGCCGATATTTTTTTGGCCTTTTATCGCTATCTGCCCAATTTTTCCCATGCTTTTAGCAATTCATTGGATGACCAGTATTTATGGGAAACAAAATAATTTTTTGTTATCGTTCGCTTCGATTCCAAGTTTTGTTTACCTAATAGCGGCGATTATTTATTATCCAACTTGGATAACACTGAATGGTTTTGATATATTATCATTCGGCCAGATATTTTGGGTCGCCGTTTATGGATTACAGGGGTTATTTTTAATTATCCACAATCGAATCAAACCCGTTTATTCAGCACTCGTTTCAATTTTTTTATTAATTTCTTTTTTTGTTCAATTCTCAACTAAATCGTTTAGTTTTTTTGATACTTCAAACTTTAGCCGACAACTTATCGTGGCTGAATATTTAACCGTAGCAATTTTTACATTGGTACTATTTTTAGTTCTAGCTAAGAGATCGAAGAAACTATAAAATACTCTGGGTTAAAGTCGCAGAGTATTTTTTAACGCTCTGTGTGCCTGCGGCTTTACTATCAATCGCTTCATCCTCGATTTAAAGATCGAAGTTTTCGCTGTCTTGTTATAAAACTTTTTTTAAATACTGGCCGGTGTATGACTTTGAGTTTTTGGCCACATCTTCCGGAGTTCCCAAGGCAACAATTTCTCCGCCGGCCGCACCGCCGTCGGGTCCCAAGTCAATAATATAATCAGCCGATTTAATAACGTCTAAATTATGTTCGATAACCACAACAGTATTTCCTTTGTCAACCAAAGCCATAAGTACTCCAAGAAGTTTACTAACATCTTCAAAATGCAGACCTGTAGTCGGTTCGTCTAAAATATATAATGTTCTGCCGGTTGATTTGCGGGAAAGTTCGGTAGCCAATTTAATTCTTTGAGCTTCTCCGCCGGACAAAGTAGTTGCTGGCTGTCCAAGTTTAATATATCCCAGACCAACCTCAGAAAGCACTTGGAGTTTTGGTTTTATTACCGGAATATTTTCAAAAAATTTCAACGCTTCATCTACGGTCATATCAAGAACTTCGGATATATTTTTATCCTTATAATGAATTTCAAGCGCCTCGTGGTTATATCTTGCGCCTTTACACTCCGGGCAGCTAATGTAAACATTCGGCAAAAAGTGCATTTCAATCTTTAAAACTCCGCAACCATGGCAGCGTTCGCATCTGCCTCCTTTAACATTAAAAGAAAAGCGTCCCGACTTATAGCCTCGAAGTTTTGCTTCAACTGTTGAAGCAAACAATTCTCGAATAAAAGTAAAGACTGCCGTATATGTTGCCGGATTACTCCTGGGAGTCTTGCCGATCGGGGATTGGTCAATCGTTATTACTTTATCAATATTTTCCGTGCCGGCAATATCTTCATGCTCTCCTGGGACTTCTTTTGCATGGTAGAATTTTTTAGCCAGCGATTTCGACAGGATATCATTAATTAAAGTAGATTTGCCCGAGCCAGAAACTCCTGTAATGCAAGTAAACGTATTTAGCGGGATTTCAACATCGAGATCTTTCAAATTATTGGCTCTGGCTTTCAAAATGGAAATTTTATTACCGTTACCATCTCTTCTAATTTTAGGGGTGGCGATTTTCTTTTTTCCTGATAAGTATTCACCGGTAATTGAATCGGCTTTTTCAATTTCTTTTGGTGTGCCCTCAAAAATGATTTTGCCGCCTGCTTCACCGGCGCCGGGGCCGACATCAATTAGCCAATCAGCGGATCGGATTGTTTCTTCATCATGTTCGACAATTATTATTGAATTTCCCAAGTCTCTTAAGTTGGTTAAAGTTTTTAACAGTTTGGAATTATCTTTCTGATGCAAACCGATAGATGGTTCATCCAAAATGTATAACACACCTTGGAGTCCGGACCCAATTTGAGTCGCCAATCTGATTCTTTGTGCTTCCCCGCCCGAAAGGGTGGCGGCATTTCGATTAATAGTAAGATATGGCAGACCTACATTCAGAAGAAAGGATAACCTTGCTTTTATCTCCTTAATTATTTGGTTTGCGATAATTTTCTGTTCTTCATTTAATTTTTCTTCAAGTCCCTGAAAAAAACTGTAGCAACTATCAATAGTCATATCCGAAACTTCGATGATATTTTTATCGGTGATCGTAATTCCCAAAATTTCAGGTCGGAGTCTTTGCCCCTGGCAAACCGGGCAAACTCGGTTTACCATGTATTTTTCAATTTCCGAACGTATATAATCGCTCTGCGTCTCTTTGTAGCGTCGCTCTAAATTTGAAATAATACCTTCGTATTTCAATGAATAACCCGAAACGTCGTAACGATCTTCATCAGTGCCGTAGAGCACCTTCCGAAGATGTTCTTTTTTTAATTGTCCGATCGGTTTGTCTAGCGGAATCTTGTGCTTGTCTGCCATCGCTCTTAATCCGGCCATGTACCAAGTCGAATTGGAAGCTGTTTTGGACCAAGGTCTAATAGCTCCTTCGAGAATTGTTAAGCGAGGATTGGGAAGAATCAGTTTCGGATCAATCTCCAATATTGTTCCCAGGCCTTGGCATCTCGGGCAAGCGCCATGTGGAGAGTTAAATGAAAATGATCTAGGCGCAATTTCCGGTAGTGATATGTTGCAGTCGGGACAAGCGAATTGTTCAGAAAATTGCTCTTCTGTTTTCTTGTCAATGTACGCAACTTTTATATAGCCTCCGCCAATTTCCAATGCTTTTTCAATAGAATCAAAAAGTCTCATCTCCGTACTTTTGTCTTTGCCACCGTGCTCAATTATCAACCGATCAATTACCACCTCAATCGTGTGTTTTTTTTGTCGATCCAGTTCCTTTGATTCTGCTTCGTCGATGTCCATGACGGCTCCATCGACCCGAACCCGCGAGAATCCGGATTTTCTTATTCGGGCAAAAACATCTTGGTGTTCGCCTTTTCTATCTGAAACCAAAATTGCCAGAATCATTACCCTGAGTGTCTCAGTAGTATTATTGAGCAGCTGGTTGGCGATTTGCGTCGGAGTTTGTTGTTTGACCGGTTTTTTACAGTTTGGGCAATGAGGAATACCGATTCTGGCGAAAAGCAATCTTAAATAATCGTATATTTCCGTGATTGTCCCCACGGTTGATCTGGGATTATTGGACGCGGATTTTTGGTCAATAGAAATAGCCGGCGACAGGCCTTCGATATAATCAACGTCCGGCTTTTCCATCACGCCGAGAAATTGTCTGGCATACGAAGATAAACTTTCAACATATCTTCGCTGTCCCTCGGCAAAAATGGTATCAAAGGCCAATGATGATTTTCCCGAACCGGAGAGTCCGGTAATAACAACCATTTTGTCTCGCGGGATTTCAAGAGAGACATTTTTCAAATTATGTTCTCTGGCGCCGATGATTTTTATTTTGTTCATATATTAGTACTAAATTTATAGCCAAACTGCTAGGTATTGTAGCAAGTTTGTCAATAGAAGTAAAGGCTAAGTGTTTGGCCTCTTCCAAAAGAATATTTTTTTTGTTAGGTTAAGTTATGTAGGACAATTTCTGTCTAAATTCCGTCAAGTATGCTAGTATATTCTATAATAAATTACATATACAACAATTAGGGGATTGAAAGGAGAAAGAATGGTTGAAAGCGTTGACACTGTGATAGGTTTGAATGTGAACCTCAAAGGCAATCTAAAAAATCAAGGTTCTATTCAGGTTAACGGATCTGTTGAAGGGGAGGTGCGCAGCGATGATAATATCACAGTCGGTGAAACCGCGATGATCAAAGGCCCGGTTGCGGCAAAAGTTATCGAAGTTTCGGGAACTATCAAAGGTTTAATTGAGGCTTCGGAAAAACTTGAGATAAATCCCACCGGAAAAGTTATTGGGGATATCAATGCCAAGTCTCTTATTATCAAACAAGGAGCTATCTTTATTGGCAAGTCTGCAATGCCAGACCAAGCTGGTGACGCAATTGAAACAAAAGATGAAAAGCCGGAGGAGGAGCCGGAAGAAGAAAAGTCTTCAAAATAAATTAAGCTGGCACTAATAAATGTACTATTATATTTTTGATGTCAGAAAGTGCAAAAATCGCCGGCAGATCGAAGTTATAAAGGATTACTTGTCAGGGCTTGGTATCTCCGGTGAGTTTGTGATTCCTGATAGAATTCGGCCGGCGAGGGATTTAGCCGAGCAAGGCGTTTTTAAAGGCTACTCGACAATTGTTGCAATCGGTTCGGATGACTTAATAGATGAAGTAGCAGCAGTTATGCTCTCCAAACAGCAGGCTTTTGGTATTGTGCCGCTGAAGGCCAGCGACAATATTTTAAAGACAATCGGCGTCACAACCTGGGAAGAGGCGGCTACCAGTCTTAGATATAGAAAAATTACTGATACGAGAGTAGGGATACTTAATGAAAAGCATGTTTTTTTTAGTTATTGCGAAGTTGATTTGGAGCGGCCTGCATCTCTGACTTTGGAGTTTGAGAATTATATTGTCCAGGCAAAGGCTCGGGAGCTTTATATTGCAAATGTTATGCCCGGAGTCAACAAAAAAGATCCAGGACTCTTGGATGTGATTATGAAAAGCGTTGATCCAAAATTTGATACCATTTGGAGTAGATTGAAGCGGGCTGTCGGCTCTGTTCCAGGCGCTAAAGAGAAAGACGCAACAATTATTCGCAGTGATGGGCTTAGATTATTTTCTCCTCGCCAACTGTCCATTCTTGTTGATGGTCGGCCCTTTGCTAAAACACCGGCAACATTTGGCATATCGCAAAAAACTATCCGATTGATTACAAAGAAGAGCTTAAATGCTTGACCAAACTTGAGTAATTTGTTAGTATTACTTTTGTTAGGAATTAATCTTCCTTCGCCACGGCTACAGAGGACATAGGAGACCAAGATAAGCAAAAATTTTCTTCGAGTCAACGATCGGATTCGGGCTGCAAGAGTATTACTGATCGATGAGGATGGGACATCACATGGTGTTCAATCTTTGTTTTCGGCCTTATCATTGGCCCGTCAAGCCGGCTTAGACTTGGTGGAAATTTCTCCGAATTCTAATCCTCCAGTTGCCAGAATCATGGATTTTGGCCGCTTTAAATACGAGCAAGAAAAAAAAGATAAAGACAACAAGCAGAAATCCAAGATATTTGAGGACAAAGAAATCAGATTATCGGCGAAAATTGGTGATCATGATCTTCAAGTCAAAGCTAACAAGGCCAAAGAATTATCCGAAAAAGGTCACAAAATAAACATTTCGCTTAGATTACGCGGACGTGAAAATATCTTCGCAAACCGGGCAATAGAAGTAATTAAAAAGTTTGCCGATATTGCCGGCATGGAATTGCAAGAAGAACCAAAAAAATTAGGGAATCAAATCAAAGTCAATTTAATTAAGAGAAAAAATTCACAAGGTCAAGATGCCGAAATTGAAAACACACAAGACGTCAATTAAAAGATTCAAAATTACCGGAAGCGGTAAGATTCTTCGAATCCCAGCTGCAAAGAATCATCTTTTAACGAATAAATCTGATCGAAAAAAAGGTATGGTCGCAGTTAGCAAGAATGACCAGAAGAGAGTCAAAAAACTAATTGGAAGAGGATAAGATGTCGAGAGTTAAGCGTGGAGTTACAACTAATGCAAAACATAAAAGACTTTTAGCCAAAACTAAGGGTATGAAGTCTAGCCGAAGAAGTTCCGTTAAACTGGCAAAACAGGCAGTACTAAAAGCTGGAACAAATGCTTTTATTGATCGTCGAAGAAAAAAGAGAGATTTTAGGGCTTCTTGGATAATTTCTATAAATGCCGCTTGTAAAATAAACGGAATTACATACTCGGAATTCATTAATAAGCTGTCAGATCAAAAAATCGAACTAAATCGAAAGGTAATGGCAGAGATGGCAAAAACTGAGTCGGAAGCGTTTGCAGAGCTAGTTAAACAAGTCACTAAATAAATCATTCAGGTTTGGTCATAACTAAAAAGCGCTAGTCAGCGCTTTTTAGTTTGTTAAGGCCAGAAATTGCCAAGAGGGTTATCGTCACTACGATTGCGATATCCGGGATATTGAACATTGGAAAACCATGAATATAAATATAATCAATTACGCCTCCTCTAAAAATCCGGTCGAATAAATTAGAAATGAGCCCAGCTAACAAAAATGTTATCAGTCTTCGTGATTTAGTTGTAATTATCAAAAAATAGATTGAGATCAACGCTGCAAGAGATAATAGAACAATCGAAATAGTTGCGGATTCAAGAGTTCCAAATATTAGTCTAGTGTTTAAGTAGACAAATTGAGTCGGCATCAAATAAGTTATTAATTGGAAACCCAAGGCTAAAAATAGGGCGTATGTGAAATTCAAAAAGAAACGATTTACTTTTTTGTTTTCTTTTCGCATGTAACACAAATGGCCGCGTAGGGCATCAATTTAAGTCTGCCATTTTCTATTTCCTGTTTGCAGATTGTGCATCTGCCATATGTACTTTTTTCGATTGAAGATAGCGCTATGTTAATTTTCTTTAACAAAAGTTTTAATTGTGTATCGACGCTTAAATTTGTTTCAAAATCTTCAAATTCCCTGGCATTATCATCTTCCCCTCGACCATAATCCGGGTATTTTTCTAATTCTGTGATTTTTTTCTCTAATTTTATCTTCTCGGTTTTGAGCCGTTTTTTTTGCTTGGCTAAAAATTTCTCATCAATTTTCATTAATTCCCCCCTTTCTCTTGATATAGTATATACTGAAAACAAAGAATGCTGCGGTGAAAATTACAAAAGAAGTCAACTGGCTCAGGTTAATACCAATAATCAAAGATTTATCAGCCCTGTATGTATCGATAAACACTCTCCCGAGAGAGTAGAGCATAATAAAATTCAAAAACAAGAAATATTTAATCAGATATTTTCTGGCATAAGTATAAATTGCTAGGTTAATTGAGAATACGACCAATCCAAGATAAATTTCGAAAGCAGTAACAGGAAAATGATTGTAGTATGCGAAGGTTCCGTAATATCTTTTGCCAACCTCTCCGGCTAAAACACAACCGATTCTGCCGATTGCGATAGCCAGAGGGAAAACAATACTAGAGAGATCCAACCAAAGGGCAATTTTTTGCTTTTGGGCCCTGAGCAAGAGAAAGAATACCGCTGCGCCGACAATAAAGCCGGCAAAGGAAACCAATCCTCCTTGCCAGTATTTGTATATGTCAGAGTAATTACGATACAGAGACAGATTAGTTGCCAGAAAACCGATTCTGGCTGCTATTAAGGCCGAAATAACAGAGATAATATAGTTGCTTAAAAACCGATCGGTATTTGCATTTTCTTTCTTCGCGAATCGAAATAACAAATAACCGCCAATGACCAGTGCCAATGTCAAAAACACGCCATGACTGTAGATATTGTATCCAAAAATTGAAAACAAGACGATTCTCATAATCGCATTTAATTTTTTATCTTTAGTTCAGTCTAATTCATATTGACTACCGCTGTCAATAATTGCTAACATGTAATAGTAATACTAAAATAAAAGTAATGGATGATAATAAAAACGAACAGTCCGAAAGCGAAACTCTAAACAAAATCAATCCCGGAAAAACTGGAGCAGTCGGATTTTTTTCTTTCCTGCTTGATTTAGTTAAGACTTTTGTTGTAGTGATGCTAATTGCCTTTGCAATTAGATATTTTGTTATTCAGCCATTTGTTGTTGATGGTGATTCCATGACTCAGACATTTGTTAATAACGAGTACTTGATTGCTGAAAAGATTTCCTATGATTTCAAAGCGCCAAATAGGGGTGACGTGGTCATTTTTCGATATCCTAAGAATCCATCAATTATATATATCAAAAGAGTCATTGGTCTTCCGGGAGAGACTGTAAATATCAAGGACAACAAAGTTATGGTGGGGAAAACTCCAGACGGTCCATTTCAACAATTAACTGAAAATTATCTGCTGCCCGATGTTAAAACAAGTATCTACAGTAACGAAATTAACAAAGAGGATTTCAAGTTGACGCTAAAATCCGATGAGTTTTTCGTTCTTGGCGACAACCGAGAACACTCTTCAGATTCACGGGAGTGGGGAGTTCTTCCGAAAGCAAATATTATCGGTCGTGTGTGGCTAACAGTTACGCCACTGGAAAGATTCAAGCTCTGGAGCAAGCAATCGTATTAAACCGGATGATGTAAATTACATTAAAGTTTATGGGACGAGCATCATCATTTAGATGATTTTTTGTTTGTGATTAGATCGATAAAAATCGGGGTACCCATGAATGGAAAATTATCTCGAATACGATTTTCTAAATATCTTAAGTGTGAAAAATGAAAGAGTTTTGGATTCTTTGAAACCAATTTAAAAACAATCGGGTTAGTATTATTTTGATAAAAATCAATAATCTTTGGTAACTGCGGATTTTTTTCCAAAGCTTCTTTAATTACTTTTTTAAGAACTGATTTATCAATTTCCAAATATCTCTGATCATGAATTTCAACAATCTTGTTTAAGAGCACATTTAAGTTTTGTTTTTCTCTTGCGGAGATAAAAATTACCGGGACAAAAGGTACGAATGCCAGGTTTTCTTGCATATAACCTAAAATCTCCGACATTTTGTTTTTTTGATCAGTATCATTTTCTCCGTCCAGTAGATCAAATTTGTTAACGCCAATAATTATAGATTTGCCTTGTTCTTTAGCCTCGCCGACAATATGAGTGTCTTGATTCGTTAGTCCTTCATCTGCGTCAACCAAAACTACAACTACCTCGCTGTTTTTTATGGCTGACATAGTCCTAATTATTGAGAACTTTTCAATACCCGACTCGACTTTTCCTCTCCTTCTTATGCCCGCTGTATCTACAAAACTGATAGTTTTGCCTTTGTGCGTAATAATTTCGTCCATTGTGTCTCTTGTGGTCCCCGGGGTAGTAGAGACGACTGCTTTTTCCTGTCCCGAGAGAGAGTTTAGTAAAGTTGATTTACCAACATTCGGTCGTCCGATGATAGCAACTTTAATGTCTAATGTTTTCTTAATGGATTGCTGTGCATTATCAAAATTGCTAGTCAATTTGTCCAGAAAATCTGCTACACCCCGTCCCGATATCGCCGACACAAATGACGGCTCGCCGAAACCAAGTGAGAACATCTCTTTGTTAACAATTTCTCGACCTGAATTATCAGCTTTATTTGCAACTAAAAAAGTTTTTTTACCACCACTGTGTAAGGTTTTTGCGATTTTTTTATCACTGGCTGAAATTTCGGCTTGGTCAATAATAAAAACGATAATATCCGCCTGCTCTATTGCAAACTTGGCACTCTTTTCTGTTAGGTTAACCAATTCGTCACCGGATTTTTCATCGGTTAAACCTGCCGTATCAATTAATGTGAAAGCCTTTCCGCACCAATCAGCATCGGCATAAATTCTGTCACGAGTTGTCCCCGGTATCTCGGATTCTATGGCCCTTCTTTTGCCTACTATTCTATTAAAAAATGTCGACTTGCCGACGTTCGGCCTGCCAACAATTGCAACTTTTGGTTGTTGTTGTAATTTTGTGTTCATCTGATTATGATAGCAGTAAGAATAATATATATTACAATAACACAAATTTAATATTTTTTCAATGATAATTGATGTAATTCCAGAAACAAAGACTTGTTGGGGTGAAGGAGTTTTTTGTTACGCGGTGCCGAAGGATTTGGTAAACAAAGTTGTAGCTGGTGCAATAGTTGAGGCTCCTTTTGGAAAAAATATGATTCGGGGAGTGATATCAAAAGTTCAAATTTCAAATTCTAAAGCTCAAAATGACACTTTAAAATTTAAAATTAGAGAAATTGTCTCAATTAATCAGGAATTTGTTATTCCGAAAAAATACATTGAACTGTCAAGGTGGATATCCGAATATTATTTATGTAGCCCGGGGGAAGCAGTTTCGCTCTTTTTGCCACCATCGCTAAAGATTTCAAGAAACAAGAAACAAGAAACAGGCAAATTAGAAGCCAAGAGATACAAGCTGAATTCACTGACAACTGATCAGAAAAATATTTTTGACAGATTATCACAAAATCTAGTTGTCAAAAAGAAAAAACCGGCGTTGATATATGGAGTGACCGGATCGGGCAAAACAGAGATTTATCTTCATCTAGCCAAAAAAACTATTGAACTTGGAAAATCAGTTGTCTTGCTAGTGCCAGAAATAGTCTTGACGCCACAAAATATAGAGCGCTTTGAGCAAGTTTTTGGTCAAGATGTTGTGTTAATGCATTCCGGACTCTCGAAATCAGAAAAGTTTAGTTGTTATAAATCATTTTCCGCTGGAGAAAAAAAGATTATTGTCGGACCGCGCAGCGCTTTATTGGTTCCAAATGAAAGAATTGGCTTGATAATTATTGATGAGGAACAGGAAGAATCTTACAAACAGGAACAAAATCCGCGATATGATGCTGTCGTCCTGGCGGAAAAAATGTCACAAAAGCTTGGTGCACTTTTGGTCCTCGGCTCCGCAACTCCAAGAATTGAAACATATTATAAAGCTGAAAATGGTATATACGATCTTTTTAAAATGTCAGGCCGTTATAATTCATTGATGTTGCCAGTCGCAGAAACTATTGACTTAAAAAATGAAATTAAAAAAGAAAATTATTCACCTATATCCGAAAAACTGCAGGAAGCAATATTACGCGTTTTAAAAAAGAAGGAACAAGCCCTATTATTTTTGAATCGTCGTGGCATGGCGACTTTCGTTTCCTGCCGTGATTGTGGTTTTGTCGTTAGCTGCTCAAATTGTGAAATTCCAATGATTCAACACCTTGATCAGAGTGGAAACTATTTAATTTGCCATCATTGCCAAAAAAAACTAGCGGTTCCGGCAAAGTGTCCCGATTGCGGCAGTATTCGAATTAGGTACTTTGGTTCTGGCGTCGAAAAAATTGAATTAGAGATAAAAAGACTTTTTCCGAAAGCTAGGATAAAGCGGGTTGATGCAAAAGTATTACATAATCATAATGAGTATGAACAGTTTTACGAGGATTTTCGGGATCACAAGTTTGACATAGTAATTGGAACGCAAATTTTGGCCAAAGGTTTTGATATCCCGGGAGTATCACTTGTTGGCATAATTTCTGCTGATGTCGGACTTCATATGCCACATTTTCGAGCTTCAGAAAAAATATTTCGTTTAATTACTCAAGTTTCCGGGCGATCCGGTCGAAGACAAAAATTGGGGCAGACAATTATCCAAACTTATTGGCCAAATTCTGCCGCTATCAAATTTGCCGCCCTACATGACTTTGAAGGATTTTATCAGGCTGAGATCGATAAAAGATTAGCTAAAAATTATCCGCCGGCTTCGCATTTGATACGAGTACTATCGGAAAATAAATCTGAAAGCAAGGCTAGAGAAGATATTAGAAAACTAGCGGTTAACCTAAAAGAGAAAGGCATTGAAATAATCGGGCCGGGGCCGTGTTTCTTCGGGCGGTTACATAACAAATACCGTTATCAAATTATTATAAAATCAAAAAATTTACCCAATAAAGATATTTCATCTCTTTTTTCTCAATTCGTGTCTCTGACTTGGGATGTTGATGCGTTGAATCTGCTTTAAAAAAACCAGGCCTGGTGGCCTGGGTAGTGATCCTTGCGGGCGGCTACCTAATGAAGCGATCACATTGTTTGCAATAGGTTGCGTCGGAAATGTTGAGCATATGGCAGTAGGGGCAGGTCCTGTATCCGGTTGGTACTTGGCCAGTTCGCTGGTAATCAGCGGCTGCCTCCGA
Source organism: Patescibacteria group bacterium (assembly GCA_041651295.1). Classification (GTDB taxonomy): domain Bacteria; phylum Patescibacteriota; class UBA1384; order XYA2-FULL-43-10; family CAINNR01; genus JBAZJN01. The sequence continues at coordinate 16,142 of JBAZJN010000003.1, read as the reverse complement.
CTTGGCAGCTTCCTCGGCTTGTCGAGCGAGTTGAGCAGCGAATGGTCCGGCGAACAGCCTATTGGCGGCGCGGCGATTTCCTCCACGGGTCATAACTAAATCTCCCTAAATGGGTCCAGTCTGTCAATCTGCCAGAATTTTAGCAAAAAATATTTTTTTTGTCTAGAAAATTGCACTTATTTTGTTATACTCTGACTAAAGGCATTAATTATTTAAAATTTTTTCTATGAAAAAGATTTTTGTTACCGGAGGAGCCGGATATATCGGGTCACACACGGTACTGGAATTATTAGCAAAAAAATATCAGGTCATAGTTATAGACGATCTGCGGGCCGGGCACAAGGAATTGTTGCCGGCAAATATAACATTGGAAAAGATCTCATTAGAAGATAGAGCAGATGTTTTTCAAGTGTTCAAAAAACACCAACCCGAAGCGGTAATCGATTTTGCCGCCTATTTAGCAGTTGGCGAATCAATGACCCAGCCGGAGAAATATTTACAAAATAATGTATTAAACTTCATCAACATCCTCGATGCAATGTTAAAATCCAATTGTCGTTTGATAATTAAATCTTCAACAGCCGCAGTTTATGGTAATCCGATAAAAGAAAATGATGTCCCTTGGATTGAATCTTTCACTGAGACCTACAAACCGAAAAAAGCCGCGCTGTTAGAAGGGAAATGGGCAAATGAAGATGTTGTCGGCGAGGAGTTTTTGCAAAAATTCCTCGAGAGATATAGTGCAGAGATTGATAGCCGACAAGAATTAATATTATCTAATGAAGATGTCACTAAACTTCGTATACCACTTTCAGTATATGGAGTATCAAAACTTCTTGACGAAATCATCCTGGAAAAGTATAATAAGACATTGGGTATCAAATACGTTGCTTTTCGCTATTTTAATGTTTGCGGAGCCGACCCAAATGGCAGAACAGGGGATTCAAAACCTAAGCCAACGAATTTAATGTCAATGGCGATCCTCTCGGTCTTAAGCAAAATTCCCGAACTTTTAGTTTATGGAAATGACTATCCGACAAAAGACGGTACTGGTGTTAGAGATTATATTCATCCGTCAGATTTGGCTGTTGCCCATGTTCTTGCCATCAAATATCTTGAATCTGACAATAAATCGGAAATTTTCAACTTAGCCACAGGTTATGGTTCAAGTGTTTTGGAAGTAATAAAAGCAGTGGAATCAGCATCCGGGAAAAAAGTAAAATATAAAATTACGGATAGGCGAAGCGGCGATGCATCAATATCGATTGCTGATTCATCTAAAGCCGAAAAAATACTCGGTTGGAAAACGAAATATAATTTGACAGATATGGCAAAAACCGCTTGGAAGTGGGAAAGCTGTAATAAAGAAAAAATATTAAAAAAATGAAAAAACTAGATATTTTAAAGGATCCCAATCCGATACTTAGGGCACAGGCAGAAGATGTCTCTTCTTTTGATGGCCAAATACAGGAGTTAATCGACGATATGATTTTCACTATGAGAAACTCCGATGGTATCGGGCTTGCTGCTCCTCAAGTCGGGCAAAGCAAGAAAATCATTGTTGCCGAGTATGAAACACCGGAAAAGGAAGAAACAGAATTTCCACTTTGTGTCGTTATAAATCCTAGAATCGAAGATTTATCCAAGGAACAAGAATTTACTATTGAAGGTTGTTTGTCTTTCCCGGGTAAAGAACTTTATATTAAACGACCCAAAGGAATCATGGTTCGGGCGCAGGATCGCTGGGGAAAGGAGTTTCTAATCGAAGATGAAAAACTGTTGGCACGGGTTTTACAGCATGAGATCGATCACTTAAACGGCGTTCTAATGATCGACCATATTAAAACCGTCAAAACCATTTTTGTCGGAAATGGCTCACTTGGTTTGCCGGCACTGGAACGGATTACAGACGACCCCCAATTTAAACTTCTTGGTGTTATGACATCACCCGACCGGATAACAGGTAAAAAATTAATACAGCCGACATTAATTGCCGAATTGGCAGGTAAACTGGGCCAAAAAGTTTATAAAATTGCTGACATAAATTCAAAAGAAACGGCTGATCTATTGGTTAAGTTAAGTCCGGAATTAATAGTGATAACTGACTTCTCTCAGATATTAAAAAAGGAAATATTTGAAATTCCTAAGTATGGTGTTTTAAACATTCATCCTTCTTTGCTTCCGAAATACCGGGGGCCGTCACCTGTCGCCAGTACAATCCTTGCAGGCGATAAAAAGACCGGTGTTTCGGTAATTAAAATAAATGATCAGGTTGATGCCGGTGCAATTCTTTCTCAGCTGGAAATTAACGTCAAATCGAGAGAAACGGCGATCGGACTTAAAAAGCGATTGGCAGAATTTGGTGCTGATTTATTAGCAGAAACCGTACCTTACTATCTGGCTGATGAAATCCGGCCATTCAAGCAAAAAGAAGAAAATGTTTCTGTCAGCAAAAAATTCACCAAATCCGATGGGTTAATTAGGGGGGATGAATCACCGGAAATAATTGATCGAATGGTTCGGGCATTATATCCATGGCCTGGAGTATATATTATCAACAACGATAGAAAAATTTTTATTACTAAAACTCATTTAGATAGAAGCAAATCTTTAATTATCGATATGGTTAAGCCTGAGGGTAAAAGAGAAATGAGTTACAAAGATTATCTTGCAGGCAATCCAAAGTTGACCCTTGCACCAGAATAAATTCGGTGCGGGATCTTGTTTATATCATTTGATTGACTTTGGGAAGTTAATTTGGTAGAATCTCTACTAGAGAAGTTGTAAATAAAAGGAAATTCGGGAATGTTAAAAATCAGATTATCGAGAGTCGGCAAGAGTCACACGCCAATATATCGGCTAGTAGTTGCTGAAAAGTCTCGAGCGGTTAAGAGAGAAAATTTAGAAATACTTGGACTCTACAATCCAACTAATAAGGAAGATAGATTTCAGGTCAAAAAAGATAGGGTTCTTTATTGGATTTCTAAGGGCGCGGAGCCTTCAGATACAGCCAGAAATTTGCTCTGTGATTTTGATGTTCTTCCAAAAAAAGACAAGGCAAATATAGTATATGGTAAAACAAAGAAAAAGAAGGCTGATAAAGAAGAGGCATCGAATCCAGCTCCAGTAGCTGAAAATTCCGCAGAATCAATGGAAGCAGCTACAGAAGATGTATCCGATAATACGGCGACAGAAGAACCGATATCGGACGAATCACCTGCAGAGGTAGAAGCTCCGGCAGATGAAGTCAAAGAATCACTGATTGAAGCGGAAGTCTCGACGACAGGAAAATAATCATAGTGTCAGGATCCCGATCGAAGCATCGGGAAAAAAATCGGAATTACAATAGTTTAGTTTTCAAAGATATAATTAACGAAAGGAAAACTATGGCAGAAATTACAGATCAGGATTTTGTCGAGATGGTTGTCAAAGCTATTGTCGACAATCCGGACAAAGTCGAAACTAAAAGAAGCGTTGATGAAATGGGTGTTTTGGTCGAACTTACCGTTGCCCCGGATGACATGGGCAAAATTATCGGTAAGGATGGACGAACAGCTAAAGCAGTTAGAACTTTGCTTCGGGTTTTTGGAGCAAAAAATAACGCAAGAATTAATTTGAAAATTGTTGAACCTGAAGGTTCAGAGAGACCAGAAAAAAGAGAAGAAGCAAAAGAGGAAGACACATCATCTGATGTCAATGATGTTCCGACCGATGTCCTAGCTTAAATTGCTTAACAGTTTATTCCAACGAGACGCCACAAAGTTTTTTCTGAGTGGTGTTTTGTTTAAAAAATTATAATTAAATTTAGAATTTAAAATTATCAATTTAAAATAAATTTAAAAACTCTAATGTTTAAAACATTTAAAATTCAATTTAAATTTTAAATTGTTAAATTGAAAATTATGAAATTTGACATTGTCACACTATTTCCACAAATGTTTGATGGTCCTCTTTCTGAGAGCATTATTAAGCGTGCACAAGAAAAAAAACTGGTAGAAATCGTTTTTCATCAGTTGAGAGATTATTCAGAAGATAAACACCACAACGTTGACGACACCCCTTGTGGCGGCGGGAAAGGCATGGTTTTGAGAGTTGACGTCGTTGATAAAGCTATCAACTCAGTCGAAAGTCGAAAGTCGAAAGTCGAAAGTGCAAGGAAAATTTTACTATCTCCAAAAGGTAGAACATATAATCAAGATATAGCTAAAGAACTATCGGCCCTGGACAATATTATCCTTATTTGCGGGCACTATGAAGGTTTTGATGAGCGTATATATGATTTGGTTGATGATGTAATTTCCATCGGCGATTATGTTTTAACCGGCGGCGAAATTCCGGCAATGACGATTGTTGACTCTGTGTCGCGTTTAATCCCCGGAGTTTTATCAGAGGATTCGCCGGAATCGGAATCTTTTATGGAAAAAGACAAAGAAGGAAATTATCTATTGGAATATCCTCAGTATACACGGCCGATCGAATACAAGGGTAAAAAAGTCCCAGATGTTTTGATGTCGGGTAATCACGCGGAAATAGAAAAATGGCGGCGAGAGCATATGAAAAATAAAAATGACCAGTCGAAATGACCTGGTCGGAGATGATTCGGCGCCGGCCCACTACCATCGGTAGGATGATGTCCAGCTCGAGCTTGACGAGTTGAAGTGGTCAGCAGTATCGCAGTACTGCCCACCCGGCGAAACGATGCCTCCACACTCGCGGAAGTGCTTGCACTCCTTGTAGCCTTCATGGAGTTTCTGCGCTACGAAGGAGTCGCGTTGGCATTTCCGATCCCGCTGCCCGCTCGGCCTTCTCGTCGGCTGCAGCCTTCCGTGCCTTGGCCTTCGATCCCCGGAAGTCATCATACAAGTCTGACTTCCGTCCAGCACCAGTGTTCTTGCCCTTTGCAGGGCAACGCCGGTGACGTGTGAAGTATGGGCTCCAGTTCCCCCTCGGGTGATTGTCTCGGCGGGGCCCTGCGACTGGCCCCTTGCTTCGGCGGTTATGGTTTCGCAAGGTCCTGCCTCCTCCTAGATATAGCGACTTGCAGACTATTTATTTTTAACATATACTACATGAATTATCAATATAGAAAATAAAAAACGGAACTGGCAACAGCAGCCAGCTCCGGTGCACATCTGGTCCGGGCCATGATACGAAATAACCGAGGTGGTCGTTGGTCGTCAGAGCATGTCGCTCATCGGAAAGTTATCGACACCCGTTCAGTTATCGCCCACCAATCAGACAATTAAAAATTATACAATATTTATGTCCAGATTTCGAATCAAATCAAAATTCAAACCTACCGGAGATCAACCGGTTGCGATTGAAAAATTATCGCAGGGTATTTTTCGTGGCGAAAAATTTCAAACACTTCTGGGCGTTACCGGTTCTGGCAAAACATTTACTTTAGCCAATGTTATTGCCAGTACTCAAAAGCCGACTTTGGTTATTGCTCACAACAAAACTTTGGCCGCCCAGCTGGCAGATGAATTTAGAACATTCTTTCCGGAAAATTCCGTCCAATATTTTGTTTCCTATTACGATTACTACCAGCCAGAGGCATATATACCATCATCCGATACCTATATTGAAAAAGATTCATCAATCAACGACGAAATAGATCGTTTGCGGCACGCGGCAACTCAGGCGCTGTTGACCCGCCGCGATGTTATTATTGTCGCTTCGGTTTCTTGCATCTACGGCATCGGTTCGCCGGATGTTTATAAAACTCAGATATTAAATTTCAAAGTCGGTGAAAAATATCCAAGAAAGTATATTCTAGAAAAACTGACGACTCTTCAATACGAACGAAGTGATTATGATTTGCGCCGAGGTAATTACAGAGTAAAAGGTGAAACGATAGAAATATTTCCGGCATATACCGATTTTTCCTATAAAATCATTTTTTTTGGCGACCAAGTTGAAAACATTTATTCGATTGATCCGGTTACTGGTCTAAACAGAGAAAAATTCAAGGTTATGGACATTTATCCGGCCAAACATTTTATTACCCCAAACATTAATTTGGAGGAGGTAATCAGCGAAATTGAAAGTGATATGGAAAAGCAAGTAAACCGTTTCAAAAAGGAAGACAAGCTAATTGAGGCCCAAAGAATCGAAGAGCGAACAAAGTATGATATTGAAATGCTAAGAGAAACCGGTTACTGCAACGGTATTGAAAACTATTCGCGATATTTTGATCGGAGGAAATCAGGGGAACCACCATCAACTCTAATTGATTTTTTTCCTGCCCGCAGTGCTTCCAGCACAGCTGATGCAGGCGGGCCGAAGGATTTTTTGCTCTTGATCGATGAATCACACATGACTATTCCTCAAATTCGCGGAATGTATTTTGGCGACAAAAGCCGAAAAGAGACTTTAGTTAATTTCGGTTTTAGACTACCGGCAGCGATTGATAATCGGCCGTTAAAATTTGATGAATTCGAAAAGAAAATTGGCCAGGTGATATTTTCTTCTGCGACTCCGGATGAATATGAAAACGAGCACTCAAAAAACAATGTTATAGAACAGCTGATTCGACCAACGGGAATAGTTGACCCCGAAGTTGAAATTCGGCCGACCAAAGATCAGATTCCCAATCTAATCTCTGAAATCGAGAAAAATATCGGACGTGATGAGCGAACAATAGTTACCACTCTGACCAAAAGAATGGCTGAGGATTTGACTGAATATTTGCAGAATAAAAACATTAAAGTTGCATATCTGCATTCGGATGTGGCTACGCTTGAACGGACCGAAATCATTCGGAATTTAAGAGTTGGAAAATTTGATGTTTTGGTTGGTATAAATCTTCTTAGAGAAGGTCTGGATTTGCCCGAAGTTTCTTTGATCGGGATACTCGATGCAGACAAAGAAGGATTCTTGAGGGGCAAAACGGCTTTGATTCAGACCATAGGCCGCGCCGCCCGTCATGTAAACGGACGGGTGATCATGTATGCCGATAGAACAACCGGGGCGATGATGGCCGCAATTTCAGAAACTGATCGGCGCAGAAAAATTCAACTAGACTACAACCAAAAACACAACATTACGCCCAAGAGCACGCAAAGGGATATTTCAGAATCGATGGAGCAGCCGAAGGAAAAAATCGACCTGCTAAAAATTCCAAAGGGTGAAAAACGAAGAATCACCTCTGAACTCAAAATTGAGATGCAGGAAGCGGCAGTCAAGTTGAAGTTTGAACGTGCTGCCGAGCTTCGCGATCAAATTGTCGAGTTGGAACAAAAATAGTCTTTTGCGCTTGACTTTATAAGCACAAAAAGTTAATATAGTAACCTAGAAGGGTAGAGATGAATTCGAAAGAGTTACAAAAGATTTTTCAGGCTGTTGCCAGGAATTTGCGTTGTCCTCATTGTGGAAAACGCTATGCTTTTGACAAAATCCACATTGTGTCTTCCACAAATCGCATCTGTGTTTTAAGTCTGGAGTGCCAGGGCCATATGCCAATGATGGCATCAGTTGCAGTTTCCGGACAGCCGACTGCTTTGGAAGAATCTGGGATAACCTCAGATGAGCTAATTGACGGTTACAAAAAATTATCGCATGTTGATAGTTTCGAAGAATTATTTAAATAGAAAATCATGGTTGAAGAATACGATCTGTCCGCCAACACGAGAGGCGAGCAAAAAGCAAAACACCTAAGAAACGACAAGAAGATTCCTGCCGTTATTTATGGCAATGATTATGAAAGTCGAAGCATTGCAGTTAATGCTTTGACTTTTAATAAAGTTTTTGAAGAGGCCGGTGAGTCAGCCCTAATTAACTTAAAAATTGATGATGAACCGAAACTTAAAGTTTTGGTTCATGACATTCAAATAGATGCCGTTACCGGTGGAATTATCCATGTTGATTTCTATAAAGTTAACATGAAGGAGAAAATTAAGACTGCTATTCCGATTGTTGAAATCGGGGAATCGTCAGCTGTCGTTGATCTTGAAGGCGCTCTAATTACCAACAAAGATGAAGTTGAAGTTGAATGTCTGCCGGCAGATCTTATTCCGGAAATTGAAGTTGATATATCAGTCCTGAAGACTTTTGAGGATGTAATTAAAGTCTCGGATTTGAAAGTTTCTGCTGGCATTGAGATTTTAGATGATCCTGAAGAAGTAGTGTTTCTAATCCAGCCGCCGAGATCTGAAGAAGAAATGGCTGAGTTGGAGGAAGAGGTCAAGGAAGATGTTGAAGCTGTAGAAGTTGAGGGTGCGAAGCCGGCTGAAGGAGAAGAAGGTGCCGAAGGCGAATCATCCACTGAGGAAAAACCTACTGCTGAAAGCAAAGAATAATATGTACTGCATATAGTAAGTAAAAACCTGCCAGCCGGCAGGTTTTTACTTTTCCAAGAGAAAGAAGTCAGCATCCAAGTCTTCGAATTTTTCCCTAAACCAACGTCTCGCATCATTAACACCCAAGTTATAAATTTTGGGACCGATTTTTTCCAGAATAAAATCTAGAACTATTTCTGCCCGTAAATCACCAAGTTCTTCGTCGAGTTCTTTTAGAAAAAAGTCTTTAATGTCAGCGAGTAAAATTTTGTATTCTTCTTCTTTGAGCTCAAATTTCTTTTTCATACTTAAAATATATCGGAATTTATGCTAAAATCATAGCGCATGAAATTTTTCGTTGAAACAATTGGTTGTCAGCAAAATGAATATGACGCCTCTCGATTGGTGAATTTTTTGAAATCCGCCGGTTTTGAGGAAACTGGTGATGATGAAGCAGAGGCAATTTTTATTCTCGCTTGTGCCGTCAGACAAATGGCGGTTGATCGAATATACGGTCGGGCGAGGAATTGGATATCCGCCGGCAAGAAGGTGTATATTACATCCTGTTTAACTCCAGACGATAAGAAAAAATTGGAGAAAAAAGGCGTTATCTATTTTAAAGATTTGGAAGAATTGGCAAAACATTTAAATTTGAAAAATAAGAATTTCAAAGTTGCTTCCGAGACTTGTTATATTCCGATTATGTCCGGTTGTAACAACTTCTGCTCCTACTGTATTGTCCCTTTTACCCGTGGTCGAGAAAAATCACGGCCAGTCGTTGATATCATTAAAGAAATAAAAAAACTAATATCCCACTACCATACTTCGAAGTATAGAAGTGGAAAATTGGAGATCACTCTTCTTGGCCAGAATGTGAATTCCTATAAATATGGGTTTGCTAAATTACTTAAAAAAATAAATGATTTGCCAGGTGATTTTGAGATCTCATTTATGTCGAATCACCCGAAAGACATGACAAATGATGTCATTGAAGCAATCGCGATATTGCCAAAAGTAAAAAAAGAGATTCATTTGCCATTGCAATCAGGTTCAGATAAAGTCCTCAAAGATATGAACCGACCATATACGGCTCGACAATATTTAAAAATTGTCGAGAATTTAAAATTTAAAATTCAAAATTTAAAAATAACCACCGATATTATTGTTGGTTTTCCGGGCGAAACCGAAGAAGATTTCCAGCGAACTGTCGAAATTTGTAAAAAAGTAGGTTATTCTCTGGCTTATGTTAATAAGTATTCTCCACGAAAGGGGACTGCGGCATTTAAACTCGGAGATCCAATCCCTTGGGCAGAAAAACAGCGAAGATGGAAAATATTAGATGAACTCATAAACAAATAGTTTTGTCATTTCGAATGGAAGTGAGAAATCTACAGGTTATTTTTATATACAAAATTATGCGGTATATTTCTCGTTATTCGATGAGCTCATAATGTCGAAATGACAATTATTGCTTTCTTTTGAACGAGAGTTCGAGAATAATTGCGACGATTACGCCGAAGATTATCCAGAGAAATATTGCCGTTAGTGCAGCCATTACCTCATTTTGTGCTGCATAATTTGTATAGAGAGAAGAGAAAAGTATAAACATTATACCAATTAAAAGCCCAATCAACCCGCCAATTAATACGCCTCTCATTTATCCTCCTTAATCTCATTAATTACATCAATACTATCTAGCTGGCCGATATCGCCTTCGCCGTATTTACGAACCGAGACTTTTTTAGCTTCAATTTCTTTATCACCGACAATTAGCATATACGGAATTTTTTGTATTTCGGCGTCGCGGATTTTACGTCCAACACTTTCAGATCGTTCGTCAATCTCCACCCGAACGCCAGCATCTTTCAATTCTTTTAGAATTTCATGTGCATATTTGCCGTGTTTATCGGAAATAGGAAGAACAACTGCTTGAACCGGTGCTAACCAAATTGGAAGAACACCGGCGGTATGTTCGAGCAGAATTCCAATAAATCTCTCAACAGCGCCAAAAACCACACGGTGAATCATAACCGGCTGTTGTTCATCACCATTGTTGTCAATATATTTAAGCCCAAAACGTTCCGGCATTGAAAAGTCCAATTGAATAGTGGCAGTTTGCCAAGTGCGCCCGATGGCATCTTCAATATGAAAATCAATTTTTGGCCCGTAGAATGCACCGTCACCTTCATTCAATTTATATTCGACTTTGCGATTTTCTAAAACCGATTTCAAAGCCAATTCTGCTTTTTCCCAACTTTCATCTGACCCGATCGATCCCTCAAGCGGTCTGGTTGAAAGTTCCAAATGATACTTTAGTCCGAGCCGACTATACATTTTATCAATTAAGTTAATTACGCTATTTACCTCATCTTCAATTTGCTGTGGCATGCAATACATATGAGCATCATCTTGGTGAAACGATCTAACCCGCATTAAGCCATGCAGGACTCCGGCCATTTCGTGCCTGTGAACCAAACCGACCTCGGCTAAACGCATCGGTAATTCTTTGTAGGAGTGTATCTTCTCTTTGTAATAAAGGATTGATCCCGGACAGTTCATCGGTTTAACGGCAAAATCGCGATCATCAATTTTTGTAAAATACATATTGTCTTTATAGTGATCCCAATGGCCGGATTGTTCCCAAAGCTCTCGGGCTAAAATTATCGGAGTTTTTATTTCCTGATAGCCGGCAGCGTAGTGTTCTTCTCTCCACCAATCCAAAAGTTGGTTCCAAAGAATCATGCCTTTCGGATGCCAGAACGGAAACCCAGGGCCTTCTTGGTGGAAAGAAAATAAATCTAAATCAGAACCGATTTTTCGGTGATCGCGTTTTTCGGCTTCGACGCGATTTTTTAAATATTCATCAAGCTTTTCTTTGTTTTCAAATGCCAATGCGTAAATGCGTTGAAGCATTTTGTTTTTTTCCGAACCTTTCCAGTATGCGCCGGCAATCTTGTCCAATTTCCAGCCGGCGGATCTTAGATCGGCAGTAGATTCAACATGAGGACCTTTGCAGAGATCAACGAAATCACCGGTTTGGTAAATGGAAATTTTTTCGTCGCCCAAATCTTTTATCAATTCATGTTTGTAGTGCTGATCTTTCAATTGTTTGATCGCTTCGTCGTTCGCGACTTCAACTTTCTCAAATTTCGTATCGGATTTAATTAATGCCTTCATTTTCTCTTCAATCAAAGGAAGGTCTTCCGGGATTAAAGTTCGCGGCAAATCAAAATCATAATAGAAGCCATTTTCAATCGCCGGACCGATTCCTAACTTGGCTTCGGGAAACATTTCCAAAACCGCTGCTGCCAAAATATGGCTCAAACTGTGGCGGATTACATCAATGTCAAATCTTTTGTCTGTCATTTTATCTCCTCATGTCATCCTCGGGCTTGACCCGGGGATCTTACTTAATTTCACTGTATAAATCCTTCCATTCTGGATTTTCTTTTTCAATTAATTCTATTTTCCAACTTCTCTTCCATTTTTTCAATTGTTTTTCTCGCGTTATTGCTTCAGTCGGACTGTTAAAGATTTCGTAATGTACTAATTTGTGAACAAAATATTTTTTGGTAAAACTTTCGGCGTATTTCCCCTTGTGATAGTAGATTCGTCTAATCAGATTATTTGTTATACCAATGTACAAAACACCATCTTTCTTGCTTGCAAGAATATAAACATAATATGATTTCATGGCCCCTCGTCATCCTCGGACGGCGAAGCCAGATCCAAGGATCTTAAGATTTCTGCTTTTGCAGACAAGATCCCTTGTCGTGGCAAGGGATGACAGTATAAAAAAGACCTCGCGCTGAGGGATCCGATACTATTACTTATCGAAGGTTCCATCCCAAAAAGGTCTTAATTTGCCCATTCGCTTGGGTTTGCGCCGAACTTCATTGGTTGGTGATGCCAAATCATCAATTCGGATTATTTAAATAATATCATAAAACAGATAATTGAACAATAAAATTTCTGATAAAAAAAGAGCCCAGCTAGGGCTCGGTGATCTTTTGTGACTCGTACTCTTGTACTTCGTCGTGTTTGTGAACAATCTCGACGCCGCACTTCTTGAAAAGTGCTATCGAATCAGCGCCTCGGTGATACATGCGCTGGCAAACGACTCGGACAATGCCGCAGTTGATGATCATCTTGGCGCAAGTGAAGCAGGGAGTCATGCGACAATAGAGCGTGGCACCTTCGGTGGACGACCCACGCTTAGCTGCCTGGCAGATCGCATTCTGCTCTGCGTGAACAGTGCGAACACAGTGCTCGCTCTGTGATCCATCAGGATTCAGCCGTTTCTCCATCAGGTGGCCGGCGTCGTCACAGTGGTCATCGCCCTTGGCCGATCCTACGTAGCCAGTGGAGATGGCTTGGTTGTCCTTGACGATGACACAGCCAGACCGACCACGATCACAGGTTGCTCGCTGAGCGATTCCTTCCATTACTGCATTGAGGAAATACTCATCCCAAGTGGGTCGGGTATGCTCAGACATTGGTTGTGCCTCCAATAGATGATAGTTCAATAGTATAGATTACAAAAAATATGTCAATGTTAAATTTTGACATATTTTCTTGAAGATTTTTGTCGATCGACTAGACAGGGAATTTTGAGCACATTTCGCGGATTTCTTTTTTTATTTCCGCTAATTTCTTTTCATCATCAATATTTTCAGCGACAATATTTATCATTTCAGCGATTCTTTGCATTTCTGCCGGGCCCATTCCGCGGGTGGTAATTGCAGGGGTGCCGATTCGGATGCCAGAGGTCACTTTTGCCGGTTTATCATCGCCGGGAACTGAATTTTTGTTTACTGTTATTCCGGCTTTCTCCAACGCGCGCTCGAAATCAGCACCTGTAATTCCTTTGTTTCGCAAATCGATCAGTGCCAGGTGATTATCACTGCCGCCGGTAACTAAATTAAAATCAAAACAATCCAACGTGTCGCAGAGAACTCGCATGTTGCCAATGACGGCAGCGATATATTCTTTGAAATCCGGTTTTAACGCCTCGCCAAAACAAACTGCTTTTGCCGCAATGACGTGCTCCAAAGGACCACCCTGAATGCCTGGGAAAAGTGACCGGTCAATTTTTTCGGCCAGGTCTTTATCGTTGGTCAAGATTACGCCGCCACGAGGACCACGAAGTGTTTTGTGAGTCGTGGTGGTGACAATATCAGCAATACCAATTGGTGAATCATGAAGCCCGGTGGCAACCAAGCCGGCAATATGAGCGATATCAGTGATTAAATAGGCGCCAACTTCATCAGCAATTTTTCTAAATTTCTGAAAATCAATTTTTCGTGGATAGGCCGAAAATCCGGCAATAATAATTTTTGGCATAACGCTCTTAGCAATTTTTAATATCTCCGCGTAATCTACCAGACCGGTTTTTTCATCAATGCCATATGAGTATGATTCGAATATTTGTCCGGAGAATGAAACTTTTGCACCGTGTGATAAATGCCCGCCGGCCTTCATGCCCATGCCAAGAATTTTATCGCCCGGTTTGGCGACGGCGAGATAGGCTGCCATATTTGCCTGCGAACCGGAATGAGGTTGAACGTTGGCGTATTTACATTTAAACAATTTTTTTGCCCGTTCGATGGCCAAAGTTTCGGATTTATCCACTTCTTTGCAGCCACCGTAGTAACGTTTTTGCGGGTATCCTTCGGCGTATTTGTTTGTCAAAATAGAACCTTGCGCCTCCAAAATCGCCTCCGAGACGTAATTTTCAGAAGCTATTAGCTCTAAATTAAAAAACTGACGGTTTTTCTCCGATTTGATGGAAGCAAATATTTCTTTGTCAGATTTTTCGAGATTTACCATGGTGAAATTCTAGCTCTTTCTTCAATTCTAAATAATATTTTTTCAAAAACTCTGCTCGTCTTTTAAAGATTTTCTTAGATATTGAAAAATTTAAATTTTGGTATTTTTTCATCGGATCACGACGAATTTGGTCCAACAGATCATGATTTAACCAAATCTTATCAGATTGCGGAACCGGCTGATCCAAAAATATTGGATAGCCTTTTTCTCCGAAATAATATGCAATTCTAGCTATTCCTATCGCACCGATCGCATCGATTCTATCTGCGTCTTGAATGATTTTTGTTTCGATATGTTCGGTTTTTTCACCAATCTTAGCTTCCCAGTGAAAATTGTCGTGGAGTCTAATTGCTTCGATAACATCAACAATTTTCTTTATGGGGAACCCGACTTCTGGTAACCATATTCTAGCAATTTCCATCCCGTGGAGGTGATGATTATTATCATCGTGTTCATTATTTTTGTAGCCGGAGTCATACAAAAGCGCCGCAGCTTCTAGAACTTCTTTATCGCATTCGATGTCTTCTGCAATTCTCATTGCGTTGTCTCTGACACGATCCAGATGATAAAAATCATGACAGGCTGTGTAACCTGCCAGATATTTTTTGATCTTGTTTTCTAGTTTGTTCTGCCAAGTTTCTTTCATATTTATGGTGCGCCCAAGAAGACTTGAACTTCTGACCTCTACAACTTGCCCTGTTAAATTTCTGGTGCGCGATACTGGACTTGAACCAGTGACCTCTACAATGTCAATGTAGCGCTCTAACCAACTGAGCTAATCGCGCATTATTTAACAGGGTGAATCAATGTAGCGCTCTAACCAACTGAGCTATGGGCGCAAATGCAAAAATATTGTAGCAAATTTTGTATTTGAATTCAATCAAAAAACAGTCGCAATATAACTCGACTGTTTTTTGGAATCTGCTTACTTTTTAACTTTAGCTTTAATGGAAATTTTCTTCGCCTGTTTTGGCTCAACTTTCGGTACAGTTATTTCTAATACACCATTTTTCATCTCGGCCTGGGCTTTTTCCGCTTTGACATCAGCAGGGAGTGTAAAGCTTCGAGTGAATGCTCCGGTGTGTGATTCTTTGTAGTGGTATCCTTCTCCTTCCTCTACTTTTTCTTCCGCTTTCTCGCCAGATATTGTCATTACATTGTCCATGATTTCGACGTCAACCTTGTCTTCATCTATCCCTGGGAGTTCGGCAGAAACCACAATTGCGGTTTTGGTTTCCTTAATATCGATCCTCGGCATCGCACCGATGCTTTTCGGTGTAATTACACTATCTTCAAACAAGCGATCCATTGCGTCGCGGAGACTAACAGCTTCGCGTAGTGGTCGCCATGGTCCTAATTCACTTGGCATTTTTGCCTCCCTTGCCCCGTGAAATACGGCGGAGCCGTCCGACATCGTCGGAATTTCACCGGGGTGAATAATTATTTTTTCTTGGTTACCCATATGTTGATTGATCATATCATTGACCTCTCTTTCGAAATCGAAGATATCTTCAAAGGCACTATCGAATAAATTACACATGGAAACTACCAAGGGAAGTGAGGGCATATATTTTCCGTGTTCGAGAGCAATTATCGATTGGCGGGAAATACCAAGCTTATCCGCAAGTTCCTCTTGTGAGAGTTCGTGTTTTTTCCGCAGATCTTTTAGGTTGTTAGTGATAATTATTTCTTGTTTTTCCGTCATTCTTCTCCTGCAAACTTGCCAACTTAACGAACTTACGAACAACTTTTGGATTCTTATTAGTACTTTAGTTTAATTCGTAATTTCGTAGGAAACACTTGTGTCTACAAGTGTAATGTAAAGCAAACTTTACATTTTGTCAAGAGATTTGAAAAAATATTTATTAAAGAGTAAAATATACTAAAAGGGGTGATTAATTGTGCGACGAGACCGTTCAAAATTGAGTGCGGAATATCACGAATTATGCTATCCTGTAACAACTAATCAATAACATTAACTAGTTAAATGGACTAAAATGCTCAAAAAAAGCACAATCCAAAGTGCTTGTTTTG
>JBAZJN010000002.1:0-95628 GCA_041651295.1 Patescibacteria group bacterium | reverse complement strand
TAATATTAATGCAGAACAATTAAAACAAGTGGTTAATCAAATCAACCACAGACCAAGGAAACGATTGGGATACAGGTCACCTTATGAGGAATTCTTTGGTGTAAAGCTTCGAACTCTAATGTAGGTTTATTGCTAAGATTGAGGAAATTTGCTATAATTTGTCTGTCATAACGAGGAGTAGTGTGATAAAGTAATCTAATAGATTGCCGCGCTAACGCTCGCAATGACAAATCCTTATGAAACGATCCGAACTGTTCTTTTCATTTCTGTTGGTTCCGGTTGATGCGGCGATGATTATCGCTTCTTTTGTCTTAGCATATTGGATTCGTATTAAGGCTGATCTACTACCGGTAAATTCCGATGTAAATTTTCATCAATATCTTTGGTATGTGGCCTATGCACTTCCTGTTTGGATATTGATTTTTGCCCTTTCCGGACTTTATAAAATCTCCCGTGTACGCAATTATTTTAACGATCTATACAAAATTTTTGTCAACAACTCAGTTGTACTTCTAATATTTGTCGTGGCGATTTTTTTTGGCCGGGCATTCTTCTTCTCTCGGTTAATTCTTGTTCTGATTTTAGTTTTATCTGTAATTTTGGTTTTTCTCGGTCGAATAATAATTACATCGCTCCAGCGTTGGCTTTATAAATTCGGCTATGGAATTCATAACATCGCTGTTATCGGTAACAATGAGGTTGCTGAACGCTTGGAAGCTGAGATGCACCGAGTCAGTCGGCTGGGGATGCGGTTCATTGGAGTTATTAATGGGGTTGATTCCAAGCCGCAAGCCAAAACACATGTAAATTTACTTGGGGATTTGAAAGATCTTAAAAATATCATCAAAAAACACCAGCCTGATGAAATTATTCTTACCGATATTGGTATTGACCGAAAAAAAATAATCGAAATTATTCAAATTTGTTATGACAACAATGTCAGCTTCAAATTTATTTCCGATATTTTTTCAATTGTTACTACAACAGCCTCGACATCGGTATTGGCAGGATTTCCGGTAATGGAACTAAAGACGGTGGCGCTGGATGGTTGGGGAAGAATTATCAAACGGTTATCCGATATTGTATTCGCCTCTGTCTGCCTAATCATTGCATCACCATTTATGCTCTTTACGGCGGTTGGCACCCTATTAACTTCCAGCGGGCCGGTAATTTTCAAACAAAAACGTGTTGGCCGCGATGGCAAAGTATTTGATTTTTACAAATTTCGCTCAATGTACACTGACAAATGCGATTTTTCCGAAAAAGGCAAAAAATGGACGACTAAAGCCGATGATAAAAATAGGATCACGTCTTTTGGAAAATTTATTAGAAAAACCAATTTAGACGAATTGCCGCAATTTTGGAATGTATTAATTGGCAATATGAGTTTTGTCGGCCCGCGTCCGGAATTACCCAAATTCGTTGATGAATTTCAAAAAAATATCCCGGACTATTTTCGTCGCCATCGGGTTAAGGCCGGGCTTACCGGTTGGGCGCAGGTCAACGGGCTAAAAGGGGACACATCAATTGAAGAACGTGTCCGGTTTGATATATTCTATATTGAAAATTGGAGTTTTTGGTTTGATGTAAAAATCATTATTAAAACCATGTTTTTAATCATCGGTGAAGCCTTCGGAGGAAAATATGAATATCGCTCTCGTACATGATTGGTTAACCGAATATGCCGGTGCCGATAAGGTTCTTTTTGAGTTAAAACAAATTTATCCCGAAGCCGATATTTACACCTCAATCTATGATGCCGATAAAGTGCCGCAATTCAAAAAATATAAAGTATATACGACCTATTTGCAAAAATTTCCTTTAGCAAAAAAACTTCGTTCCATTATGGTGCCGCTGATGCCACTGGCATTTGAGCAGCTCGATTTGTCGAAATATGATCTGGTTATTTCAAATAGTACTTCAGCCGCCAAAGGGATTATCACTCGGCCAAATACATGCCACATTTCTTATTGCCATACCCCGACCAGATATCTTTGGATGCCGGAAATGGATTCTCGTGCATCGACAAGTTGGTTGCGCCGTCGGGTTAATAAAACTTTAAAAGTTTGGGATATTGCCGCAGTTGCCAGGGTTGATGCATTT
This sequence comes from Patescibacteria group bacterium, assembly GCA_041651295.1. Classification (GTDB taxonomy): domain Bacteria; phylum Patescibacteriota; class UBA1384; order XYA2-FULL-43-10; family CAINNR01; genus JBAZJN01. The sequence goes on along the minus strand of JBAZJN010000002.1, from coordinate 93,525 downwards.
ATTGGAAATTCCAAAAATATTCAAAATCGAATACGGAAATATTATCAGCGCGACAGCGAAATTGTAGCCCCTCCGGTTAATACGGCTTACTACCATCCAGAACAAGAAGAGATAGAAAAAAAGGATTTCTACCTATTTGTCGGCCGATTGATTCCATATAAAAAAACCGATATTGTTATCGAGGCTTTTAATAATTTGGGGCTGGAACTTCGAATTATTGGAACCGGCTCGGAAGAAAAGAGACTCAAAACTATGGCCAAAAACAATATCAAATTTTTGGGCCGCGCTAGTGATGAGGTTTTGTATGATAATCTTAAATCTGCCAAGGCGGTGATATTCCCATCGGAAGAAGATTGGGGCATTGTGCCGGTTGAAGCAATGGCCTGTGGAACTCCTGTAATCGCTTACGGCGCCGGCGGAGCGACGGAAACCGTGATAGCCGGAAAAACCGGTGAGTTTTTTGTCAAGCAAACAGCTGAATCTCTGATGGCGACGGTCAAAAATTTTAATCCGAATAAATATAAGTTTGATGACCTGCGCTTACAGGCGGAAAAGTTTTCAACTGAAACTTTTCGTAAAAATTTTAAAGATACCGTCGATAAATTGTACTCTGATTATAAAAAACAGAAGGAGCTATAATTTCAGATCTTGTATAGAGATTATGGGTTTTTTAGAGTAATAATTGATGAAAACTGCTCACGTGAGCAATAATCATACAGGAATGAACAAAGACAGTGACAATGAAATAGTAAAATTGACGGCGAAAAAGCTATTACTTGTTGTGCTAAAACTAGGAACGCCTTTTTTTCGTTCCAGTAGTATCTATCGACATTCGGCAGTGTCCTTATTGGGTGAAATCGATTGCGCACAGCAAGAATTAGAAAACAAAATTAGATATCTGAAATCCACGGGCTATATAAAAACGTTTTCTGAAAACAAAGAGGAGTATATCGAGCTAACAAGAAAAGGATTGGATCGAGTTAATAAAATCAGCCATGAACGGATGACGATTGACCGACAAAAAATTTGGGATGGGAAATGGAGGATTGTGATTTATGACATACCCAAAGATAAAAGTTCTGAGCGTGATCAATTGCGCCGGTTTTTGACTCGAAGTGGTTTTTTAAAAATTCAAGAAAGTGTGTATGTTTTTCCGTTTCCTTGCACCGAGGAGATTGAATGGATTGTCAATGAATTTGGGATCAAAGGTTATGTTGAAATCTTCATCGCAATAGCAGTTGTTGCTGAGGATAAATTAATTAAAAAGTTTATTGATAAAAATGTTCTTTCGAAAGTGGATATACAAAATATTTAAAAAAGTGCTCACGTGAGCAATAATCGCAATTATTAGACATGATAAGTTGTGACGCAAAAAAATGCACCGGCGGGGAGCGCGGTGCTGTCAGCAAGTCTGTCAAGCCCTATGATGGGTAGATGAATATGTTGTAGTTGTGGCCAGTGGCCTGGAGTTGCCAGTCGTAGAACTGAAGTAGTATTTCGTCTGGCACATGACGGTGAAGCTTGTCCCGAAACACGTTGATCGTCTTTCCGCCTGGTGTGTCGACGATCTCAGTAGCGTATGAAAAAATGCCGGCCTCGACCAGCCCAAGTAGTGTTTCCTTCGGCTGGCTAAGAGTAAGACGCAGTTCAATCAGCCACATGGCAACCCTCTGGTTCATCTGAGTGACGCTCATGATGAGCATGTCGTTGCTGACCATGATATCACCACTGTGGTCGAGGATGACCATTCCACATTCAGTGCCGCGGTGCCATTTACAGTACGGAACTGGGCGGTGGCCAAGACCTGTTTCGATGCCGTATTCCATCGAACGATCTGCAGACTGGTGGATGACGATGCCCTGCAAAGTTGCTCGGATGTTTGTCATGACACTCTCCGATCGTGTGTTGTCGCAAACATAGCAAAAAAAAGCTACCCAGTCAATATCCATATCCCAACCCGAATCCGAAAATCTCCCATAATGTCATTCTGAACTCGTTTCAGAATCCCAAAATATTATTTATCAGGATTAAGATGCTGAAATAAATTCAGCATGATAGAAGTTGAGATTGGATTTTCGGATTTGGGTTATCCCAGCTATAATATAGACATGAGAAAAATCGAAGATATTCGGCCGGGTAAAAGACGAGCTAAGCCAGAAGTTGTTGAAGAATCTGGGGAAGTGACTTTTACCGCAGAAGATTTTTTGGCTGAATCCGCGTCTCTGCCGGTCGCCGAGCCGGATATTCCGGAACCGCCAGTTCCAAGAGTCCGCTCCAGCGCCAAAAGAATTATCGGCCAACTAATTTTTCTGATACTAGCTTTTACTTTAATATCGATTTTTTGTTTTATAGCCACTACAGAAGCCAAGAAAAAAATTAGCAAAAACTTCTTAAGTTTGAGTAATAGCTTTTTATCATTTTCTGAAAACATTTCATCAAAAGATATACCGAAGCTGGCAGCCAACATTAATGAAATGGATAGTAAAATTAGTGATAGTCTAATTTTACTACAGTCGACGGGACAAGATCTTTATGCGCTGGATCTACTGTATCCCAAAAAACAAGCGTCAAAGGCGACGATGTCTGTTGACATGATCCGTAGCGCCCATCTTTTGACCGGGTCATATAAACAAATTGCAAATCCTAAAGAAAACAATTTGGCTTTTGCCAGCGATTCCGGTTATCTGGCTCATATAAATAACTATTTAGCTAAGAGCAAAAGCTATTTTAACAATTTGCCGAACGGAATTTTATACGCAAAAGTAGCTAGCGGTTGGTCAAAAGTTATTACCGATTCAATTGATGCAAGCAAATTTAGCGGATCCGAGTTAACTGCGGTCAACAATATGGTAAAGCTTTCAAATTTGTCTGGAGGATTTTTTAATTATTATTCTGATCTTTCGCGCGATTTACAGTCTGAACTCGGTTTTTCCGGCAAAAAAAGTTATTTAATACTTTTCCTAAATAATACAGAATTGCGTTTTGGCGGGGGATTCATCGGCTCGTTTGCCAGACTAGATTTGGAAAACGGCAAGGCAACGGCACTGGATTTTGAGACTAACATTTACAAATTAGATCAAGCCTATAGCTCTCGCGGCGACAAGGAACTAAATCCTCCTGAATTTGAAGGTTCAACAAAGAGCATGCGGGAATCGAACTACTATCCGGACTTTGCAGAAAGTTCCCAGAGCGTCATAGATATTTACCAGAAAGAATCAGGTAACCGGGTGGACGGAGTTTTTGCACTGGACACGACTTTTTTCCGCGAACTCTTAAAAGTTACCGGCCCGATAGAAATGCCGGAATATAATCTTACAATCAATGAAAAGAATTTTCTTTCGGACGTTCAGTACCAGGTTGAGATTGCATATTTTCAGAATCAAGAAAACAAAAAAGAAAATCAGCCAAAGAAAATTTTAGCCGACATGATGCCAAAACTTGTGGAGAAATTAATGGCTGGTTCGCAGACCGAAAAGGGTTTGGCCGGTATAATATCTGCGGCGATAAGAGAAAAACATCTGTTATTTTACTTTCGAAATAACAAGGTCGAGGAATTGGTCAGCGCCGTAAATGCCGGAGGCACGATAAAAAATGTCACTGGCGATTACGTATATGTTGCTAATGCTAATATCGGCGGAGCAAAAAGCAGTTTGAATGTCGCAGAAACCATCGATCAGGAAATTGCTATCAATAGTGTAGGCAAAGTGGAGGAGAAACTTGTAATTTCCAGAAAACATAATGGCAGTTATAACTGGCCGGACAGTCTTAACCGTAATTTTGTCAAAGTCCATCTTCCACTGTCGACACAAATCAATTCAATAGTTTGTTCAGACGCCGGCTCTGACGGTCCGGGCGCCGATAAAACTGCCAAAATCAAAAACGGTAAAAGCGTTGTAGCTTATTGGCAATCAACAGCTCCCGGAGAAAAAAGCAGTACGGAGATCAAATATTTAAGAGAAATCAAAATATCTCCATCAGATGAAACCTTCACCTATCCATTGACAATACAGAAACAACCCGGCGTTGAAAGTTTTAATTGGAATTTAAAACTTGCATATCCCGAGGGTTGGAAGCCGGAAAATGTTGAGGGTTACGATAGTGTAAACCGGGTAATTTACCTCTCGGAAACTATTCGTAATGATGCCACTTTTACGCTCCGATTTATCCGCGACTAGAGCTTAGAATTTACCTATTTTATCTTTGATTTTCTGGTATATTTGATGTAAAATTAAATAGTAAAAAGTAAAAATCAAAATGATAAGTACAAATATTTTAGTGTTTTACATTTTGGTTTGCCTTTTTTATTTTTGACCTTTAATATTTGATTTATATTCATGGAAGACAAGAAAAAAACAACTTCGTCTTATGACGCTTCAAAAATTACCGTCCTCGAAGGGCTTGATCCGGTTCGAAAACGACCAGGTATGTATATTGGTGGAACCGGCATTGATGGCTTACACCACCTAATTTGGGAAGTTCTGGACAATGCTATTGACGAAGCAATGGGTGGTTTTTGTGATTGCGTCAACATCACCTTGGAAGATGGCAACTGGGTGACAATTGATGATAATGGCCGTGGTATCCCGGTCGATAAGCATAAGACTACCGGCAAATCGGCGCTGGAAACTGTTCTGACGGTTTTGCACGCCGGCGGCAAATTCGGCGGCGATTCGTCGTACAAAGTTTCCGGCGGACTTCATGGAGTTGGTGTTTCCGTTGTTAACGCCCTATCTTCAGAATTCATTGCTACTGTTCACCGTGATGGAAAAATATATCAGCAAAAATACAGTCGGGGCAAAGTATTAGGTGAGGTTGAGATAATCGGAGAAACCAATCGAACAGGAACTATCCAGCGTTTTACACCGGATCTTGATATATTTCCAATAACGGAATTTAATTTTCAGACTGTTGTAAATCATTGCCGACAGCAGGCTTATTTAACAAAAGGCTTGAAAATTGCCTTGTTTGACAAAAGAACAAAAACCTCTGTTCCTGAATTTATTGAGGAAATTAAAGACGCAAAAATTGAACAAGAGGAAATTATTGATCAGGAAAATAAGACTGAAGAAACTTCTGATGAAACAAAATCAGAGACGGAAGAATCAATTAAAATTCCAGAAACTAAAATCTCAAAATTATTCCCGAAAGCATATACTTTTTATTTCGAGGGCGGTATAGCTTCTTACGTCAGGCATTTAAACAAAGCCAAAACTGCTTTAAACGAACCGCCATTTTATGTTGAAAAAACACTTGATAATGTTCTTGTTGAAGTAGCATTAGCATATACTGATGATTTCAAAGAGCACACATATACCTTTGCCAATAACATTTTTACTCCTGAGGGCGGAACTCATTTGACTGGTTTTCGTTCAGCCTTAACTAGAGCTATTAATGATTATGTCAAGAAGTCCGGATTTACAAATGGTGGAGACAAAAAAGGCAGTATTACTTTAACTGGCGATGATGTCCGTGAAGGTTTAACTGCAATTATTTCAATCAAACTATCTGATCCGCAATTCGAAGGTCAGACGAAGGCAAAATTAGGCAATCCGGAGATACGCACAATTGTCGAATCCGTCGCTGGAGAAGCTTTGTCTTTTTATTTTGATGAGCATCCGAATGACGGCAGAAGAGTCATGGAAAAATGCTTACTTTCAGCTAAAGCCAGGATGGCAGCCCGCGCCGCCAGAGAAACGGTTATGCGCAAAGGCGCGCTAGACGGTATGACCTTGCCTGGAAAATTAGCCGATTGTTCGGAACGCGATCCGAAAAAAACCGAGTTGTATATTGTCGAGGGTGACTCAGCCGGCGGTTCAACCAAACAGGGCCGGGACAGAAGTTTTCAAGCGGTTTTACCGCTTCGTGGTAAAATTCTCAATGTCGAAAGAGCCAGATTGGACCGAATGTTGGCTTCTGACGAAATTAAAGCTCTAATTGTTGCCTTGGGAATTGGTATTGGTGAAGACATCAGCTACGCAAAGCTACGGTATAGTCGAATCATTATCATGACTGATGCTGACGTCGACGGAGCCCATATCCGTACGTTGCTTTTGACATTTTTTTATCGCAACTTTCCACAGCTTTTTGACGACGGAAACATCTATATCGCCCAGCCGCCACTTTACTCAATTCCGGTTGGCAAGGAAATTAAATATGCCTACTCCGATGTAGAGAGAAATCAACTAATCAAAGATATCCGAGCAAAAAATCCGAATGCCGCCATATCCATTCAGCGATACAAGGGTTTGGGTGAAATGAACCCGACTCAGCTTTGGGAAACAACAATGAATCCAGAGCACCGGACATTGCTTCAGGTTTCAATCTCGGAGGCCGACAATGCCGACGAAGTATTTACTACTTTGATGGGTGATGAAGTTTTGCCAAGAAAACGGTTTATTCAAACGCATGCTAAAAGCGTTAAAAATCTCGACGTTTAACCATTGAGGAATTATGCCAGATGAATTAGATACAAATGAGGAAATTGAGCTGATTGACAATCCAGAGAGCGGCCCAGATATCCAAACAGTCAATGTTTCCGAAATAGATTTGGATGAAAAGTCGGATGAAGAACCGGCGGCGTTTGTCGTTGATCCAAATGTTGGCAGACTTGCTGATCGTGATATTCGTTCCGAAATGGAAGAGTCATATTTGGATTACGCCATGAGCGTCATTGTCTCGCGTGCTCTACCGGATGTTCGCGACGGTTTAAAGCCGGTACATCGCCGGGTGCTTTACGCTATGCACGATATCGGTCTGAAATCGACTGCCAAATATCGAAAATCCGCTACCGTTGTCGGTGAAGTTTTAGGTAAATACCATCCGCATGGTGATGTCGCAGTTTATGACACCATGGTCCGGATGGCCCAAGATTTCTCGATGCGTTATCCGCTAGTCGATGGCCAAGGAAACTTTGGTTCGATGGACGGAGACAGCGCTGCAGCTATGCGTTACACCGAGGCAAAAATGAAGCCAATTGCCGAAGAAATGCTTCTTGATATTGATAAAGACACAGTTGACTTCGTTGACAACTATGATGGAACGAAACAGGAACCGAGCGTTCTGCCCGCCCGTGTGCCACAGTTGCTATTAAATGGAACCGATGGAATCGCTGTTGGCATGGCAACGAAAATACCTCCGCACAATTTAAACGAGCTTTGTGACGGCGTAATACACTTGATCAACAACCCGGAGGCGTCTTCGGAAGATTTGACCCAGTTCGTAAAAGGACCAGATTTCCCAACCGGCGGGCTAATCTTTGATATTGAGGAAATCAAACAGGTATATATCACTGGCAAAGGCAAAGTGGTTATGCGGGCAAAAGCTGAAATTGAGGAAGCCAAGCGGGGCTTTCGTATTATCGTTAGCGAAATTCCTTTTCAGGTGAATAAATCAACTTTAATTCAAAAAATTGCTGAGCTAGTCAAGGATCATAAAATTGATGGTATTTCCGATCTGCGTGACGAGTCAGACAGAACAGGTGTACGGGTTGTTATCGAACTTAAAGCCAACTCATATCCGAAAAAAGTCTTAAACAGATTGTTCGAATTAACCCAGCTCCAAACTGCATTTCATGTGAACTTATTAGCACTTACGCCGTCGCTCGAACCGAGAGTTATGAATCTGCGAACCGTATTAGATTTCTTTGTTAAGCATCGCCAGGAAGTTATCGAACGCCGAAGTAAATTTGAGCTGAAAAAAGCACAGGAGCGAGCACATATTCTCGAAGGTTTAATTAAGGCGCTTGATTCGATTGATAAAATAATTGAGACGATCAAAAAATCGGCTAATCGAGAAGAGGCGGCGAAAAATTTGGTGTCTAATTTTGGCTTATCTGATGCTCAGGCGAGCGCAATTCTTGATATGCGACTGTCTGCTTTGGCTGCGCTTGAAAGAAAGAAAATTGAAGACGAATACCAGGAGAAGCTAAAGATCATTGCTCACTTAGAAGATTTACTTGCTCATCCGGAAAAGATTTTGGCCTTAATTAAAGATGATTTGAATGAAGTCAAAGATAAATACGGTGACGAACGTCGAACGCAAATTGTCGATTCCGGCATTGGCAAATTTTCTGCCGAAGATTTAATTCCGGACGAGCAAGTGATTATAACGATGACTCGTGGCAACTACGTAAAGCGCCAGCCTGTCGATACCTACCGCAAACAAATTAGGGGTGGTAAAGGAATTATCGGTATCGAGACGAAAGAGGAAGACAGTGTTGTTCATATGCTAGCCGCATCTACGCACGATGACCTATTCATATTTACTGATGCCGGACGGATTTTTGCTAATAAAGTCTACGAATTGCCAGCGACTTCGCGCCAATCAAAAGGCATCCCAATCGTCAATATTATTCAATTATCGCAAAACGAAAAAGTGACAGCAGTATTGCCGGTCAAGAAAAATGAAAACATTTCCGGAAAGTATTTTGTCATGACAACATCCAAAGGAATCGTAAAACGCACCGAAGTTGAGAAATACCAGCATATTCGAAAAACCGGCATCGCGGCAATTAAATTGGCCAGCGGGGATTCACTTAAGTGGGTAGCAATGTCTTCCGGCAAAGACATTATTGTCGAGGTCTCAAACAAGGGTTTGGCAATTTGCTACAAAGAGGCCGATGTCAGATCAATGGGACGAAGCGCTGCCGGAGTAATTGGCATGAAGCTTCGGGTTGGTGATTTTGTTGTCGGCAGTTCAATCATTGCCGACGGTGAAAAATACTTTTCTCCTCAAGCCGGTTTCCCGGATCTGTTAACGGTGCTTGAAAACGGTTTTGGCAAGCGAACGATGATTAAAAATTTCAATATACAAAATCGCGGCGGAATTGGGGTCAAGGTCGCTAATTGTACGCCAAAAACCGGTAATCTGGTCGGCATGGAAGTTATATTTGATGACTTAGGTGACGCATTGATTGCTTCAAAAAACGGCCAATTTATCAGAATGGCTGTAAAAGACATCAAAAGACTCGGTCGTGATACTCAAGGTGTGACATTAATGAAATTGCGCGCCGGGGACAAGGTTTCATCCATGACTGTCGTGCGGCCGGAAGAAAAGGAAGATATTCCGGAGCAGCCGATTGCGCCGATTGTTACTGTGGAAAAGCCTAAAAAAGAGCTAAAAGCTAAATCTTCTGCAGAAAAAAACCCAGAGAAAACAAAAACTAAAAAAGAGCAACCGAATAAAATTAAGCAAAAGAACACGACGAAAAAAATAAAAGAACCGGTTAGTGATATTGAGAAAAAATTAGTTGATGACAAGCCGAGTGATTTACATAATTCCTTACTCGATAAGCCCGAAGATTCAATGCCAACGATCAGGACATATGACCCAAAAGTAGATTTGGAAATCAACCAAAACTCTGAAAATGACAAACCCCAACCTGATGTGAACTGGTGGGGAAAACAGTAAAAAGTCCAGAAGAAAATCCGTTGGTTCTAGCTAGCGGATTTTCTGGTTAGAGAGGAGATTTATTATTCGGTAGTTGCCAGTTGGGGCGAGATTTCTCTTTTGGTTCGATCTCATTTGGAGTTTTTAGTCTCTTTCGTTCTTGTTGATAACCAATGGCTGGGTTGTCACTAATTAAATGCGAAATTCCTAAATTATTTAAATCTGGTGTTTGGTATTGTTGCTGTTTCGAGCTAAATTTTTCAATTATCTCCGAAGAGTCTGAAAAGACCTTTTTGGGAGGACTTGTCAGTTGGGAATTACCGGTTTCAATTGTTGACCCTGCATTTAATTTGACGTCTGACATTAAAATTTTGGTTTTCGAAATACTAAGTTCATTTTTGGCATTAATTTTGACATCCTCTGATTGTTCAAGGCCTGATTTGGAAGAAAGAACTTTGTAATAACCTTTCGGCAATATAATGAGATATCTTCCTTTGGCATTTGAAACCGATGTCCTGACCAATTTGCCGCTGGTTTCAGATATTGCCCTGATTACGGCTAAATCAACTTTCGCTCCGGTTTTTGAATTGGTGACAACACCAAACATTCTGGTGGAAGTTAGGAGTTTGTAAATTAAATAACAAATCGTAATTACATACAAAATCAGGACTATGTAGCTGAATACGGACTGGCTTTTAATAAAAGCAAAAATAGCCAGTGTTACTCCGGCAATAATTAGCGGATAATTTAGTACCCGCAAAACCTTATTTATTGTTTCAAACGACAATATCCATTTTGAGAATTTTACACTGTCAATATTGGAAACCAGCGGGATAGCTTTAGGAAATACTAGCTCAGCCTCGGCCGGTCTAAAAATTCCTCCAGCGTAATTGTTTTCGTAGGCCAATATATTTTCCTTGATTGAAAAATAATCTTGACTGATTAGTCCAAACCCCTCCTTCTGAACTTCGATATAGTATTCTCCTCCCGGAGGAGTTTCTAGCGCAAATCTGCCATTTTTGTCACTAATTACGGTTCTAATCAGTTTCTTGTCTCTGGCCCTGAAGAGAATAATTCTAACTAAAGGAATAGGCAATCCTGTTGATGAGTCATAAACAATTCCGGCTGCATGTTTTTTGCTTTTGCCTTTAACGAACAAAGAGAGGATTTCGTTTGGACGAATATACGCCAAGAGATTCACCAAGGCAGAAAGTGCCAAAGCTAATAACGACAAACCAAGTGCGATGAGAGCAATAATTACCGAAACCAAGTTCTCTCTCGTCATTTGAGCAAGAATATCAGCAATTGAATCGATTATTCTGCCAATTAATCCTTTGATGCCACCATTGTCATCATCTTGGCTGCCGGCACCGTTTCCACAATCACTAATCTCCGGATTGCACGGTAAACCTTGGCTAAAACAAGTTTCCGGATTGTCATATTTATCATCAATCTCCAAATTAACATAAGCTGTTGGCGACAAACCCTGCCATTTATTGTTTTCATCACTGATCCGCAGATTAAGTTTCTCCAGATCAACAGTAACTTTAATTGCTTTCTTCCAGCTGCCTTTAACACCGTTAGCTTTAATTACTGAGGTATTCTCAATTCCAAATAGGTTTTCCCCTGAAACGTCTTCAAGTTTAACAGTCGGATTGACTAAAACCGTCTCACCGTATTGATTCTTTAATCCGACATACAGCCAGTAGTAACTGTTCGGAGCAATTTTAACATTACCATTTACATTAAAACTTACCGCTTGCGGTTTATCATTACTAACAATAATGCTGACTTTCTGACTAAGAGTTTTGCCACCGCTGGAAGCCTTAATCTCTATCGCTTCATTGTAGGTTCCCGGGATATTGGTAGCGATAAATGTCCCATCTTTAGCCAAGGCTCCGGCATTGGAATTAAGCAAGACAAACTCATTTGCAGTGTCAATCGGATTGCCTAACTGATCACGAGCACTGGGAATAAAATGTTCAACCTGATTCGGCCGTAAATATCTTTTGTCGCCAACATTAATATTAGTCAACTCCTGTCCGCCGGCTAAAGCACTTTTGGCGCCGGTTAATGCTGTTAAGAGTTGCTGGCCAAGACTCCGTTGATTTTGTTGACAGCCATTGTAAGCCGCTTTGTAATCAGCCGGATAAATCAAAACTGAACTAAAATTTGACAAAGTTACTCCATTGTAACTGGCAGTAGCTTTAACCTTGTACCAGTAACAACCGTAATTATCGGAAGTTTTAATGTTGATCTTGCGGCTTGAACCATCAATTACGGAAAAGCTACCTATTTGTTGATCCAAAAACTCCCAACTGTAAGTTGCTCCAGGGAGAAAAGCTCCAAATTGGTCAAGAGCGGTGGCTGCCAGATCAAAGGTTTCAATTGTACCTTTTTTGGCGGTCAATGTCGGATATGACATACTGAGATAATCCAATCTTCTTTCGGTAGTCGCAGTGGTAAAAGACAAAACATCAAACTCTGACAAACCGAAACAGCTGGCAGTCGCTTTGATTGAATCTTGCCAACGTTTAGTGGAATTGGCCGCCGTCAGTAAGCCTGAGGTGCTGATTGTTCCGGCAGTCGGGGTTTGCATTGTCCATGTCACCGGACAGTACGAGGTGATATTAACTCCGTCTTGGTTTGTTACCTTTGCCGTGTACTGTTGTTTAGCTCCGGGTGATAGATATACATCATCCGGTGAAACTGAGATCGAAATTGCAGTCGGAGTACTTAAAGAAACATTAAAGTTAATGGTATTATCCTTGTTGCAAGCCAAGGCTTTGATCCATTGATTACCAACTGTTGCCGGTGCAATGTAACGGGCAATTTGACTGTGCTCTCCAGAAGTGTTTAGAGTGCCGGCTGATTTTTGCCAGCTGAAATCGATGTCCGACAACAGATTATTGTCGGCATCATAGGCGGAAGCGGTAAAAGTTACTCCCTGATTTATTTGTATCATTTCCGGAGTCGGAGAAATCTTAATGTAGTTAACGTTGGCGCAACCATCAGACGGCGGCGTGACAGGACAGGCAGAGCAACTTCCGCCACAATCTATTCCGGTCTCATCACCATTTTGCACTCCATCAGAACAGGTGGGATCCGGCGGTGGGGTAGCTGTCACCGTTACTGTTGCCGTTCCTGATTTTGTTACGCCATCCAATGTACTCTCCGCCGTTACAATGCAAGTTCCGGCGACGGTCGGAGCGGTGTAATTTCCACTGCCATCGATGCTTCCACAATCAGCGCTCCAGTTAAATGTTGCGCCGGAGATGACAGCACTTGAATCGTCATAGGCGATGGCAGAAAAAGCTTGTGTTCCACCGGTAACAACTGAGGCGGTAGCAGGACTTACCGTTACATGATCTAAAACCGAATACTCATAGTTAGCAGTGTATGCGTTTAGTGTCGGAGTACTGGCTCCGTCGGTATTGGCTAAAGTTGTTTCTACTTGAAGATAGCGTTTGGCCGCGTCAGTACCTCCCAGAAGTGTTTCAATGTCAATTGAAGCTGATGATGCGGTTGAAGCAGTATATGATCCCCATGTTGCAGCATCGGCAGATGTTCTAAAGCGATAATTAACCGAAGTATTAGCAGGAATATCATCATCAGGAGCAAACGTCGTCCAATTCATTGTTGTATGCGCCCCAGCATCGAGTTGAGTGGTAGAGGAGAGGTGGGTAGATGGTGCACTCGCCTCCCTTATTTGAAGCCTATCAATTCCATAATACCATCTATTGACACTGTCGTAACCATAATAATTTGATTCAATTTTGACATACCTGGCAGGTGTTGTGGTAAATGCGGACCAGCCCATTGGTATGTGTGAGCCTACGTCATAATTTTCGATGAATGTGTAATCGGAGCCATTTAGCGATACAGAAAATTTTGCATATGAACCATCTGGTACAGCCACTGGACAGCTATCAATTCCTCCTGGTGGCGGATTAGTCCAAACATATCCGCCACCTGATACCGGGCAATTGCTTGTAGTTTTTAGTCCATTAAGCATCCTGATTTCCCCCATGTCCATTACCCAGTAGTGCTCTCCTGGGGGAGAAGGAAATGACGGCCAGGAACAATCACTACCGCAAGGGCTGTGAATCAAGTTTGCCTTGTAGTTTTCATAAGAAGCCGTTACCCGTGATGGATCTTCATCATAAATAGTTCCTAAGCTAACCTCACTAGCTGTTTTTACATCTTTTTTGATACTGCCAGGAGCGGTTACGGAATCAATATTGCCAAGTGTTCCGAGTTCCCAGTCAGTTCGGGTATTCAATACTATAGACCCGCTAGCAGCGTAAGTCTTAATACTAGTATTCTTACCGCAGAACCCAAAATAGACCGACAGTACACTAAAAATAAAAACCAGAGATATTATTAAAGTTAAAACCCTCCTACTCATATTCTTTTTTCAATATTAATTTGTCTTTATTTATCTTATCAAAAAACTAATCATTTATGAATAATGAATACCGCCAGCGAATGCTGGCGGTATCTGTTTCTGGGAGACTAACGTCTATGACCAGAATCCAAGTTTCAGTTTATCAACTCTCTTTTTGTCTTGGTCACGAAGATATGTTTTAATAGCATACTCGTTGATACCGACTGTGGAGACAAAGTATCCTCGACACCAGAAACTACCTTGGGGAATCTTTTTGTTTTTCTTCTTGAGCCAAGAGCTGGATTTGGACTTGATGAGTCCGACAGCATACGAGACAGAATACTTCGGTGGAATAATGAGATACAAGTGGATATGTTCATCGCCGATATGCCAGGCTCTAATCCTGAAGTGTTTCCAGTTGCAAATTAACTTGAATATTCTTTTCAGTTCTGTTTTGATATATTTATCGGCGAGAACTTTTCCTCTGTACTTCGGGGTCCAAACCAGATGATACTGACAGAGATATGTGCAATGATCTAGTTTGTACAATCTACCATTTGTCATGAAAAAATCACCTCCTTCCTTGGTCGGATTGGGGTGATTTTATTATACCTAGCCTAATGCTAACGCTTCAAACGCACACGCTGGCTAACGCCGGCGGTATTTGCCTTAGAATAAAGAAACCAGCCCGAACCTTAACAGGTTCGGGCTGGCGGTTATTGAGGTGCCGGACTACCTGAATGCGGTAATCCGGTACCTCGTTTTGTGCTCCTTTTGCGAGGTACTGACCTGCACCTCTGCTGAAGGAACGCTGCTGTGGAGAAAAACCCCCTCTACATCTTCGGTCGGCTCAAGAACAATGCGAGCGTCGCCAAAGGCGACATGAACCCTCCCTTTTCCGAGCCAGCAGACTCGGATATAGGGCGATCTCGGAACGGTGATCTCCCTAGCCAGGGAGGTCACCATCTTGAAGTTCTTGTCCCTCTCCCAGGGCATTACCCCCAGGAAGTCGCGACTGCAGGGGGTTAGTTTTCCCTGTAGCGCGACATACTTCTTACTGGGGCGGGTCGGCTCCAATGGTTGGAGGGGGGGTATTGTCCCATCGCTCCAACCAGCCTCCGTCATTTGCGGCTCATCCATGATCAAATCGGGATACGGCTGGTACTCGGGGTCAGTGGCGGCCGAAGCCACCTGGACCCCGTCGAAGGATTTCATTCGGCAGTCATCGACAATCGCCACTATCGTGGCGGTGACAACGGTCACGAACACCACCCCCACAAACAGCTGTACAAGCGTGAAATCTTTGTGTGTCATTCGTATCACTCCAATTGTCCAGCCGCTTGTGGCGGCATGGGATATTTACCACTTGTTAAGGAGAAATCGACATGAAATCACCTTAACTTGTCACCATAACAATAGCACACTTTTTTCTGTTTGTCAATGAGATGTACAGGCTGAGTACATAGGTAACACTTTTTGATTAAGTGTTAGTGTATTCTCAAGGTACTCAAAGGGAGTAAGGTAGTCAAGGGTTTCATGTGGTCTTTCAAAATTGTACTCGATTAACCACTCTGTTAAATTGCAGTTAAACTTGTTTGTATCAAGGCAGAAATTACCATCATTGAGCCACTCTGTTTGCAGGGTTTGATTGAATCTTTCAACTTCAGCGTTGTCTTCTGGTGTTCTGTTTCTGGAAAACCAGTGAAGTATTTCCAGCTGATTTAATGCTTCTTCAAATTCGGCATAGAACTCTGATCCGTTATCGGTTTGAACATTTAGAATATTGGCATCAATTAAGTAATGGAGTCGGTAAAGAAAATCTTTAGCATTCTTGGAAGATTTACTTTTGTACATTCTGGCATAAGCCACTTTCCCGTGATGATCTACTGCTGTTAATATGTATCTCTTGAAACTTCCCCAGTAGATAACAATGGTATCTAAATGAAGTAAAAACCAATGTTCGTCTTTGATCTTTAATTTCTGTATCCGATTCTTTTTGATTTGGTTTTTTAGCTTCAGTTTTAGTTTATCGTGCTTTGCGACATCGGGATAAATACTCCACTTATTGATAACATATTGAACTTTATGGCTGGAGATTTTGTTCTTGTATTTCTTGAAATATTTAACGGCCAATTTTCTCTTGCCGTAATGGATATGTTTTTTTCTAAGCTTTTTGATCCGGCATTCTTCTTCAAATGTTATCTCCGGTTTTCTGGTGTTTTTAGGAGCTTTCGATTGATCACACAAGAGCTGGACTTTACCGTTATCAAAACGGTTAAACCACTTGTAAAATATCTTTCTCGATATGTCAAAGTGGTCAGCTGTTTTAGTGGCATTATGACCGCCAACTGTCTCGTAAAAGATCATCCACTCCAGCCGTAGTCTGCCTGATGGAGATAAATTAATCTGGTTTGCTATGCCTCTCCATCGGACAACTTTATCTTGTAAGATGATTGGTTTTCTTTTAAATCCAACAGTTCCATATATTATCGGTTGGGTAATATTGGGCGCTGTCATCTTAAAGTTTTTCATCGGTAGCCTTCCTGTTTTATCAACTCTTTTTCCGAATTGATAATACCAGAAGTGTTACCTATGTATCTCAGCCTGTACATGAGATTTCAAAGTTTTTCTAATTATTACCGTTTTATCTTCTCCTGAATTATAAAAAACCTCTATCTATACCATTTAGTACGCTGTAGCTTCTTAAATGGTATAGAAGCAAATATATTTAAAACCCCCTAATTGACAGAGTTTTAATGGCTGGTGATACAATACAGATATGATTAAAAAAGGTCTAAAAATGACAATCGAAGATTTGGCAGAATTGATGGCCAACTATTCGATTGATACTCAGAATCGTTTTGATAAAATTGACAAACGATTTGACGATATAGAAAGCGAACTCAAAACCACCAGATCTGAGTTATCGCTTGGTATTCGGGAACTGAAAGAAGAAATAGAACGATTGGATGCTCGAATTGATCGTTTATTTAAACAGCATTCTGGTGATATTAATACAATCATTGAAGAACAAGAAAAAATTAAATTACGACTAAAGAAATTAGAACTAAAAAACAGCCACGTATAAGTTGGCTGGTTTGATAATGTTGGACTATTTCACTTTTTCCACTCCTCGCAAAGAGGTTGCGGGGAGCTTTTGGAGGTTTCACTTCGCGTGATTCCTCTACCATCCGCCTCGCAGTGCACGAAGCCAGATCAACGTATTTATCTGTTTGTCAATGGGATTTTGTATTTTTTTGCTATATTTACGTGTTAATCAATCTCAGACTTAAAAATATTATCTTCTAATTATAGTCGATCGTGTATATCCAAAAGAATTGTTATTATAGAATCAAATGAGAAAAAGCAAATTTAAACAAGTTTTAAATTTTACATCCAAAATTCTTATTGAGCTCTCCAGGTTTGGTGATGAAGTTGTATATCCCCTAACTTTGTCGGGTATGAGGCAGAATTTATATTACAAAAATTTTAAGCAGTTTGATAATCACATTCGGAGCATGGAGCGGTCCGGTTATATATCACTCAATCGAAAGAGTAATTCCGTGAGGCTGACCAATAAAGGTAAAATAAAAATAATGGAGGAATCAGATGATACATCAATTGATGGCAAGTGGCGGATGTTGTCTTTTGATATACCGGAAAACATTCGCGTAAAAAGGGATCAGTTTCGCCGCTCAATCAAAAGGGTTGGGTACAAACAAGTTCAGAAGAGTTTGTGGGCGTGTCCGTATGTCCGTGCTGATAAGATAGATTTAATAATAAGAGAGCTCGGAATTAAAGAATATGTGGCGTATTTACGAGTCGACAAGACTGACATTGAGAATCACTTGGAGTCTCTTTTTAAAAAAGATAGTAAGCAATGATAACCTTTTGAATATCGTCGATCGTTTAAGAATGAAAGTGTTTAAATTTATATTTTGATTAAGTTAAAATTCCGTGTGAATATCTGCTCACGTTATCGAAGTTACAATTATCGGCTACTTTGGCTGATAACGGGATTTCTGTTTGTTTTTCTTGCCTGAGCGTGTTACAATGCAAGTCGTAGCTATCAAAAAATTTAACTTTCCAGAAAACTCCACCACACAGTTTTTTTCACTAAAGAAACACAGATAAATCAAAATACATGGCAATTAAAAAGAGGAAATTATCGAAGAAAGAAACTAAAGCGGCGGCAAAGCAGCCGGCTTTTGATTATCAAAAAAAGCCTGAAGCCACAACCGAGCCGAAAGAAAAGAAAAAGGTCACAATTTCCGAAGTTGTTTCGGTTAAGGATTTTGCCGAAAAAGCCGGGCTTCCAGTCACAGAAGTCATCAGCCAACTGATTAAAAGCGGCGTAATGGCTAACATTAATGAAAATATTGATTTTGAGACTGCAGAAATTATCGGTGATGATTTAGGACTCGAAGTTGTAAAAGGTGATGACAAAGATGCCGATTCAGTCGAGGCTGTAAAAATTACCGAGTCGAAAAACCTAAAACCGCGTCCACCGGTTGTCACGATTATGGGCCACGTCGATCATGGCAAAACTTCTCTTTTGGACAAGATTCGAGAAACTCACGTTGTTGCCGGAGAGTCCGGTGGTATTACTCAGCATATATCAGCCTATAATATTCAAATACCTGACCCCGAAGCAGAGCGAAGCTCGCTTCAGGGCAAGTCCGGAAAAGAATTACCAACCAGAAGTATCACTTTTATCGACACTCCTGGTCACTCGGCTTTTTCCGCCATGCGCACTCACGGAGCATCTATTGCCGACATTGTTATTTTGATTGTGGCTGCCGATGACGGGATTATGCCTCAAACAAAAGAGGTCATCGAAAATGCGCAGAAAAGCAATATTCCAATTATCGTTGCCATAAATAAAGTTGATCTGCCAAGTGCCGATATTATGAAAACCAGGCAGCAACTCTCCGAATATGGGCTTATCGGTGAAGATTGGGGTGGCAAATCGACGATCGTAGAGATCTCGGCCAAAACCGGCCAAGGGATTGACCAACTATTAGAATTAATAATTTTGCAATCTGATCTTTTGGAATTAACCGCCGATCCGGATTCCCCGGCAACCGGTATTGTGATTGAATCTCACCAGCATAAAGGTGCCGGTGCACTGGCTGTAATTTTAATTGAAAATGGCAGTTTGCAAGTCGGTGATGCTGTCGCAATCGGTCCGGTCTATGGCAAGGTCAGGATCCTCGAGGATTTTACCGGTAACGAACTCAAGATTGCCGGCCCGTCAATACCGGCCAGAGTTGCCGGCTTAAAATCCTTGCCGAATTTTGGTGAAAGATTGGTTTCGTTTGAATCGGAGAAAGAGGCTAAAGTTGCGGCCAAGAAGTTTTTGGAGAAAAATATTGTCAGGCGTTACGCGGCAAAATCAATCAGCAAGGGCGAATCAGGAAAAGTTGAGTTTAATTTGATCATCAAATCAGACGTAGCCGGCTCGCTGGAAGCAATTCGCAAAGCCTTGTCCGAGATTACCCATCCGGACTTAAAAATAAAGATTATTTCAGACGGAGTCGGCTCGGTTTCCGAATCCGATGCGGCGATGGCCGCGGCAACAAAAGCGGTAATCCTAGCTTTTCGGGTTTCGATTTCGCTTCCGGCCAAAAAAATCATTGATAAATCAGAAGTTTCAACTTTTGAATATCAAGTTATTTATGAGTTGGTTGACGATGTTAAGAAAATTCTCGAAGATCTTCTTCCCCCGATTGTGACCGAAATTGAAAACGGAAAAGGCGAAATTCTAGTAGAATTTAGAAATGACAAGAAAGACGTAGTCATCGGTTTCCGTGCAGATGAAGGAGAATTCAAAACTGGTGATCTAGTCAAAATAGTATCTGCAAATAAAGAAATCTGGCGCGGAAAAATCGAATCTCTTCGTCGCGAAAAGGATCAGGCGTCCTCGATTTCGGCCGGAACCGAAGCTGGCATGGGGCTGTCTCTCGGGGCCAAATATTCCATCGGTGATACTGTTCAGGCTTTTCGTATTTTGGAAACCAAACAAACCTTATAAAATCACAAATCTCAATTTCCAAATCACAAACAAATATTAACAACTAAATAAAAGATTGTTAGAAATTGAAACTCGGGTGTTGTTAGAAATTTGTTATAATTGTTTTGGAGGGGATTTTGTCCGATCTATATTCTAACATATTGTCGATTTGGCCAAGTTTTGACGGTTTTGTTTCCGGTTTGGTTTTGAGTTTTCATTTTTCAACTATTTTTGATGTTCTGATTGTTGCTATTCTCTTCTATTGGATATATATGTTTTTGTATGAAACCAGGGCTCTCCGCATACTCTATGGTTTTTTGATTTTATTTTTTGCTATGCTATTGGCCAAAATATTTGATTTGGTGCTGCTTAACTATATTCTCGGGTTTTTGACCACGGCATTAGCAATTTCTATTCCAATTGTTTTTCAGCCCGAGCTTCGTCATGCACTTGAAAAACTTGGCCGTCCGCGCTTTTGGTCCGACATAAAAATGTCTAAGGATGATTTTAGTAAACTTCTAGATGAAATTTCTCTAGCCTGTGACAATCTTTCAAAACAAAAAATTGGCGCTCTAATTGTGATTCAACGAACCACCGGTCTTCGGGAATATATTGAAAATGGAATCTCTGTCGAGGCCAAAGTTAGCTCCGGTATAATTAACTCAATTTTTTATCCGAAATCGCCACTTCACGATGGCGCAACAATAATTGTCGGAACGAAAATAATATCAGCATCTTCAATTCTTCCAGTGGCCGAAGTTGAGGCGGGTCGGAATATGGGAACAAGGCACAGAGCGGCGATTGGGATTACTCAAGTTTCGGATGCCGTAGCAATTGTGGTTTCAGAAGAAACCGGCTCTTTGTCAATTGCCGTGGGCGGTGAAATTGAGAGAAGAATAAGCGAAGAGCGCCTGAAAACGCGGTTATCACGCTTGCTCCGCAAATCGGTTAAAAAAGACAGCAGCTCATTTTTGTTAAAAAAATTCGAAAAAAAATGAAAATAGTTAGCATTTTCAGCAAAAACTGGCACATCAAGACATTGGCTATATTGGTCTCGCTTTTCTTGTGGATGTACGCTGCGACGGTTAAAACATCGGTAAAAAATTTTCCGGCCGAAATACCGGTTTCGGCAATTAACCTCACACCCGGCTACGTGGCAATTTTGGAAAAAGACACTGTCTCAATAAGTATTTCGGCCGAAACCGGCACCTGGAATAAGTTATCAAGTTCAAGCTTTTCTGCCTATGTTGATCTGGCCGGATTAACTCCCGGGACTCACAGTATTGCAATCAATGTTGCGACTCAAGTTTCGGGAGTGTCGATAGTTTCCAAAAATCCATCGGTTATGAACCTAACTATTGAGCCTGCGATTGAAAAAGACGTACCGGTAACAGCCAAGATCGTTGGCAATACGGCTGAAAATATGGTCGCAGGTGACGTAATTTTTTCGCCCAATGTAGCAAAATTATCAGGCCCCAAAAGCCTAATTGATGGCATTGGCCAGGCAACAGTGGAAATTGTCTTAAATGGTGAACGGGAAAGTTTTTCCAAAAGTGTCATTTTATCTGCCGAAGATAGCAAAGGGAACAAAATCCGTAATATTACTTTCGTACCGAAAACTGTCTCAGCGCAGGTGTTAATTGTTGCGGCTAGCAATGTTAAGAGTTTGGGAATTAAAGTTATCACTGCCGGCAGTTTAGCGCCTGGATATTCAATTTCCTCGATTGTAACTGATCCGTCTACAGCTACAATTTATGGTTCGGCTGAAGCTGTGCGCTTGATGAATTCAGTTCCGACGCAGGCGATAGATATTTCCAGCTTGTCGAAATCATTATCCGCCAATACTAATTTAAACTTGCCCCTTGGGGTTAAGACCGATGGCAGCCCTGAGATAAAAGTCACAATTGTAGTGATAAAAGATTTGTCGGCAAAAAGCGTCAGAGTGCCAATATCCAGCAAAAACTTAGCTCCAGGACTTAGGATCTCATCAATTACACCTAACGCAGTTGATGTAATTGTATCCGGTCCGGCAGAAAAAATTACAAATCTCTCAGTCGCTGATTTATCAATCACTCTCGATCTGGCGGGATTCGGCTCCGGCACGTTTAATTTTACTCTTAACAACAACAATTTTTCCGGCCCCACAGGTATTACATTGCTGGCGTTTTCTGTGCAGGAAGTGAGTGTTTTGATTGAGTAAATTTTAATTTTATAAGCGGATTTTCAGGTCTAAAAACAAAAAAGGTTTGACCCCAGTAGTACAGCGAAGCTGACTACAGGGCAGGCAAGTTTTGAGTCGAAATTAATCAAAATTATCGAAAAAGGCTTGACAAAAAAATACCTGCTTGTTAAACTCAAAAATGTGTCTATAAGGTCAGGAGGACCATTATCGCATTGTTTAGTTTTGATGAAGAACCTCCGCTTAGTACGGAGTCCAAAAAAATAAAAATTTCGAAGGGGAACCGAGTCCTGGACAAAATAACAAACCTTGGACTTAAGCTAAAAAGCAAAAACCAGTCAAATAAATTTACGCAATTCTTGGCATACTACTCAAAGCTAATCAAACGGGACGCTTTGGGCAAGACCACCCAAAGGGTGGTGAACAGATTCAAATCGGCCAAGAGTTTTTTAGTACAACGCCGTTTTGCCCCGCACATTATCATAGTTCTCTTGGGCTTGATAGTTGCTCTCTGTAACGTCATTGTTGTTCGAGGCGCTGATAACCTTTATAACTTGATTCCGGCCAATCCTTCAAGCCAAATCGCAATTGCCTCGTCTATCGGTAGATATACCCCGCTGATCCCCAACGCAACAACTGCGGTTGAAAACATGGTTACAACTTCATCAACTGATCCTAATTCAGGTGTTTTTGCTCTTGATACGAAAAATACAATCACTGCTGTTACTACGCGTGAAGAAACAACGCCTGCTGCCAGTGAATCAACAGGTCCCAGAGAAAAAAATATATTTTACAACGTCCAAAACGGTGACACGCTTTCAGGGTTAGCGATGAGGTTTAATGTTAAAGTTTCATCTCTGCAATTTGCAAATGATCTTACAAATGCCGATATGATTAAGCCTGGCCAAAATCTAAAAATTCCACCAGACGGCTGGGAACCGAGCGCGGCACAAATCGCGGCTAAAAAGAAAACAACTGTTGCGGCTGTTTCAAGCAAAACAAAAGTTGCCTCGGTCAGCTATAAAATTGGGTCAAAAGCAAACGGCTATCCGTACGGTTATTGTACATATTATGTTGCTACTCGAAGATCAGTGCCTGCAAGTTGGGGAAATGCCGGTCTCTGGCTTGGTAGTGCTCAACGAGCCGGTTATGCTACCGGAAAAGCTCCTGTAGTCGGTGCTATTATGGTTACCCGTGAAAGCTGGTGGGGACATGTTGCTTTTGTGGAATCAGTTAGTGGCAATTCGTTTACTGTTGCTGAGATGAACTATGCTGGCTGGGGAGTAGTTTCCCGCCGATCAGTAAGTGTTGGCGACAGTGTGATAAAGGGATTTGTGTACTAAATAAAACCTATAAGGAAATGAAAACAGCTCCGAAAGAAGTCATTTTCATATGTGAAAAACTTATCGATCGATACAAAAAACACATATTTTAATAAAAAAACGCCGGCGGTCAGCCGGACGCTAGAAATTGGTGCGCGGGTAGGCAACTGACGCCAACCCGATGATAGTTGGCGTGTGACTGCAGTAGCCACTGATCTCGGTTTTGTGGCCATTGGTGCAGCGGAGGATGATTCGCTCATACGTGTTCAACCATAGGTCTTCATCTGGCAGCCGACTGGTATCGAGCATGGTCATGCAGCCCGGTACGGCACAGAGCCAGATTTGTCCTCCCTCAGGTATGTAGGTGGCGCGGCAAATCGGGCAGATCAGTACGTCGAATGGTCTTCCCGTAAGATCAAACGCCGTGCGCATGCAATGCTCAACGCCAAAGCGTATGATATACGTATGACAATCCCAGCATCTTGGCATAGTACCACCGATCCTGCAGTTAGATGTACAAGTGGGCGTTATCAATATAAAGTGTCGCGTCGTTGTTGTCAACTAGTCTCGTTTCTGTTATTATCAAACTCGGATGACAGACGAAGTAACAATACGGATCAAAGCGGGCAAAGGCGGCAACGGAGCCGTTTCTTTTCGCCGTGAAAAATATATATCTAAGGGTGGTCCAGACGGCGGAGACGGCGGAAATGGCGGCAGTATAATTTTTGTTGCCGATAACAATGTTAATACTCTGACCTTTTTTGATAGCCGTAAACATTTTGAAGCCGAAAATGGCCTAGACGGTAGTGGAAAAAATATGCATGGTAAAAATGGCCAAGACCTAATATTAAAATTGCCACAAGGTACCACAATTAAGGAATGTGATGAGTTGATTGTTGATATGACTGGTGTTGGTCAGGAGTTTATTGCCGCCAAGGGCGGAAATGGCGGCTGGGGTAATCAACACTTTGCATCATCGATAAAACAAGCGCCTGAGTGGTCTAAAGACGGACTTCCCGGCGAAGAAAAAGAAATTAAATTGGAATTAAAATTGATCGCTGATATTGGTCTCATCGGCTCTCCTAACGCCGGCAAATCAACATTACTTTCAGTTATTTCGAATGCCAGACCGAAAATTGCCGACTATCCATTCACAACTCTGGAACCGAACTTGGGAGTGGTTGAGATTCATGACAGGGATTTTGTTTTTGCCGATATTCCGGGTTTGATCGAAGGAGCATCTGTTGGCCGCGGGCTTGGCGTTACATTTTTGAAACATATTGAGCGTACGCGAGAACTTTTGTACCTGATCTCGGCTGAATCGGAAAATCCGGTAGGGGAGTATAAAATTTTGAAAAAAGAGCTGAAAAATTACTCAGATAAACTGGCAGAGAAAAAAGCCTTAGTCGCAATTAGCAAGTCTGAAATTATCGATGACGAGAAAAAGTCTGAAATAAAAAAGGCTTTCAGAAAAGTAAAAATTTCGCCGATTTTCTTTTCTTCGGTTACTCGAGAAAATCTCGAAGGATTATTGCAGAAAATATTTGAGCTGTTAAAATAAAGATCATTTTGTTCTATAAAAAAAGCGCGGTCATATCAACCGCGTTTCTGGTCTCCTGGAAGTTGTCTGTCATTGTCGTGCCCATGGATTGGGTCCGTCATAGTGAGGTTCGGCCAAATCGTCGCGCTTTGGCACTTCGATGATCACGCCGGTCTTGATGTCTCCCTCCGTCGTCTAGTTGATGACAGACACATTGACCGCGCGCAGACCCTTGAGGGTCCGTGTAGTCTCGAATTCTACAGCTTCGCCCTCGTGGAATGTGGTCCAGCTGAGGCTGTTACTGTCCTGGTTCATTTCGGTATGATGCAGAAAGACATCTCGCCCTCCACCATCTGGAGTAATGAAGCCATAGCCCTTCTTTGCATCAAACCACCTGATTGTACCACGCACCCGAATCAACTCCTCCCGTGATGTTCGGCAAGCTGGCTCGAATATACCATCTTTTGTGACTTATTGCGAGACGTAATGACGAATTTAACCCATCCTTCGCTCAATGCAAACGAACAACGGAAGGTAATTTTTTTAAGAGAAATTAAAACGCGACCTTGTGTGGTCACGTACAGCTAGTGAAGGCGCACCGTCATCGGCATTCCACTGGGTTGCCGGCGAACACGAACGCTTGTTGCTTTCGGCCAACGGCCGCCGGGAGAGGGGGGCTCAAGATCGAACTCAACGCACACCCCTTTGCGCAAATCCCCCTCCTCATAATACTCGATCTCTTCCTCGCGGAAGAATACTTGGCCTGTGCGGTTCTCGGGTTTGATGTAGCCAATGTGCCGACTCAAGTCGAAGTAATCGATGGTTCCGCGGACATTAGTTGCGAAGTCATCGGCCCCGGCTTCATAGACGACCGGATTGGTCTCGGGAATAACAGATACAGCGTACGTTCTGCCGCCGGAAATCCTCGTCTCGAACGAGACTTCGGTTCCTGCGAGCAAATTCTCCTCGTCCACAATATTGCTGCGGTGAACGAAGATGTCGCCGTCTGGGCCAATGATGAAGCCGTAGCGCTTCGTTGGATTGAACCATTTAACTTTGCCTTTTGGCATCTTCCACCACCATTACCGCAGTTTTTTGAACCCTATCATAATTTAATAGAGCTGTAAAGACAAAATTGTTATACAGACGGCTCCATTGACTTAATGTTTTATCGGTTTATAATGTAAGTTGTACTAACATTTGCGGAGAAAAATCCGTGTACAAAGGTTTCAAAAAAGGAGGGTAATTATATTGGCAGCCGCGAGCATTTCGACAGGCTTAATGTCGAAAATTCGCACGAGGGGTTGACAAATTTTTTTAGGTTTGATAATTTATATTTGTAAGGAATAAACTACTGCTTAATGAGTTCTACCACCACCTAAAAGGGATTGGTTTTTAGGTGCCCTTCCAAAGGGTAGTTTTTGCGTGACTTAAGAGAACCATCATTTAATATCAATATTGAGTCAAAACAAATTGATTCGCCCTGTTAAATCCCGCACTGCGGGACGGCCTAATTGCCACAGCAATACGATCGTATTTGACAGGGTAAAAAAACGGAGAGAGATAAATGCCAAAGGTAACAACCGCGCCGGTCGAAAGCCGGCTCGACCCGAAAAAACGTTCTAAACAAGTTAGCCTTCCGAATTTAATCGAGGTTCAAACACAGTCGTACAATTGGTTTTTCACCGAAGGATTAAGAGAGCTCTTCGATGAGATTTCGCCAATTGAAGATTTTACCGGCGAGGTAATGTCGCTGTCCTTTGGCGACTATTTTCTCGGCGATCCAAAAGTTGATGAAACCTCCGCCAGAGATAAAAATTTAACTTATAAAGCGCCGTTGAAAGTACGCGTCTCGCTTCTAAACAAGCAAACCGAAGAAGTTAAAGAAGCCGAGGTTTTTCTTGGTGATTTCCCAATTATGACTCACCGCGGCACCTTTATCATCAATGGAGTTGAGAGAGTTATCGTTTCGCAAATTGTTCGCTCCTACGGTGTTCTTTTCGGTAGCATGGATACTGGAGCAAGAAAGCTTTTTGGGGCTAAAATAATTCCATCTCGCGGTGCTTGGCTTGAGGTTGAAACCGATCTTAAAAATGTCATTTCTGTAAAAATCGACCGAAAAAGACGAATCCCTGTTACTACTTTCCTCCGATCCTTAGGCATTGGTACTGATGATGAGATTAAAGCTCTATTTGGCGACGTCGATATTGACGATGAAAATCACTATATTGAAGCTACCTTAAAGAAAGATCCGGCCAAAAGCTATGAAGAAGGCTTGCTGGAAACATACAAAAAAATCCGTCCCGGCGATTTGGCAACGGTAGAAAGTGCGAAATCCTTCATTGAAGCAATGTTTTTCAATCTAAAGCGTTATGATATTGGCCGCGTCGGTCGATATAAGTTAAATAGCCGGCTTAAAGTCGACACCCCAAATATTCCCGAAAACCGTGTTTTAAGAAAAGACGATTTTATTGAAATCATCAGAGAAATCATCAGATTGAATAATGACCCAATGGCGCAGCCAGACGACACGGATGCACTCAACAATCGTCGAATCCGGGCCGTCGGCGAACTATTACAAGGCAGAGTTCGTGTTGGACTTCTTCGTGTTGAACGTATCGTTAAAGATAGAATGAGTATTTCCGAACCAACGGACACAACTCCGGCCCAGTTGATTAACTCGCGCCCAATTGTTGCTGCGCTGCAGGAATTTTTTGCCTCTTCCCAGCTTTCGCAGTTTATGAACCAAACCAACCCGCTTTCTGAGCTTGAGCATAAACGAACACTGTCGGCTACCGGACCCGGCGGACTTTCTCGCGAACGCGCCGGTTTCGAAGTTCGTGACGTTCACACTACTCACTACGGTAGAATCTGCCCGATCGAAACTCCGGAAGGCCCAAATATCGGCCTGGTTGGTTATTTGGCCTCTTATGCCAAGATCAACGAATACGGATTTATTGAGACTCCATATAAAATTGTTAAACTCGAAAACGGCCGCCCACGGGTCACCGATGAAGTTGTCTATTTGGACGCTGCAAAAGAAGAAAACACAATCATCGCGCCGGCTTCGGTTGAAGTTGATACCGACGGCTATATCAAAGACAAAAGAGTCATCATCCGGCATGGCGGCGAACCGACAATCGGAGACGCCACAACGGTTGAATATATGGATGTTTCTCCAAAACAGATCATCTCGGTCACAGCATCTTTAATCCCATTTATCGAGCACGATGATGCTGCCAGAGCTCTTATGGGAGCCAACATGCAACGCCAGGCAGTCCCCTTGGTCAAACCTCAATCACCGATTGTCGGCACTGGAATGGAAAGAGCCGCGGCCAAAGATTCCGGCCAGATAGTATACTCTGTGGCAGACGGAACCGTGACTCATGTCTCTTCTCATCTAATCAAAGTAAAAGAAGGAAAAGGCAGCGAAAGACTTTACCCGCTGTCGAAATTTATCCGTTCCAATCAAGGTACGGTTATTAATCATACCCCAAGAGTTGATGTCGGCGACGTGGTAAAAATCGGCGATCTTTTAGCCGACGGATCAGCGACTGAAAATGGTGAAATTGCACTTGGTCGCAATCTGAAAGTTGCCTTTATGTCTTGGGGCGGCGGCAACTTTGAAGACGCTATTATAATTTCCAGTAAATTAGTTAAAGAACACACACTATCGTCAATTCATATTGAAAAATATTCACTTGAGGTCAGAGACACAAAACTTGGTCCTGAGATCCTGACCCGTGATATCCCAAACGTTTCCGAGGAAGCTTTGTCAAATCTTGATGAGAATGGAATTATTAGAATCGGTGCAGAAATTTCAGCCGGAGATATTCTAGTCGGCAAAATTTCGCCTAAAGGTGAAACCGAACTTTCCGCTGAAGAAAAACTTTTGCGGGCAATTTTTGGCGAGAAGGCCAAAGATGTCCGTGATTCCAGCCTCCGACTGCCGCACGGTGAACGGGGTAAGATTGTTGAGGTTAAAATGTTTTCGCGCGAATCCGGCGACGAATTGCCGGCAGGAGTCTATCAAATGGTTGAAGTTTCAGTTGCCCAGTTGCGAAAGATTTCAGTCGGTGATAAGCTGGCCGGCCGACACGGAAACAAAGGTGTAATTTCGACCATCTTGCCTGAAGAAGACATGCCTTTCTTGCCTGATGGCACTCCGGTTGATATTATCCTAAACCCGCTTGGTGTTCCTTCCCGAATGAATATCGGCCAGCTTTTCGAAACTCACCTGGGTTGGGCAATGGAAGCGCTCGGACATAAAATTGCCACTCCTGCTCTCGACGGAATCAAACTTGATGAAATTAAAGAATATTTAGAGAAAGCCGACTTGCCGGGAGACGGAAAAATTCAGCTTTACGACGGTAAAACCGGTGATCCGTTTGATCACAAAACAGTAGTTGGTGTGGTTTATATGATGAAACTTTTCCACTTGGTTGATGACAAGATGCATGCCAGATCAATCGGACCATATTCAATGATCACGCAGCAACCGCTCGGAGGAAAAGCCCAGTTTGGTGGCCAGCGTTTTGGAGAAATGGAAGTTTGGGCCATTGAGGCTTACGGCGCTGCTCATACTTTGCAAGAACTTTTGACCATCAAGTCCGATGATGTTATCGGGCGAAGCAAAGCATATGAATCAATTATTAAAGGTGAACGAATTCAAAATCCAACAGTACCGGAAGCATTTAATTTGTTGATAAAAGAAATGCAATCACTGGGCCTTCGGGTTGATTTAGTAGCCGATGAAAATATTGTTCCACTTGAGCTACCTCCAGAAGAACAGGTTGTCGAAATGCCAAAGGGAGTATCTTCTGAACTTGATGAAGAAATTGATGAAAAATTGACCGAGTTGGCAGCCGAACAGGTTTCAGCCGACGAAGATATAGTCTCAGAAGAATTTAGTGAAGTCGAATAATATAAATTGGAGAGATAAAAATGCCTAAAGTCGAAGTCAAGGATGCGGTTAATGTAACGGACTTCAAAGCTATGAAGATTTCCGTTGCATCACCCGACGACATCCTAAATTGGTCGCATGGTGAAGTTTTGAAGCCTGAGACCATCAACTATCGCACGCAAAAACCGGAACGCGATGGGTTGTTTGCCGAAAACATTTTCGGTCCAACCAGAGATTGGGAGTGTTATTGTGGTAAATATCGTAAAGTCCGATACTCCGGAGTAGTTTGCGACAAATGCGGTGTCGAAGTCACCAAATCTTCTGTCCGTCGTGTAAGAATGGGTCACATTGATCTCGTTGTGCCAATCGCTCACATTTGGTATGTCAGAAGCGTTCCTTGCATTTTGGGTCAGATTCTCGATCTCTCCGCGTCCGATTTAGAAAAAATCATTTACTTCGCCAGTTTCGTCGTGGTTGACATCAACGAAGATCTCCGGGCAGAAGTTCTTGCTAAGATTGAAAAGGAATTCGCCGATTTAAAGGAAGATAAAATTTCATCCGATCCAACAGAGTCAGACGCATCAAAGAAAATTTCTTCCGAAGAAATTACCGGAGCTTACAAAACGGCAAAAAATGAACTTGAATCGCTTCGGATTGGAAAAATCATCTCTGAGAGAGATTATTTTAACATCTCGCATCGCTATGGCAACGTTGTTCGAGTCGGTATCGGCGCTGAAGCCGTTCTTGAATTGCTTGAAAAAATAAATATTGATAATGAAATTAAAAAACTTGAAGATCAGGCTGAGCATTCTATCGGTATGGCCAAGCGAAAACTGACCAAAAGAATCCGGGTTTTGCAAGGGTTGAAAGCCGCAGAAATCAATCCGGATTGGCTGGTCCTTCGCCGGCTTCCAGTTATTCCGCCGGATTTACGTCCGATGGTTCAGCTAGACGGTGGCCGATTTGCCGCATCGGATCTGAATGATCTATATCGTCGAGTCATAAATCGAAACAATCGTTTGAAACGATTGATCAGCCAAGGTGCTCCGGAAGTTATTTGCCGAAACGAAAAACGAATGTTACAGGAAGCCGTAGATGCATTAATCGATAACTCGGCCAGAAGAGGAAGAGCTACAACAACAGCCAACAATCGCCGAAAACTAAAATCACTTTCCGACATGCTTCGAGGCAAACAGGGACGATTCAGACAAAATCTTCTTGGAAAACGTGTTGATTATTCGGGGCGATCAGTAATTGTTGTCGGCCCCGAATTAAAACTAGATCAGTGTGGTCTGCCGAAAGTTATGGCAATGGAACTGTTTAAACCGTTCGTCATCGGCCGGCTAATCTCCGAAGGCTATGTTCACAATGTCAAAAACGCAACGCGTTTAATTGAAAAGAACGAAGCTTTTGTTTGGGATATTCTAGAAGACATCACCAAAGACAGTTATGTGCTTTTGAACCGCGCCCCGACACTCCACAGATTGGGTATTCAAGCCTTTCATCCGGTCTTGATTGAAGGTAAAGCGATTAAAATTCATCCGCTAGTTTGCCCGGCCTTTAATGCTGACTTTGACGGAGACCAAATGGCTGTTCACCTACCTTTATCAGTGGAGGCGCAAAAAGAAGCCGGTGAAATTATGCTTTCCCGTAAGAATCTTCTAAAACCCTCATCCGGCGAACCGGTTATTTCGCCAACGCTTGATATGATTTTGGGCTGCTACTTCCTAACCACAATCGGCGAGGGCAGAAAAGGCGAAGGCAAAATATTTTCTTCCAAAGAAGATGCAATATTTGCCTATGATTCAAAAGTTGTTGATTTGAAAGCTAAAATAAAAGTTAAAATGGGATATGCTCCGGCATCGCCCGGTCATCCGGAAATTCAGGAAGGCCAGCTGGTAGAAACCACTGTCGGAAGAATTATCTTTAACAAAATTATTCCGGAAGAACTCGGTTTTAGAAATCAAGATTTTGACAAACCAAGTATCGCCAAACTTATTGCCGAGTCATTTAAGAAGGCTGGACTTGATAAAACGGCTTTGTTTGTTGATGCGATTAAGGAAACCGGTTTCCGCTATTCGCAAATGTCCGGAATTACTTTCTCGGCTTTCGATATCCAAGTCCCGCCGCAAAAACCTCTAATTCTTAAAAATGCCGAAAGTCAGCTTGAAATCATCAATCAGCAATATCGTCGAGGCTTGATTACCGAAGAAGAAAGATACGGGAAGACTGTTGAAATTTGGATGAACGCTCAAGGTGAATTGCAGGAAGCAATGTTGGCAAACTTTGACAAGGACAATGACATCAATATCATCCGCATTTCCGGTGCGCAGGGTAAAGTCTCACAGCTCAATCAGCTGGCTGGAATGAAGGGTTTGGTTGCCGATCCGACCGGTAATATTATTGAGCTTCCCATCAAGGCGAACTTTAAAGAAGGACTTTCGGTTTTTGAATATTTTGTATCTTCTCACGGTTCGAGAAAAGGTCGTGCTGATACTGCTCTTAGAACCTCTGAAGCAGGTTATTTGACCCGTCGTTTGGTTGATGTTTCTCAAGACACCGTTATCACCAGTACCGATTGTGGTGTCCAAGAAGGAGTCGTTATCTCTAAAGCTTTCTATGATTCGATCGGTGATGATTGGGGCAAACATATTATCGGACGCGTACTCAATAAGGAAGTTGCCGGTTTTCCGCGAGATACGCTAATTGACCTGGCTGCCAGAGAAAAAATTTTGGCAAGCGGCGCGACAGAAGTTGAAATCCGTTCTCTCTTGACTTGCGAACAATCATGGGGAGTTTGCCAACACTGTTATGGTGAAGATTTGGCTACCGGCAGATTAATCGAAATCGGTTCGGCTGTCGGTATTGTAGCTGCCCAAGCTATTGGTGAGCCTGGAACTCAGCTGACTATGCGTACTTTCCACACCGGGGGTGCCGCCGGAGAAGATATCACTACCGGTTTGCCGCGAGTAGGGGAGCTGTTTGAGGCCAGAACTCCAAGATCGGTTGCCGTAATGTCGGAAATTGACGGAAAAGCCAGCATTCGAAAAGACAAGAACAAAAATATCATCACAGTTCTTGGCCGCGGACAAATGGAAAATGTTTATCAACTTTCTGAAGGATATAAACTTGCGGTAAAGAATGGTGACATGGTTAAGTCGAAACAGATTTTAACCGTGCCAAACGATGAAAGCCTTGAACCCATTCGTTCAAAAACTGCCGGCGCGGTTAAAATTGAAGATGATGTGATAAAGGTTGTCGCTAAAGGCAAAACTATGAAAGAATACGTTGTTTCTGAAATGGTTGGTATGAAAATCCAAGACGGTGACGAGGTCAAACGCGGACAAATTTTAACTGAAGGCCATGTAGATTTGGCCCACAGCCACGAATTAGCCGGTCGCGATTTTACCCAGCGATATGTTATGACCGAGGTCCAGAAGATTTACGCTTCGCAGGGTCAGGAAATTAACGACAAACACTTGGAGGTTATAGTCCGGCAAATGGGTTCAAAAACCCGAATTGTTGATCCTGGCGATTCAGATTATCTTGAAGGCCAAATTCATGACCGATACATCATTAAACAAAAAAATATCGTGCTTGCCAAAAAAGGTAAAAAACCGATTATTGTTGAGGACGTAATTATGGGTATTACCAGAGTCGCGCTTAAGACAGAGAGCTTTCTGTCGGCCGCGTCCTTCATGGAAACTACCTCCATACTTATCAATGCCGCCATTACCGGCTCGGTTGACAACCTGCGCGGTTTGAAAGAGAACGTCATCATCGGCCGCCTAATTCCAGCCGGAACGGGTTATCGCAAGGTATAAATAAAAGATAAAAAATAAAATCGAAAAGTTTTTTGTTAGGACTCTTTACAATACAGTTTTTATTTGTCATAATGGTTTAGTCAAGATTTTAGATTTAAGATATTAGATTTTAGATAATAGCATGCCAACAATCAACCAATTAATCAGACACGGTCGAAAGAAAACGGTCAACAAGTCAAAAACAACCGCCCTAAAGCGTGGTTTTAACTTTCTAAAAAACCGCCCGGTTGATATTAAAAAAGGCTGTCCGCAAAAACGCGGAGTCTGTGTTAAGGTTTCAACCATGACACCGAAAAAGCCAAACTCTGCTCTTCGAAAATTTGCTCGTGTCAGACTGACAAACGGCATGGAAGTTAATGCTTATATTGGTGGCGAAGGGCATCCCTTACAGGAGCACTCAGTTGTTGTCATTCGAGGCGGTCGTGTAAAAGATCTTCCAGGTATGCGATACCATATTGTTCGTGGCAAACTTGATTTGCCTGGAGTTAAAGACAGAAAACAAGGCCGAAGCAAATACGGGGCCAAGAAAGGCAAGGAATAATGTCACGAGGTCATCAGAAATTAAAAAGAAACCAGTTAGTGGCCGACAGAAAATACGGAAGTACACTAATCACCAAGTTTATTAATTATGTCATGGATAATGGAAAAAAAACCGTGGCTGAAAACATTGTTTATGGTGCACTTGAGGAATCGGCAAAAAAACTTAACCATGAACCATTGGAAGTTTTGGAGCAAATGTTTAAAAACGTCGGACCACTTTTGGAAGTCAAAGCTAAGCGTATTGGTGGTGCCAACTATCAGGTTCCAATGGAAGTCAATCGGGCAAGAAAAGAAACCCTGGCGCTCCGTTGGATCATCGCAGCTGCAAAGAGCCGAAAAGGCGTCCCGATGGCACAAAAGCTAGCCAATGAAATAATGGATGCTTGCAACAACACTGGCGCAGCCATCAAGAAGAAAGAAGACACTCACCGCATGGCTGAAGCCAATAAAGCCTTTGCTCATTTTGCGAGATTGTAATAATTTAATCCTGAGCTCGTCGAAGGACTTCGCTCGACTGTAATATCGCGTCAATTCGTTCACATAACAAAAACCGCTCGAAAGAGCGGTTTTTGTGTTGCTCAAATAAAATGCTTGTGATATAAGATAAATATCTCATCTGGAGGAATAGCCAGTGAACAACCCAGACTGGTGGAAGAAACTGACGCCCGTCAATCGTTTCGGCTGGGCATGTGCCGTAAATAATCTCGAAGACTATGCCATTGGCATGCTCTATGACGATTGCTCTGGCATCCGGCCGACGGATAAGACCTATAACCTACGAATACCAACCTTGCTTTTCGACGCGCTGGTCCACCGCAGGGAGCGAGTTGCCAAGTGTTTACTCGAACTTGGCGCCGAGGTCAATATCGAGTGTCTTGTGCATTACACGCCACTAGGTTACGCAGTGCTGAACAAGATGTTGTCAGTAGCTGAAATGCTAATCCGACGCGGTGCCGATGTCCGTCATGTGCCAGCACCAATCCATGGTTTCATCTGGCAGGCTTCGGCCGGCCGGACTGCTCTGCATGACGCGGTCAACGAGGGGCAGATGGATCTTGTGCGGCTATTGGTCGAGAACGGGGCCGACCTCGACAGCCACGAACACGGGATCTGCCCTCCGATCCACCTTGCGGCCAGGCACAATTACCGCGACATCATGCGGTATTTGGCAGAGCAAGGCGCCGATTTTGCCATCAGGTATTACGGCGAGTGTACACTGGTGGAACATCTGCGCGAGGCTTCAAATCCGCGCTTGCGCCAGTATGACCTTAACCTGGAGGTCCAGATGTTGGAGCTGGCAGTAGAGCTGTCGCGGTGATATATCGCCGCGCTTTTTGTTGTGTAAATGATATTGCGTAATTTATTCGAAAAGTGCTCACGTGAGGAAAAATCATCAGGTTTTTATTGTGTTGCGTAAAAGCTCCGCCCGTGATATATATTAAATAGTTCGAGTTTGGGAGGAATCAACATGGCAGACTTGATGCTTGAAGATTCGTACCGCCGATCGGATCGGGTCAGAATACGTTTCACCGACCTGGTTCGTCCAGAGAATCGGTATTGGGATGGTTGTCAGGTTCAGGCTGCTTTCACTGTCTACGCGTGGGTCCTGGGATTATTGAGACCACTGTATGTCGGTAGGTGCAACCACATTCCGCCGTTCCTGTCAGGTAACCCGGATGTCTTGGACCGTAATGTCTACCCGTTCGGGAAGGACTGGAAGTTACAGCTTTGGCTACGTTTCCATTATCTCCTGCTGTATAAGGAGATTGATCCAGCGGTACTGACCCTGCTTGAAGAGAATGGGGTCGTGCTTGGTAGTGAGCGCATACTGACTCTACCACGATACGTCAGACTAGAGAAGTGGTTCGGTCAAATCTGCGAGATCCGCATGGATCACATACTAGATGCCCTCTTCAGACTTACTGGTCAGACGCTCAACGTCTCTTTGAACAGCAGATGGATCGACGCGCGTGAAGTTGAGAGTATCAGCCTCCACGTGCGTGGATTAGGGGTATATGCTGTCCAGATGTACTATCGAATTCCCAATGACAGCAGCCACTGGGATCATTGGATCTGTTCCAAGAAGGGCGAGATGTTCTATGACTTTGTTCTCCGAGCGTACCGTCAGCTGGAGGAGATGGTAGAACCGGTATCCCAGGAGTGATTGTCTCATCGCGGTGATGTATCGCCGCGCTTTTTTGTTGACAAACAATTTTTTTGCAACGATAATAACAGTAACAGTAAATAATCAATTTGGGAGAAAAATGAATGAAAATGAAAATGAATCAGCAGAAGGTGGGGAAACTAGTATTCCTGAAGAAAATGGTCGAGATTGGATTGAGCGTACCAAAAAAGGATTGAAAAATGCAGCGCTAGACTTATTCACCTCGGGAGGTTCAGAAAACGATGACTTTACAACTCCAGTGAAAGGACTTGGATTAGGCACGCTCGCACTTAGTGCAGATATGCTTACAAAGCATGCAGATATTGACAGTGCAATGATTTCCGGGTTAGGGTTGCTCCTAATTGGAATAGGAACAATGGTGTCACATGATAACCGTAAATATGAGGAACGGAAACGCGAGAGAGAAAATAGATTCGGAGGTAAAGATGAATAACTTATTAGAAAAATTCAAAAATGCTCTTATTTCGATAGGGTTCAAGTCAGACGAGGCTGAAAAGCAAATGAATGAGCTGGAAGAAATTGCGCGAACGTCTCTTTTGATCCGTCTTGCTAAAGATCATCCGGAATCAGCAGATGAGATTGGTAGCAATCCAAATGGCTATATTTCAAAATTATCGAAGGAAGAATTAACTGAAGTTGCAAACAATGTTGCCAGAGAAGTAGTTGAGCAGTACGTCGAAAGTGTTGCCCGCAGTTTAAGCGAAGAGGAAAAAATTGCTTTTACAAAAATGATTTTTTCCTAAAAAAAGTTTTTTAGCAAAAACCGCTCAACAGGGCGGTTTTTGCGTTATTGACGAAATAATTATGTTCAGATATAATCAAGCTGTTTTCCATACTTGCTGGGGAGAGTGATATGAACAATCGAGCTGAAGTGAGGACAGCAAAGAAGCCATGTCCGACATGTGGTAACACGGGAGCAGTCGGTGGCAACGACCTCGACTACAACGGCCCGATCCATGATTGCCCCGACTGCGATAGGGGACGACAGAATAGGATTGTTCATGGTCGGGTACTGACCGACAGCGGCCAACAACCGGAACCGTGAAGTCCCCAACATGCTATCGAGGGTTCTGTGCGGGTCCCACTTGGGATTCCGCATTTTTTTGTCAAAATAATTGATTTTTCCTATTTGACATTCGCCTCTTGATTATGCTATAAATATATTGCTTAGGGGCAATTTTTATTTCCATAAGAAATTGTCCTACCAAAGTACCAACAAGAACTAACCTACGAAACAAAAAAATGTTAGTTGGTTTGGGAAATTATTCGTAATTTAGTAGGAGATCTATGCCTCGCGATTACTCATTGGAAAAAACCAGAAATATCGGTATTGCTGCTCATATTGATGCCGGAAAAACGACTGTCACAGAGCGTATTCTTTACTATACGGGCAAAAAACACAAAATTGGTGAAGTTCATGAAGGTGCCGCCGAAATGGACTGGATGGAGCAGGAAAAAGAACGTGGCATAACCATCACCTCGGCTGCAACTACCTGTTTTTGGAACGATCATCGGATAAATATTATCGATACTCCCGGTCACGTTGATTTTACTGTAGAAGTCGAGCGCTCAATGCGCGTTCTTGATGGCGCAGTTGTGGTTTTCGACGGTAAAAACGGTGTTGAACCCCAGTCAGAAACGGTTTGGCGTCAAGCAGACAAATATAATGTCCCGCGAATTTGCTTCGTAAATAAGCTTGATGCAATCGCCGGTGATTTTTATATGAGCTTCAATTCCATTATCGACCGACTTAAAGCCAACGCTGTTGCCATGCAGCTTCCGGTTGGCAAAGAGGCTGATCTTCGTGGAGTTGTCGATTTAATGGAACAAAAGGCTTATATTTACACCTCGGAGGATCTGGGCAAGACTTACGAAGTTGAAGAAATCCCTGCCGACATGAAAGCCGAGGCCGAAAAGTGGCGGGCCGAAATGATTGAAAAAATTGTTGAAACTAACGATGCCCTATTGGAAAAATATCTTAACGGCGAAGAGCCAAGTGTTCCTGAACTAAAGGCTGCCGTCCGAGCCGCAACTATCAAAGGTGAAATATACCCGGTTTTTGCTGGAACTGCGCTCAAGAATAAAGGTGTTCAGCCACTACTAGATGCTGTGGTTGATTATCTACCATCGCCACTAGATGTACCACCAATCAAAGCGACAACTGTAGGCTCAGATGAGGAAGTTGAAATAAAAATTGATGATGACGCACCGTTTGTCGCACTGGCCTTTAAAATTGCCGCTGACCCCTTCGTCGGTAAATTAACTTTTTTCCGTGTTTATTCTGGAAAAATTACTTCCGGCAGCTATGTTATGAATACAAGATCGGGTGAAAAAGAGCGAATCGGCCGAATATTGCGGATGCATGCCAATCACCGGGAAGATGTTACCGAAGTCTACTCCGGAGAAATTGCTGCTGCCGTTGGTCTAAAGGCCACGGTGACCGGCGATACTCTTTGCGATGTCAGTCAAAAATATATTCTTGAACAAATCACTTTTCCGGAGCCGGTTATTTCTATCGCAATCGAGCCTAAGACTAAGGCTGACCAAGAAAAAATGGGCGTTGCCCTTCAAAGACTGTCAGAAGAAGATCCAACCTTCCGCGTTCACACCGATGCTGATTCCGGCCAAACAATTATTGAAGGTATGGGCGAATTGCATTTGGAAATTATTGTCGACCGGATGAAGCGCGAGTTCAAAGTCGAAGCCAACATTGGTAATCCGCAAGTTGCTTACAAAGAGGCAATCAGAAAATCAGTCGAACAAGAAGGTAAATATGTTCGCCAATCAGGTGGACGCGGTCAATACGGTCATGTTTATTTGAAGATTGAACCAAATGAAGAGGGAGCCGGTTTTGAATTCGTTAACAAAATTGTTGGCGGCGCCATTCCAAAGGAATATATTGGCCCGGTTGAAGCTGGAGTGAAAGAGGCGATGGCAAAAGGTGTGATCGCCGGTTATCCGGTTGTTGATACCAAGGTTACACTCTACGACGGTACGTTCCACGAGGTTGACTCTTCTGAAATGGCCTTTAAAATTGCCGGTTCATACGCTTTTCAGGAAGGTTTCAAAAAGGCTGATCCGATCATCCTAGAGCCTATTATGAAGGTTGAGGTCACAATTCCGGAGGAATACACGGGGGATGTTGTCGGTGACTTAAACTCCAAGCGCGGACAAATTGAAGAAATGATTGATCGCGCCGGTGCCAAGATTATCGATTCCAAAGTCCCGCTTGCCTCAATGTTTGGCTATGCGACTGCGCTTCGAAGCATGACGCAAGGACGCGGCCAATACACTATGGAATTTGACCATTATGCCGAAGTTCCGCGAAATGTTGCCCAGGAAATTATCGAAGGCAAGAAATGAATTAGTTAAAAGCCAATATAGTTCGTAACGTCGAAAGTATCATGAATTTGATCAAAAATCCGTCTCAGTGGACTTTAGACTTTCAACTTTTGACTTTAGACTTAAAATTTGTTGACTTTTGAAAAAATTTAGGTTAATATCAAGAATAGAAAAAGTTAAGCTATAATAGGAGTTACTATGGCTGCAGAAAAATTTGAAAGAAGCAAGCCTCATGTAAATGTTGGCACAATCGGACATGTTGACCACGGAAAAACAACTTTAACCGCGGCCATCACGACCGTTCTAGCTAAAGAGGGCAAAGCCCAAGCTAGAAAATTTGATGAAATTGACAATGCTCCTGAAGAGAAAGAGCGTGGAATTACTATTGCAACTTCTCATCAAGAGTATGAAACAGAGAAACGACACTATGCTCACGTCGACTGTCCGGGCCATGCTGATTATGTCAAAAACATGATCACCGGTGCCGCTCAGATGGACGGTGCTATTCTTGTGGTTTCAGCCGCAGATGGTCCAATGCCTCAAACCCGAGAGCACATCCTTCTTGCCAAGCAAGTTGGCGTGCCAAAAATGGTTGTTTTTCTTAATAAGGTCGACATGGTTGACGATCCTGAGCTCATTGACTTAGTTGAAATGGAAATCAGAGAGCTTTTGACCAAATACGAATTTGATGGTGATAATACGCCAATTATCCGCGGTTCAGCGCTAAAAGCTCTAAATGGTGATGCTGATGGAGAAAAATCAATTCACGAACTGATGGACGCTATTGATTCATGGATTCCGGAGCCGGTTAGAGACATCGATAAGCCGTTCCTAATGCCGATTGAAGACGTTTTCTCAATCAAAGGCCGAGGAACTGTTGCCACCGGTAGAGTTACCCGAGGTGTTGTTAAGGTCAACGAAGAAGTTGAAATTGTCGGAATTAAGAAAACTACAAAAACAGTTGTTACCGGCGTTGAAATGTTCCGAAAGATGCTTGATCAGGGTCAGGCCGGAGACAATATCGGCGTACTTCTTCGTGGTGTCGAGAGAGAAGACATTGAGCGCGGTCAAGTTTTGGCCAAACCGGGAACTGTTACACCTCACACAGAATTTGAAGCAAAAATCTATGTTTTGACCAAAGAGGAAGGTGGACGACATACTCCTTTCACTAAAGGTTACAAACCTCAATTTTACATTGGTACAACCGATGTTACTGGTGAGGTCGAATTTGATGGTGAAATGGTTATGCCTGGCGATGAAGTCAATATCAAAGTTAAGCTCATTGTTCCGGTTGCACTTGAAGAAAATCTTCGATTTGCTATCCGCGAAGGTGGCAAAACTGTCGGCGCTGGTGTCGTATCTAAGATCGTTAAATAAGGCTTGAAGGAGAATGGTGCCTACTGCAAAAGATACAATTAAACAGAAGATCAGAATCAAGCTAAAGGCTTACGATTATCGGATAATTGATAAATCGGCATCTGAGATTATTGAGACGGCGGTCCGGTCCGGAGCAAAAGTTGTGGGTCCGATTCCACTGCCTACTGAAACTTCAAAAATCACTGTAATTAAATCTCCAAATGTCTTTAAAAACAGCCGGGAACAGTTTGAAATGAGAGTTCATAAGAGGCTAATTGATGTTATAAACCCAACATCAAAGACAATTGATTCACTTATGTCGCTTGATTTGCCGGCCGGTGTAGACATTGAAATCAAAATGTAGCCACAGATTTTTGAGCACAGATTAAGACAGATGAAGCCAAAACTCTTGAATATCAGATTAAAGTAGTGTAGACTTTCGATAAGTTGTCCCGATCAACTTCGGGATAACTATTGAGCGATTACAACAAAGCCAAGACAACGTCAGCAAATGCTGAAAGTTCCTGGCTGTTTATTATTGGCTTATTCGTAAATTAGTTCAATTCGTAATTTGGTAGGAGCCGCAAGGCATGAAAATCTTAGTTGCCAAAAAACTGAAAATGACCCGCATCTTTACGCAAGATGGTACTTCGCGTGCGGTTA
Organism: Patescibacteria group bacterium; assembly: GCA_041651295.1. Taxonomy (GTDB): domain Bacteria; phylum Patescibacteriota; class UBA1384; order XYA2-FULL-43-10; family CAINNR01; genus JBAZJN01. The sequence goes on along the minus strand of JBAZJN010000002.1, from coordinate 51,884 downwards.
CGGCTTTAGAAGCTAAACCAGTAGCGGTCTCTGAGATTAAAACCGAGGAAAAAAACGGATATAGTGCGGTCAAAGTAGCGGTTACCAACCGAAAAAAAACCAAGTTTACCGAGTTTAGATCAACTGCCGGAGAAATTGACATAAAAACCGGAGACAATATTACTACCGAGTCATTTGCTACCGGAGACAAGATTACCGTTATCGGTACAAGTAAAGGCAAAGGATTTGCCGGCACGGTTAAACGCTACCATTTTCATAAAGGTCCGGAAACTCATGGTTCAAATCAGCAAAGACGGCTCGGATCAATCGGAGCAGGTTATCCTCAAAGAGTAATCAAGGGCCAAAAAATGCCGGGCCATATGGGCAACGAAAGAGTAACGGTGAAGAATCTAGAAATTATCGAAATTGATCCCAAAAATAACATTATGCTAGTTGCAGGTGCTGTGCCTGGTAATACCGGATCAGAAGTTAAAATAATCGGCAATTAAGATGAAAATAGATTTTTACAAATTAAACGGCGAAAAAGATACGCCAGTGGAATATCCTAAGGAATTAGAGTCCGAAGCATCGGGCGCTAATATCTTGGAATATGTTCGAATGGTTTTGGCTAACAAACGTCAGGTTTCCGCGAACACCAAGGACAGAAGTGAAGTTTCCGGCGGTGGCAAAAAACCCTGGAGACAAAAAGGCACCGGTCGGGCAAGAGTAGGTTCTTCACGCTCACCGATTTGGTCCGGTGGCGGAGTAACATTCGGCCCAAGGTCTGACAAAAATTACAATATCAAGCTGAACAAAAAGGAGAAAAGAGCAGCACTGTTAACTGCGATCTATTCTAAAGTTAAGGATAAATCAGCTGTTGGTATGACCGGACTAAAATTCACCGAGCCAAAGACAAAAATTGCAGCTTCTGCGATTACTAGTCTGCCGCTTAAAGGCAAAGTTGTTGTTTTTCTTCCTGCTTCTGATGATTTGGCTAAAAAATCTTTTGCCAACATGCCATTTGTTACAGTCAGTGAAGCCAAGAATATCGATATAGTTTCTTTGGTATCTGCCGACAATATAATTTTCACCAAAGAGTCATTAATCGAACTTGGAAAGCATTTTTCAGTCAAAAAAGACAAACCGGAACCGGTAGCAGAAAAAGAGGCCAAGAATGAATAATTTAACAATTATTAAACCAGTCATTTCGGAAAAAAGTTTTGCTTTGGCAGGATCCGGAGTTTACGTATTTTTAGTTAGTTCGGGAGCTAATAAATCAACTGTTGCCACGCAGATACACCAGCAATATAAGGTTGATGTCATCGGCGTCAATATAATCAATATTCCCGGAAAATTAAAAAAAGTCGGCCGAAAGAGCGGCAAGCGCAGCGATATTAAAAAGGCGCTGGTCAAGGTCAAAGCCGGACAAAAAATTGCAATATTTGAGACCGAAGAAGAAAAGAAGGATAAAAAATCTGAAAAAGCAGATAAATCTCAAGTGGCAGATGTAAAACCAAAAGAAGAAATCAAGAAATAACCATGGCAATTAAGAAAATAAAACCTGTGTCGAATGCAAGAAGAGGTCTATCTTTCGTAGATTTTTCCTTGTTGTCGAAGGAAAAGCCAAAGAAATCGCTTTTGCAAATCAATCCCAAAAAAGCCGGAAGAAACAATACCGGAAGAATCACTGTTGCTCACCGCGGCGGTGGCTCAAAGCGTTTTTACCGTATGGTTAATTTTGATTTCAGCCAAAATGTTAGCGCCAAAGTTATTGCTTTGGAATATGATCCAAATAGAAAAGCTGACATTGCATTAGTTGAATATGAAGATGGAAAATGCGACTATATTTTAGCGGCAGAAAAAATTAAAGTCGGATCAAAAATTGAAGGCAATGACAAAGCGGCAATCCGAATCGGTAACCGCATGCGCTTGGTCAATATTCCCATCGGGACCCAAGTTCATAATATTGAATTACTTCCCGGTCAAGGTGGCAAGCTTTGCCGCAGCGCTGGTAATTATGCCAATCTGCTTTCGGTTGAGGGTGGTTTAGCCCAAATCAAACTTCCTTCAAGCGAGGTTAGAAAAGTTGGTTCTGATTGTTTTGCCACAATCGGCGCTGTTGGTAATTCCGACTCAATGAATATCAAAATCGGTAAGGCCGGAAGAAAAAGAAACATGGGAATTAGGCCAACGGTTCGCGGCAAAGCAAAGAATCCTTGCGACCATCCACATGGTGGTGGTGAGGGTAATACCTCCATCGGTATGGCTTATCCAAAAACTCCGTGGGGCATGCCGACTTTGGGATATCGCACCCGTAACAAGAAAAAGAAGTCGAAGAACCTGATTATTAAGCGCAGGAGCAAATAATGTCGCGATCACTGAAAAAAGGTCCGTATATTGACGAACGACTTTTGAAAAAAGTTTCTGAGGCCAAGAAATCCGGCGGCAAAGTTGTTGTTAAAACCTGGTCAAGAGCCTGTGTCATTTCTCCGGAAATGGTTGGGGCAACGATCGGGGTTCATAACGGCAAAGAGCATGTACCTGTTTTCATTGTTGAAGATATGATCGGGCATCGCCTGGGCGAATTTTCTACAACCCGCAAATTCAGACGCCATGGTGGAAAAATGGCCAAAGAGCAGGCCGGTAATGATTCATCAGCAAATAAGTCATAATAACAAAGCATAAAGATGGATGTAAAAGTTAAAACAAAATATTTGAAAATTTCGCCCCGCAAATTGCGGCTGGTTGTTAATATGGTTCGTGGCAAAAAGGCCGAAAAAGCCAGAGAAATTTTAACTTTCACACCCAATAAGGGTGCACGAATGGTTTCTACTTTGCTTGACAGTGCATTGTCGATCGTCAAAACTTCTGAGGTTAATGGTGAAGGTTTTTATATAAAAAGCATTTCCTGCGGTGACGGTCCACGACTTAAACGCGGAACACCGGTTTCCAAGGGTAAAATGGCTCCGATTACAAAACGCCAAAGCCACCTGCAGTTGATTTTGTCCGATGAAGCGAAAAAAGAAGAGACCAAGAAGAAAAAAGAAGCAAGCAAAGAAGAAACTAAAGTTCATCCTGTTGAATCCGCCAAAAGCGGGTCGCAGAGCGATATTAAACAGGGCAAGGAATAATTATGGGACAAAAAGTAAACCCGACAAGCTGGAGACTGAAAGTTAACGAGACATGGAAATCTCGTTGGTTTGCTTCGAATAATTATGCGGAGTTATTGCATCAAGATTTAAAAATCAGAAAATATCTCCGGGCCGAATATTCCCAAGCCGCAATTTCTGATATTGAAATCGATCGCGATGCCAACAAAATTACCGTGACAATTAAAACTGCAAGACCCGGTGTGATTATTGGCCGCGGCGGAGCCGGCGCCAGCAAAATTAAGGAAGGTGTCGAAAAACTGGTTTCCGGCAGCAAGGTTAAAGTTAATATTGAAGAAGTAAAAAATCCTGATGCCAACGCCAGGGTTGTTGCCGAAAATATATCTTCACAAATTGAAAGAAGAATGCCATTCAGGCGAGCATTGAAACAGTCAATTGAAAAGGCACAGCAAGCCGGGGTAAAAGGCATTAAAGTTCAGATTTCCGGCCGTCTAAACGGAGCCGAGATTGCTCGAAGTGAAAAAGCAATTTATGGTTTAGTTCCACTGTCTTCAATTAAAAGTCAGATTGATTATGCATATGTTGCTGCCAGAACCACATACGGAATAGTCGGTATCAAAGTTTGGATTTATAAAGGTGACAGCGTTATCGCCGCAGAACAAGCAAACAATAAGATTCAAGGGAAATAATATGCTGCTTCCAAAGAAAATGAAACACAGAAAACACCATCGAGGCCGCTTGCCTGGCAATGCGACAAGGGGTTTTGAAATTAACTTTGGGTCGTTTGCTATTAAATCTCTTGACCGTGGATGGGTTTCAGCCAGGGAGATTGAAGCTGCCAGACGGGCAATGACCAGATATGTTAAACGCGGTGGCCAAATTTGGATCCGAATATTTCCTGACAAACCGGTTACTTTAACTTCAGCTGAAACTCCGATGGGTTCAGGTAAGGGCGCTGTAGATCATTTTGTGGCAACAGTTAAGCCGGGAACGATAATGTTTGAAATGGACGGTGTTACAGAGGCTATTGCCAAAGAAGCAATGCGGCTTGCGGCTCACAAACTAAATGTTAAAACCAAATTCTTAATTAAAGAATAAGGAATATCTGTGAACAAGGAAAGAATTAAAAAACTCAACAGTATGAAGGAAAGCGATCTAATCAAAGAGCGCCAGACTTTGAATACTTCAATTCTTGCCTTGCGCACCGATATTGCGAATCACAAAACCAAGGGCATCCACCGATTTAAATCAATGAGACGTGATATTGCCAGAATCAATACAATTCTTAATGCGACGAGAGGTCAAAATGACTGATATCAATTTTCGAAAAAACTCAGATCAAACAGGTAAAGTTTTAATCGGAAAAGTTGTTTCAACTTCCATGAATGGCGTAGTTGTGGTTGACATTGAGAGCACAAAAACCCATCGTCTGTACGCAAAAAGTTATAAACAAAATCGCAGAATTAAAGCACAAAGTGATAGAGAATTGGAAATTGGCACAATTGTTAGCATCAGAGAAATCCGACCGGTTTCCAAGGATGTCCATTTTAAAGTAATGAAAGTCGAGAAATAAATGATTCAGCCAGGATCACAATTAATTGTAGCCGATAACAGTGGTGCCAGAATAATCGAATGTATCACCACCCTCGGCCGAGCCAAGAAAAACTCTGCCGTACTAGGTCAGATAATTTCTGCTTCAGTTAAAGTTGCCACTCCAAGAGCCGGTGTCAAAAAGAAAGAAGTGGTCAGAGCCGTTATCGTCCGCCAATGCGCACCTTTTGGCCGTCCTGACGGATCATACATTAAGTTTTCAGAAAATGCCGCAATTATTATAGATAAAGACGGAAACCCAAGAGGCACGCGTGTTTTTGGTCCGATTCCTCGGGAATTACGCGACGGCTTTATGAAAATTATTTCCTTAGCCCCAGAGGTGGTATGAAAAAATTTAAAATTCAAAATTTAAAATTCAAAATTTTGGAGAGCATTCCATGCTCAGGTTTATTTGTAATTTCATTCAATTCGTATTTTAGTAGGAGCCAACTGGCATGAAAATCAAGAAAAATGACAATGTAGCAATTATTGCCGGCAAGGACAAAGGAAAAACTGGAATTATCGAAAAGGCAATTCCGGCGGAAAATAAAGTTGTCGTTGCAGGAGCTTTTGTTTACAAGAAGAGCGTAAAACCATCGAAAAAGGCCCCGCATGGTGGAATCGTTGAAATCAACGCTAAAATTCCTGCCAGCAATGTAGCAATTATCTGCCCGTCATGCTCAAAGATTGTCAGAGTTTCATATTCGGAAGTCAACGGGAAAAAGATAAGAGTTTGCGGAAAATGTAAAGCTAGTTTAGAGGTAGCAAAGTAATATGACCAACTTAAAATCCCACTACAACGAATCAGTTAAGAAAGAAATGAAAAGCGCGTTTTCTTACGCTAATGATTTTCAGATTCCCAAAGTTACCAAAGTAGTTGTCAACGCCGGTCTAGGCGAGGCTAAAGATTCAGAAGACGTCTTAAAGAATGCTTTAGCTGATATTGCAAAAATTACCGGTCAGGCAGCTAGAATCAATAAATCCCGCAAATCAATTTCCGGATTTAAATTAAGAGAAGGCCAAGTTGTTGGAATATCAGTCACCCTGCGTGGCAAGAGAATGTATGACTTCATCGAGCGCTTTGTCAATATTGCCTTGCCTCGAATACGAGATTTCCGCGGTCTTTCAGTAAAAAGTTTTGACGGTTGTGGTAATTATTCGATTGGTATTAAAGAACATACGATATTTCCGGAGATTAAATTTGAAACGGTTAAAGCACCGATGCATTTACAGGTTAACTTAACAACCACGGCGGGTTCAGACGATGAAGGAAGAAAACTTCTGGAACTTCTGGGCTTTCCATTCGCTAAATCAAAAGAATCCTAAGGAGAATAATGGCAAGAGAAGCGTTGGTAGTAAAATCAAATCGGAAACCGAAGTTTTCCACGCGAACCGTGCGTCGCTGCCGTGTTTGTGGTCGACGACGAGGTTATTATCGCAAGTTTGAGCTTTGCCGTATTTGCTTTAGGGAAATTGCAAGTCGAGGTGAAATTCCCGGAATAACAAAATCTAGCTGGTAACACCCTGTTAAATTACCCTGACAGGGTTCCGCGAAGCGGATTTAACGGGGTAAAGGAGAATAATGGATCCAATTGCAGACATGCTAACAACAATTCGAAATAATATGGCCGCCGGAAAATCCGACGCAGTCTTTGGATACTCAAAATTAAAAGTTGCCGTTCTTGATATTCTCCAGAAGAAAGGAATAGTTTTGGGTTACAAAATTGAAACCGAAGACAATAAAAAGCATATCGTCTGTAATATCGTTACCGGTCGTGCGCCGTATCACATGAAAAGAATAAGCAAGCCCGGTCGAAAAATTTATGTCAAATCAAGAGACATTAAAAGCCCGCTTTCAGGTCTCGGATTCATCATTATTTCGACTCCAAAGGGTCTTTTAACCGGATCCGAAGCTAAAAAAGTCGGTTTGGGCGGTGAATTAATCTGTGAGGTCTGGTAATATGAGTCGAGTTGGAAATAAAATTATAACTATTCCGGATGGTGTGACTGCCAAAATCGAAGGTAGTGATTTTTCTGTCTCCGGAAGCAAAGGCGAGCTAAAACATAAACTTCCTGCCGGCATAACTGCAAAAATTGAAAATAACCAAATGAGTGTTAAAAGGTCAGGTGATAGCAAAATCCAAAGATCATTGCACGGTACGACAACCAGAGTTTTAACCAACCTGGTAACCGGTGTCTCGGATGGATTTGAAAAAAAGCTGGATTATAAAGGCGTCGGGTTCACAGTGGTGGTTGATGATGGAAAAATGAATATGAGACTCGGTTTTTCTCACCCTGTAATCCTTGAAATTCCCAATGGCATTGAGGTCAACGTTATAAAAAACTCGATTGTTGTAACAGGAAACGACAAGGAAAGAGTTGGTGCATTTGCGGCTAAAATTAGAGAAACCAAAAAACCGGAAGTCTACAAGGGCAAAGGTATTAAATACCATACTGAAATAATCAAAAAGAAGGCCGGCAAAACCGCCCAGTCTTCTTCATCTTAAAATAAATTCAAGGAAATCATGAACAACAAAGCTGCCAAAAAAGTAACAAATAAAATCAAAGCGATTTCAAACCGCCCGAGACTTTTAGTCTTCCGCTCAAATGCTGAGATTTATGCCCAGGTTGTTGCCGAGGATGGTAAAATTCTGGCCAGCGCCTCAAGTCTCAAGCTGAAAGATGTGGACAAAATTGAAAAAGCAAAAATTGTTGGTGAAAATGTCGCCAAGGATGCCTTGAAAAATAAAGTTTCCGAAGTTGTTTTTGACCGTCGCGGTCTTAAATATCACGGCCGGGTATCTGCGTTAGCTGATGGGGCACGCAAAGCCGGACTAAAATTCTAATGGAGTAATATGGCTAAAGATCGACCAGCAAAATTTGATAAAGAAAGACAACCTTCCGAATTTGATGAAAGGGTTGTTGAGATATCTCGGGTATCCCGTGTAGTTAAAGGTGGCCGCAGAATTAGATTTAGAATCTTGGTGGTTATCGGTGATAGAAAAGGTAAAATTGGCTACGGAATTGCCAAGGCGACAGAAATCGCAGTTGGTGTCAAGAAGGCTGTTTCTCAGGCAAAGAAACATATGATCGCCGTTCCGGTTATCAATGATACGATCCCTTATCCAATAAATTACGAACTTGGGAGCGCCAAAATTTTTCTCGGACCGGCCAGTCAAGGAACCTCAATTGTTGCTGGTGGTGTTGTCCGAACTGTGGCTGAACTTGCTGGTGTTAAAAACATGCTTTCAAAAGTAATTGGCACCTCTAACAAGATCAATAACGTTAAGGCGATGTTTGGTGCATTTTCCAGCTTTGAGCAGGAGAAGATTGAAATAATTAAAAAGCGATATGCATCGGTTGCGCCGGAAAAAGTTGAAATTCCTCTACCGGAAATCAAGGAAGAAAAAGCTGAAGCCAAAGTGGAAAAACCGGCACCAGCAAAAGAGAAAAAAGTTAAAGAAACCGCTAAAAAATAATTATGAAATTACACGAACTCAAATCAAACAAAGTAAATCAAACGGCCAAAAGAGTTGGCCGCGGAATTTCTGCTGGTGGCGGAAAAACGGCCGGACGCGGTACCAAAGGCCAAAAATCCCGCTCCGGTCACAACATTCCGAGGAAATTTGAAGGCGGCCAAACTCCGCTGGTTATGCGATTGCACAAACTGCCGGGCCTCAAGAGCCACAAACCCAAAACAGTTGTTGTTACTCTTGATGATATTTCAAATAAATTCAAAAATGGCGAAACCGTATCTGAACAAACTCTGATAGAAAAAGGAATTTCCAGAAAAGGCGATCGGGTAAAAATTCTTTCGACAGGAGATCTGAAAATCAAGGTTAGCATTGATAATGTGTCAGCCTCCAAGACCGCATACGAAAAAATCTTGAACTTTAGACCAGTGGAAAAAACTGCTGAGAAAAAAACCGAAAAATCAGAATCCAAAGAATTAAAATAATCTCAATAAAAAAACTGGCTCAAGATTGAACCAGTTTTTTTATTCGGTCTTTTTATGTTGAGATTATTTATCCATTGTGCTAGTATTAGAACAGTTTATAGGAACGAATTTTTTTGTTAATGAATACACTTGCAAAAATTTGGCAGTATAAAGATCTCCGCAATAAGGTTCTGATTGTCGCCGGTCTTTTGGTTTTAACCAGGGTCATTGCTCATATCCCACTTCCGGGTGTTAACCTCGATCAGCTTCGTCTGTTTTTCGAGCAAAACCAAATATTCGGGCTTCTCAATATGTTTTCGGGTGGAACAATATCAAACTTCTCTATCGCCCTCATGGGAGTCGGCCCATATATTACTTCATCGATTGTTTTCCAACTTCTGGTTATGATAGTCCCCAAGCTTGAAGAACTACAAAAAGAAGGTGAAGCAGGCAGAAATAAAATTAACCAATGGACCAGGATGCTTACCGTACCACTGTCAATTGTTCAAGGTTACAGCATGTTGTATTTACTAAAATCACAGGGCATCATACCTTCTTGGACTATTTGGCAACTAGTAATAATGCTAATATCAATAACTGCCGGAACAATGGTATTAATGTGGATCGGAGAAATTATTACTGAAAAAGGAATTGGCAACGGCCTGTCATTAATCATTTCAATCGGTATTTTAGCCGGGCTTCCTTCATCAATTAGAAATACTGCCTCACTTATTTCAGTCGCCGATACCGGAAAAATTATTCAAATGATCATCTTTCTAATTATTGCGGTATTAATAGTTGTCGGAATTGTTTTGGTGACCGAAGGAGTCCGCAATATTCCGGTTTCATACGCAAGGCGCTCCCGTGGCGTTCAATCATATTCAAGCTTAAACACCTATTTGCCAATCAAGGTTAACACTGCTGGTGTTATCCCGATTATCTTCGCGATGAGTTTGATGATTATCCCCGGTGTTGCCGGTAAATTCTTTTCAACTGCCAATAGCGAATGGTTGGCAAATGCAGCCAAATATACCGAAAAATTATTCCAGAACAATTTATTCTACGGCATCTTCTATTTTATTTTGGTTGTCGCCTTTACCTATTTTTATACCTCAGTAGTTTTCAAGCCTGACCAGATTGCCGAGAATTTGCAAAAGCAGGGCGGTTTCATTCCGGGTATCCGTCCTGGTTCGGAAACAATCGGCTACCTAGGAAATATCATCGTTCGAATAACTTTGGCATCATCAATTTTTCTAGGCGTCATTGCCGTGCTTCCATATATTATGCAGGCCGTAACCAAGATAGATACTTTGGTTATTGGCGGCACGGGAGTTCTAATTGTTGTATCAGTAGTCATTGAAACAATGAAACAACTTCAGGCGCAAATCACTATGCACACGTATGAAAATTACTAACAAGAATGGATAACAAATAAGCTAATGGCTAATGACAAAATAAAATGAATATTCGTTATTCGTTATTAGAAAATTAGTTATCCGTTTGTGGAGGATTATGAAGAAACCAGATGTTATTATTATTTTGGGCGGGCCGGCATCCGGCAAGGGGACACAAGCAAAACTTTTAGCGGAAAGAGTCGGCTACACCTATTTTGGTACCGGCGATCTAATGAGATCTGAAGTTGAAAAGGGAACGGAGCTGGGAAAAAAATTTGCTGAACTGATGAATAAGGGTGAATTAATTCCCGATGACCTGACTAACCCTATGGTTGCCGATAAATTAAACGAACTCAAAACCAACGGAATAGTATTGGACGGATACCCGAGGAATTTGGATCAGGCGAAAAATCTGCAAGATATTTTCCCTGAAGAAAATTTCCTAGTCTTGAATGTTGCCGTATCGGCCGAATCACTGCTCAAGCGGATGTCAATGCGAAAAGTCTGCAATAAATGCGGTAAAATTATTACCGCCAAGAATAACGAGATTGATTGCGATTGTGGCGGCAAGTTTGTGGAGCGTGCAGATGATAATCCAGAAGTTCTAAAAAAACGCATCAACAACTACGAAGAGCTAACCAAACCAATCATTGCCTACTACCGAGAAAAAGATTTGGTTAAAGATATAGACGGCGAACCACCGATTGAAGAAGTTACTAAAGAAATTGAACAGGTAATCTAATGCAAAGTAAGCTAGGAAAAGAACAACTTGCCGACCTCCGACGCTCCGGCCATATTTTGGCAACGGCTTTGAAAGAAGTCGTTTCTTTTGTTAAGCCAGGAATAACAACACTCAGTTTGGATGAAATTGCCGAGCGAAGCTTGCGACGACAGGGCGCCGTCCCATCTTTTAAAAATTATAAAACCGGAGACGGTCCTGCTTTTCCGGCCACGCTTTGCGTTTCACTAAACGACGAATTGGTCCATGGTATTCCTTTGAAAGAAAAATATTTGCGTGACGGTGACATTGTTTCTCTCGATATCGGTGCTAACTACAAAGGCACATTTACCGATATGGCTGTAACTTTGCCGGTTGGGAAAGTGTCTGCCAAAGACAAAAAAATTATTGAAGTAACAAAAAATGTCTTGGCGGAAGCGATCAAATTTCTCAAGCCCGGTATGACAACCGGCGATCTTGGCTTCTTCATCGAATCTTATGTCAAAAAACAAGGGCTTTTGGTTATCAGAGATTTTGTCGGGCATGGAATCGGTTTGGCTCCGCACGAAGACCCGCAAATTCCAAATTTCGGCCAGCCCAAAGATGGCGTCGTTCTTGAAGAAGGATCCACTATCGCCATCGAGCCGATGGTTGTTGTTGGCGATATCCAAGTGAAAATCGACAAGGACGGTTGGACTGTACGAATGTTAAAAGGTGGCCGTCCGGCCCATTTCGAACATACCGTGCTCATTACCAAAACCGGAACAGAAATAATCACCAAGTTATAAGTAGCTACTATGAACAAAATTAAAACCTGGGAAATTTGGGGAGCGATAATTTCAATCATTGTTGGGTCATTGCTTCATTTTGTTTTCGATTGGTCAGGAGGAAATCATTTTGTTGCGCTTTTTGCCGCGGTCAACGAAAGTACCTGGGAACATTTAAAGATGGCTTTTTGGCCGACGTTTATTTTTAATTTAATCGAGTACCTGTCGTGGGGTAGCAAACATAAGAATTTTTGTTTTGCCAGCTTGGTTAAATTGTTTTCAATGCCAATCATTATCATTGCGTTATTTTACGGCTGGCTGGCATTATTTCCCGGCAACTTTATTTGGGACATATCGATTTTTGTCATCGCAGTCATTGTGGGTTATACCCTAAGTTATAAAATTTTATCTTTAGAAAAAACTTTTGGTCCGAATATTTTATGGTCGCTTCTAATTGTTGCTGGATTGATAAAATTTTCTTTGTTTACATACTTTCCGCCGAAATTATTTTTGTTTGAAGATCCGGACGGTAATTATGGCATTGTGACCGAAACGATACTTTTGCCGGATCAGAATGGATGTTTAAATTATCAAATAAGTAATTGTCCAATCGATCTTTGTAATAAAAGCTGCGAACCAACAGTTAATTCAAATGCATCTAATTGTGCCATCGGTAAATGCGTACCAAAAAAGCTGTAATTGTGAGCAATAACAAGGAAATGAGATGAAAGAAGAACTTAAAAAACTGGCTAGAAAATATGGCGCCTGGTTGAGCGAACGAGAAGGACTTTTGATTTTCGAAGCTACAATTGCTGAGCGCAGGGTATTTTTGCAAACTCAAAAATTAGCATATACGGCAAAAATCCGGATTAAAGACAAAGAAAAAGTTGTTGATTTTTCCGAAGTATTAAGAGAGGATTCATTAGGACTTTCAACAGGCGGAGACATTGACTCTGGGATGACGCCAGGATTTGGATTCAAGAAAGAGCTCTATAATACCTTTGGTGGCGCAAGAGAGGGAACAATTGAAGAACAATCGTTGCTATTTGCTAAGTCCTATCAATACAAGTTTGACTACGCGGACATTAGAAATGAAGTTGAAAAAATTGCCAAAGAACATGGATATCACTTAGCATATTCGATTTTGCCACTTAGGTAGTATATTAAGCCAGCTTAATTATTAACCAGGAGAAAATTTTGAAATAGATTCTAATTGTTTAAATATAATTATCACTATTTTTTATAAGTCAAAAACCGCCGGATTTATCTGGCGTATGTGTTTGAAGTGTCAATATTAAAATTGGTAAAATAAAATCACCCCAATTCGACCAAGCAAGGAGGTGATTTTTGATGTCATCAAATAATGAAAGACTGTATAAACTCAATCACTACGCAGAAAAAACATTTCCAAGAATAAGCAGGGGAAATACTTTGATTTTTTGAGGACACAGTAAAAAGATTAACCGACTCGATTTTTGTCTCTGATCCCAAGGCTGGGAGATAATTTAATATTTTTGGTAAGGTCTTTGGTAAAAACGCAAAAACGAGCATATCCCTGGTTGGAAAAGGAAATTAGAGCTTAGGGTGGGTAAATTTGCCGTGGGTTTGGCAGTTTGGACTCCAGGTTTCAGTAGTTGTATAATAAAGTCATGGGGAGCTCAAATGAGACAAATAATAAACCGGCTGACAACAAATGGTATAGGTCCAAGGTTCTTTGGATTATTGTCGCTGCTTTAATTATTCTTATCGGTGCACCGCTTTTGTGGATAAAAATGCTCTATCCGACAACCAGCCCGTTTAAGGCAATATCATATTTGAATTATGAACGATCTCATCCGCGTCAGGATCTATCAACGCGAGCCATTGGTTTCGCTCCTTCGTGGCTTTTGGACAGAATGAATGATACGCGTTTGGATTTGTTAACCGATGTAATATTTTTTAGTTTGTCGGTGGATGAGAACGGCAATTTTGCCAAAAAAGATTCAAAGGGTGAGGATGATGAGGGTTGGCTAGCTTGGAACGCCGCCCCGGCAAATGATCTTTTGGCCAAAACCCAAGTGATGGGCGGACGAACCGGTGTTTCTATTACGGCACTCAATAATGAAAGAATAAATAGTTTTCTTGGTAACGAACAATCGGAGAATAATTTAATAAACAACACAATTGCCGAAGTTAAGCGCAAACATTTAAAGTTGGTGAATTTGGATTTTGAATATACCGGTGATCCGACTATTGGTACGCAGGCGAAATTTACGACATTCGTTACAAAGCTTAGAGATAAATTAAATGATCAGGCGCCAGACACCGAGCTTAGCATTGATATTATGGCTCGTTCCGGCCGTGACCCCAGGCTCTTTGAATTGGATAAACTCGAGAAAGTAGTCGATAAATTTATCGTTATGTCCTATGACTACTACACTGCCGGCTCCGACAGCGCCGGCCCGGTTGCACCGATTGGCGGTTTTGAAAACAAAAAATACTTTTTTGATCTAACGACAACTTACAATGATTTGGCAAAATTTTTGCCGGCAGATAAAATTATTATGGGTGTTCCGTACTATGGTTATGATTGGCCGGTTAAAGACCAGAATAACCCCCGGAGTTTGGCGCTAAAACAATCCGATGCCAACGGTTTTGTTGAAACCCTTTCCTACAAACGCTCCCGCGACGATTCAAAATACTCCGGTGCCAATTGCCACTTCGACGAACTGGCGCAGGAGCCTTGGTGCGGCTACACCGATGAGGAAACCGGCAATAACCGGGTTGCCTGGTTTGAAAATAATCAGTCAATTCAAGAGAAATATAATTTTGCCAAAGATAGGAATTTTGAAGGCATTGCAATTTGGGCTTTGGGTTACGACAACGGCTATCCCGATCTTTGGCGGATACTGGAACAAACTTTTTCGGTAAAACGTAAATAAACTTTAATATCAGAGAAGGAGTAGATGGCAAAAGAAAATCAAATTTATAAATGCGATGACGGTGCCGTAGTTGAGATTTTAAATGGTGAGCCAAATTGCGGTCAAGCATTGAGTGAGAAATCCGAGGAAGAGGGTTTTACCGAAAAACATAAGCCGGTTGTCGAAGAGCAAGATGATGGGGCATTCATTAAGATCGGTTCGGTGCCGCACCCAATGGAAGAAGAACACTACATTGAATGAGTTGAAGTGATTACCGCTGATAAGCTTTGCCGCTATCGACTCCGCCCAGGTGATAAACCGGAAGTCCGCTCCTACGTTAAAGATCATTCGTATGTTAGGATTTACTGCAATGTTCACGGCCTTTGGAGAAATTAATTAAGGAGGAATATGGACTCGGAATCAATTGAACCGAAACGCAATTTAACCTGGTTGTGGATGTTGTTGATGATTATTATTCTTGCAACGATTGGGTATTTTGTTTATACAAATTATTTTGACAAAAATACTTCCGATGACCAAGTGAATGAAGATACTCAAGAAGTAGCGATGGTAGAAGACTGGGAAATTAGCTCGGCAGTAGTAAAAGATTCAACGACTTCAACAGATACCCATAAAATATCTGATAGTCTTTATCGAAGATATTATATGGCCGACGGTGGAATTTTTTATGATGAATCAATTGATGGTATGACTTTTGCAGGCAAATTTCCAACAGGGGTAGTCGAGGAAAAAGGTAAAATGATTTCTAACCCAGCTGTTTTAGAAGTTTCCTCTGGCAATTGGATTATGATTTATGAAATGGCGCCAATTAGAACGCCTGGCTCGAGTGCAGGACAACCAGGGCCATCAAATCAAAGAGATTTATACTTGGCGAAAAGCAAAGATGGTAAAACCTTTGTGGTTGTTGGTAACGCTATTAATAGTGCCAAAGCCGATAATTACTTTGCTTCTGTGCCAGATTTAATTAAAACTCCTGATGGGAAAATTCGTATGTACTATGTTTCTGGCGGTAACGCAATCGGCTCCGCCTTGTCATCTGACAATGGAGTGACTTGGATTAAAGAAGCTGGTTACAGGTTGGCGGATTCTGCAGTCGATCCAGACGTATTATTCAAGGATGACAAATGGGTGATGTATTACTCTCAATTAGAGCCAAGCAAAAATGCAATTTTCAAAGCCACTTCAAGTGATGGACTTGAGTGGGGTAATGAAAAAATGTTATTCAAGTCAACAACTGGCGGTGCCATTGTTGATCCAGATGTTTTTGAAACCAGTTTAGGGAACTTTGTAATGTTTTTTGGTCAAAGCTCTGCTGGCGGCTCAACAGGTGGTGAAGTAATTAATCTTTATAGGGCGACATTTGCTGGCAATATATTCGAGTAATAGTAATAAAGACTTGACGAAATATGACACGAGTCAAAGCGTTCGGAGAAATAATAAGGAGACAGAATGCGTTGGAATTTGTTTGGGCCGGAAATGTGGGGATCACCGATAGGAGTTGGGTTTTTTCTGATTATGCTCGCTTTGTTCACCTATCTCATAAGTCTGACCAGCAAAAATAAGGGGAAATAATTTTTCAATGGATGTAAGCCGGCCGGAAATAACTAAGAAAAATCCATCATTAATCGTTCTGATTATCATTGAAGCGGTTGTTATTGTGTTTATGTTTGCACTTGCTGCTTATTTGGCGGTTAAAATTTTGTACTATAGATCAATGACCAAAATATCCGATACTTTGTCCGGTGGCACAACAATCGATGATTGCCCGGCCGGCCAGCAAGGAACCAGCGCCAGAGCGGATTATAAAATTGAAGGTCGAGAAAAGTTTACGTTTGGCGGGACGGAATTAAATCTATGTTGTGCAACTGCCAATGACAAAACGACCGAGGCCAAAGTTTGCAGCGACAAAACGAACAACTACGTTGTTTATTTTTCCCGGATTAACGGCCAATTTGTAATGGCGATGCAGATGTATCCGCAGGGTGAGAAAAGATGTATTAAGTCTTTTAAAGAATCAGGCGAAAACGCCGAAGTTTGTTTGTGAGGAATAATGGATCCGAATAATCAAAAAAAACATTGTACGGTTGGAATCATTTCTTTGATATTGCTGTTTGTGATTATTATATCAGCCACCGGACTTTTTTGGCTCTACAAAATTGAGAGGTCAGCGGCCAAGGAAAGCGCCAACCATCTAACTGGTGTAATCCCTGGTGGGGCTACAACTGGAGGCGCTTCGGGTTCAGGAATAACGGCGTTTTATGACCGGCTGAAATCCTTATACGATAGTTACAAAACTGATGCTCAAAAGAAATCCAACTCCGATAGTAAATCGGGCGGCGGTTCCACTTCCGGATCATCAACCGGCGGCACGGCGACAGGAGTTGGTGGGACGGGAGAAGGCGGTGTTCTGGACACCGATGTTCCGTGGCGCGAAGAAGGCGAGCCGGACCTAGATTATTCCAATCTTGAAGTCAGGGCTTGCGGAGCAGCAGTCAAAGGTCCGCTAACAGAGACGATCGGCACAGCGGAGTTCGAACAGGCATATCAAGATTATCTGGCCTGGATTGACACAGATTGCCGGGCGGCATACGCCGAAGCTGGCAAAGAATATCCTTTTTAGCAAATCGCTTAAAAAAATCATTAGAGGAAAGCATGATAAAAAACAAAGTCGATTTAATTTTTAGGCTTCTTGGTGTTGCAATACTTTTTGCTTTGGCTTTGTTTTTTATTAACAATCGGTTCACGCTTTTTTACCGGGTCCATCAAATCGATAATTTGCGAATTCTGATTCCGTTGCAGTTTTATCAAGAGAAAAAAATTGGCGACAACATAACATACTTCAGCACGATGAAGAATCTCCATAATTTGGATGACAGTCTGAGTGTTGAAATCTACAACAAAAAATTTGATCGTTACAGCATAGATACTCTTGGTGGTATATTAGACCAAAAATATATAAATGAAATTGAATATAGTGGTAAACACTTTATTTCTTGGAGTGATGGTGATGCTGGATATGGGTCAGAAAATTTTGTTTATGAGATTCCTGGATCGGGAAAATATATTCGAATTAGATTTATTTATAATGTCGAAAGCTCTTGGGATCTTAGCAGAGACGAAAAAACAATACTTTCAAACATCAAAATAAACTAAACTCCTTAAAAGCTTGGAATAGAGGGTATAATATAATTATATATGCCAACTGAAGATAAGGTAGAAAAAAATCAGACTCCTTTGCCGACGACCGAAAGTAAACCAAAATCACGATTGTGGTGTTGTTTGCTGCCGGCAATTCTAATTGTGCTGGCAATAGGCGGTTTTATAGTTTACCAATTTATTCCACAAGATTACTCCAAGCATTCGCCGGCCAGAAATTATCAATATCCTGAACCGTCGGCGGAAGCTAAAAACCGCCAACTGGTCTGTGATGATTTTCGTGAATATAAAATAAATCCGGGAAAATATAAACCGCTTTGCTTAAATTTGTACAGCGTTACAGTAGATCAAATCAACGCTGCCAACACCGGCGGGCAAAATGACGTAATTTTGTTATATGGCCAATACGCCACTTTCCGGCTTTATTTGCCATCCAGCCCGCGTGATGTTGAAAACGTTGGTGAAAGTTTTTTACGGATTGCCAAATTTAATGACCTAATTACTATTCCAAAATTAATGGACTGGTATAACTTAGCCAGCCTCGATTACATTCCCAAAGAGCTTTCACCCTATCCAGCTCTGGCCTTCCATTTTGCTGATCAGGAAGGAATTAAAGATATATGCGGCGGTTATGCCGCCGGTTGCGCACTTTTAAATTTTCAAACCGTAATTAAAGATAGTTTTTTGTCTGATAATAAAGATGTTGGCAATTTACTGCGGAAGGACAATGGAGACGAATTAGAATATACTGTTAAAATGCCCGGCAACTGCTACGCCAAAGGAGTGATTATTCATGAGGTTGCCCATAACTTTCTGGTTGCCAACAAAATAGCAGTCAAAGGAATGGTTACAGATGGCTGGCTCGATGCTCCGACTTATTTTAATGAAAACTTGACTGAACTGATAACACTTAAGTTAACTGACGAAATTTGTGGTGCAGGATCAATTGAGATAGAAAAAATGATTGTTGGCGGTCAACCGGCTACTGGCGGTGTAGTTGAATTTAATGCAGCCTTTCCACCGGCGGCTTTGCACCCGACAAGTTATCCCAAAGACAATCAATGTGAACAGGCTTTAATTTCAAGTTATTCAAAATATCTCCTAAAAGGGGATTACGAAACACGTTTCAAGAAATTTATCATAGATTTCCGAAATGCTATGAAGGAAAAAGCCATGAGTGCTTACGACGACGATAAACTAATGGCTAAGTTTATGTTAAAAATGATTGGAAATGATCCGGCTGAAAAAGAATTTTTGAAATCCCATGCTTGTGAGATTTAACATATGAAAAAAAATCAAATAAAGAAAGTAGTCAACAAACATTACAGTAATCTTGCCGCTGGGAGTAGCTCATGTTGTAATTGTTCGTCTGATTGTGCGCAAGATATTTCGAAAAGTATCGGATATTCCGAAGATGATCTTAAGTTAAGTGATGCAAACTTGGGACTGGGTTGCGGAAATCCGGTTGCGCTCGCCAATATAGAGAAAGGGGATATTGTTTTGGATTTAGGCTCCGGAGCCGGTTTTGATTGTTTTTTGGCTTCAAAAAAAGCCGGAGACACCGGCAAAGTCTATGGCGTTGATTTTTCAAAAAAGATGATAAAGAAGGCGAGGTCAAACAGCAAAAAATACGGTTATAACAATGTTGAGTTTTTATCTGGAGACATTGAAAAATTACCGATCAGTGAAAATTCAATTGACATTGTAATAAGCAATTGCGTGATTAACCTGGCACCAAACAAAGAAAAGGTTTTTAGAGAAATAAAAAGAGTTCTGAAAGATAATGGCAAGGCATATGTTTCTGATATTGTACTTCTTGCCGATTTATCAGAAGAACAGAAAGCCGACGAGACGCTATTGTCCGGATGCGTCGCCAGTGCCTTATTGAAAGACGAATATATACAAATTGCCGAATCGGCCGGTCTGAAAATTAATGTTTTATCCGAAGATAAAGATATTAGCAAAAGACAGTACGACGGAATTGCACTTGAGAGTTTAAAATTTGAGTTAACAAAATCCAATGCACACTATTTTTTCCAAAGGTACTACAATCTGGATCAAGTTCAAAACTGGCGAGACGATGACTGGGAAGTTTTCTGATCACAAAAGCGGCAAGGTTTTGTTGGAAGACGGCCGAATAGTTAATATCAAAGATGTTCAGGCGATGTCGATCCGGAAACTAAAATAGGCAATACAAAAAAGACGTTTCGATCTGATTAAACGTCTTTTTATGATTTAGTTATTCTACAAAAGTTAATGCATTGCCGGATTTATCGCCACGACCGGTTCTACCGATGCGGTGACAATAATCATCATAAGTATTTGGGACAGTATAGTTTATGACATGTGAAATGTCTCCGATATCTAATCCTCTGGCAGCGACATCGGTTGCGACCAGAATTTTGCATTGATCGTTTCTGAAAGCAGAAAGCGATCTTTCGCGCTGACTTTGGCGTTTATTGCCATGAATTGACTCTGCCTTGTGGCCATGGCTAGACAAATCAAGTGCCAGTTTTTCCACATCTCGCTTTGTTTCGGTAAAAATCAAAACTTTTTTCAGTTCTGGTTGGTTTAGAATGTCCTGTAGTTTGTTGAATTTCTCGCCTCTATCGCGAACGCGGACGACATCCTGCAAAATATTTTTTGCTGTGTCTCCGGTTTTAACTTCGACGATAATCGGATTTTGAAGATATTGGTTAATTAAGTTCTTAATCTTTTGCGGCAATGTAGCAGAAAAAAACATTGCCTGTCTTGATTTTGGCAGAGCATTCAAAATGTTTGTAATCTCCTCGACAAATCCCATATCAAGCATCCGGTCGACCTCATCCAGAACAATGCTCTGGAATGAATCAAAACGGATTAAGCCGCGGTCGGAAATATCCTTTAGCCGTCCCGGTGTTCCAATCACGAAACTAAAACTTCGGCGCAAGTTCTGAATTTGACGGCCCATTGGAGTTCCGCCGACACAAACCACAGAGTAAAGACCCAAGCCATTTGAAAACTTTCTGAATTCATTATCAATCTGAATAGCTAGCTCTCGTGTTGGGGCAATAATTAAAACCTTTTGCTGTCGGCTTGCTAAGACTTTTTCAATTAGAGGCAAAAGAAAAGCGGCTGTTTTTCCTGTGCCGGTATTTGCCAAACCGATCAAATCGCGTCCTGCCATAAGCGGCGCAATTGATTCGTCTTGAACCGGCGTTGGAGCAGAATAATTTCTATAATCCAAATTCTTTTGCAACTCTCGGCAGAAACCAAAATCAGCAAATGAATGTTTAGGTTTGAATTGAGTTAAATTGTTGTTTGGTGCAATCCGCTGAATAAATTTTGAGACATCAATATTTTCGCCACGCGGCCTTCTTGATGGCCTTGAAGGACGGAAATTTCTAATGTGTGGGTTAAAATTCGATTGCCCTCTGCTTTTGAAAGTTCCATCACCGGAAGAGTTCCTTCTTCTGCTTCTAAAATTTTGCATTTAGTTTTCCTCGCGCAATAAAAAATGCGCCTAATAATTAAACTTCGATTAGGCCCTAGAGAACGTCGAAGTTATTAACTCGGAAATCCATAGAACTTATGTCGATGAATTAATGATAACAAAAAATAGTTGGTTTGTCAATAGCCGCCCGGGAAATACTATATTTTAGGAGCCAATAGCCAATTAGAAAAATATTAGTTAATATGTAGGAAAGAATTAATCGAGGAGTAAGATGGTAAAGACAAATGGCGAACAATGTTGTCCGGACGGTGGCAAAAATCGGACGGCTGCTTTTGGTGGCGGAATTTATGGTTTGGCGTTTTTGGGCGCTTTGATCTACTTCATCCAACATGCTGAATCCTTCTGGTTGGGCGTACTCGGAGTTCTTAAAGCCATAATTTGGCCGGCGCTCTTAATCTATAAGGCCTTGGAATTTCTTTCTATGTAGTAATTTTCCACTACAGGAAAGACTAATAAAATCATTACAAAAACCTAGGTCAATAAATAGTATTTATAGTAAAGTAGATTTTTTTCTAAATGTGTTGACTCTTTAGTTTTTTTTTGCTAATATCTACTAGATGACTCATGAAGACGTTATAAGCGCAGAAGGCACAGTTGAAGAGGCTTTGCCGAATTCGCAATTTGTAGTCAAACTTTCATCAGGTCAAGACATCTTAGGATATCTCTCGGGTAAAATGCGTAAGCACTTTATAAAAGTTATGCCGGGAGACAAAGTTAAGATCGAATTGACTCCATATGATTTGACCAAGGGTCGGATTGTATCAAGAGAAAAAGTTAATTACTAAACCAAATGCCTAGAGGGTTTGGAGGTGACTTTTTCTGTTTTTAAACTATCGGACAGCAAATTATGAAGGTAAGACCATCGGTAAAACCGATTTGCAGCCGTTGTAAAATTGTAACACGGCGCAAAAAAGGAAGTGCAACCAGTGTATCTGCGCACCGGACTTTATTTGTGATTTGCTCAAATCCAAAGCATAAACAACGACAAGGATAATATGGTACGACTAGCCGGAAATGAAATCCCGAATGATAAAAGAATAGAAGCCGCTTTGACTTATATTTATGGTATTGGTTTTTCAACCAGCAAGAAAATTCTTAATTCGGCTAAAATCGATCCCAATATTAGAACAAACAAGCTTTCGTCTGATGAATTAGAAAAGATCCGCCAGATAATCAATAAAAATTATAAAATTGAAGGCGATCTTAGAAGCGAAGTCAGTCAGAATGTAAAACGGTTGAAAGAAATCGGTACTTATAGAGGCGCTAGACATACCAGGGGACTTCCTGCCCGCGGACAACAAACTCAGACAAACGCAAGAACCAAAAGAGGCAAGAAAGTTACTGTAGGCTCCGGACGAAAGAAAGCAGCCGAAAAGACATAAGAAATTAAAAGTCTATCAAGTTCGTAAAGTTTATAAACTACAAGGAATATGGCAACAAAGACATCGAAAAACACAAAGAAAAAGAAGATTCTACAACCAGTACTATCTGGCAAGGTTTTTATACAATCATCTTTTAACAATACTATTATTACAGTTACAGATGATAATGGGGGCGCGATAGCATGGGCTTCTGCTGGCTCCATTGGGTTTAAGGGCGCAAAGAAATCCACTCCGTATGCCGCTTCCCTAGCAGCCTCGGCCGCGGTTGAGAAGGCAAAACTGCGTGGTTTGAAAAAAGCCCAAATATTTATTTCAGGTGTCGGCTCAGGCCGCGATTCGGCTATTAGGGCCTTTCATTCAGCCAGTATTGAAGTTGATTTGATTAAAGATGTTACACCTATGCCACATAACGGCTGCCGCAGAAAGAAAGTGAGACGAGTCTAATGAATCACGGATGTCGAAAATGTCGCAGAGAAGGAGTTAAGCTTTTTCTAAAAGGCGAAAAATGTTTTTCCGCTAAGTGTCCTGTTTCAACCAGGCCGTATGCTCCCGGACAACATGGTCCATCTTCATTTACAAAATTGTCCGAATACGGAAAGCAGCTAAGAGAAAAACAAAAGGTTGCCAGAATTTACGGTCTATCTGAAACTCAGTTGAAAAATTATTATCAAAAAGCAACAAAAATGGCGGGAGATAAATCTGAAAACCTGGTTCGATTACTAGAAACCAGACTCGATAGTATAATTTACCGTCTTGGGTTTTTTCCATCACGTTCAACAGCCAGGCAAACGGTTTCTCACAAATTCTTTGCCGTTAATGGTCGAAGTGTAAATATTCCTTCTCACATTATCACCAACAAAGATGAAATATCTGTTAGCCCGTCTAAAAAAGTTGCTGTGCCTGAAAATGTCAATATTCCGTCATGGATTAGCTTTGACCAGAAAAAGCTAATTGCAAAGCTAAAAGCCTTGCCGAATAAAGAAGAAATTGAGCTTCCATTTGATATTAATTTAGTTATTGAATATTACTCAAGGTAATAAAACTTTCAGTTTTGTTACGTACAGAGTAACTATTATACCTTGTAATAAAAAGGAGAGATGATGATTAGCGAAAACGAGATTCCAAAAATTATTGAGAAAGAAATTAATCCGCAAAAATCGGTTTTTAGTATTGAACCGCTTCTTCCTGGTTATGCTGCCACAGTAGGTAACGCTTTGCGAAGAGTTCTTTTGTCTTCTCTTTCAGGTACTGCAATTTCATCGATTAAACTTGAAGGTGCGGCTCACGAATTCTCGGCTGTTCCCCACGTCAAAGAAGACATGATCGAAATTATTATGAATTTGCGTAAAATCAATTTCAAATCGTATTCTGAGGAACCTCAAACTATTGAAATGACAGAAAAAGGTCCGAAAATTGTTACTGCCAAGGACTTTAAGCTTTCTTCCGATATCGAAATTTTAAATCCTGATCAGTATATTGCTACCCTAGACAAAGGAGCAGAGTTTGATCTGGAAGTTGTTCTTGAACAGGGCCGGGGTTTCAGACCAACGGAAGAACAAGTGTCCGAGAAAAATGATATTGGACGCATATCCGTTGACAGCGTGTTTTCGCCAGTTAAACAGGTGAACTTCAAAACTGAAAATACTCGTGTTGGCCAAATGACAAACTATGACAAAATTGAGCTGGAAATCACAACCAATGGATCAATAACTCCCAGAGAGGCTCTGACTTTTGCCGGCAAAATTTTAGTTGAACACTTCAGCTACATTGCCGAAGGCAAGCCGTACACAAGCGAAGAAATTGAAGAGCAGGATGCTGCCTCAGAAGCTGAAAACAATGAGGATGTAAGCATAGATGAATTTGACCCAAAAACCAAGGTTGAGGATCTGAATCTTTCAGCCCGAACTGTTAATGCCTTGGTGAATTCTGGGATTAAAACTGTAGCCGGACTTAAAAGAATGAGTGATTTAAAACTCTCCGAGGTTAAGGGTTTGGGTAAAAAAGGTTTTGATGAAATTAAGGAACTTTTAGGATAAGATATGACACGAAAACTGGGACGCAAAATTGGCAGCCGAAAATCATTAATGCGAAATCTCGCTGCGTCTTTGGTTTTGTTTGAAAAAGTTGATACTACCGAGGCTAAGGCCAAGGAGCTTAAGGCTGTTGTTGAACATTTAATATCAATTTCAAAAAAACAAAACTTAGCCAGTTATCGTCAACTATTGGCATATTTCTATGACGAAAATGCAGCTAAAAAAGTTTATGTTGAGCTTTCAAAACGATACGAAAACAGGCCTTCGGGTTATCTGCATTTGTACCATATTGGCAATCGCCTGGGTGATAATTCTAAAATGGTTCGATTGGAGTTAATCGATCGAAAGGTTTTCGCACCGGTTAAAAAAGAGAAGGCTAAAACCGAGGAAGTAAAAACCGACAAAGAAATCAAGGCTGATAAGAAGGCTGAGAAGAGAATGGAAAAATTGTCACAGGTTCAGCAAAAATCCGGAGTAGTTACACAGATAAGAACAAAGGCTGCCAGAAAAACGGGAACCTCAAACTAAGGAACAAAATGGAAAAGAAATACTATTTAATTGATGCCAGCAGTGCTCCACTTGGTCGAATCGCAACCCAAGCGGCAGTTTTGCTGCGGGGTAAAAACGACCCAAATTTTATGCCGAATGTAAACTCTGGAAACGTGGTGATTGTTATCAATTCCGACCAACTTTATCTTACCGGCAACAAAGAGTTGTCGAAAAGATATTACCGCCACTCGGGTTACCCGGGCGGAATTAAGGAAACGTATTTTAAGGTAATGAAAGAGAACGATTCAACAGAAATTATCAAAAAAGCTATTCGCGGCATGATTCCTCACAACCGACTTTCGTCTGAAATAATTAAAAATCTTAAAGTATTCAAAGGCTCTGATCACTCCTTTATAAAAGAAAAAATCGAGGTTATAAATGACTAAAGATAGTAAATACTATTACGGGACTGGCCGAAGAAAAACAGCTACTGCCAGGGTCAGAATCTATGTCGGAGATGGTAAAATTATAGTTAACGGCAAAGAATCAACTTTGTCAGATGCAATTATTGAGCCATTAACCCTTGTTGGCAAATCAGGTTCGCTCGATATTTCTGCCAAGGTAAATGGTGGCGGAACAACCGGCCAAAATGAGGCGATCAGACACGGCTTGTCCAGAGCGCTTATTGAACTCAATCCGGAGTTTAGGCCAACACTAAAAAAAGCTGGATTTCTAACCAGAGACCAACGTGAAGTTGAACGCAAAAAGCCCGGATTAAAGAAAGCCAGGCGCGCACCACAATGGTCCAAGCGTTAATATGTCTATGCGTTTAGAGAAAATTAATGAACTACTAAAACAAGAGCTTTCGCAGCTCTTTGTTTTAGATTTTCCCAACGAAGTTATTACAATTAATTTTATTCACACTCTTTCCGACTTATCACTAACTAAAGTATTTGTTAGCGTAATGTCCGAGCATCAATCGGTCTATGATGGCTTAAAAAATAATTCTTCGGAATACCGAAAGACACTAGCAAATAAACTATATTTGCGTAAAATGCCGTCTATCGAAATCCACAAAGATGAAATGAAAGAATCTATTGAACATATTGAGGAAATATTGGAAAAAAAATGACGCGCCTGTTGGCACGTCGGACTTATCGTCAGTCCTCAAACGGATTTTCCGGGTCTTCTCCCACCACGGTGTCAGGATCATATCCGCAATGCGGACAGACCATAACGTCGGCGCTGATGCCGATCTGACAGACTCGACAAACCCGGGTCGGCGCTAAGGTGGTGATCTTGGCTCCGTTGTAACGGCGTTGTTCCGGGGCGGTCAGCTCGCGGAATTCGAGGCGCAAGTACATTGAGTTGCAGTATCTACGGTTCCATGGAAGTACTGTGTGCTTCAGTACGCGCATGACATACTCAGCTGAATCCTCGTGACCCGCGGGAATGGGTATGACCTGTGGTTTGCTAGATTTCCATGGCCTAACATCGCTCTCGTAGACCTTAGTGGCCATAGCAATCTGCACAATCCTAACCTTGTCTGTGGTCTGCATGTTGATCACCTCTCCAACGGCCAAGCCCTCCTCACGGCAATTAAATCACAATTGCCATATTTTGGCAATGACGTCGTTCACAAAATACCTCGATTGTGCTAAGATAGTAAGCAGATGGCAAAATACAAAGCAAAAATATTCTTCACCTTGTCGCTGACAGCATTCGCAGTTGCTAGTTTAGTTTTGACCATTTTTAACAACAATCCCTTCAGCGCAGCTACAAGTGTTTTCATTATTTTTTACTCCTCACTATTTATATCAATTTTTGGCATATCAATTTTTCTAATAATATTATTCAAAAAGAGAATCTCAGATCAGATGGCCGTTGATAATTTTTGGCCATCTGCTAGAATTTCTCTACTCATTGCAACGGCTGTCACCATATTGCTGGCCTTGCGTGGCATGAGAGTATTGGATTTGTGGGTTGGGGTTCCTTTGACGCTGGCAATTCTAATGATGGAATTGTTTTTCCGCGGTAATAAATACAAGAGACAAAATGAAGGCTAAGGGCAATTTGCATCCGATCAGTCAATTTCTTCGGCAAGTGGTAAAATCTTTTGAGCCACTCGGTTTTGAGGTTTTTGAAGGTCCTGAAGTTGATTCTGAGTGGAACAATTTCGACGCACTAAATATGTTTTCTGACCATCCGGCCAGAGATATGCAAGATACTTTTTGGCTGACCGATGGTCGCGTGCTTCGGACTCAAACATCAAACGGCCAGGTTCGATTTGGCAAAAGTCACAAACCGCCTTTTCGCATTCTTTCTCCCGGCCAGGTTTATCGGAATGAAGCCACAGATTATAAGCACGAGGTCGCGATTTTTCAGCTTGAGGGCTTGTATGTCGACAAAGACGTCAAAGTCGGCCATCTTTTCTATACTCTTGATTATTTTTTTAAAAAACTTTATGGCCCCGACACTGAAGTCAAATTCACTCCGAGTTTCTTTCCCTTTGTTGAACCGGGTTTCGAAGTCAGTGCTAAACACAACGGCAAATGGCTGGAACTATTAGGCGCCGGCATGGTTCATCCGCAGGTTATTAAAAATATGGGGCTTGATCCGAAAATATACTGCGGTTTTGCTTTTGGAATGGGTGTTGATAGGTTGGTTATGCTGAAATATGGAATCGAAGATATTCGCTTATTAAGGTCCGGTGATCTAAGGTTTTTAAAACAATTCTAATGAAAACCCAAAAAAGCTGGTTAAAAGATTTCACATTAATGGAATTATCCGATGAAAGAATCGCCGAGGTTTTAACATTGGCCGGTATTGATGTCGAGGATGTGATATCTGGAATAGACAAAAATGTTATCGTAGCTAAGATTCTAAAAATCGAAAGACATCCAAACGCTGATAAGCTACAAGTCGTCATCGTCGACGACGGAAGCTCCAAAAGAACAATTGTTTGCGGTGCAACAAATATTGAGATCAACCAATTGGTACCATTGGCTTTACCTGGTGCCAAATTGATCGCTGGCGAGATTAAAGAGACAAATATCCGCGGTATTGACTCGTCTGGGATGCTCTGTGCCGCCGATGAACTTGGCATCGGTGATGATCATTCCGGTATTTATGTACTTCCTGCCGATTGGCAAGTTGGCAAACCGCTGGTAGATTATTTAGGATCAGAAACCGTATTTGATTTAGATATTACTGCCAACCGCGGCGATTGTTTATCACATATCGGTTTAGCCAGGGAAGTTGCGGCATTTGAAAACAGTAATGTTCGGAAAGAACCGGTTTTGATGACCAGGCCAAGTACCGAAAAGACATCTTCAAAAATATCCATTGAAATTAAAGATGCCGAACTATGTCCTCAATATTTAGCCAGAGTAATTGAAGGAGTGAAAATTGGTCCGTCGCCAAAATGGCTACAAGACCGGCTAATCGCTTGCGGCGCCAAGCCGATAAATAATGTAGTCGATGTCACAAA
Source organism: Patescibacteria group bacterium (assembly GCA_041651295.1). Taxonomy (GTDB): domain Bacteria; phylum Patescibacteriota; class UBA1384; order XYA2-FULL-43-10; family CAINNR01; genus JBAZJN01. Next base: position 23,425 of record JBAZJN010000002.1, on the reverse strand, counting down.
CTTCATTCTTTTAGACCTTGGCCATCCGATGCATGCTTTTGATGCAGCAAAAATTAAAGATTCAAAAATAATCGTCCGCAAATCAAAAAACCATGAAGATATTGTCACTCTCGATGGGGAAATTCGGCATCTTGATTCAAGCATATTGGTAATCTCTGACCCAGAGAAGGTTGTTGCGATTGCCGGTATTATGGGCGGAGAAAATTCCGAAGTTGATGACAACACCGAAACTATTATATTGGAAGCGGCCGAATTTGATCCTAAATTTATTCGGGCCGCAGCAAAAAAACTCAACCTGTCGACCGAAGCCAGTTACCGATTTGAACGGGGGATTGACTCCGGTGCAATCGAATATGCAATTAATAAAGCTGCAAGTTTGATCGCCGAAGTTTCAGGCGGCCGCGTTCTTTCCGGCATTGTGCAATCTGGCGAAAAACCGGAGCGAAAAAATATTGCTATTAGTCATGACAATATTCGACGGCTTCTCGGGAAAAATGTCGGCGATGAAGAAATCGAACACATTCTTCGTCACCTAGGTTTTATGATAGAAAACGGAACTGCTACTGTGCCCACCTGGCGACACGATATATCAATTTGGCAAGATTTGGCTGAAGAAGTCGGACGGGTTGTCGGCTACGACAAAATTGATCTTCTACCGCTAACAAAAATTAAGTCGCGTGAAAAGTCAAATTACTACTTTGTTGAAAAATTGAAGGACTTGCTTGATACCGCTGGATATACCGAGTCGATGAACTATCCTTTTCTGTCAGAAAATGACCTGGTTGCCGCCAAATTGAAACCCGAGAATTTACTTGAAATACAAAATCCAATACAGCCGGAAAATAAATATCTTCGTCTGTCTCTAATCCCGGGACTCCTGAAAAATATTGCCAAAAATCCAGCGTTTGATCCGGTATTAATTTTCGAGATTGGTCATGTTTTTTCTAAGACAAATGAGAGCCAAAATTTAGCAATCGCTTCAACAGTCAAAGATCGTGCAGTCCATGATGAAATAATCAACAAGGCTTTAGCTTTACTTCCAAGATCATCAGCAAAAACATCAGAATTTTCCCGCCAAGAACTTCAGCAATACAAAATTAAAAGAGCTAGCGTTTTTGTCAGTGAAATTAATCTATCGAAAATTTTGAACGATATAAAAATTGATAAAAACATTTCACTTAAATCGGCATCACCAGATACCGTATATCGTGGTGTTTCCAAGTTTCCAGCCGTCAGCCGTGATTTGGCTTTCATAGTTGACAAAACTGCTCCCGCCGGTAAAATTTCCGATAAAATATATTCAGTCTCGGAATTGATAAATAGAGTTGAATTGTTTGATGAATTTGCTTCCGATAAATTTGGCTTGGGTAAAAAGAATTTGGCGTTTCATATATATCTTCAATCAAAAGAAAAAACACTAAACGATAATGATGCTTTGGAAATTATAAACTCAATAATCAAAGTTGTTGAGAATAAGTTTAATGCCAAACTAAGAAAGGGCTAGATGAAAAGGACATTAGTTAAAGAAACAGTATCCGAGACTGGAAAAGAAGTTACTGTTTTCGGTTGGGTCAACACCAGGCGCGATCATGGCAAGATTATTTTCATTGATCTTCGCGATAGAACAGGTTTGATACAGATTGTTTTTGTTCCCGGTTCGAAAGCATACGAGAAAATTGATCAGGTCCGCCCGGAATGGGTACTATCTGTTTATGGCAAAATTAATGCTAGGCCAGAAAAAATGATCAACAAGGAGATGATTACCGGGACAGTAGAGATGGAAGCAATTGACATTGAAATCCTAAATGAGGCAAAGACGCCTCCATTTGAGGTTGATAAAGATACCTCAAAGGTTGATGAAGACTTGCGTCTAAAATACCGCTATTTGGATTTAAGATCGGATAGAATGGCCAAAAATCTCACCTTACGTCACGAAATAATTAAATTTATTCGCGAGTATCTGTACAAAAAAGGTTTTCGTGAGATCGAGACGCCATATTTGACTAAATCCACTCCAGAGGGCGCAAGAGAATATATTGTACCATCACGATTATATCCCGGAGAATTTTATGTCTTGCCTCAGAGCCCTCAGCAATTCAAGCAGCTTTTGATGGTTGGTGGAATTGAGCGCTATTTTCAGATTGCCCGCTGTTTTCGTGACGAGGATCAGAGAGGGGATAGACAGCCGGAATTTACTCAGCTTGATATGGAGATGAGCTTCGTCGACCAGGAAGAAATTTTACTGTTGGTCGAGGATCTAATGGTAAAGACCGTTGAGGCAGTAGCGCCTCAAAAGCAACTTAAAAAACCTTTTGAACGAATTACTTACGCTGAATCGATGGAAAAATATGGCTCGGATAAGCCTGATATGCGCACTGATAAAACTGATCCGAACGAGTTATCTTTTGTCTGGGTAATCGACGCGCCGCTTTTTAAATATTCCAAAATCGATAAGAAATTGGTTTCTACTCATCATCCATTTACCATGCCAAACATCGAAGATATCAAATATCTCGATAACAACCCAGAAAAAGTCAGGGCATACTGCTACGACCTCGTATTAAACGGATTTGAAATTGCTAGCGGATCAATTAGAATTCATAAGAGCGATATTCAAAATAAAGTGTTTGATCTTCTTGGAGTTTCGGAGGAAGAAAAGAATCGAAGATTCGGACATATGATAGAAGCTTTTGAATATGGGGCTCCTCCGCATGGCGGCATTGCACCTGGAATTGACAGGATTGCAGCAATATTAGCCGGAGAAACAGTTATTCGTGAAGTAATTGCATTTCCAAAAACCGGTGACGCAAAGGATTTGATGATGGGTGCTCCGTCACTGGTTTCCGAAAAACAGCTTAAAGATGTCCACATTAGTTTGGCCAGCGAAGCCAAAGGCAAGGTTCTCAAAGAGACAGAAACGCAGACAAATGACTAATCTAAGATTGAATAAATTCTTGTCTCAATCAGGTGTGACTTCCAGACGAAATGCCGATGACTTTATTAAATCCGGTAGAGTTTTTATTAACGGCGAGAAGGCTTCTATTGGCTGCATTGTCAGTGATAATGACAGTGTCACTGTTGATAAAAAACCTGTTAAGTTGCCGGATCAATTCCAGTATTATGCTCTTTATAAGCCCGCCGGCTTAATTACTTCATTGACCGACGACCAGGGTCCATCAATTCGGAAACTGATCCCTAAAGAAACAAGATTATTTCCGATTGGACGGTTAGATAAAGATACCGAAGGACTTTTGATTCTGACCAATGACGGCGATTTCGCAAACGAACTTTCGCACCCTTCTTTCACCAAAGAGAAAGTCTATCACCTCGAGTATGGCGGCAAACCGACCAACATCGGCAAAGAGGGGATTATTAGACAGTTCCTCAAAGGTATAATGTACAATAGTAAGAGATATTATGTCGATAAGGCTAGATTTATTGGTGGCTCAAAAATCGAAGTAACACTTCATCAGGGCAAAAGTCGGCAACTTAGGATTATGGCCGGCAAAATTGGGCTGGAGGTTAAATCTTTGAAAAGAGTGGCGATTGGTAAGCTTAAACTCTCATCGCTAAAAATCAGCCCGGGACAAATCGCCAAAATTAGTAAAAGGAATATAATTTAGTAGATTATGATTGAAAAGTCTCTCGTTGCGTTATCAATAATTTGTAATTTAGTCGGATTTAATTTATCGGCTACAAAAACCGATACCAAGCTGGCTGATTTTTATGCCAAGGAAGATTATCAATCCGTTTCTGCTGCGGATTCAATTAATTTACTTTCTGGCGTAGTTCTGCCGATAGTTAAGGATAACGCCGCCAAAGCGTACATTAATACTAAAAATTATGCCCTGATCGACGGCGACACAGGAATATTGCTGCTTGGGAAAAATCAAGACGACAAAGTGCCGATTGCATCAACAACAAAAATAATGACAGCGGTAGTTGCTTTGGAAAATTACAAGCTCGATGAGGTCGTAACTGTTCCGTATAAGGCGACTGTTCAAACTCCAACAGTGGTGAATCTTCGTACCGAGGAAAAAATTACAGTCTCCGAACTTTTACACTGTCTGTTAATTAAATCCGGTAATGATTCCGCTTATGCTCTGGCGGCGCATATGTCCGGTCAGCCGGATGACATTAAACCTTTCGTTGACAAAATGAATGAGAAGACAAAAACGATCGGATTGAATAATACTCATTATTTGGATCCGGCCGGACTATCCGACGAAGGTTATTCGACGGCTAATGACCTGGGCACGATAACCAGGTATGCTCTTTTAAACCCGACATTTAGAGAAATCGTCACAACCCAGAAGTATGTTGCAACTAATACAACGAAAACTATTTTTCACCAATTGGAAAATTCTAACCGCTTGGTTACAGCATATCAGTATCCCGGGGCCATCGGCGTGAAAACCGGCTTTACCTATGCTGCAAGCCATTGTCTGATTGGTGCAGCAACTCGCAATAACCACACCTTAATCGCAGTGGTTTTAGGAACTTACGTTGATTCAGTTACAGCATCAGCCGACGAAGCTCGAAAACTCCTAGATTGGGGCTTTGCAAATGTAACCTGGCCTAATTAAATAGTTCTTTGTTCTCGAGAGCGACGGCTGCTGCTGAAACTTGAGCTCGCTGTTTAGAATTGCCTTCACCCTCAGCAATTTTTCTTTTACCGATATAAACTGCTACAACAAATTTTTTATTATGATCAGGGCCGTTCTCGGAAACAGTATCGTAGGTCGGGGTGATTGAAAACTTTTCCTGTGACAACTCTTGAAGCCGTGATTTTGCATCGATAAAATGTTTATTTTCCAAAATATCGTCCAGTTTGTAAACAATACGTTTTTCTACAAAAGCTCTGGCGACTTCATAACCCAAATCGGTGTAAATGGCGCCCAGAAGGGCTTCAAAAGCATTTGCAAGGATTAAATCTCTTGCTTTACCGGTGTTTTTTGCTTCGCCGCGGGAAACTTTCAAATACTTTTCCATGCCGATTTTTTTTGCTTCTGCAGAGAGAGATTCGCCTTTAACTAAGGCGCTTCTCCAGGCAGTCATTTCGCCTTCGGGCCGATCAAAATTGGCAAAGAGATACTCAGTCACGGCCAGCTCTAAAACCGCGTCGCCTAAAAACTCCAAGCGCTCGTTGTGCGAAAGCCCTAAGCTCCGGTGCTCATTTATGTACGAACGGTGAATAAAAACCTGCTCCAGAACTGAATCATTTTTGAAATTTAGACCGAGGTTATTAGCAAATTCTTTAATTTCATTCATTTTTGGTCTCTTTCTTTTCAACTTGTTCTTTATGGTTTGTGTAGATCGTTCCCAGGACGCCGTTGATAAACTTTCCGGAGTTATTACTGCCAAACTGTTTAGCCAATTCAACCGCTTCGTTAATCGAAACTTTTGGAGGAATATCATCGGTGTGCAAAAGCTCGTAAATAGCGATCTCGAGAATTGATTTATCAATAACAGAGATTTGCTCAATGGGCCACTCAGGAGCACATTCTTCAATTTCCTTATCTAGCGCATCCCGATGCTTGCTTACACCCAATATTTCGGATTTAACAAACTCTTTGTCGATGTCATCGGCAAATTCGGCAATAGATCGTTGCAGAATTTCTTCTAAGTTAGAATCGGGACGGAAATTCCATTCATAAATTGCCTGCATTGAGACCATTCTTGAAAGGTGCCTGTTCATATTCCCACTCCAAATATATTACTTTTTAGGATCGATTTCTTCCGAAACAGGTGCTTTATCACTAACGTCAATAACTTTTTTGCCTTTATAGGTGCCGCAATTTTTACATACCTGATGTCGAAGTTTAGCTTCATGGCATTGCTCACAATAAACGATGCCGGGAGTCTCCAGCTTAATTTGATGCCGTCTTGAACGAGTACGAGTCTTTGATAATTTTTTCTTTGGCTCAGCCATTTTCCTACCTTGTTATTCGTTTTTACTATGTAATTCTGACAGATCAAGAGCAAAAAGTCAACACTAGACTACAAGACTGACAATCTTACCCTTGACATAAATGAATTTTTTAATACCTGATTCTGGAATCCAGGTTTTAAGTTTTTCACTTTCCGAAACAATCTTCTTTACATTTTCTTGTGATTCATCTGGCATAATCTCAATCTGATCGCGAACTTTTCCATTAATCTGGACTGCAATTGTAATTTTTTCATTGGCAATCATTTCTTTATCGTAACTTGGCCATGAAGATTTTGTAATTTCGCTGCCAGTCAAGTTCTTATACATCTCCGACGAAATATGCGGCGCGATTGGATATAAAAGTTGAATAACTTTAACTAACGATTTTTCGGTAATTTTCTTTTCTTTATTAATTGAATTTGAAATTTCCATCAAGCTTGATACCACAGTATTAAAATGAAAGGTATCCAGATCATCGGAAATTTTTTTAATCGTTTGATTTACGAGACGAGTCGTTTCAATAGTTTCATCATCACGAACAAATTGAGGCAATTGCCAAAAGCGTTTTAGAAAACGATCGACACCGCCAATGCTGGAAGAATTCCATGTCGCAGCTTCGTTATAAGGACCAATAAATAGAATATATGTGCGCAAGGTATCAGCACTGTATTTTTCAACTATTGCGTCAGGGTTAATCACATTGCCAAATGATTTACTCATTTTTTGGTGATCAGCGCCCAAAATCATGCCATGAGAAATCCGTTTTTTATATGGCTCTGCACCAGGTACAAGACCCAAATCAAACAAGAACTTATACCAAAAACGAGAATAAAGCAGATGAAGTGTTGTATGCTCCATTCCACCATTATAAACATCGACCGGCATCCAAAAATCCATTTTTTCCTTTGATGCAAACTCTTCGTTGTTAAGAGGATCGAGATAGCGCAGGAAGTACCAACTTGATCCAGCCCAGTTTGGCATAGTGTCAGTTTCTCTTTTTGCCGGACTGCCACATTTTGGACAATCGACATTAACCCAATCCGAAATATTAGCCAAAGGCGATTCGCCCGTATTGGTTGGTTGATAGTTTTCAACTTCAGGTAATTTAACTGGCAACTGGTCATCAGAGACTGGAATAATTCCGCATTTTGGACAATGGATGAGCGGGATCGGTTCACCCCAATAATGTTGTCGGGAAAAAATCCAATCCCGAAGTTTGTAGTTAACCTTAAAATCTCCATGCCCGGATTCTTTCAATTTCTCGGTAATTCTTTTCTTAGCAGTCTCGGAGTCTAGCCCATCAAAATCACTTGAATTAACTAGGAAACCATAATCTTCAATTGATTTCTCTTTGTTATCGATACCAGACATCCAAATACAATAACTGGCGCAAACCATTCTCTCGATTGTTAGTTCATCACGGTCGAGCCAAACAACGTCGTGGATTTTCTTTTCTTCGTCAGACATATCTTGTCGTTCGTCGTCGAACAATTCAAACAGAAATCCTTCCATATCGGCGATTCGATTCTCATTTTTGTGAGCAGCATGGAACACAGGTCGGGTGCGACCCAATGATTTGACCAATTTTATGTTCTTATAACCTGTCTCTTCAAGAACCTCTCGTTTAGCTGCCTCTAAATGTGTTTCGCCATCATCAACACCACCGGTAATAAATGTTGTCCAGGGCTGAGTCTTCCAATCAAGACAGAGATACTTATTCGTTTTTGGATCTCGAACAATTACTTCTACGCTTTTCCTCTCGACATACTCTAAATCATCTTTTGGTGGAGTTTTAAAGTAGGTAACTTTGGGTGCGATTGATTGGATGATTTCGATATTATATTTCTTTGCAAACTCGAAATCACGTTCGTCATGAGCGGGGACTGCCATAACGGCCCCGGTACCATAGTGCCCCAAGACATAATCTGCAACCCAGACGGCGACTTCTTTGCCGTTTATTGGATTGATAGCTTTTACGCCCCTTAATTCAACACCGGTTTTTTCTTTTTGCAATTCGGTTCGTTCAAGATCTGATTTTTTCCCCGATAATTCAATGTATGATTCAACCTCATTGTAGTTTGAGATTTTTGACTTTAATTTTTCAATCAGTTCGTGTTCAGGAGCAAGTACAACCCAGGTACATCCGAAAAGAGTATCGGCGCGGGTGGTATATACTTCAATTTGCTCACGAAAATCATTAATATCAAATATAATGCTCGAACCTTCTGACCGGCCAATCCAATTTATTTGGCTCGTTGCAACGCTTTCGGGATAATCCACAGTTTCCAGATCGTCAATTAATCGATCGGCGTAGGCGGTGATCCGCAGCATCCATTGCTTCTGCATCTTTTTTTCAATCGGGCCCTTGCACCGCTCGCATGATCCGGCGACCACTTCTTCGTTTGCTAATCCGATTTTGCAAGACGGGCACCAATTTATTGACATTTCGGATTGGAATGCTAATCTTGGATTTGTAACATCATCGTCGCTAATTTTCGTCAACTTTCCATTAACAATTCCGTGCTTATAAAACTGCAAAAATATCCATTGTGTCCATTTATAGTATTCCGGATCGGTAGTATTAATTTCACGCGACCAGTCAAAAGAAAACCCCATCGCTTCCATTTGTTGACGAAAAATTTGAGTATTGTTTTTAGTTATTTCTTGCGGTTTTTTTCCTTTTTTTATCGCCGTATTTTCCGTTGGCAGGCCAAAGGCATCGTATCCGATGGGATATAGGACATTAAAACCCTCAAGGCGTTTTTTCCGTGCGTAAGAATCCAGAGCGGAATATGAACGAGTATGACCAACATGGAGCCCATCGCCCGATGGATAAGGAAATTCAACCAAAACGTAGAGTTTCTTTTTATCTTTGGCATCAGATACCTCAAAAACTTTTTGGTCTATCCAAATCTTTTGCCATTTAGATTCTATTTTTTTAGGATCAAAATCTGTCATAATTTTTGGTGGTGTGTTCTCGCCAAGGCTCGAACAATTTTCAAACGGGGCGATTCCTGATTGGCGTTTTTCGGGCATTAACTCGAAACTGCTTCCCATTGCTACCCATACACCCCTAAAACCCTTTGAGACGGCTTGCCGTCTGCTAAATTGCCTGCACCATACATTGGGCGTTTTTCGGCTGGGATCTGCTCCTCCCGAAGCGAAACATATTCCGCTCTTTTCCTCTGCTTTCCAAGACTGATTTACCAAGGCAACTTCTCGGCTCGGGTTTTGGGGGTTGGGGGGTGAAAATACCTTATCAGGCACAAAGTGCCGTCGCCGAACGATTTTTACGAACGATTAGCGAGAAAAAGGCGTTCGGCAAATTTTTTTATTACTCGAGCATTTGCACTGTTATAATAGCAAAATAGGAGTGGAATCACAACCTTTTTTAGAAAAAAAGAGCCCGTACTATGAAAGCGCGGGCCCTGTGCTCTTGTCGGTTGCAGAAAAGACGATCTTGCGTCATTAGCAGCGTAATAGGACGCAAGTTTTTGCCACACAGTCGACGACTCGAGCTTGCCCTTTGGAGATCTCCTGTTCGGGGATCTCCTCTCCCAGCACTTCTTTCCCGAAAAATGTGGGGAGTTGCTCGGCATACTCGAAATGCGTGACAAGGACAACAACGTCTGCCTCGTTCTCCCTGGACTGCACCAGTCGGAGAGCTGCAGGCAGATTCTCTCGGTGACGGTCGTCCGACCAAAGGATCTCGTGAGAGGAAAATGGAACGCCCAAAATCTCGGACATGATCTTGGCGCTCTCAACTGCTCGTGCAGCTGTCGACGATAGTATGACGACGCTGCCCCCCCCGATGACTTGCTGAAGTCCCTGGCTCAGCCGGTTGATCTCTTCGACACCCCTACTGTTCAGATGGTCTCCCCCATAGCTCCCATGCCGAGCGACTATCAACTTTTCCAACTAAACCACTCCTCTCTCGAAATGTCTGGTATCGAATCCTAGTGCAAGATTACAGAAATTTACCGAATAAATCAACCTGCTAACCACTTTTGTTGATTATTATTTTTCGATTTGCAAGAAAAAACTATGCCAATCCGATTAAAGCTCCGGTTTTAGACCTGAGACAATCGAGTGAAAAACTGTCTCATTCGAACAAATCACCTGAGACACAAAACAGCCAAATTCAAGATCAAAAACCCAATAATCTTGTTACCTATCCTATACAGAGAGGGAGTAAGGATGGGATTGGCAATAAAGAAAATATTAAACAAAATATACAAAACAACTTAACAACAAAATTACAAACAATACCAATAACACCACAACAGCAACAAATCTTATCCCTCCTTTACCATTTCCGATTCCTAGACAGAAGCCAAATACAGAAGTTCATGAATCATAAAAATCACAAAAGAATACTACTATGGCTAAATGATCTAAATGAGAAAACCACTAAAGCCGTTATCGAGCAATCGTGGAAACATTACGCCAATCCAATCAAATTAACAAAAGATTATCTGCCCAAAAACGCATTAGAGAAATCATTTAAATTGTCCCAGCCGATGGGACAATATATCAACGATTTCAAGGCTAAATCACAAATATTTGTCGCACTAACCCTTACATAATATAGGTTAGGTAGGTTCGGTAAATAATAACGTAATTACAACAACTCAAAAAAATGACACTACCCAACATTACCAACAAACAAATAGAGATACTAAATCTTATCTATCAATTCCGATTCCTCAACAGAACCCAAATTCAACAACTCCTAAAACACAAAGATTAAAAAACAATTAACTATTGGCTAAAATCATAAAATTGAAAAATCACAGGTGCCAACAAAGTTAAAAATGCTCGATGAGCCAGAACTCAATATTCAAATTACCGAAAATGATAAGATTAAAGAGTTTGGAATAACGGACGATATTTGGACTAAGATATAAAAAAAGAGCCCTGCGTCAGCCATGCAGGCCAACATTGCAGGAGCTCTGGAATCTTGCTGAGACGGATCACAGCTGTGGTCGGTTGTGATCCTTCAGTTCGGTGAGCGTGTAGGCTCGGTTTGTCCAGAGAACCCCCTGAACGAAGCCAAGCCAACGGAACGCTTTCTCCGTCCGTCCTTCATGGACGAACTCGACCATCTTATCGAGCATGCCATGGCAGTGTTCGAGCCCGATTTTGGCGTGATCGAGAAGATCATCATGGGGATAGTCGATCTTCCCAATACCCTCACCTTCAAAGCGTAGCCGATACGTCTCAATCACCCCTAGAACCTTGTCAGAGGTCATACCCCGTCTCCTTTCAGCGATGTTCTATCCGCAACCACTTTATTCCAAAATACTCAAATAGTCAATAATCTTGGACCACATATTATATCTGTAATAGTATTACAAAGTATGAGGATCTAACCACAAAAAAGGCCCGAGAGTCCAAAACTCCCGAGCCTAATTTGCTAGTACTCATCGGCACACATAATTGTTAGCACACGCTGGCATGTTGGCGATGTCGGGTCTTCCCAGGCATGCAAGGCCTGATTATAGTAGTCTATCTTCCAGAAGACTTTTTCGCCAAACCAAACCAGGCTGCCAAAGTCCCTTTCGCCATACGGGTCATTATCTTCATTAAACTTCTTATAGTCGCGTACCGCAGCCATAAGCCCGTCTAAATCCGGTAAATTCCTAACTCCTTGCGTTATAATAACGCCGAACCCTGTCCTTCTAAACTTATCATTTACTGATGCAACTTCTAATACTTGTACACAAGTCATAACAAACCTCCATATATTTAATTAAATACCGAGCAGGTCGACCTCCTGCCATCGAGTGGAGGCCAAGAACAAATAGGCTGATTCGGGTCAAGGTGGAGCACACAACGATCTGAACGACCTTGAGGCGAACAGACTATTTGTTCTATAAGATGGGAGAACTGGCAGGAGGAGATATCATTTCTTTAGACAAACTAAAAAAGTCCACAACTTTGCGGCTTTTTAATACTCAAGCAAATTACAAATACTATTGGACTTTGTTAAACCATTTCTGCAGGAGCTTTCCCTTTTAGCATTTTGTGGGGAAAATAGTTCCAGGCATCAGTTGCCAATTCCAAAACATTTTCCAGTTCCATCGGTTCACCTCGATCAAAAATCCGGACTATCTTCATCATGTCGTCAGTTTCTTCTTCGTGAAAAATTATGTCTGTAATGTGATCGAATGTAAAAGGGCTGTCGTGCTCGGCTAACAGTTCCTCAAATTTCTCTTTTATTTCTTTTCGCTTTTCAGCGATTTCTTGTTTGTTCATGTTTATATCTGTAATAATTTACTTTTTCTTTTCTCATGGTCTGGCATTTGTGCTTCCATTAAACTTTTCCATAGTTTGCTGTGATTTGGCACATGATAATGCAATAGTTCGTGCAAAATCACGTATTCGCCCAGTGACCGCTCCATTCCCAAAAGCTCAACATTAAAACAAAAGAATCCATTGGTCGAACAACTTGCCCACTTGCGAGACATAGGTCGCAAACTGATCTGCTTAATTTTCACTTTAATCTTATCGGCAAAAATATGGACTTCTTCCTTAAATTCTTTTTTTGATTCCCATGTTTGAACCATTTTTTTCATATCTTCACCTGAACTAAGGTCAAAATGATGTTATCAACAATTTTTGACTGCTGGCCAATTGGAATATTTAGATCGTCCAGTTTGTCATAAATGTCATTTCTCAAATCCCTGGTCAATTTCTCGCTCTTGGCAAATTCCGGATTGTTTTTTACGATTTCCTCAATCTCTTTGACTGCTTCAATATCTGCGACACCAGCGTCAGTCAAAACATCTCTAATGAACCAGGCGATACTAGATATCCCTTGTTTTTCTTGTTCCTCTTCTCTTGCGACTTCTTGCTCGGAAAGTTCCAGCAGTTGTTGTAATGCGTCCTGGGTAGTCAACTGCTTACTGTCAAATAAATCTTTTATTTTTTCTGCTCGATCTCTAACTGAAATCAACACAGGATCACCAGATCGCTCTTCTGCCAACTTTTGGATACTCTTAAGCAGATTTATAACCTTAACCTCATCGGGCTGATTCTTGTTTTTGATCGTTTCTATTCCGTCTTTGTTAATTTTATAAAGGTCTTTACCAATCGAAATCGGAGTACTCTGAATTTGTTGTCTGACTAGCTCCGTCGTCTTTTTCTGAAACTCGTGATCAATTTTCAGATCTTTGCTATATGCATTTCTAACCACATGATACATATTCGATAAAGTCATGTATTCATCGATATATGGTCTCAAAAATGCATCGGGAGAAATAATCTCGTACAGCATTTCAATTTCATTGAATAATTTGAAGAAGGCTTTTCTTTCTTCTTCGTCTCTAAAATTCTCAACCAAAATCCCGGCCAATCTGTCATCAAATGGGCCATTTAACATCTCGAAATATTGTTTTGCTTCGTCTTGGAGTTTTTTGACAAACCTTTCTTTGAGCAAAGAAAGATCTTTAACTATCGCGTTAACTTCATCGCTGTCAAAACTTAATGCACTTTCCAACTTGTCGAATATGCCTACGAAATCCAGCACAAAACCATGCGGTTTAACCATTTTCATTTCTTCATTCTCATATGGCCTGTTCACACGAGCAATTGTCTGCAAAAGCGTGTGATCTTTGAGCGGTTTGTCCAAATACATGCAGTAAAGAATCGGCGCATCGTAGCCAGTCAAAAGTTTCTCGGTCACGATAAGTATTTTTGGCGTAGTCCCGAATCTGGTGAACTCTTTGCGAATTTCCTTTTCCTTTTTTTCATCATGGTGATACGCTTTGAGCGCCTCGCTGTCTTCATTGTTTCCGGTATATACGACCTCGCTCCATTCGCTCGGCAAATACTTATCAAGTTCTTTTTTGTAAAGCGCGCAGGCTTCTCTATCAACGGCTACTAAAAATGCTTTGTAATTCATTGGTTCAACATGTTCTTTAAAATGTTTGGCCACAAACTCGGCAACTTTCCCAATTCTACCTTTGCCCTTCAAAAAGTTTCTGGTATTAACGGCTCGCTCTAAAATAGCATTAAGCTGTTCGATGTCAGAAACCCCATGCTCCTGTGCTAAACTAAAGAATTCTCGTTCAAGCGTTTCTTTTGGTACCAGCATTTCATTTGGTGCGAGCTGGTAATAAAGCGGTAGGGTGGTGCCGTCTTCAATTGATTCCGAAATACTATACTTATGCAAATATCCCTTCGTATCATCAACACCAAATGTTTTGAATGTACCCTTACCATACTGTGTTTTATCAATTGGTGTGCCGGTATAGCCGATGAAGGTGGCATTTGGCAATCCCGCCATTACAAAAGTTCCTAAATCTCCGCCGGTTGTGCGGTGTGCTTCATCGATTAGTACAAAAATATTTTTTCTTAAATTTAGATCAGCCGGCAAACCTCGGAATTTGTGAATCATACAAACCACAATTCCTCGATAATCAGATTTCAAGATTCTCACTAAATCGGCAATATGATCAGCTCTCTCAACATTCTCAAGCCCTGCAAACTTCAAATTCTTTTCCATTTGATCTTCAAGTTCATTTCTATCGAGCATCATAATAACCGTAGGCTTTTCTGCTTTGCTTGATTTGAATAATAGCTCGGCAGTTTTTATCATCGTAAAAGTTTTGCCCGAACCTTGAGTGTGCCAGACCAAACCTCTGGTTGCATTCTCATCCAAAGCTCGCTCGAGCACAGCTTCAACTGCTAGCGCTTGGTGCTCTCGCAGTACCAGCTTGCTCAGCTCCTCGTCTTTCTCAATAAACATGATGTATTTTTCAATCAGATTTAAAACATGAGAAATATTAAAAAATGTTTTAATCTTATTTTCCAGCTCGCCGACTTTATCGCCCTTCCATGTAAAAATATTGCGTCTGATAGTATTCCAAGTTGCGCCGTATTCAAGCCGTATGCCCTCGCTGGCAAGATACAATTGCTCGACCGCCATTATTTCGGGTGTTTCAATGTGATATCTTCGGATTTGGCTAAGAGCTTTGTCGATTCCTTCTAGCTTGGTTAAGTTTTTACATTCAATTTCTAAAACAGGGATTCCGTTTATAAGGAAAACAATATCTTGTCGATTTGAATATCTGCCATTTGAAAATGAAAATTCATCAGTAACTTCAAAAACATTCTTGTCTAGATTTTCAAAATCAATAATAACTACATTCCTCTCGCGCTTTTCTTTTTCATCATAAGCAGTTGACTGACCACGTAAGAAAAGAAGTATCTCTCGATTACCATTGATATTGGATGAAAATATCGGTAGTTTGTAATTCTCTGGTAACCAAACATTCAGTTCGTGCAATTTAAAGTCTAAAAGGTCGCGATAATACGGCTCACTTTTATAGTTTTCACCTTCACCACGTCTCGCATCACTTTCTTCTCGTGCTACACAACGCCACCCAATTTCTTGAGCATATTTTATAATCCTATTCTGTACTGATTTTTGTTCTGTGGGTTGTTTCATAAAAATCCTCACTTTATAAATTCTTCAAGTTCTGTTTTTTTGTCATTATCGCTAGGGTTGCCATTAGCATCTAAATAATCTTCAATTTCACCATCTGATAGCACAAAAATATTCTTGTCTTCGAGAAGACCGATGATTTCTATTTTAAGATCCTTCTCATTATCCGACAGCATATTTGTTTTTAATGAGTTTCGATCGCTTTTGTTTAATTGTGTTATTTTGTCTGCAATCTCATTGAAAATTCCATGAAATGTTGCTGAAATAACATTTTGTTCGTGGTCATTTTTCACAGTTAAAACATCAAGGTCAAGAATAAGCTTGTAATCCAAGTCAAATCCTAATAAAACTTTCAGATATTTTTTTGTATCGCCCTTACCGTCCATTTTAATAACTGTATACTTATCATTAAATGTCTGATCAATAGAAGAGAAAAATTTAGAAAAACGTTCGGAATCTCGAAAACCTTCAACAGCAAAAATCTTATTCCCAAAAAATATTTGAGAAAATTCTAAGTCAAATATCCGTTTCTCTTTAGAAGTTAGCAGGGATTCGTCTCTGTACCTTTTGAATTGTGAAGATAAATCACTATCTAATTCAAATTTAAATATATTACCGACAAGATCAGGATCTATAAAATAGGGTGAGTGAGTCGCAACAAAAACCTGGGAATCTTTCGAGAGCTCTAGAATTATATCAAAGAGCTTTTTTTGTGCTTGTGGATGCAAAGAAATTTCAGGCTCGTCAATTAAATATATCATTTTCCCTCTCGAAGCAGAAGCAATAGACTTTAAGAACAAAAGAGAAAATATCATTTCAACACCCGCGCCGAGTTTATTCACAAATATTTGCCTTAACTCGTCATTCTTTCTCATAGCAAAAAAAGCATTTTCGAACGGTGAAAGAATATTCATAAATTCAATTCGAACATTTTTAAAATCTTCTCTGTTAAAAAATTCGGCAGTCTCATTGGCCACAAGTGAACCAGCTCCTTCTTGTGCCGTCTTGATTATTAGCTCGAAAAAATCGTTGTTAAATTTTTCAAACAAATCGTTCTCAGCAGTAATGCTTTCTCTAAGTTTTTTGTGAAATTTCCAGCTTAAGTCGTCAAGAACTCTATCGAATGTATTTTTGTAATTTGAGCTTTTAGAAACATGGCGAGTTCTATGCTTATCGAAATAGAAAATATTTAATCCGCCCTCAAGGCGATCAACATCAAACCCTAAAGTAAAATCATCTAAATTGGCAGTGCTTTGACCTCCTGTAGAAGTTGTCGCGTTTGAGTCATCGGTCAGAGCCTTCGAGACAATTTGTAATGGAGTCGACAATAACTTGCCAGGAGATCTATTGTTTCTTATTTTAATCTCTATGCCAATACCCTTAGCATTCACAGATGACCCACGAAAAGTTTCGGGTAATTTAAATTTTGTTAGGCTGCCCAACTCAAAATCAAATACAATTGGTTCGTTGGGATTACAAAAATCATTGATTGATAATCTATTTTGAATAGTATACGCAGAATCAACCATTAGGTTAATCACTTCCAGGACTGATGTCTTTCCGGTTGCGTTTTCCCCAACAAAAATGTTTAATCCACTACCAACTATACCATTAGGAATGGCCAGTTCGTCAATTGTTAGATTAAGACATTTGTAATTCTCAATTTTCAATGATTTAATTGCCATAAACTCGTCTCTCTTCACTCATGGGTTCTTGAGGTAAGGTTTTAAATAATTTTTGATATGCTGATAATTTTTCTTGCACTGATTTTTGTTCTGTGGGTTGATTCATAGTTTCCTGTTTGTTATTTTGAAAGTTTTTTTACTATCTCACCCAACAATAGATCCAGCTCGTTGGTATAATTTACTTGAGTAGCATTGGGCATACTTTCCTTTTTCTTAATTTGATCGTGTAGATATAAATCAGCTAAGTTTCTCGATGATTTGTCTAACCGCTCAAAA
Source organism: Patescibacteria group bacterium (assembly GCA_041651295.1). Taxonomy (GTDB): domain Bacteria; phylum Patescibacteriota; class UBA1384; order XYA2-FULL-43-10; family CAINNR01; genus JBAZJN01. Next base: position 6,081 of record JBAZJN010000002.1, on the reverse strand, counting down.
AGATCTTTTATACTTTTCCCTACATGGTTATTTGCAACCTCACTGAACGTCTTACAGTCAAATATTGGGGGGACATGATCGATGATTGCCCTGAGCAAATAAGTGACTGATAAATAGCACCCATTTTTACTAGCGATATTAAGCTCGTTCAGAAGCGCAATAAGTTTTGTTTGATCAAATTCTTCGTTTTTAATTTGAGATACATCATCAATCCTTTTTGGATCAACATAATTATATTCATCTGTTATTGACTTGTTTTCCATTATAATTTTGCTTTCTCTGTGCGTTTCTTCAAATGGTTTAAAAAATCTTTTACCAATTGAATCACTCATACTTGGTGCAATACTAGTAACCCATCGCTCGATATTCTGTAATTCTTTCTCCTCGGCCTTAGAATCCATAAATGAACCAAGAGTTTTTTTCTGTTCAATTTTTCGCATGAGAAAGGCGTGGTTGTCGCCAATTACACCTTTTAACAGCTCAATCTCTTCCAAAGTAAGGACAACTTCATAATACGGGAACCAATGCTTGTAAGGATTATAATATGGCGGTTTAAATTTACCTGCAATTGTGTTAACAGCTTTTTCCATCGAAGAATAGTATTCGGATTCAATATCATCTGCATTTCTGGCGACTATTTTTTTTAAAATATGTAGATTCCAGTACTTTGCTTGTTCGATAAAAAATTCTGCACCGAAATCGGAAGTAAAGCCTCTAAGGTTCTCCCCATCTTTCATGACAGCCTCCTCAGTCCACTCATCAGTTCATGGAGTAGGGTTTTGAATAATTTTTGATATATTGATAATTTTGCTTGAACTGATTCGATTTTTTCCGTTAGCGCATCAAGAGCTACCAGCAAATCTTGTTGTTCGCTAATAGGCGGTGCAATAATTTTCATTGAAAGCACAGAGCTCTTATTAAATTTTGCGTTGACAGAGTAAGTCTGAAGCTTGACAAAATATCCATTTTCTCTAATCCAATTAATGTAGTAAAATAATAGTTTATTGATCATCCGCTTTTGGTTGGTTCTTATTTTTAGAATAAATGATGAGTGTAGTATCTTTTCCTCTCCAGCAAATATTGCAGTTTTTCCCACATGCTCTCTGCTGCCACTCCTCCAATTGAGCAGTACATCGCCATATTCCACAAAGCTAGATAACTCTCTACTTGTCTTTGGTTGGTAATAATTCACTTTGTCAAAAATAATTTCTCCGCTCAAAGTGATATTCTTGTTTGTTATTATCTTATAACCTATTGGCTTTAATAATGTGGCAACAGCTGCCTGTATCCCATAAGATACTTCGCCCACATCTCCAAGCCTGACAATTTCCCAGCTCTCTGGAATCTCGCCGATTTCGGACATTTTTGTTGGCTCGTTTTTTGTGCCATGAGTGAAAAGGTGCTGCATCATGGTTTTTTTGAGCTTTTTCAGCTTTTCAATCAATTCCTCTTGCCCAGCAATTGCACCTTGCGTAGTTGTGAGAACGTTGGAAATTGCTTTTTGTTCCGAAACACCAGGAAGCGTAATTTCAAGTTCACTTAATCTTGATTTTGATAAATTTGGTATTGTTGTAGAATTGGCTCGACCTGTCAAAATTTTATTATCAACTATCTGATACTGCAACCATCTCAATACAAAATTTTCATCAGTATTGTTATTGATTTTTCTTAACCTGTGCAAATGATTTTGATGATAGCAATTTTCTATCTCGTTATGCCAAATTGTTGAGCGCCCTACATCGCCACCCTCGCATACCAAAATGTCGCCATCTCGAAGTGCATATCTGGTCTCTTCCGCTTCCGTAAAATTCATATGGTCAAGATTTTTAAGGGATAATTTCCCCCAGAAAACATTAGCCGTTCTTAAAAATGGTCTTTGGTTTGCTCCGACTCGGTTACTTTCAGAAACCTGCTTTCCTTGCTGAATATCAAAAATCGAGTCAAGTCTGACTGTTTTCCATTCTCGATTCTTGGTCTGTTGTTCCATTATCAACTCGCTTTATTAAAAAGTAACGGGAAAATTATTATGATAATCAAGGTTGCAAGAAAGATTGCAAGTACTGATAAGTTGAAAAACAGATTTGCCTTATTATCAGTTGAAAATTTTGCTAGGTCTTTATCGCTTAGACAATCCGGCAAATCCTCAACTTCTTGCTTAACCTTTTTATTGAAATCTTTAACATCTTCGCTGAGTTTGAAATAAAATCTGGTACTTTTCAAAACATGGGTGTGTTGATATTTGCAGGCAATGAAAAAGAAAATGAAGTTTGATAGTAATAGATAACCAGCGACAGAAATCAATGAAATAACTGGTGCAAAGAGAATTTTTTGCGTTTTATCAAAATCAATTGAGAAAATTGATCCGATAAAAGTCAATTCTGCTATCGAAAATATCAAAAGCCAGTTTTGAAAGTTTTTAATTATTTCGTTGGCTATTTTAGAATTTTCTATTGCAGCCTCAAAGTAATTCGTTGAAAGTTTTTTAAAATCAATTTCATTTTTTTCCTCTTTATTTGGCATTACCAATTCCTATCAATGTTTGGTTGGTGTTTAGGTTTTATTAATCTTCTTATTTCGTCGCCATCAAAATGCTCACCGACAGATTCTATACTCTGGATATTGTTTAAATAAATCGATACAACATGCGATCGATGAAGAACATCTCCTTTTGCATAGCCTAGCAGAATATCTTGCTCAAAATATTCGCCACTTTTAGTCTGTTTGTATATGTCGTATGGGGCGACGGTTCGGGTAACCCAGTCTCCATCGGTTTCTTTGCGAAAAGAAACTCTTAGCATTTGTTGATTTTGTATTGCCGAAATTATTTCATCTCTTTTCATTTTCGTTCCTTATTTTGCATCATTTAAATATTTAGTCGCAACTTGTATTGTCATTTATTACTATTGACATAATTTCTCAGGGTTGATATTCTTAAATTGCTAAAAGCTGGAGAGTGAGCGTGATGCCGCAACCCAGTTTTTTTGCATTTTATGGGATAATTTCAAAACTATTAATCTGATCATAGAATTGTTTTTTGAATGTTCCAGTATTAGGATTAACATAAAATAGTTTACTTTCAAAAGTTTTTAAAATTTTTTCCTCATAATTTGTCATCTCTTGCGGTTTCTTTTTTATAAATTTTAATTTAGCACCATAGGTCAATAAATCGGCTATTTGTTCCTCAATGTCATGGTTCTTTTTTGTTACAAAAGAAACTTCAGACAACCACTTTTGGACATCAGAGTACGGCACCTTAAATTCTTTGACACCATTTGATAGGTAAAACCCAACTGCCTTGTGAAAAAGAAAGTCTTTCTGCGACGTAGCCGATTCGACTACTAATCTACCATGACATTTCTTTGCAAGCAGAGAGAGAACAAACTTTCTAACAATAGCATCAGTTGATTCTTTATAAACCTTAATCTCATTCCAGTTTTTCTTTAACGCTTTATCTTTGTCAACAACAACTGCAAATATTTCATAGCCCCCGCGATTCAGAAAAGTAAATAAATCTTTTTCAAAATCGTCTCGAATAGCAGAGTTTTTAAGTAATTTGAACTCGCCTGCTTCTCTAAATATTTCTCTAGAATGAAAAACAATGTCCTCTCTGCCCCAATATTTATATTTAATCTGGTCAGCTTTGATTTTTAAATAATGACGGCAATCGTCACGAATCATGCAACCACAAAGTATATAGCATGGTGACTCTTTTTGTTTGGGATTTGCAAACCCCGATTCGTCGATAAAAAAATTTACTAATTTCATTAAAATCCCAATTCTCTCAAAACTTCATTGAGTTTTTTGTCTGCTTCTTTGGCTTTTTGTTCAGTCTCTTTTAACTCGACCAAAATATCTTCAATTGGTTCATATTCTTCAGTAACTCCGTTGTGAATGTAGCGAGAAGGAGAAATGTTGTAATCGTTTTTTGCGGTTTCGTCTTTTAAGATAAACTTGCTGTATTTTTCAATCTCCGTTTTTGATTTGAATGTTTCAGCAATTTTTTTAATCTGATCTTCGGAAATATAGTTTTTCGGATCACCTTTGACAAATTCGTTACTGGCATTGATAAGAAATATTTTGTCTTTAAGATTGGCAGGCTTATTTTTGTTGATGAAAATAATAATTCCCGGCGCAGTAGTGTTATAAAAAAGATTTTCGGGCAAATATAAGACTCCTTCAATCAGGTCATGCTCGACAAACCATTTTCTAACATCTTTTTCTTTGTTGGTATTGGCGTTTCCACTTCCACGAGAAGCAGCGCCAGTATCGAGAACTATGGCAGCGCGTCCGTTATCTTTCAAACTTGAAAAAATATGTTGTGCCCAGCCCCAGTCCGCTTTACCGCCAGGATTGCCAGCCGGAAAACGATGAAAAACGTCATCGGTGTAAGTTTCTTCCCTAAACCCTGGTTGATTCCACATCGGATTAGCAACTGCTCTATCAAACTTTTTAACCCCATGGCCAGATGGGTCTTTGAATTTTGGATTATGAAAAGTATCGCCGAGCTCGATATCACCCTGCATATCGTGAATTATCATATTCATCTTTGCCATCGCCCAGTTGTCTTTTTCCAGCTCTTGGCCATTTAGAGTTAGTGGCGCAAAAACCTTTTTGCCCTGTGCTTCCATTTTTTCGTTTAAGACAGATTCACATTTTATAAGTAAACCGGCTGACCCACAGGTTGGGTCGTATATTTCCATGCCTGGCTCTGGGTCCATAATAAGAGCCATAATTTTACCAACCTCGGGAGGTGTGAAAAATTCGCCTCCGGATTTTCCAGAATTCTCGGCGAATTTTCTTATCAAGTATTCGTAACTCTGGCCGATAATATCGGGATCGACATCTTTCAATCCTAGTCGCTTCTGACTTATGGCCTCGATGAGATTTGATAGTCGGTGATCGTCAATTTCTCTTTGTCCGCGAGTTGTAGCATTGTAATCAATTGTGTTAATAACGTCGTCGAGTAGTGGGTTATGCGAAGCAATCTCGCGAATGATTCTAGTCAGTTCTTCGCCAATGTTGCGAGATAGCGATCTTATAGCTTGCCAGGTGTCGAGTTTTTCAGAGTCTTTAGGCCTTATGGGAATGTAGAATCGAACACGAGAATGATCTGCATCGATTTTCTTGAGAGCTTCGGTCCGTGAACCTCCTTTTGCAATTCTGTTTACCTCATCGTCAAAAACATCACAAAGTCTCTTTACAAAAATCAAAGGTAGAATGTAATCCTTAAATTTACCGGCATCTTTTGCGCCACGAATTGCGCAAGCTGCATCCCAAATCCAGTTTTCAAGAGATTTTTCCTTGTTCGCATCTTTTACCATTTTAATCCTTGATTAAGTCATCAACGCTCACATCAAGGGCTTTCGCAACCTTTTTGAGAGTGTCGAGTGTTGGGTTCTGATTTTTACCAACTTCAATCTTAATAATTGTGTTATTAGCAACATCGGCTAACCTTGCCAATTTTTCCTGGGACAATCCTTTTGATTCTCTTAACTTCCTAAGTGTCTTCTGAATATTTGACATATCGCTATCCTGTTAGTAGTATTATATTATAAATATTATTATCTTTACGCTATTATAATAGTACACCAGTAAACCATAATAGTAAACCCAAAAGGGAGTGTTATCTTGCGCGCGCTGGGTAGGGTGGGGCAAGCGCATATATAAATAAATTTTCACCCCCCAACCCCCAAATCCCGAGCCGAGAAGTTGGCTTAAGGAGTCAGCCTTTGAAAACAGAGGAAAGAGCCAAATGGGTTTGGCCTCGGGAGGAGCGGATCCCAGCCGAAAAACGCCCAATGTATTGTGTCCAGCAATTTGCCAGACGGCGAGCCGTCTCAATGGGTTTCAGAGGTGTATGGGTAGCAATGGGGAGTGGTTTCAAGTGAATGCCCGAAAAACGCCAATCAGGAATCGCCCCGTTTGAAAATTGTTCGAGCCTTGGCGAGAACACACCACCATTCCGAATTTCGTCTTAAAATGAGTGTTTTTGTTCCGCCCATTAGCCGAGTTTCTTGGGGCAATTCGAGAAGTAAATCGTATTGTTTGGCAAAATCCATTTGTAACTTTCCAGCCAGTAAA
>JBAZJN010000001.1:0-173716 GCA_041651295.1 Patescibacteria group bacterium | reverse complement strand
TGTATCAACCGTGGGACTAAATGAGCAGCAAATTATCAAGTACGTTAAATATCAGCAAGCCCAGGATTCAGGGCAAGCGAAGCTTGACCTGGGCTAGTACCACGGGCTATGCCCGTGGGTATCTATTATGTGGTTGTTGTTGCACCGTCGCGTGGTAGCGGAGTGCAACGACTTGAGCGACATTCATGTCGCCGCCAGCGCCCGCCAGCGCACCCCCGATCGTGTACAAGGGGGTGCCTGGCTTTTTTCTTTTCTTTGGGCACAAATTGTGCTAACTTATGACTATGATAAAAACTCGTTTTGCCCCAAGTCCAACAGGGGACCCACACATCGGGAATATCCGAACTGCTCTCTTTGCTTATCTTTTCGCTAAACATAATGGTGGCGAATTTCTTTTGCGGATTGAAGATACGGACCGAGAAAGATTTGTTGAAGGTTCTATTGAAAGAATACTCGACGCAATTAAATGGCTAGGAATTATTCCGAACAACATTGATCAACCAATAGTTCAATCTGAGCGACTGGATAAATATAGAAAAGCTGCATTTGATTTAGTAAATGAAGGTAAGGCATATATTTGTACTTGCACTAAGGAAAAATTGGCGCAGGATCGCGAGCGACAGCAAAAAGAGAATAAGCCTCCACGCTACGAAGGTCATTGTCGTGATGCTAATATTGATATCAAAACGTTCGCCGAAGGTTGCTATACAATTCGAATGAAGATGCCGCAATCGGGAAGCATTGTCATCGACGATTTGGTTCGTGGGAAAGTGGAGTTCGACGCGGCGCTCCAAGACGATCAAATAATTTTGAAGTCTGATGGCTTTCCAACATATCACCTGGCCTCAGTTGTTGACGATCATGAAATGGAGATATCCCATGTTATTCGAGCAGAGGATTGGTTGTCGTCAACACCGAAACATCTTGTTCTCTATGAAATGTTTGGCTGGAAACCGCCGGAGTTTGCCCATCTTTCAATGATTTTGGGACCAGATCACTCTAAATTATCAAAACGACATGGCGATACATCAGTCATAGATTACAAAAATCAGGGCTATCTGCCGGAAGCCCTGATAAATTTTATGGCACTTTTGGGCTGGAATCCGAAAAACGAGAGAGAAATTTTCAGTCTGACTGAATTGGCTTTTGAATTTAAACTGGAAAATGTTAATAAAAGCGGGGCAATTTTCGACATTGGAAAGTTAAATCACTTCAACGCGGAGCGAATAAAAACTCTATCATCTGACGAGCTACAAATTTTAATCAAAGATTTCGGAATTGACCAGCTGTCAGAAGGCGAGACAGCATTGATCCAGCGTGGCGGTTATAAAACTTTAAAAGAAGCGGCGGAACAAATATTAGAGTTGAAAAAACAGTCGGAGTACAACCCGAGCCTATTAATTTTCAAAAAATCATCGAAAGAAGCAACACTTCAGGGATTAGGCGGTGCAAATAAAAAACTTAACGAAATTCAAGATTGGGATGAATCCGAGATACAAAAAGGGCTCGAATCGGTAGTTAGCGAAAATGATCTTACAAACGGTGATGTTTTTTGGCCGGTTCGCGTTGCCTTGTCAGGTGCTGAAAAATCTCCGAGTCCGGTTGAACTTCTTTTGGCAGTTGGCAAGGAAGAATCATTAAATCGCATTGAAGTCGCGATTAATAAATTAATCTAACTGCTCTAATTCAATCTAAAAAATAGCTAAATTATTTAAAAATTTGTAAATTAGATATTGTTTAGACTAATTAGAATGAATTAGAAATTTTGAAATGAATGAGCCAAAAAAGACCGAAAAAAACAATAAAATAAAAATTGTACAAGTTATCTCGGATTCTGCAATTGGTGGCGGTCCGAAGCATGTTTTGGGTCTCTTGAATCATATTGATAAAGATAAGTTTGAAGTTCTCCTGATTGCTCCACGGGGCTGGCTGGCATCGCGCGCCAGCGGAATTACCGGTGTTGGCGTTAAAATGATTGAATTCAAGAGCAAATATGACATACGGGCGTTTATTAAATTGCGCAAAGATATCGCCGAGTTTCGGGCTCACGGCGATCCGTTTGGACCAATAATTATTCATGCTCACGGTCCGCGGGCGGCAAGTTTCTGCCGTTACGCTCTGCAGGCAAAGGAGCGGTTTGTCTATACCGAGCATATTTGGAATAGTGATTATCACCTAAAAAGTCCGCTGAATTCTTGGTTGCAGAAAAATGGTCTACGGGCGATTAGCAAAAGGGCGGATATAATATTTGCAGTCTCAAATTCAGTTAAAAAATTTCTGGTTGAGGTATTTAAGTTGAATGGCAAAGATGTTGTCGTTATCCCAAACGCGATTGAAATAGAAACTGAACCGAAAAAAGCTAGTCGGGCGGAAGATAAATTGTTGATCGGCACAATCGGATCACTCAACAAACAAAAAGGCCATATTTATCTTATCCAGGCGATTGAAAGAGTCGTTAAAAGTTTGCCGAAGACAAGACTGGAAATTGTCGGCGATGGTCCTGAGAAAGAAAAAATCCAAAGAGAAATCAAGAAATTGGGCTTGGAATCACGGGTCCAGCTTCTGGGGAAAATTGACAAACCGAAAAGATTACTCAAAAATTGGGATATTTTTGTACTGCCGTCGCTTTCTGAGACCTTTGGTTTGGTTGTGCTCGAGGCCTTTGAATCAAAAGTGCCGGTCATTGCTACCAAAGTTGGTGGTTTGCCAGAACTTATTACAAATAATGACAATGGGATATTGGTTCCGCCAGCTGATCCAGATAAATTATCCAAAGCAATTCTCTATCTCTTAGTCGAGAAGAAGGTGCGCAACGGGTTGGCCGAAGAAGCTTACAAACTTTTGAAAGAAAAATACGATTGGAGTAAAATAATAAAAGAGATTGAAAGAGAATACTATAAGTTGATTCGCTAATTTTGCCGGAGGGGCTGATGTTTTTCCAAAAAGAGGGGAAAGGAATCTGGGAAGCTTATCCGAAGACTTTTGGGATTCACTTAATTTCAGTAATTCGGGCCGACAAAGTTCTAATTTTGGCACCACATCCCGATGATGATGTTATTGGCGCTGGTGGTTTAATCAACTATTTGGCTGGCGAAGGTTCAGAAATAAAAATCGTATATTTTACTGACGGATCAAGAAGCAACAGGGGTGCTAACTTTTCCGAAGCTCTGATAGAAAAAAGAGAAAGGGAAGCCAGGAAAGCCGGAAAAATTTTGGGTATCGGAGAACAGAAATTTCTTCGGTTGCCGCACAATGCCATGAAATCATCATTTGAACTGTCTGCGCTAATTAGAAGAGAAATCGAATTCGATAAGCCGGATCTTTTACTCTCGCCATCAATCGAGGAACCTCATCCGGATCACTTGGCGGTAGCGCAAGCATTGGCGTTGGCACTACGAAATTATGACCAATCGCTCAATATCTGGTTGTATGAAGCTTTCGGCACCGGGAGGTTGAACAGACTATTTGAAATAAATGAGCAAATGGAGGCCAAAAAGGAGGCGCTTGGCGCCCACAAGAGCCAATTAGCCGTTCGCAAGTATGAAGAGGCGATAATCTCACTAAACCGCTTTAGAGCCTTATCTGCCGGGTTATCGGGCCATGCGGAAGCCTTCTACGCGGTTGGTCCACGCAATTATGTAAAATTATTTGAGTTTTATCATCGCCATCACGAATCACAAATATAATTTGAACTAAAAAACCCTGGCCTGGTGCCAGGGACTGGACGATCATTGCGGGCAACGGCCTACTCGTTCCCTCCACCATTGAACATAGGTAGCATCAGACAGACTGATGCGATGCCAAAAGTGGCGACGCCGAGCAAGTTGCCCCACCAGGGCATTGCTCCAGCTAGCCAGATTGGCAACAACGACAGATTCTGGATTGCTACCGCTGCCAAAAAGGTTTCCGCCTGACCCCAGCTCGGATCGAGGTCTTTATCGGCGGCTACAGCGTAGCTAACACAGGCTATGCTGATCTCAACAATGACTATGATCAGCAGCGGAGCGTGACCGAAGATGCAGAGGCCGAAACCTGCCGAACTGACAACCGTCAACCACTGAACACTCTTCAGGTGTTGCTCGTCGACAAGAGTGTCAGTGTAAGCCAGCCCGGCGAGGCCGATGAGCAGTCCTACTCCGGCTATGCCGAAGGAGTCAACGCCGAAGACTCCGACGGCACAACTGGCGACACCAGTCACGAGAAGAGGGAATATGGTGTATTTCAGGATATTCAACAGCATTGATATCACCTCGCGGTAGGTTGTACATCGGGAAACATGAAGGATAGTATCAGCCTTTTGCTATATTGTCAATGAAAATCCCTGGCCTGGTGCCAGGGATTAGTCACCCCTTTCTTTGGCGACGTTCTTTTTTCGGCCGACGCATTGTCTAGATGCCATCTTGAGCTTCTCGTCTGCACTCAGATGGCGACTACAGGCGGTAATGATGTCGTGCTCGCTACAATGGAGACGTTTGTACATCCGTGACGGCCTGACCGGCTTGTCGGCTCTAAGCCGTCGTCGCACCGCTCGAAGGATGTGACGGTTCTTCTCACTGATATATGCGCCAGTTCGTGTCCTTGTTTTTGGTTTTTTCGTCCACTTCACTCGGCGTTTCTTTTTCCGTTCGTCAGGCTCCAGTTTCTTCCTCAAGATTTGTCCGATCCTGGTTGTACTGACGTTGTATCGCATGCTGAGCTGGTGATTGGACTCGTATTCCCCGCCAGCGATCATCGCCCGAACTCGGGCGATCAGATCGTCGACATCGACTTTAGCTTCTGTCAAACTGATCGCCTCCTTCCGTTCTATCGGCAATATAGCTTATTAGTTGTTTGAATTCAAGCTTCCAGGTTGAAAAAAACCCGAATTCGTGCTAAAATTTTTGAGTAATCCCGGGTAGTATAATGGCAGTACGGTGGATTCTGGCTCCATTAATCTAGGTTCGACCCCTAGCCCGGGAACCATTTTCGGGATAGGGCGAGAACGCGAAAGGGGTCGGGAAAACAGCTGTTTTCCCGCTGGAGGAAATTATTCAAAACCGTGGGTTTTGAAAAGCCTCGAAGAGGCGCGTGAGACCCCTAGTCCGGGAACCAAACTTAGAAATATCTAATTACTAATTCCTAATTTCTAAAAAATATCTAATGACTAAATATCCAATGTTTAGAACATTAAGACATTTGGGATTTGGAAATTGTTTAGGTCGATTAGATTAATTAGATACTAGAAATTTGTTTATATGGCCCGGTCGTCTAGTGGCCTAGGATACTTGGTTCTCATCCAAGAGATCATGGGTTCGACTCCCATCCGGGCTACCATGAAAAGTGCATCACTTCGGTGATGCTTTTTTCATGGTAGAGGGAAGTCGAACGGGAAGGGGTCGGGAAACGGGAGTTTCCCGCAGAGGAAGACAATAATTCCCGCTTTGCGGGTCCCTGTTCCGCCTTGAGTAGATTATTATATCTTGGAATAGAAACCGTGGGTTTCTATAAGCGAATGAAATGAGCGCGTGAGCCTCCCATCCGGGTTACCAGAAAGATCGCGGTTTTTTTGTTTTTGGAGTACAATATAACTGATGAAATTCAAATTGAGGTTCAATTGGAGCGAGTTTAAGAATTGGAAGTTCTGGCTTAAAGTCGGTCTAGTTGTTGTCATTATTTTGGCCGGAACAGCAGGAGTGTTTTTTGCTAAACGCTATAAAGTTATTGCTCCGATTACTGAAAGGTCGGCAACAGTTCAGACAGCTCAGCCGGTAGCTCCACCAGAGGAAGCCAAGAAGGAAATCGCCAAGGCTCCGCCTAAGACTAAAACATCCGGATCAACTTCAACCCGGAAAAATGCCGATGGCACCTCGACTACAACTTCATCAACCGGTCCGACGAACTCAGCCGATGCGGCCACTGCGGCCGCTGCCGGTCCGTCGGGAAATATTGCCGGCATAGATTATATTGATCAAACAGGAACGCATCCGGATCTTGGCGATCAACTAAAAATTTACATGTCATCTAATCTTTTGGTTGGCGGCGAGGTGACAAATCTTTACTCAATAATTCTCAAAAATGCTGGAGATACCGGTTGGGCTGGTTTATATTCAGGTTCTTATACTCAAGATCAAAGCGGCAGAATTAATTCTGCTTGGGGTTATATTACTTTGAACAGCTATTACTATGAAGGCAATCCCTACTTTCTTGATTATATGAAACTGATTTTGTCTCATGAGTATGGCCACCATTACACTCTTTATTACAAATGGTTGGTTTGGCAATTAGGTGTCGGAACCAGATTTCCGGATAGTTATTACTCAATTCGGCCTTTATCATATACAACGACAGCCGCTGATTATTCCAAGGGTTGGGTCAACTGCGATGCAGAAATTATCGCTGAGGATTATTCCTATTTCTACTCGGGATACGGATATCACGCGATGTCTGGAACATATGGCTATCCGTCCGCCGGAACCAGAACTTGGCTGGTTAACGAACCATCCGGTCCGAGCGCTCCGGCTCCAAGCGATAGCCCGCCGACGGTTTCTATGACTGCCCCTGCAAATGGAGCCACAGTCTCGGATACCATCACTTTATCGGCCAACGCATCTGATGATAATGGGGTTGCAAGAGTTGCTTTCTTTATCGACTCAACTTTAATTTCTGAAGATAGCTCTGCGCCTTATTCTGCTTCACTTAATACTTTAAGCTATGGCAACGGCGCTTACACATTAAAAGCTAGGGCCTATGATACGGTGGGACAAACAGCTGAAAATGCAGTATCAGTAACAATAAGCAATACAAGTAGTGACGCTGAGAATCCAACTATCACAATTACGGCTCCAGTCGGAAATCCATATAATTGGGTGGAAGGCAACTTAACAATTACCGCGTCCGCCACAGACAATGTAGCGGTTCAAAAAATCGAGCTCTATATTAACGACCAGCTGGTTGCCACCGAGAACGCCGCAACAATCGCCAGAGTATGGCAGCAAAACAATGCACCGGCGGGGACATATACGCTTAAGGCAAAGTCCTACGACACCTCAAATAACACTGCAGAGACTACAATCACAATAGTCAAAACGTTCTAAATAAAAAAATGCCCCAGACGTCGGGGCAGTTGGTTCAGCTGTTGACGGATCGGAAGTAGCGTTGTTCTGCCTCAGAGATCAATGTGATCTGGTGTAGCAGCCGCACCAGCTTGATTGCCTTCCAGAAGTCACTGGTGCAGTGGCCGCTGTAGCGCTTGATGTTGAGTAGTGCCAGCGCCTCAGTTCGTTGTTCCGGCGTGTCGAGCTCCCTCTTCCCGATGACCTTGTCTGTTGCGTATTTGGCATATGCAGTCACTCTGGCGACCGTCTCCGGTAGCGGATGCTCAACGATTGGTTCAAAACGCTCGGCGAGAATGGCGAAGCGAAGCAGCCGACGGTACGCGGGACGTTGGAGTTGGACATACTCGCCCGGAACGATAATGCTCTCCCCTGGGTACTGCTCGGCATACATAGCGAACAGCACCTTCTTAAGAATGCTCTCGAGAATTGTGCCGATTGCATCCAAGCAGATCCAGATCTCTCGTCGTAAAGTTGGGTACCATTTGAGGTAGATTTCGATCAGTTGGTATATGGTTGGCGGCAACAAACAGCAGGGGAAGATGCGCTTCGTTTCATCGCTTGCCAATAGCTTAGACAACACGATTGCTGTCTGTGATTGCAGACGCTCTGCGTTGTCGTCGGCTTCCGGACCAACTTCGAGGATCGGCAGCAAACAGTTGATTCGCATCAGCTGCTGCCCCCATCCGCTCGGTGTCGGCTCAGTCAGCACCGGCAGGTGCGGCACGGCCCGAATCAGCCTCTCGGCTTCATCAACCGTTTCGACCGCTTCCCATTCCGATTGGAAATCCTCCAGCCCTTTTCTTCCGAGCTTCTTGACGTCAAGACCAGCCAACTTTGTGGACATATCCGTCCACCTCCGTGAGTAGTGCTGCGGTATTTTTAGCCCCGCGCAATGGCTGAGCACAGAATATCAAATTTTTTCATTATCGTCTATGTAAAAAAACAAGGGAGAGTTCTACCCGCCTTTTTAATTAGATCAAAAAAACAGATCCTTCGACTTCGCTCAGGATGACAGGTAGAGATTGCCACGCTCTCGCTCGCAATGACAAATCAAAATCACTGCCCTTGGTAGAGTACGTATTGGAAGATATCAGCGATTGTACCGTTCTGACGATTGATATTGGCAGTAATTTGTCGGGTTGTGCCGTTGTAATAGCCGACTGATTTAACTGTTGTAGTTGGTCCGGTTGTTCGAATGGAAGGCTGGGCCGCTCCGGTGGCAATTTGATTAAAACCGAAGTAAATACTGTCGTCTGAAGCAGCCGTGTTGCCGACCGGTTTTATTATCAGTTCGACCGCCGTCAAGGCCGAAATGCCCATGTTCGATTTTAATTCCGTGCCGGGCGAAAAGACAGCCGGATCGCTGGAGGCGATAGCGTTGGTCGAATTACTGATAGTTCCCGCACAGCGTGGATCTTTGTAAACTTTAGTATATTCGTTTTTATTTGATATCGGGCTGACTTCTTTGGTTTTGATTTTGATTTCCAGCGCTCGCGGATGGGGATTTGTGTCTCCCGGGGAAACATTGCAGGCTTTTGTCCATCGCCAATAGAGATAAATATTATTGTTTTCAGGCAGAATATCAAAAGTTGAAGCTTCGTCTTTCTGCAATCGATATTTATTATCAGTCGTTCCGGCAATATCTGCCGAATCAATTATTCCTCTTGGGTCGGCCCGATCGTCGCCGTAGTATTTCTGCTTGTAAAAAACCTGGAGATCGTAAACTTGTTGTCTCAGATTGCTTGTATAACCAGCTAAAATGCCATGGTTGTTGTTGACCGGCCTCATGTCATCATTTTTCAGAAAGTTGCGATAAACATTCTTTGGCAATCTTTCTGCTCCGCCGGTTGTGTCGGTAATATCGATAATTTCGGGAATTTCCTGCGACGGATTATGTTTATAATACAAAAGTCCCTCTTCAAGTCCGGATTCCGCAGCATAAAAAGCCAAGAGTCCTTTGTTGTATGTTTCAGAGATTTTAATTTGCCTGGTAGAAACTGCGGCAATTCCAATGGCTGCACCGCCGACGATTGCCGATAAAAGAACTGCGACAATTATCGCGCTACCTTTTCTTTTTTTGTTGGTCATCTTTTTCATTTGAGGCATAGAATAGTAATTTCGGTGCCAAAAGGGGTTAAATTTTTCTCGATTTTGGCCCGCATTTTTCCAAAAAGCATGAACTCTTTCTGACCTGCTGTTAATCCGACAATTTCTTGGACAATCAGATTATGGCTGTCTCTCGGCAGAATCTTTGAAGCTTGTTCATTGTCGCCGGAAAAATATATTATCTGACTGGCAAAACGCTCGGGTGTGATTTTCATTTTGTCCGATCCTTGAGTCAACATCTCTTTTAGGAGTGATTTGATCAATTTAGACAGCGGTGACCGGCCGATTGGAATTGAATTTTGACCTTTGACATATCGTACCTGGACCTCATATGGATCGCTTTGGGGCGCAACTTTAATCTCCGGCTCCCCGATTGTTTCAGCTTCATTAAATATAACCGGCAAATCTTCGGTGAAGAGTTTACCCTTAATCTGTTCAAACTCCTCGTCGTCAATTTCGGTGCTTTCTGCGCGTTCCCGGATCTTGCCTGAGGGGTGCCACTTGACGATGTCGGTTGGCGGCATAAAGAATTTTTTCTTGTCGCCCTTGGGGCTGTTTATAACTTTGGCGCCGATTTTGATTGATTCAAAACTGCCGAAATTGGAAACGATTAATTTTCTATCACGAATCAAACCCTCGGCCATCGATTTTGCCAGAGCATCAACAAACTTCTCGGCCGCTGGTACCGTTAATTTAAAACCAAGAGATCGCATCTCTTTGGCAAGCTGCGCTGCAAACTTTTCCTTAATCATTCCGCTCCTAAAGTCGCTTCAACTACGAATTTACGAATTTCGTCAATATACCAATATTTTAACACAATTTTAGATCATATTCGTATATTAGAGCGATTAGAATATCAGTAGTTCTGTTGATAAGATGTTGATAAGGTGGGGACAATTAAAGCCAAATTCCTAATTCCTAATTCCTAATTCCTAAAAAATGTCCAATGTCTGATTCATTAAATTGTTATTTAGGTTGGTCAGGTTAATTAGATCAATTAGGTTAATTGTTTCTTAACCGCCATAAAGTGTTGTATTGTTAAATTGTCCGCAAATTTAAAATTTTCAATTTAAAATTTAAATTAAATTCAAAATATTTAAATGTTTTAAACATTAGATCATTGTAAAATTCATTTTAAATTGGAGTTTTTAAATTAATAATTATGTCACTATACCGCAAATACCGTTCGCAAAAATTTTCTGATTTAATCGGCGAGGACCACGTTCGTGATACTTTGCTTTCGGCTGTTTTGGAAAACAGAGTCGGCCACGGATATTTATTTGCCGGTCCGCGTGGCATCGGCAAAACCTCGGCGGCAAGGCTCTTGGCCAAAGCTGTCAATTGCCAAAAACGGGAAGAATTAATCAAATCCGGCAGCGGCGAACCATGCTGCGAGTGCCAAAGTTGTAAAGAGATTGCTTCGGGGAAAAGTTTGGATGTAATCGAAATTGATGCTGCATCAAACCGGGGGATCGATGAAATTCGCGAACTCAGGGACAGGGTAAAGTTCTCGCCAACGAGCGGCAAATATAAAGTTTTCATCATCGATGAAGTCCATATGCTGACATTGCCGGCTTTTAATGCCCTGTTAAAAACTCTGGAAGAACCGCCGAAACACGCGATTTTCATTTTGGCCACAACCGAAGCCCATAAAATTCCAGCAACGATTCTTTCTCGGGTCGCCCGTTTCGATTTTCGCCGGATTCGCAAAGATGACATCATAAAGAATCTGAAAAAAATTATCGAGGCAGAAAAACTGAATGCCGAGGATGCCGCTTTAGATGCCATCGCCGTTATTGCCGACGGCAGCCACCGGGATTCAATTTCTCTATTGGAACAAATTGCTTCGGTGTCTAAAGAGATAACCTTAAAGGATGTTGAAAATATTCTCGGCATGGCGAAGTTTGAGGAAGTAGTTGATTTGCTTTCGTTAATCGCCGAGGGAGAAAAACTGCAAGCGCTAATGGCGATAGAAAAGTTCACAGACCAAGGCACTGAAGCAGTCCAAATTATTAGAGAAATCGTCGAGGTGTCGAGACAGCTTCTGTTGTTGAAAATTTCCGACGGCGAAGCCATTTTTGACCAAACGCAGGAAAAGGCGGAAAAATTAAGAATCTTAGCGGCTAAATTTGAGGCAAAAAAAGTTGCCAGTCTTCTCAACCTCTTTATCGAGGCGGGGCAGTTAGTGAAAGACAGCCCAGTGAAAACTTTGCCGATTGAAATGGCAATCATCGAGAGTTGTGGATCGGACAACAGAAATGAGAAATTAGAAATGAGAAATGAGGCAGAAGAAATCAAGGATGAAAAACCAGAGATTAAAAACTTGAAATCCAAAACACCAATAACCAGTGAAATTCTGAATCCAGATATCCAACCGGAGTCTGGAGAAAAAAAGTCTCATATCTCATCTCCCATCTCTCAATCCTTGGATTCCGAAACTTGGAAGAAAATTTTGGATAAAATTAAAGAACATAATCACACGCTTAATGCGCTGATGCGCGATGCCAGCCCGGAAGGAATTTCCGGAACTGAGTTTATCATCGCTGTAAAATTCAAGTTCCATCATGACAAAATATCGGAAATTGCCAATAAACAGATCGTTGAGAAAGTAATTGAAGATATTTTGGGCAAGAAATATATAGTTAAATGTACGATTAAAGATAAGTCGAAAGTCGAAAGTCGAAAGTCGAAAGTCCTCGAGGGTCCTGATAACGACCTCGAAAAAGCGGCCAAAGAAATGTTTGAAGTTGAGTAACAAGAATGAATGACGAATTACCGAATAACCAATAACTAATTAAACAAATTCGTATAATTTGTTATTAGCCATTAGAATATTAGTTATCCATTATTGGAGGTCGCCAGATGGCGAAGAAAAAGAACAATTTGCCGGCTGGAGCCAAGCTTCCGCCACAAAATCTCGAAGCAGAAAACGCTGTAATCGGCGCAATCTTAGTTGATAAAGAAGCGATTTTGTCGGTGGTTGAAATTCTAACACCGGACGATTTTTATGACGAAAGAAACGCCACAATTTATCGGGCGATCGTTTTGCTTTTTGAGAAGCGGGTTCCGATTGACATGGTTACGCTGACCGACCAACTGGAAAAGGAAAAAGAATTATCAAATGTCGGTGGCAATTCTCACATTGTCTCGATTGTAAATGCTACGCCGTCGGCCGCAAACGTTGCGCATTGGGCAAACATTGTCCGCAACAAGGCAGTTCTGCGCCGGCTAATTACCTCAGCTGTCACAATATCGGATCTCGGATTTGATGAAGAAGAGGATGTTTCAGCAGTTCTGGATAAGGCCGAGCAGTCGCTTTTCGCCGTCTCACAGAAATTTTTCCGCCAGAAATTCATTCCGATCAAAGATGTTCTGACCGAAGCTTTCGACCGAATTGACAAAATCCATAAGGAAAAAGGGGCGCTAAGGGGACTTTCAACCGGATTTCGGGATTTGGACGCCAAACTTGCCGGCCTGCAAAAATCCGACCTAATAATTTTGGCTGCCAGGCCATCGATGGGTAAAACATCGTTGGCTTTGAATATCGCCGAACAAATTGCGGTTGAGGAAAAAATTCCGGTAGCCTTTTTTTCGCTGGAAATGTCAAAGGAGCAGTTAGTTGACCGCTTAATATCATCGCAAGCCGGAGTTGACTCTTGGAAATTGCGGACCGGCAATTTAACCGATGAAGATTTCCCAAAGATCGGTTATGCCATGGGTACGCTGTCGGAAGCACCGTTCTTCATCGACGATTCACCCGGACTAAACGTGACAGAAATTCGGGCTAAGGCCAGGCGTTTGCAAATGGAACACGAACTTGGTGTAATCTTTGTCGACTATTTGCAGTTAATCGAAGGCCGGTCAAAATCCGGCGACGCCAACCGTGTTCAGGAAATTTCTGAAATCTCTCGCTCGCTAAAAACTTTGGCTCGTGAATTAAATGTGCCGGTTGTGGCACTGTCGCAGCTTTCCCGCGCGGTCGAACATCGGCCCGACAAACGACCGCAACTCTCAGATCTTCGTGAATCAGGTTCTATCGAGCAAGATGCCGATGTTGTAATGTTTATCTACCGCGACGATTATTACGATGAAAACTCCGATAAGAAGGGGATAACTGAAATACTTATTCGCAAACATCGAAACGGTCCGATCGGAAACATTGATCTATATTTCAACGCCGAACAAATGCGCTTCCGGGATTTAGCTCGCCAGCCGAAGGGTGGCGCTCCAACAGACTTTGGCCCAGAAGATTGATCTTATCATTGCGAGGAGCGAAGCGACGCGGCAATCTAATAAAAAAGCGCGGAATTGCGTCCCGCGCGTGGTTCTCATATCGACTGCATTGCCAGGTAGAGCAATGCCAGATGCATCCCGTTATCAACTGCGGCGTAGATCAGCGCCGCAAACGGATCAGGATTTTCTCGATTGAAGGCGTCCATCACATCACGACCCTTGATCAGCTTCAGCCATTTTGCCGCCAGCGACCAGTAGTCGATGGGGAAGTGGCTGATGAAAGCCAGAACCATTACCATCGGCACCTTACACCAGTCGACAATTCCGTACCACAAGCCAACTGATGCGGCGTAGATTAGGCAGTGAAGCAGACAGACTTTAAGATTGCCTGCTTTCTCAACAGCCATCTTTTTCGACTGAAGCAGGTAGTCAGCCGTCCAGTGCCCAAACAATACTGGCCAGAAATTGAACATCTCCATCACTCCCAATCATCGCGAAATCCGGCCAGACTTGGTCCGTACCAGTGAACATCGAGCAGATAACGCTCAACCAACGGAGAGACCAACCTGCAAAGTACGCGGTTCAGATCTCCTTTTTGCGCCAGTTCGCGGCAGCGGCCGGAGGATACTTCGGAAAGTTCCGGCGGAGTCCAAATACTGAAGAAGAAGTCGAACCCAAACTCTTCGTGGTTTAGTTTGACTACCTGCTGATCCTGTTGCAGATCTGCGTCGGAACGGATGCCACGTATTAGTATCTTGCCAGCATTTGGAGCCGAATTTTGCTCCTGTTGTGCTTCACTGAATGTCAAAACGCGGCAATTTGTTGGCAGTTGATAACTTTGCCACAACCAGATGCGCCTGGAGGCCTTGATTACGCCGATTTTGTTCGGATTTTCAGAGCAGACAACAACGATTTCGGGAAAGATATCGCAGGCCTTTCGCAAGACTTCGAGGTGGCCGTATGTTGGCGGGTTAAAACTACCCGGGAAATAAACTTTCATCGTGGATCACCTTTTGTTGTTAATGTTCGATGTCGAGATGAGTTTATCAGTATTACGAATTCTTAAGACAAAGAATATTGTATTTTCTACCAAATGTGCTAAAATAAGCTCAAATACTATTAAATAACTACGAATAATGTCGACAACAGAAAGAATTATTGAGAATCTGAAAGCCATCGGTTTTACCGACAATGAAATTAAGGTCTATATGGCTTTGGCTGCATTGGGTGAAGCCAAAGCAACGGAGATCAGCAAAAAAACCGGGCTTCCCCGTACTACAATTATCAGCATTATGGAGAGGCTAACTAGTGAGGGATTATCTTCAACCAATATCTATCATGGCCGGAATTATTATTGGCTCGAAACACCAGAACTATTAAAAGAAAACTTACTGAAGCGGGCGGAAATTGCCGGAAAGATTTCAACTCAACTTTCAGAGGTTTACCGGACTTCGGGAGAGTTTCCGATAGCTAACTTTTATCAGAATAAAAAATCAATCCGATCATATATAGAGAGGTTTTTATTTGATCTTGAGAAGGATTCGATAATTTACACAATCGATAGTCCCGGCAAGGGTAACTATCAAAAAATATTAGGCGATGATTATTATCAGCTTCTGTTATCGGCGAAAAAAAAGAAGAATGTCTTGAACAATACCCTAATACCAAGTGGCAGTGAAAAACTTATTGATCCGGAGAAATTGGCTGTCCAAAATATTGAAATTAGGATAATGCCAAAGGAGATTGCCTTTCCCGCATCACTTTGGCTGGCAAATTCAACTATAGTTCATTTTTCTGCTACCCCACCGTATTTGGCGGCAATCAAGCAGCAATTGATATATTCGAGCCAGAAATCACTTTTTGATTATATTTGGTCTGTTTCTACCACATTTCAGAAAGATATTGAATAGGCTGCAAACTAAAAAAGCCCGCTGAGTTGATCAGGGGCCATGGTATGCGGCGCGAATTGCGGCAATGCCGGATTCCTCCAGTTCGTTGAGCCAGGCAAGCGAAAATAGAACTTCATCTTCGCGCTGGCCGTACTTCTTGGCCCTGCTCGGGTCGTCATTAGCCAGTTTGATCAGCTCGTCGCGCACTCGACTGGCATGGTCTTCGGTCGACACGTACCAGTTAAGATTGAAGATTTGGCAGACTAAGCTCCAGTCGTTGCCACTGTGGCGACAACCGCTACGCAATGATACCCAAGCCTTGTTGCTTTCTCTGAGGTGGTTGTTTCTGCCTGATACCAGCCGCGTGGAGTCAATAAGCACGCTCGCACACCTGTCGTACTCCGCTTTGGTGATAGCAAAGCGGACAAGTCTCAAGTTCGTCCAACCGGGCGGGCACTTGTGCTCCCTCACTTCCAACTCTCCGCTAGGCGACCGCCTGATCAGTATCCATCGGGCTTTTTGGGCCGCGTTCGATTGTTGCTCGACTGTCAGCCCTTCTGGCGAAAAGTCGGTTTGATAGTAACAACCATTGGGTCTAGCGGCCGGCCGCCTAACGTTGATAACCACAGTTCGGTCACTAGCCATTATCCTCACCCCTTGATCCATTTATAACACAAAACGTTGGATCACAAAAACCCCGCACTTGCGGGGGGTCGGACTCGATATTCGGTTGTTGACTACTAGCTGTAGCCAGCTGTAAAACGGCTTGCCGCCGTTTTCTTCGCGGCTTGCCGCTGTCTGACGATGCCGCCGAAGATCAACAAGAGGATGGTGGATATGCCAAGGATGGGCAGGCCGACTGCTTCACCAGCAACGGCGAAGAGATACAGTGCCCAAACTGCGCAGGCAATTCCGCCGAACAGCAATCCTGCCACAAGCAGGACCATCGGCCAGGTCGCACTCATGGCTTCCTCCAGCGGATTATCTGATGACATCTTCGCCTCCCTGTCGTTGCAAGACTAGCGGAATCCCAGGTACTCGCGACCATAGCCGTCAATCGCCGTCAGGTAGTCGGACAAAACAACAAGCAACCAGTACCAGCGGAGTTTCATTGCCGTTCTTCTTGGGAGTATGGGCAAAGAATACCGCATTAATTATATTATGTAAATAGGTGCTCACGGGGCATGGCCCGCAGCACTGTTCCGCATTGTACAACCTATGGTCGATCTATTGGATCGCTTCATCCACGGATGGAACCTGTGGTCTTCGCTATCTTGGAATAAAAAAGCCCGCTTGCATCAAGTCTAACTGACGCATTGCGGGCAGGCCACCGAAGGGGCGGGATTAGGTCTTTTTGTTAACATCATGCCAGATGCCAGCATAGAAGTTGAAGTGGTGAATCATCGTCCACGCACTTCGGGGGGCGAATCTTCCCCTTGCGACTGATTTCGGCTTGGAGCGCGTCTTTGACGCTCCGGCGCATTGTGTCTGGGTCACCATAGTGGGTCCAGAGACTATAGGGCACAGGCTCTCTTGAACCGATGATGGCTATCAGGCCTGACCGTAACGGGCGCACTAGAAGCTGAAACTTCAGGCAGTCTGGGAAAAGAACGGGTTCAGAGATGGTAACGGGCGGCCGCTCGGCTAGTTTGAGCCAGGCGTGCGTAAACAGCCGTGTCTGCCGCTCATCAGGCTCAAGGTCGAAGGTCGCGTCTGAATTATCGCAGCGGTGAAGCACGACGACAGTCTTGCCCATGTGTCCGACGGCTATGACTGACCGGAGATCGGTCAGTGGCCAGAAGCGGGAGATGGTTGCTGTCGCCCGCTCCTTGACCCGCCTCTGCTGGGCCAGGGATTCAGTTCGCAGGCCGAAGCAGATCAGGCCGATGATGGCACAAGCGCCCAGCCATGGGGATGCGCCGTCAATGAGCATAAGAGTCATTGTGACCAGAATTACGGCTAAGACGATGTTCGAAAGGATCACCAGCCTAGCCGAGACTATGTCGGCGTTAGCGTAGCGAGTGATCTCTTGGAGAATCCGCCTAGCGAGGCGGCTCTGTCGCTGGTTTGCAATAAATTGCCTCATGATAGCACCTCGAAATGGAGAATCGTTGCGCCGCAAAGAGCTTAGCAAAAAAAACTTGATTGCTCAAGTTTTAATAAAATTTCAAATACCTTTAATTGACCCAATTAACCTAAAAAATATCTAATGTTCAGATTGAAAATTAATAAGAAATTGTTTGGATCAATTAGAAATTAGATATTAGCCCAAATTCTTTATTTGTTGAAAAATGATATAAGGGAAGCGCAGCACCTTCATTAAGATTGTTTTAACTGTCCCACAGTGTTTTTGCCAGTAATAATCTTGACTTTGATAGTAGAACCTCTTTTTTTCAAATGAGTTTGAACTTTGACCTTCGAAGTGGATGATTTTAGCCGTTGTCAGTACGGCATTTTTGAGTCCTTGTTTTGCTATCCGGCGGCAGAGATCTTCATCCTCCAATTACATAAAAATGTTTGGATCAAACCCATTTAACTTCTCAAATAATTCTCGGCGGATCATTAATCCCGCGCCGGTGATCATGTCGGTATAAAAAAATGTCATCCCCGATTCTGTCGGGGATCCACTATTAGTAGATTCCCGCTTTCGCAGGAATGACAAATTTTTTGAAAGTACGCCGGCCTGGTTGCGCAAAATTATTCTCGAAAGTGTTTGAAAGTGGCCGAAAAAATGTCTTTGTGGTGTTGTTCTGTCCGGCTGGAGAATTATTGGTGTCAGTGCTCCAACCTCAAAGTGTTTGGAAAGGAAATCCAGCATCTTTTCAGCTGTGTCATCAAAAATCTCGGTGTCAGGGTTTAAGAGCCAGAGGTACTTACCCTGCGCTTCTTTGGCTCCGAGGTTGTTTCCGGAGCCGTAACCGTTATTCTCTTTAGACTTTATAATTTTGATATTTTTGCTTTTAGCGAATTCCTTACTGAAAATTTGGTCCGCATCGCTGTTTGGAAAATTATCAACAATTATTATTTCGTGTTTTATCCCTGCTAATTTTTTTTTCAGATCATTGACAAGAGCCAAAGTAAATTTCTGGCTGTTGAAATCAACAATAATAATTGAAAGTTCGATCCATCGACTATCACTCGGGATTTCGCGGACTACTTTATTATTTGTGCTCATTTTATCCATTTTTCCTTACCGAGGCTAAATAGTCTTTAAGCATTTCCTTGGGCACGGCATCGATTAAAAAGGCTAGGGAGGCGTAGAGCCCAACAGCTAAAACAATTCCAATCATAAAATAAACTCCGGTAGAGCGAATAAGCAGAGCGAAAATGATTGAAATTACGGCTGAAAGTATTAGCTTGGCAATTCTTGAGCTATCAAAGCGAAACGGAATAGTTTTCTTGGCCTTATAAACCCCGAAGCAAAATATTAGAATTTCTGATGCCAGTGTTGTCGCAGCCGCGGCGTAGAATGAGTAGATTGGAATTAAGATTATATTGGCTACAACATTGAAGGTTAAAACCGTAATGGCCATGGTCAAAAGATATCTTCTGGCGTCTTTGGCGATCATAATTTCGTTAATCAGCGTATTCATGTAGATAAACAGACTGGCAAAACATAGAACAATAATCACCGGTGCTCCGGCTACGAAATCGGAGGTTGAAAGGAAAATGATAATTTCTTTAGCGAATGGGATGCAGATAACCCCAATAGCCAGAGAAATTGTCAGCAGGAAAGTCAGCCCGCTGGAAGCCGCATTGGCGGCCTTTTGTTTGTTTGATTCGATATTTGACGACAGAAGTGGCTTTAATGAATAAGAAAGATAGGCGGCGGCAAACATTGTGGTTTCCAGAACGCGATAGGCGACGGCGTAAATACCAACTTCTGAGGCGCCTTTGAAGTAAAAAAGAATTAGAGTATCAACCTTAAAATAGAAATTGTTCAAAATAAAAATCATGCCAAAGGGTAGTGCAAGGTTAGTGATTTCTCTAATGATCTTTGAATCCCAGCCGAAACTTGGCATATCCTCCTTGACGGTAAGCAAGAATTTAACGATAAAACCAGCAATTGCGGCGATTGAAACGGTGGCAATTATCCAGAGAAAATTAAAATGAAAATAAATAACAACCGAGAGGGCAATAATAGCGATAATTTTGGCAACTACTTCGGCTGTGGCAACGTTTTTCATTGACATCCGGGCTTGAAATGCCATATCAAAAACGCTTCCGACTAGATTAATAAAAAGAAAAACCGAGGCAACAAGCACTCCATGTTTAATAATTGGAGGATAAGCGGTTAGTTGGGCGATAACAACAGCCAGAGCCGTGACGACTAAAGCACTAATAAGACGGATGGTAAAGATGTTGTTGAGCAGCTGGCGTTTCTTTTCCGGGTTTTTTGCGATCTCCCTAACGCCAATTGAAAACAAGCCGAAATCGGCGATGGCGACAAAAAATGATAAGTAGGTGATAACGGTGTTGTAATAGCCGGTGCCTTCCGTACCGGCATAATTCGAAATCAGTTTGATTGTGACCAAAGACATGGTCAAAACAATCACCCGGCCAATAATTTGGGCGATAACATTGCCGGCGATAGTATTTTTCTCCGCAGTCAGATTTTCATTCATAACATTACTAGCTTAGCCGATTTTTGTGCTAAAATAAACCTATGTCGAGATATTTAGTTCTACTCGCTATCTTTTTAATACCGGCCTATATTTTTCGTTTTCTGGTTTTCGGCTTGCCAACCAACGTTTTTGAAATTACCGTTGGCATTGCCCTTCTGGTATTCATTATCGAACGGCTATTAGTGGGTTCCCGCCTGCGCGGGAACGACAAGCGCTTGCTTGTCGGATTTTGGCCGAACTATTTATTGGTATTTTTTGCCGCTGTTTCAATTATTTTCTCGCCCGACAAAACTACCGCGCTTGGCATTTGGAAGGGCTGGTTTTTTGTTCCGGCGATTCTCTATTTCCTGATTATCAACAACTACAAGAAAAATAATATCCGGCGGATAGCGATACCGATTTTTATCAATCTGCTGATCGTTTCTCTTTGGGCAACACTGCAAAAGCTCGGAGTGATTTCGACGCTTTTTTACCAGACAAACGATCCGGGATTTTACGATTATTTAGCCAGATTCAGATCATTTGGTCCGTTTGAATCACCGAATTATTTAGCAATGTATGTCGTCCCGGCCGGAATTTTTTCATTTACGATTTTTGACTATTTTCAAAAGAAAATCGACCGGACTTTAATTTTAATAATGTTTCTTTTACCGTTATACGCGCTCTATACTTCGAAATCCCTTGGCGGACTTTTGGCCTTTGGTTTTGGTCTCCTATCTTTCCTAGCCTTTGGAATGGCAAAAACTTACAAGGCTAAAATGGTTGATTCGGGTAAAAAAATTGCTCTCTGGATCATCGGGCTGATCGTTACTGCCGTTGTGCTAGCTTTTGTATTTTCATCAATCGGAAACGATACCTATTCCAACAATATCAGAATGGATATTTACCGCTACGCCGCCCAGCTGATTAAGGCGAATCCGGTTTTTGGTATCGGGATGGGACAATTTCAAAGCGCAGTCGCCTCAATCTCAACCAGTAATTCGGGTTTCGTCACTTACGGATTATCCTATGCTCTCCATCCTCACAATCTATACCTGGCGTTTTGGCTCAATATCGGCATATTGGGGCTTCTGAGCTTCATATATATCTTGGGCAGCTTTTTCTGGAATTTGGGTCGCAGAGGTGGAGAAATCTTTTTGATGGCCGGGGCTTTTGCCTCCATGGTGGCCATCATGATCCATGGTTTGGTTGACACAACATATTTTAAAAATGACCTATCGGCTTTGTTCTGGCTGCTTCTGGCTACAGGTAGTGTAATAGGAAGGCGGCAAGATGCTTGAAAATGAACATCCTTCGGATAAAAATTTACTTTATTCCGTAAACAAGGTGTTTCTTTTTTTAATTTTACTTTATCTGCCGGTATCAGAGTTGTTTATTCACACCCTGGAGAGTTATACGTCTTATCCCGACAAGACAATTTTTTGGTTTTCTCATTTCTATGAGCCGGTTGTTGTACTACTCATTGTATCAAATTTCATCATTGCGCTGTTTAAAAAGAAGCTTGCTTTCACCTCGGTCGATATTGTCGCCGTTGCTTTTCTGCTTTGGACTCTAGTTTGTGTTTTTATTCATCCGAGTGAGATGCAGCGGGGCCTCGAAAGCTTGCGCTTTACCGCTTTGCCTTTTATTTTTTATCTTTTCGCCCGACTATCAAATTGCGCCAACGCAAAGAAAATTGCTCTGTTTTATGTCGGCGTCGCCGGCCTAATTTCAACAGTTGGTGTAGTTGAATACTTTTTTCTGCCGGCAAATTGGCTGACCAGTTATTTTGGCATCTCAAACTTTGGTTTTGGCCAAAATGCTCTTGTGAGTACCAATCAGGCCAGTTCATTCTTGGCCGGTCCGAATCAATTGGCGTCTTACCTAATTTTCCCCTTATTCTACGCTCTCCATCGGGCAGTAATTTCTAAAAAACTATTCAAAAATTGGTCAACTTATTTTATTGTTCCGATAACGCTGGCCCTGATTTTAACTTTTTCCCGCTCGGCGATTCTGGGTACGGCGTTGGGCGTGATAATCTTCTTTATCACTTTGCCGAAAGAGAGCCGACCAAAAATTCCGGCAATGATCCTTTTCTTCGCAGTCGCGTTTGCCTTTGTCGTCAGCTATGTAATGTATTTTGGCGGAACAATAACCGATCTCTTAACTCACGGCGCATCCTCAGTACAGCACGCCTCTTCAACCGAGATGGCAACAAAAACTGCTTTGGGCTCAAACGCCAGCGGCCTAATTCTTGGTCGGGGCATCGGCACCGCCGGTCCGGCCGCGCTAAAATTTGGCGGCTATATGCCCGAGAATTATTATTTACAAATTTTGTTTGAAACCGGCATCATCGGCTTGTTGCTGTTCGCAGGGTTTTTTGTTTTTGCCCTAAAGAAATTTTTTCGCGGTTCCAAGGTACTGTTTGCGGTCATTGTCGCCTTGCTCGTAAACGCATTTTTCCTTCATATTTTTTCCGACAATCCGGCAATGGCGGTATCAGTATTCATTCTTATGGCGGTTGCAATTAGTACCGAGCTAAAAACTAAAGCCGTGGGCTATAGCGTCCGACTGACAAAAAATTGAAGTGTATAGCCACAGGCTAAAAAATAATTGATCTAATACTCTCAAATTAACCTAATTGACCTAAAAAATGACCGAAAGTCAAAATCAACCCAAGTGGGATCTCGAAGAAAGAACCGCAAAATTTGGAGAAGATGTAATTAATTTTTGCAAATCTCTCAGGGAGACTACCGTAATTAGGCCGATTATCTCTCAGTTGATTAGATCTGCCTCGTCAATTGGTGCCAATTATTGTGAAGCAGATGACTCGGAGTCGAAGAAAGATTTTAGACATAAAATTGGTATTTGTAAGAAAGAGGCCAGAGAAACCAAGCATTGGTTGAGGATGCTTGCAATTGCCCTATCGGAGAAAAAAGATATAATCAAAAAATTATGGGCTGAGGCAAAAGAATTACACCTGATCTTTAATTCAATTTACCGGAAGGTTAAGTAATGTGGTTATTTAGATTTTAGATATTGTTTAGACCAATTAGATCAATTAGAATGAATTAGATTAATTGGATGAAATTTTATGTCCCATAAAATTCTAATCGATGGCCGCTTTATTGGTGTTGGCGATTCGATCGGCCGAGTAGTTTTTGGAATTCTGGAGCATCTGCTGCAAATTGATGATCAAAATCAGTACTCGTTGCTTATCCGTCCGGCTGGAGTTGCTGCCGTTAAGGAACATGGCCTTTGGGATCGTAAACGGGTTAAGATCGAAGTTTTGGATATTCCGCACTACTCGCTTGATGAACAAACAAAATTATTCGTCTGGTTGAACAAGAAGCCGTACGATCTGGTCTATTTTACACAATTCAACCATCCGGTGATGTACAAGAGGCCGTACGTCATTATAATTCACGACATGACGACCTTCGGCTATTTTCGATATGAAAACCCGCTTAAGGTGGCAATGTTCAAAAAGGTCATGAAGTCGGCAGTTATGAACTCGAAAAAAGTCATTGTTGACTCCGAGACGACAAAGAAAGAGATACTCGAATATTTCAAAGTTGATCCGAATCATATCGAAGTAATTTATTTGGGTGTCGATGCCGGTTATCAGCGGATAGCTAAAATGGATCAGGCGGATCGGATGAAATTGGGGCAAAAATTCAAGAAAAACTATTCTTTAGAAGGCAATTATCTGCTCTATACCGGAATGTGGAAAAAACATAAGAACTTGCCACGATTGCTGAGGGCAATCGAGCAAGTCGAAAGTCGAAAGTCGAAAGTCGAAAGTGATGGAATCCAGCTAGTTCTGGCGGGGAAGATTGATTATAACGAACCGGAAATAATTGCCGAAATTGAACGAATTAATAAGGTTAAATTAGATCAGTTGAGCAATTTAACAATTGAACAATTGAACAATTTGGCTGTTCGGCCAATTGGTTTTGTGCCGGAGGTGCTTTTGTCTGCGGCTTACGCCGGAGCGCTGGCTTACATCCAACCGTCGTTAAACGAGGGCTTTGGTTTGCCACCGCTCGAAGCGATGGCTTGCGGGGCACCGGTTATAGCTTCAAATATATCAGCGACGCCTGAAGTTCTGGAAGACGCTGCGCACTATTTTGACCCTGAAAATGTTTCTAATATGGCGAAAAAAATTTTGGAAGTAGTTGATAACCAGCGCCTGCGCCTCAACCTTCGAAAAAAAGGTTTGGAACAGGTGAAAAAATATACTTGGCAGAAAAATGCCAAGAAAAACTTGATGATCATCGAAGAAGCTTTGGAAATCTAGTGTTCTAAATAAAAAAGACGACATGATCCCGAAGGAAAGTGTCGCCATGTTCTTGCGCGGGCGAGCATCTAGTGCTCGCCGAGCGGTGTCTTGCAGTGGCTGCAGCGTCGTTCGGCTCCGCCTTCGAATTCAAACCTGCCGCACGCTAGGCACTGGGTGCGGAAGATTCTGAGAAAGGCGGTGGCCAAGCCGCAGAACCCGAGCGTCACTACGAACATCGCCGGGCCCTCAATGGTGGTGTGCACCGCCGTGGCACCACAGGCCGCCGCTCCGATGTGGAACAAGACAGTGGTGATCTGATAGCCGCGCCAGTGGAACCAGTTCCACTGGACGGCACCAGAAATCATCAACACAACAGCAAGTATCCCGAATACGTTCATGCATTGCCTCATTTCTGTATATCTGTGTAGCCGAGAGAAATGTGCTCGAGCGCATCGTCGCGCTCAAGCAAGTTGTCTCTCAGTCCGTCGTAGTGACGGTCTAGCCCTCGACTCCCAGCACTAGGTCGTGCTGGTCTAGAAAGGCCTGGACCTCGTCCTCCATCTTCTGACCGAAGCCGCGCAGCTCGCGCAGCTCCTCCATCTTCCATGCCAGCATCACCTGGATGTCGGGAATGTGGTTCTTCTTCAGCAGTCCCGCCAAGCGAGGCGAAAACCCGACCTCGGGGCTGTCTACTGGCAAGGCGGACAGTGTTCGGAGCTGTTCCGCTCGCCGCCTCAGCATCTCCAGGCCGATCTCTTTGAAGAAGGTGGCTGCGCTGTCACGAGTGTGCTCGGCAATGCGTGTCTCGGCGTCGGCGTTGTTGGCGATCTGCCGGGTCCTGGTATCGGATGAGACGCCATCGAGCACTTCCGCGCGCTGCCACTCGCCATCGCCCGCGATCGGGCTGTGCGGCGGCTGGATAGCACCCTCGCTGCCGAGGTACCCGGGCAGTGAACTGCCCTCGCCGCGGACCCTGATACCACCAGGAATGTCTCCCAACTCCAACGGGTGCTCGTCGTCCGCCTCGTCCGTGTCACTGTCTAGCGGCTCGTCAACCTCGTCGGCCGCGTCACCACCGTAGGTCTCGCGCGGCACTCCGGGAGCGCCCGGGAAGGCGAAACCCTTGTGTTGCGGTATCTTCATGTCCTCTTTGAGGTCGAGCGCCAGCTCATGCGCGTAGTCCTCCTCAACCCGCTGCATCAAGGCAGTGTGCCACGAGCCTTCCTCCCCCTTCAGGTCGAGATTGAAGACGGCCAGGCCACTGGCGATGATGTCAGCTTCATGAGGCTCGCAGATCTCTGCCAGCTCTTGGCGCGTATAGCCGGTAGCGTCAAGGAAGTCTTTGATTGGCAGATCGTGCCGGAGTAGTCTGCGAAAACTCCGCCAAGACAACCCCTTGTAGTCAAGCACGGCGAGACTAGTATATATACAGTCCCGCACATCATCACCGGCATAATACTGTTCGCGAGAAGAGTGCGCGTCTTCCGGGCTAAACCCGAAAAGCAGATGCTGGCGCCAGAGTTGGTACTCTAGCTGCTTTGGCGAGAGTGTCAGCTCTGGCGCATGGCGCCGAGCCCAGGGCCCGAAGGTCTTGGGATTGACGCTGATCTCATCGATCCTTGTACCCAGCAACCCGGGGGGTTGTTTGGCAAGTAGCGCCCAGGCACGGTCGTTGTCGACCGTCCACTCGGCGTACTTCGTCAACGCCAGGAAGTAGCCGATGATATCGGCCACAGTCCCGCAAAACATTCGCTTGCTGACGCGAATGCGGCGCAGGGTGCTCAAGCGGCGGTCCTCGTTCGTGGTCGTCATATCCCGAATCATCTCCTGAAAGGGGGCAATCCCCTAAGATTCGCGGCATTTCCGGAAGTTGTATGCCTCTCGCTCATGGGAGGAGAGACAGACTGACTTCTGGCGTGAACTACAGGCGAAGGCGGTTCAGCAAGCGGCTGGCGACTGGTTCGGCGATCACGAGTGTCTCGCCCTCGTAAACGTCGACCGGAAAGCCTTCCATGATTTCGGCCAGCACGAACTGGCCGACCCTTAACGTCGATGTCTTGGTCATCCGGGTTATCTCCTTGGTGTATTGGCTGGCACGCACCACCGCTCAATATGGCAAAGCGTGAATCATGCCAAATGTCCTACGACGTAACGATTTATACTAGCACACTTGAGCTTGTTTGTCAATGATAAAATCAGATTTCGTTCTGAAGCCTGAAACGCCTATTGCTGAGCTTGTTTTTTTCTGCTAGCCTAGCTTTAGATAAAGTAATAACGAAAGGATTCTATGGAAAAGCTTGTCCTCTATGGAATTTTCTCCATCTCGGCTCTGGCTATCATCATTTCTCTAATATTTTCTCTGCGGCAAAGGCAGGTAAAAACCAGCTCAAAAAAGATCTCCGACGCCCACAAAGCTGTTTTGAAGGAAACGAGATCGGATTATAAACTGGCTCTCAAGAACTATTCAATGGTTGCAGTTGTACTATTAGTCGCGATCCTCTATGCTCTCGGCTGGCAGAGCGCGGCGGTTTTCCTGGCTGCAGCCGTAATTTTTCCACTTCTCGATTATTATCAGACTAATCTTGCGGTTAATTCCGGAGCTCGGGCAGTGGAGCTCTCTCGAAGCGGGCAAAAAACAGTTTTCCGGTCTATCTACTCTGCAAGTGTTTTTAGATCAATATTAATAACAGCTGTCGCGATCGTCTTTGGCCTTGGCATCCAATATCTCTTCTCGACCACGGCGACGCTGCTTTCACTGGTTTTGGCTTTAATAATCACTTCGATATTTTGGCCGCGCGGCAAGTCCAAATACGCGCTTTTGGTTGTTGCGACCATATCTCTGTCTTTCGCCGTTTTTGGTAGTTATTTACAAAATGCCGCCAACTATAAGCTGTTCGCAGCCGGAATTTCTGCAACCACAATTGTTTTTGCCGCGCTTTCTGCCGTACTGACATCGGTTTTAGCCAAAAAATTTATCAAGAGCTCGGCAATATTTTACGGGCTTTGCTTATTTACGCTCTTTTTGTTGGTGGTTTTCTATTATTCTGTTCAGAAGCATTTCTTCGGTGTAAGCTATAATCTGATATTGGTTTCCGCCTCTTTGGCAATCGGATATGTTTTTAGCATTCTCAATTTAACTTTTCATAAGGTCAACAAAATCATCCCGGCAATATCGGTCGGGCTTCTGCTTTTAGCTTCTAATTATTTCTTCGGAACGGTTGGTATGGTCTTTTTGCTGGTCGGATTTTCGGCATCAGCCGTAATTGCAGCCATTTTCGCCAGTT
Source organism: Patescibacteria group bacterium (assembly GCA_041651295.1). Lineage (GTDB taxonomy): Bacteria > Patescibacteriota > UBA1384 > XYA2-FULL-43-10 > CAINNR01 > JBAZJN01. The sequence goes on along the minus strand of JBAZJN010000001.1, from coordinate 146,224 downwards.
ATTCCGGGATTATGAAAAATGCTGAAACCATCGCTTTAACTGCCGAACTGAGCGAAGCACCGTCGGTTTTAACTGCCGAAAGGGTTCCAGAGATTAGAACAGGAAGTTTTGTTGCCACCTTAGTTTCGCTTTTGGCGCTTGGATTTTTAACTTATTTCGTTGCTCAAATGAAAAAGTACAGTCTTGATTTAGGAAATCAGAAAATTATTGCCGGTTTAATTCTTGGTGGAACTCTGACGTATCTCTCAAATTTGGAGGTGTTCAAAAATAACCTGCTCAAAGTGTCAGCTGTGGTGCTGATCGTTCTTGTAACTGGGGTGACGTTGGGGCCGGTTTATCTTGCCGGTGCGCTTGCCGGAGCGATATTAGTTAATCTTTTGACCAGAACTGCCGACGAAGAAGTGTTTTTAGCAGTGGTTCTGTCGGTTCTGGCTTCGGCACTGATCGAAAATCCTTACAACATCACTGTTCGCGCCATCATTGCCGGAATTGTTCTCGTCCTGATTGCGATTTATCTGGTTCTAAATAAATTTTATGGACGAAAAACAGTCTAATGAAGAAAAAACGGACTTGGCTGATGAATTCAAGCGGCTTTTAGAGTCCGGAGTTGTGTTGGATGAGAAGTCTCAAATAGATTTATTGAACCGGATTTTGAGCTCGAAATAGATACTCACGGGCATAGCCCGTGGTACTGTTCCGCTTTGTATGGCCTTCGGCCGGTCTATTAGATCGCTTCATCCACGGCTTGAAGCCGTGTCGCTATCTTGGAATAAAAAAAGTGGCCGCGGCCAACGGCCACGACCAGATTTAAGGCGGATGCACGGGTGCCCTCCTGCCAGCGTAATTGCCGGGTAAAAGGCACCTCCTTCTTGTTTAATATGTCAACTGAATGACAACAAGCATTATAGCATATCAATCGTAGTTTGTCAATGGTTTGGCATTCGCTCTTGAAAACTCCAACGTATATCTATATTATTGACTTGTGGTTAAGAACAAAAAGTTAAAAATGGCTGAAACCTCGAAAAGTGAAAATTCGCCGAAAGAAAAGAAAAAGATTTCGGTCGGCAAGGCGCGAGAGAGGATACGAGAGTTTCGCCAGCGCATTCAGCTATGGAAAAAAATAAAATGGCCGGTTATCGGAATCGGCTTTTTGTTGGTGCTGTTCTTGATTACTCTCGGCGTATATTCTGTAACTTATGCCAAAACTACATATCGCAACGTTTATGTCGGGGATACTAAACTTGCCGGAAAATCTAAAGACGAGATTGCGCCGATTTTAAAACCAAAAACTGATGAGTTTCAAAAAAAGGAAATTGTTCTAAGGTACCAACCAGGCTCAGGTGATGAAAAAGTTTATAAATTCGTGCCCGCCGATATTGGCTTGGCCTACGATTTGGATAAAACTGCCAAAGATATCTATGCCGTCGGCCGGTCTGGTAACATCTTTAGGAGCTTCTATCAGCAACTAAAAACTTTATTTACAAAATATCAGGTTGATGCTGCTTTTACTTTGAACGAAGAAGCCCTGTCAAAAAAAATCTCTGATATTGCCGCTGAGGTTGATGTTCCTGAGAAAGATTACTCTTTGGTCTACAATGGCATTGGGGAATTTGAGCTTAAAACGGAGCGACAAGAGGGGAAGAGAATTGATCAGGAGGAAATAATCTCAAATCTAAAATCTAATATCTCGGATTTAAACAATAAAGAAATTTCCTTTAAATCGGACATTTTTAAACCGCAAATTACAGAAGAAAACGCCAAAACAGGGCTCAGTAATGCTAACAAAATTCTTGCGGCTGGCGACCTAAATATTACATACAGCAATCAAAACTTTGCGCTGGATGTCGATACAATCGCCGGACTTATTGGTTCGCGACCGAAGAAAAAGCAGATGGAAATTTATATTATTGCGGAAAAAACTCTGAAGCAGGTCTCGGCGCTGGCCAGTCAGATTGATAAGACGGCTGGAAATGCGATTTTGGCTGTTTCTGATGGCAAGGTCATTGTTTCTTCCGACTCGAAAAACGGTGCGTCACTAAACCAAAGTCAGACAAAAATTGATATTGAAAATGCGCTTTTAGCCCGTTTTGCTGAAAATTCGACTGTAGATCCCAAAACAGTGACCTTAAAAGTTGCAGCGATCGCCCCCGATATCGATTCGGCCAAGCTTGCGTCGTATGGCTTAACTGAATTGGTGGCATCGGGCACGACCAATTTTGTAAAATCGCCAGCAAATCGAATTCACAATATCAATGTTGGTGCTAACGCGATTTCCGGTTCGCTAATTAAACCGGGTGAAGAGTTCTCGACATTAAAGAAGCTGGGCAAGATTGATGCTTCAACAGGGTACTTGCCTGAATTGGTGATTAAAAACAATAAAACCGTTCCGGATTACGGCGGCGGCCTTTGTCAGGTCTCGACTACGCTATTTCGAGCTGCGTTGAACGCCGGAATGCAAATAACCGAACGACGCAATCATTCATATCGAGTTTCATATTATGAACCGCCAATCGGCATGGACGCGACAATCTTTGACCCGGCGCCGGATTTTAAGTTTAAAAACAACTATTCGAGTCATATTTTTGTTCAAGCTAGAATTGTTGGCACGAAGATAACATTTGAATTTTATGGCACAAAAGACAGCCGGGTGATTGAGATCGGGTCGGCAACCGGTTACGACTATGTTGAACCACCGGCTCCGGTGGAAAATGTTGATCCGGCGCTACCGGTCGGGACCAGAAATTTAATATCAAAATCTCATCAGGGCGCATCTGCCAAGTTTCATTATAAAGTTTCAAGAGACGGTCAAATTATGCAGGAAATTGATTTTCTATCAAAATATGTTGCTTTGCCGGAGATCTGGCAAGTCGGACCTGCTGTGCCAGCGCCTGCTCCTGAAACAGCACCGGCACCCACTACCTGAGAATATTTATGCTCTAAATAAAAAAGCTCCGACAACCCGGAGGGGTGTCGGAGTGATCCGTGATGAGTGTGAAACAACGACTCAACGGTATGTTTGTGGCGGGACGCCACAATGAGTGCTTGCTCGCGGTGACCGCGTGCAGACCGACCGGGGCGAAGTTCCGGTATCACCGGCACGTCTGCCAACAACGGTGGTCTTTTGACCTGCACATCGGGCGCGAGACAAGTCAGTAGCAGCTGATGAGATCGCCGAACCAGCATGGATGCTGGTGACTAGAACCCTAGGCCGGGACCCACTTGGGCTGTACACACCCTAAATGGGAATACCTATTTGTTCCGGCTCACGTGGGCCGGTAGGTTTTGCGGCTGGGCACATAGTCTTAACGGTATTGACCACACGTCAGCTACGTAAGTAATATATATCATTCGCTTTTCGCATTGTCAAATAAAAAAATCGGGCGGGGCCAGTATCGGCCACGCCCGCTTCCAGTTCTTCATTCCACCCCTAATCGGTGGAGTAGTCGTGCTTTTCGGGGCCTATATGGAAGACCCCTTCCTTGTCGCTGTAGATTCGCTCGAGGTCGCCGCGATTCGGGCTGACGACCTTGAGCTCGCCGGTTTCCAGCGTCCAGATGAGGATTCGGCCGGTGCCGAGCTCGTCGCGCTCGAACACGGCGACCCTTTTGCTGTCTGCTGAGAAAACCGGCTCCGACAGCCATGGAAGGCGGCCGGCCTCGTTAGCCTCATCGAGCTGGTGCTCGGTGCCATCGGATGACTTGATGTGGATCTCGGTGCGAGGGATCCCGACCTGGGCGTAGCCCTCGAAGTTTGTGATGCTCACGTTCCACGCCGTCCACCTTTTGTCCGGGGATTGGGTCTTGCCCCAGATCTCAGTCTCCACGTGATTCTCGCTGGCCCAGCGATCCATCTCATCCTGACGGGACAATTGCTCGCGGTAGGTCTGCGTCTCGGTATCGGCCTGGAGCGGGTCGGGTTGGTTGGCCTGGTACTCGGGGTCATCGTGATAGTCGGGCGCGAAGAGCACTGCATACCCCATACTGCCAACAATCACGATGACCAGGGCTACAACGCCAAGCCCGGTCAGGAAACTACTCAACTTACTTTTCATCACAGCACCTCTTGGCGTAGGATATCCGCGGCGGAAATTCTAAGATAATATCACATAAATCTAAATTTGTCAATAAAAAACGGGTGAAGTGTTCACCCGGACGGATCTCCCCCTGCGTAGTGCAGTATAACGAAGCAGACTATAGTGATAACGACGATGATGCTCCAGAACAGGAATCGGGAGGCGAAACGGTGATCAGAACGCCTTTGTCCATCTAAAACTGTAAGATTCAAACCCACATCGAGCCTCCTCAGAATCGGAATATGATGAACAGAATAATAACAGAAATTTAAAAAATTTGCAATTCTGTGCTAGAGTTTTGGCAATGAACTATTTCGAAAAAAGAATTAGGCGGTTGCGCGGACTGGGTTACATTCTACAGCTTGCGCCGTTTGTTCGGGCGGTTATTGTTAATGGCTCAATGAGCTTTGGTGGCGCTGGCAAAAAAAGTGATATTGATCTTTTAATTATCACTACGCCAAAACGACTCTATACTGCCCGCCTTTTCACAACTTTAATTACCAACTTCACCGGCCATCGAAGAAAACCATTTGCAGAAATTGCTGCCGGTCAATTTTGCTTAAACTATTATTTAACCTCCGATAGCCTAAACATTTTTCCGCAGGACCGGCCGAATGCGTTAGCCAACCGCTATGCAATCAAAATCTGGGATCGGGGCGGGGAACATGAGCGATTACTTCGCCAAAATTTTTGGATGCGCAAATTCAATCCGGAGGTTAGGAATCTCCATCAATTTGAAATTATGAGACGCGATTTTCCCCTCGATCGTTTGATTATCTATTCAATAGGTAGGATGTTTTGGGAGCTGGTATTTTCCGGCGGCTTCGGAGACCTATGTGAAAAAAAGTTTGCGGATTGGCAAAAGAAAAAAATCAACAAAGGTTTGGATAAACTTCCGACGGCCACGGGAATCTACATTTCCGATAATGACTTACGGTTGTGGGGAAGAGAGTTCAAGTAAAATCAATTTCTAATTAACCTAATTACTAATTTCTAAAAAATATCCAATTAATAAATTGTTAAATTTACCATTTGTTTTTATTGCTCAGTTTGACAAAAGCACTCTGGTTTAGTAAATTAAAGATGGCAGCACGGTCCCCCCTTCCGCGCTGCCATTTGTAAAGACAGGGGGATTTTTGATTGACTAAATTTTATCAATTAGATATTTTGGAAGCAGAAACCCGTGAGGTGAAAGCTATGAGTGGGCAAATCAAGTCTGCTTTTCTGGCGCTAGATGTCATCGCGTTTGTGCTGCAGCAGTTCGTGAATCACCCCGAATGCCGAACCGAGCGTGAGGTTCGCGATCTTTCCCGCGAGTTGAACCTGACCGATGACCTGCTGCATGATATGATGGTGATAGCTGCCACTCGTCTCGGTGTCGGCATCTACGGTTGGCCGCTCAACGGTCGCAATGGGAAGCTGGTATATCCGGGCGCTAGCATGGAGCTGCGGAACTGGATGATCTACGGGACGCATAGGGTTTGGTTCAAACATCCTGACTGCGTGGAATACATTACTCCATCGATTGATGGTCCGGAAGGGACTATCGATCTGGCCCGACAATTCAGTTGCAGCTTAAGAGATCCCGGGCTGATCTGTGAACTGGGTAACTACATGTCTCTGCCTGATGACACCCGGCGTCGAGCGTACGACTTCGTAACGAGCCCGCGATCAATGGTGACCTAATCGGTCACCTCCCAACAGGGTCCAAGAGGGCAAGCCAGTAGGCGAGCCCTTGTTTTTTTGGAAAAAATTAGATACGATTGGATCAGAAGCGAGGAGGAATTCCTCATTTTTTATGTCATCCTGAATTCATTTCAGGATCTCGTCAGATTCCGAAACAAGTTCGGAATGACAAAGGTGTGGGGTTGACATAGATGTAAAGTTTGCTTTACAATAATTTTTGCAGAAACATATAAAACAAATCACAAATCACAAGAAGCAAATTTCAAACAAATCTCAAATAGTTAAATTAAAAAACATGTTTGTGATTTGGAAATTGGAGTTTGGAAATTGCGATTGAAAGGAGTGTCATGTTCAAACCCCTGGGGAATCGAGTGCTAATTGAACCTTTAGAAGCGCAAGAAGTAACAAAAGCCGGAATAATTTTACCGGATAGCGCCAAAGAGGAGCGAAGTGAGGGAAAAGTTGTTTCCGTCGGATCAGGTTTGGTTGAAGGTAAAGATTATAAATTTTCAGTTAAAGTCGGCGACAAAGTTCTATATGGCAAATATGCCGGCGAGGAAGTAAAAATTGACGGTAAAGATTATAAAGTGGTCAAAGAAGAGGAAATACTGGGAATTTTGTGAGCAAAATTCCAGAATGTCTAACACTCTCAAATTGACCTGATTAACCTAAGCAATTTAGAAATTAGACATTAGATATTTTTTAGAGCAATTAGATTAAATTAGTAATTAGAAATTTGGAGATACTTATGGCAAAATTAATCAAATATTCCGAAGAGGCAAGAAAAAGTTTGCAAACAGGGGTAAATAAGTTAGCTGATACGGTGAAAGTTACTGTCGGCCCGAAGGGTCGAAATGTTGTACTGGATAAAGGCTATGGTGCACCAACGATCACAAATGACGGCGTAACTATCGCCAAAGAGATTGAACTCGAGGATAAGTTTGAAGATATGGGGGCGCAGCTAATTAAGGAAGTGGCACAAAAAACCAACGATGTTGCCGGCGATGGCACGACCACTGCCACAATTCTGGCTCAAACAATGATTAATTCCGGGTTGAAAAATGTTGCTGCCGGCGCAAATCCGATGGCAATCCGAACCGGAATCGAAAAAGCGACTGAGGCCGTTGTTGCTGCCATTAAAAAGAACTCAAAAGAAGTAGCTGGTCGGGGTGAGATTGCTCAAGTAGCTTCGATTTCTGCCGCCGATACCGAAGTCGGCAACCTCATCGCTGAAGTTATGGACGAAATTGGCAAAGACGGTGTGATTACTGTTGAAGAATCAAATACCTTTGGTTTTGAAAAAGAGGTTGTTGAAGGTATGCAGTTTGATTCCGGCTACATTTCGCCTTACATGATTACCGATACAGCCCGAATGGAAGCGGTGTACGAAAATCCAAAAATTCTTTTGACCGACCGGAAAATTTCTTCAATTCAGGATATCCTTCCACTTTTGGAATCACTGGCACAGTCCGGGTCAAAAGAATTAGTCATTATTGCAGATGATGTTGATGGCGAGGCTCTGACAACCTTAGTTCTCAACAAACTTCGAGGCTCTTTCAGCGTTCTAGCCATCAAAGCTCCGGGTTTTGGTGATCGAAAAAAGGAGATGCTTGAAGATATCGCAATTCTAACCGGTGGACAGGTCATTTCCGAACAGACCGGTGCAAAAATTGATGAGAAAGCGATTGAAATGCTAGGGAGCGCCAGAAAAGTTGTGGCCGATAAAGACAAAACCACCGTTGTTGATGGCAAGGGAGAAGCTGCAAAAATCAAATCCCGCATTGAAGCAATTAGAAAGCAGATTGAAGCAACAAAATCCGATTATGATAAGGAAAAGCTTGGTGAAAGATTGGCAAAACTTGGCGGCGGTGTCGGGGTGATCAAAGTTGGTGCTGCGACAGAAGTTGAACTTAAAGAAAAGAAGCATCGGGTAGAGGACGCAGTTGAGGCAACAAAAGCTGCAGTTGAGGAAGGAATTGTTGCCGGTGGCGGAGCGGCGCTGGTTGACGCAATTCCGGCACTCCTGGCGCTAAATCTGGAGGGTGATGAGGCAATTGGAATCGAAATTGTCAAACGCGCCCTTGAAGAACCTATGAGAATGATTGCCCAGAACGCCGGTGTTAACGGCGGAGTGGTCATTGATAAGGTCCGCAATATGGAACCGGGCGAAGGCTACAATGCTGCGACCGGAGAATATGGCGATATGATGAAATTCGGCATTATCGATCCGGCCAAAGTTACCAGATCCGCGTTGCAAAATGCCGCTTCGGTTGCCGCCATGTTTTTGACCATGGAAGCAGCCGTGGCCGAAAAACCAGAGAAACATGAACATCCTGGCACCCCGGCAATGGACCCAGGAATGGGCGGTATGGGAATGATGTAATTTCTTCTCGTTTCGTCATTGCGAGGAGCGAAGTGACGAAGCAATCTAGCCATGCCTTGCATAGCAATGGCTCACAATGACAATACAAAAAATCCCCAGCGAGAAATCAAAGGGGATTTTTTGATTGACGAAAGTCCAAAAACGTGATAATCTCAAGAGCGTCGAATCTACGGAGGCATTGCATGGAAGCCACAGAAGAGTTCTTCCGCAACCCCGGTCTGACTTTTACCAAGGAAGGCAACTTCCGGCTACAGATCATTGACGGGATCCCTCGTCCGAATGTCAAAAACGGTCGCTGGATCTCCGACACTGAGGTTGAGCTTCCGAACTGTTTGTTGTATCACTACGACTGCGCTGACATCATGCTGTTCCAGCCGTACATGTTTGGCGGCATCGACATCCGGCGCGTCGCGACCGTCAGCGAGTTTGACGGCAGCCCAGTCTGGGTCAATCATGTCTATCGAGGCCAGGCGGTTCGGGAGTATGCGGAATATGGATGGTCAAACCAGCCCGAGAGCTTCATTGGTGGTTACAGGGCCCACTTCCGCCCCGGTACGAACTTCATGAACATTCCGCCGTGCGTCGACATCTCCGACAACGTGTTGACGGTCGAAGACGGCGCGATCTGGCCATACCACGGCCTGATCTTGCTGCGGTCTGTCAGACGCAGCTACAAGGGCATGAACTGCGCTGTCATGATCCAGAAGTCTGACCTGCTGCGCCTTGAACTGCATAACTGGGGGTATCGCGAAGGGGAAGTATTCTATGAATCCGGCGAGTCCGGCGGAGCCTAGTCGCTCCGTTTTTTTGTTATCCGAGTTTTTTTGTGATATATATGTTTTGGAGCACTAATCGAGGGAGGCAGAGAAACATGTCCAGGAAGATGGAATATGACATCTACCACCATGGTTCGTATGTCATCAAGCTGGCTTCTGGCGCGACTCCGAAGCTACCGGAAGGCATCAAGGTGAAGGACGGAAAGATCGTAGTCGAGAATGGTCGGATTTTCCGGCGCAAGTCGGATGACGGTCAACCTCGTGGTCTGATCGGCTTCGCAACTCTGAGGGAGGGCCAGTCCGAGAGCTCATTCGGTTTGCTGGCCGGCCAGTTCAGCGAGGTCACTGACGTGAACAACAACAGCCTGGTCAAGTAACGACCAAGTCATAGGGGGAGAGTACGGCGAGACCTATGGGTCATCGCCGCTTTTTTTGAGTGCATTGTCATTGCGAGCCCGTCGGGCGCGGCAATCCAGATTGCCCACAGGGCCACTTCGAAGGCTTCGTCTCTATCGCTTCTCGCAATGACGAAAACATTAAGCTAACTTGGCATGAGCCGGCAAAACTTCCGGCTTTACCATCTCAAAGTTATCTTTAACGGTAATTTTATGTTGTTCAATTTTAACTATTGCCGAAGAATGAATAATTCTTTGGTCAAACATTTTTTTTAAATAAATTCTTACGATGCTCAGAGTCGTATTTTCCAGGACGTAGTCGTATACATTACCCAGATATTCTCCCTTTTTTGTATAAACTTTTTCACCGATTATTTTTGCCCTTTTCTTTAGTTTCTTCTGAAATCTGACCATCTCTTTTGGTTCAACAAGACTATCAGCCTGGTCAACAATCAAAGCTTCTTTTGATAATTCTGATATTTCTTTGGCTGAAACAAACTTTTGTTTTTTAATTAGTCCTCCGGCTGAAACAATCGCTGCTTCCACTATATATTCGTCTTCATCAATGAAAAAATCAGCGAATTGGCCAACCCGAGTCTGAGTTTCGAGTTCAAAAACCGGCAAATTATCGAGTTTTGAAAACTCAATTAGCATAATCATATTATAGCAAAAAATATCTAATACTCTCAAATTGACCTAATTAACCTAAAAAATATCCAATGACTAATTAGTTAAGTCAGACATTAAGAGCTTTAAAATTGTTTAGATCAATTAGAATGAATTAGAAATTAGAGTAATTTGATTTAATTTGCCCGTTCGATGTAAGAATTAGAACGTGTATCAATGACAATTTTGTCACCGGCTTTTATAAACAAGGGAACTGCAACTTGCCCTCCGGTATTAATTGTCACCAGCTTAGTTACCGTGCCTGCACTGTTTCCTCTGACTCCCGGAGGCGCATCCGTGACCTCAAAAGTCATCTTAATCGGCAGATCAATACTGATCGGCTTATCTTTGAAATATTGAATTTCGACCGGAGAGTTTTCTGCCAGGTATTTTAATTCGTTTGTGATTGATGCTGCAGGAAGTTCAAACTGCTCGTAGGAGGTGTTGTCCATAAAAAACGCATTTTCATTGTCGGCATAAAGATATTGTGCCGACTTATGGGATAATTCGGCTGCATCAATTTTGTCAGAACCCTGAAAAGTTTTATCAATAACTCCGCCGGTGATAAGATTTTTCAGTTTTGTCCGCATTACGGCCCCGCCACGTCCCTGTTTCGAGTGTTGCGAAAAAGTAACGGTGTATGGGTCACCATCAATAATAACTTTTGTCCCAACTTTTAGATCTGTGATAGAAAGCATTATCGGGTAATAAAAGGTAACAACGAAAGGTGTCTTGCTCTTTTGATTGCGGTCGAGAGCTGGCGTTGGTGCTTAGCGCAAACTCCGGTTCGACTGGCTGGGTCGATTTTTGACCAACGATTAAGATAGCGCGACAGCGTCGATGAGTCTTTATAGTCAACTTCTACAACTTTATTTTTGCAGAAATAGCACTTCTTTCGATTGTGGAATCCTTCTTGCATGTAAATCCTTTACTACTAATTTACGAATTTAGCTAATATATTAATGGGTCAGGAATTTCTTATTCGAATATTCGAGAGATTAGTATATTAGTAGTTATATTTAAAATGGAATTTCGTTAATGTCGATCTCCTCCGTATCTTCTTTGGTTGAATCATTTTTGGCTGAAATTTTTTCTACCGGATTTTCGTTTGCGGCGGCTCGCGGTGTGCTCTCACCCTTTCGTCCGAGGGCGATAACATTTTCGGCGACAATTTCGGTTTTTTGCCTCTTTGCGCCATCTTGACCTTCCCAAGACCTGGTTTGCAACCGGCCTTCAACGTAAACCGGTGCGCCTTTTTTGACGAATTGGCTAACATTTTCTGCCATTTTTCCCCAGACAACAATTTCATGAAATTCAACTTGTTCCTGAGTTTCGCCGGATTCTTTATTCGTCCAGCGTCTGTTGGTTGCGACTGAGAATGAAGTGACCGGTTGTCCGTTTGGAGTGTACCGCATCTCGGGGTCTTTTGTTGCGTTGCCAATGACCATTGCTCGATTTAGTGAAAACATGTTGCTCCTTCGTCGCAATCTCCTACGAAATTACGAACTTAACGAACTTACTAATTTCCTCAATTGTATCATTTGTATTATCAGTGTCTATCCGTGTGGCAGATCCGTGTACTAACTTCCACTAGACGAATTTACAGGTCATCTTTTAGGAGTTCGTCCAATTTCTCGTCAAGTTTCTTGATCCTTTCGGCTTCTTCCTCTTTTGGCTCTTCCGGTTGTTTTTCAACTGCCGGTTTTTTAGTTTTCTTCACTTTAGCTCCCGCCTGCATCAGCTGTGCTTCAGCACTTGCGGGCAGGTCGATTTTCGGCTCTGATACTGGTTCCTTGATTTCTTCCTCTGCCACTATCTTGGTTTTTCTGGTGCGTTTTGGCTTATCCTGAGCTATAACATCTTCAGTTTTAACTTCTAGTTTATCTTCTTTGACAGTTTCGTCGATAATTTCCTCTGCCTGATCGGCTTTGTCTTCCGTATCGTCTTCAGATGTCTCTCTAACTGCCATCAGATCTTTTGAGGCTTCGGTTTCACCCTCGACGACCTCAAAACTTTTTTCTCCGATTACACCTTCAACTTCGGAGGTATCAACGATATCTTCTTTGGTAACTTTAATCTCTTCGCTTTTTTGAACTTTGAGAGTGGCCAGATGGCGGATAACTTGCGGATAAACACGAAGCTCGTGATCTAGTGGGGCAATTTTATCGGCTTCGGTTTCAAACCAAACTGTAATATAGGTAGCAAAAGTTTGTTTACCAATAGGATAGGCCAGTTTGCGTCGGCCCCAAGATTCTTCTTTGGTAACTTTTCCGCCGTCACTTGTAATCATTCCGGCAACTTTGTCGGTAACTTTTTTTAATTCTATTTCAGGAACATCATCCGAAACCAAGTAAGTAAGTTCGTACTCACGCATAAAAAATCCTTTTCTAATTATATTATTATGGCCTTCGTTAATCCCTTGAGTTTGGGCGAAGCCCCCAAGCGGGGGAATGTTTGTAATTTGTATGATTACTTTAGCAAATGAGGTTAATTATGTCAATTCATCCTGTTAAATACGATTGCATTGCTGCGCAATTAGATCGTGCGCTCAGGGCGCATTTAACAAAATAAGTCCAACAACCTCGAGGGTTGTCATGGTCACAGCTCCTTGTGTAGGTACTTGCGGCTCGGCAAAAGAGTACCATGAAAGACTCATTATTGCAATACTGCCAGATAAAAAAATTAAATACTTGACAAGTAATTATTATGGGTATATATTCGTAATATGATCATTAATCATGCTTAAAAGGAGGTGAACATCATGCCAAATTTTAACGGAAATGGACCAGCTAGCGGTGGTGTTGGTCGCGGTTTGGGTCCTTGTGGGAAAGGTTTGGGGTGCGCTTGGGCTTCCCGAACGGTTGCAACCGACTTACCGAAGGACACTAAGCTTCAGGTCCTTAAAAATCGCAAAGCGCTAATGCAAGATAATGTTGCAAACGTTGAGAAAGAGATTGAAGCCTTAGAGAAATAGGTGCATAAACGGAAGAATCCGAACCAGCAGTGCGGATTCTTCCTGTTGTGATAGAATATATATGCATATGAGACCAAGAAAATTTCGTAAAACTAATTTTTCCCCAAGCGTAACCTATTTTAAACCTCAGGGGATTCCGATGAGGTTATTAAAGCAAGTTGTATTGGAGTATGATGAAGTTGAGGCATTAAGACTCAAGAATATAGAAGGACTAGATCAAACATCTTCAGCAGAAAGAATGGGTATTTCACAGAGTACTTTCCAGCGAATTCTTGACTCTGCTAACAAAAAAATATCAATTGCCATAATTGAAGGGCATGCTATTAAAATAAATTTAGAAAAGGAGGAAAATGAAAAAAATTAAGGCACCGTTTGCATTGATGTTGGCGGCAGTCATGGTTCCCGTAATAACTTTCGCTGCCAATGGGAATGGCAATGGCAACGCTAGCGCGGCGTCAGACAATTCCCAAGCCGTTAACGGCAATTCATCATCCGGGAATTCGAGTAGTGGATCGAGTTCTTCAACTGCCGGAAATGAAGTCCAGACTCAGACTCAGACTCAAAACCAGGGAGAGGACAGCCAAATTCAAACTCAGACTTCAACCGAACTTCAGGAAAAAATCAATGAAGTGAAGCCGCAATATTCACCGCGTAGCGAACAAGCCCAATCTCATATGAGTATTGTTGCCATAGTGGCTGAGGCTTTAGTCCGAGCGGCAGATAGAATAAGCGATCCCGGTATAGGAGATCAAATTCGAGAGATTGCCAGGAATCAATCACAAAATCAGGATAAGATTAATCAAGACCTTGATAAAATTCAACAAAGATCGGCCTTCGCTCATTTCTTTGTAGGAGCCAATTACTCTGCGATAAAAGATATTCAGGGGATGATGGAACAAAATAGAGAACAAATTAGAGAGCTAGCGCAAATTGCCAGTCAAATAAATAACGAAGGTGACAAAACAGAGCTCTCGAATCAAATTAGTGCTTTACTGAATTTACAGACAAGTCTGCAGGATCAACTTAACGATTTGACCTCAGGTTTCAGTTTGTTTGGATGGCTTAACCGCTGGATGCGTGGCGTTACAATCTAGCTATAATCAAAAAAATCCGTCTCAGAATTAACAGACGGATTTTTTTATTAGGTCTAAACGTTAAACTTAAATAGCATTACATCACCATCTTTGACCAGGTAATTTTTACCTTCGGTTTTTACCAACCCATGAGACCTGGCACCGGCCCAGCCACCTTGAGCATATAGATCCTGCCAAGAAACCACTTCAGCGGCGATAAATCCCCGTTCGAAATCGGTATGAATTACCCCGGCAGCTTCCGGGGCCTTGGCCCCGTTTCGAACCGTCCAAGCTCTGGTTTCCGGCTCGCCTGAGGTGAAATAGGTGATTAGATTCAGCGCTTTGTAGGCTTCTTTTATCAACCGATTGATGCCGGTATCGGCAATGCCGAGAGACTCGAGGTATTCCTGCTTTTCGACCTCGTTTAGTTCGTTCAATTCGCTTTCAATTTTTGCTGAAATCGGAATATATTCGACTTTGTCGTCCTCGGGCTTGACCCGGGGATCCACAAATAGTAGATTCCCACCTTCGCGGGAATGACGAAGTAACTGATCCTCTGAGCAGTTGGCAATATAGAGAATCGGCTTCATTGTCATTAGTGCCAGCGACTTAACCAGTTTTAGTTCGTCATCGTTCAAATCAGCTTCTCTGGCGTTCTTGCCGTCGGTGATTTTTTTAGCAATTTTATCAAGTGCCTCTTTTTCCGTCTTGGCATCTTTTGATCCGCCTTTTATGTCGCGATCCAAGTTATATTGGCGTTTTTCAACGGTTACAATATCGGCTAACTGTAATTCGGTCTCGATGGTAGCGATGTCATCTTTCGGATCCAATTTTCCGGCAACGTGAGTTACATTTTCGTCTTTGAAAAAACGGACAACCATAGCAATGGCATCACATTCACGGATGTGTGAAAGGAATTGATTACCCAGGCCTTCGCCTTTTGATGCGCCTCGAACCAAACCGGCAATATCGACAAATTCAACAACTGTCGGAACGATTTTTTTCGATTTGGAAACATCGGATAGTGGTTTCAGTCGCTCATCTGGAACTTCGACAATACCAACATTGGGCTCAATGGTGCAGAAGGGGTAATTTGCCGCTTCTGCTTTTGAACCTTTAACCAAGGCGTTGAACAATGTTGATTTGCCGACATTTGGTAGTCCGACAATTCCGATTTTTAATCCCATAACTTCCTTTTATTTTCATTATTATAGTAAAACAAGTAATTCATCAAAGACATATATATTTTTTTTGGGTGAATTTGATTTGACTAATTTTACAATTTTAAGTGAGTGATATTTTTTAATTAATCTTGAAGCTGTCATTCTGTCGACTTTTAGCGACTTGACGACATCTTTGCTGGTGAAAATTGGCCGTGTAAAAATAAAATTAGTAAATTTCCTTGTGTAAGAAGATGAAATCGTATCTGTTTTTTGATCAACCTTGGTGAGCAAAGCATCAATTTGATTGACCAATTTGATCGTTTCTTTGGATTGTTTTGCGACAGCCCTGAGAAAAAATTTAACCCATCCTTCATAATTCCGCGTGGTGTCTACCCTGTGGAGGGCTTTAAGATATTCTGTGCGATTTTCGTCAAAATATCCACTTAAATATAAAATTGGCTGAAACAGAGTGTTTTTCTGAAACAGAAACAAAGGTATCAACAGCCGACCGATTCTGCCGTTACCATCTGAGAAGGGATGAATGGCCTCGAATTGATAGTGAATGATTGCTGCCTTCACCAGATTGTCATCCCTTGTTTTAATAATATATTTTTCTAGATTTTCCATATAGTCTTGAATAAAAATTGGTTCAGGGGGAATATAGGTTGCTTTTGAAATATCAACCCCTAGATCACCAATAAAAACTTGTTCGGTTCTAAATTTGCCTTTTTTCGTGTAACCCCGTGTTTTGTCGAGCAGGATATCGTGCAATTCTTTCATAAAAGCTAGACTCAGGGGTCGTTTTTCAGAAAATGATTTAATTGCCCAAAGCATTGCTCTGCGATAATTTAGCACCTCTTTTGTATCAGCATATTTTGTTTCAATGCCAGCCTCGAGTCTTGCTACATCAGATACAGTACTTCTTGTACCCTCAATTTTCGAACTGGTCGTTGCCTCTTTAAGAGTTAAAGGAGCAATCAGTAATTGTGGATTAGGTAATTTTTTCTGAATATCAAGTTTTCCTATTTCAAAAGATGCCCTTGATAATTCTCGGGCAAAAATAGAATAATCGAATTTCTGAGGCAATTTGTTTGGATGAAATGCCTTCATGTTACAAATCTATCATTTTTGTAACACTTTTGTCAATATGTGTTACAAATCTATCATTTTTGTAACACTTTTTGGTATTTTGTAACAAGCTTAAAAGACGAGTTTGAAAGTAAAGAATATGATAGTATACTTGCGGAGGTGTTTTCCGTGAAACCAACAAACATCTTTGAAGCTGTGCATGCTGGCAGCCGCAAGGCTGTTGCCGAGTTCATTCACCAAGTTAATGATCGAGACGAGAACGGCATGACGCCGCTTCATCACTCGGTTGATGGCTTTCACACCAGAATTACCCATGACCTGCTGGAAGCTGGGGCTGATGCCAACGCCCAGGACAATATGGGACGAACTCCGATGCACCTCGCCTTTGATCCGACTGGCAATAACATTCGGACGAACTGGTGGATGGAGTCTGGCCTGATACGTGAACTACTCGATCACGGAGCCAGAATGGACATTGGTGACAATGAGGGCAACACAATCCTTCACATAGTTGTACAGATCGACTGCGTTTGGCTGTCGTATCACACCGCTATGTGGAACCCGCTCCACCGCGGAGGTGTTCGTAACACTCCGAACGCAAAAGGCGATCGCCCATCGGATTTGACCAAGGTTCTACAGCCACAAACTGAACACTGGTGTGAACCGATCAAGCGTCGCTGTCTGGCCTTGCCGGCCTAAACACCGATCTGTAGCTGACCTGCGGGACACCCGTGGGTTTTTTTAATCTTTTCTGTTTTTATTGTTTCAGACAACAACAACTTTGGGTTGTGGAAAACCTGAAAAATATTCTTCTTGGACAGGTAACACAATCTATGTATAATGTAGTCGGAGGGCTAGACCCTTTTTTTGTTGCCGATGGCAACAAACCCTTCCGTAGCCGTAGGCGAAGGAGGGTCAGTCGCACATCACTGATGAAAGGTGTTGGTTACTGTGGAACTAAGTTTGCCTGTCGTACACGTTGTCGCCGAGGGTCTGGCTAAAGGCTGGGAACGCGCAGTGCTGGAGACCTGGGAGCGCGGCGCCCGCATCGCCACCCAGTATGACAAGCCCGGGGACCCCGAGAGCCGCGACGTGTCCCTGTTCCTGGCGGTGGAGGATCCCTTCGCCGAGCCTCGCATCCATCGCGCCATGCCCGGAGGTTTCGACGACCTCGAGGTCTACCGGCAGGAGGTCGTGGATGGGATCCATGATCACTGGATCGCCCCGGATGAAGGCAAGTGGCAGTATTCCTACCACGAACGCATCCGCAGCTATCGGATCCCGGGCCTGGCAGAGCCGGTCGATCAGATCGACTACGTTGTCCGCGCCCTCAGCGCCGCCCCGCACACCCGGCGCGCCCAGTGCGTGCTCTGGAAGCCCTGGGAAGATCCCGACTGCGAACACTGCGCCTGCCTGCAGCGCCTGTGGTTCCGCATCTTCGACGACCGCCTCCTGCTCGCCGCCCACATGCGCTCCAACGATGCCTACAAGGCGGCGTTCATGAACATGTACGCCTTCACCGACCTGCAGCGTGCCGTGGCCGAGCGTCTGAGTGAGACCCTCGGTCGCACCATTGTCCCGGGGCAGTACAACCATGTAGCGGACAGCTTCCACATCTACGGATCGTACTTCGACGAGTTCAAGGGCTTCCTCGGTAGCGTCGAGAGCCGCACCTTTGAGCAGCGCACCTATCGCACGCCGGACGTGCAGATCCTGATCGACGAGGCCCGCGCCAAGATCGCCGCGGCCCTGGAGAGGGAGCGGCAGAAAGGCGGTGAGTAGCCCGTGTCGTATCCTGGCAAGTTCATCGTGGTCGAGGGCTGTGAGGGCACTGGCAAATCAACGCTTTGTATGGCGATTGCCGACCTGATCAGCCAGACTAGCAGTCTTGAAGTGACGCTGACACTGGAACCGGGCGGGACCGATTTTGGCCAAGAGGTTCGCCGGCTACTCAAGAGCACAGAGTACGATCTGTCAGCCAAGTCGGAATTGCTACTCTTTCTGGCCGATCGTGCGCATCACTGCGAAGATGTCATTGTGCCGGCTCTGACCCTTGGCCGGTATGTCGTTTCCGACCGCTACAAGTACTCGACCTACGCCTACCAGTGCTATGCTGGCGAGGCGCCGCTTGATCTGGCAGTCGCTATGACCGACTATGCGACTTGCGGACTTGAGCCCGACCTGCTCATCTTGTTGGATGGCCCGCCGGAGGAGTTGTTTCAATCTCGCGGTCGCGACACGAGCGACCGCATCGAGATGAAGAGTCTCGACTACCATCGGCGTGTCCGAGACGGTTTCCTCGATCTCTTCGGGAAACATGATAGCAAGAAGATCATGGTTGACGCTCTGCTTCCGATCGAGGAAGTGCGAGCACAAGCCTGGCGTGCCGTCGCTTGCCTGATCCACGAAAGCTAGATCCGTTCCCGTCCTCGAAGTCTGAGGTCGGGATTTTTTATTCTGCTCAAAAGCGCTAAAATGAAATTATGAAAAGAATTGTCAAAGCTCTGGCGATTCCGCTAATTTTGTTGGCCACCCTAGTCGTCTTTTTTATTATTGCCTCGATTTTTTTTCCGACTCCGGACGCCTTGCTGGAGGGTTTAAAATATTATTTTGCACTATATGGCTATCCGGTTTTAGTCATTTCGGCCATTATCGAATCGATCCCGCTTATCAACATTTATTTTCCCGGGTCATCAATTATCCTGCTGGCAGCAGCATTTTCCAGACAAGGGTCGCTCAATATTTACGCCGTCATATTTTTGACCGCCTTATCATTTTGTTTTACTTATGCACTCAATTACTGGATCGGCCACGCCGGCTGGCATAAGTTATTCATCAAATTCGGCATGGGTGAGGCTTTGGAGAAGACTAAAAAACAAGTCGAGCGGCGTGGCAGCTGGTGGATATGGATCTCATATACTCACCCCAACCTCGGGGCGCTTACTTCGACCGCTTTTGGCATTTTAAAACTGCCATTTACGCCGTTTATGATTCAATCTGTTGCCGCCAACATTGTCTGGGCAACATTTTGGGGCGTATTAATGTACTATAGCTCTGACGGGGTTGTCGAGATTCTGACTGCCAGGTGGTTGGTTATCGCACTTTTGGCAGTCGTAATTGCGGTAAAAATAATTAAGGAAGTCAGAAAATCTAAGAGGTCGGGATCCCCGGGTCAAGCCCGAGGATGACATTATGAAAAAAGCAATACTTATCATCACTTCAATCATCCTGGTAGCCGGAACCTACTGGTATTTTTCCAAATTACCGGCAATTGCGCCGGCAGGCAACAAAAGCGCTAACCAAGAATTTATTCCGGTGGTAGTCGTTCCGCATTTCGATGATTTTTCCGAAAAGAGAAAAGAGCTTCTTGCGGATGTTGGAAAAAAATATTCGCCGGAAACTGCAGTCGTAGTTTCCGTCGACCATTTTAATGCCGGAGCGAGTAATATCACAACGACAAAAAAGACTTGGAAACTAGCCGGAGGTGAGGCTACACCGGTTGAAGCTTTGGTAAATCAACTTGCAGATTCAAAAATCGCCGGTTTGGACGAAGCATCGTTTGAAAAAGAGCATGGCATTACAAACGTCCTTGCTGATGTAACAACGAACATAAGCAAGAATTTTTTACCGATAATTATTAAAGACGGTACAAGCAGGGCGGAAGTCGACAAGCTGGCTGATTGGCTAAATGATAACTGCAACGATTGCCAAATAATTGCTTCGGTTGATTTTTCTCATTACCAGCCGAACGCTCTGGCAAAAATTCACGACCAATATTCTATTCAGGCGTTATCCGGCCTGGATTTTGATAAAATTTGGCAAGCTGAGACAGACTCGCCGCAAGCACTATATTTGGCCGCCAGAATTGCCGATAAAAGAAGCGCAAAAAATTTCAATCTTTTCTATAATGGTAACTCGGGTGCCGAGGCGAAAAATGATGATGCCGAAACGACAAGTGTAGTTTTGGGATATTATTCTGACAAGCAATCGCAAACGTTGTCACAACCATCGTCTTCATTTGTTATCGCCGGCGATGCCATGTTTGACCGAAATGTTTGGCAGCGGTCCAAAACAGCCGGTTTTAAATCACTTTTTGATAATTTTGGCACTAGAGTTTTTCGCGGAGTTGATGCTCCGGTTCTAAATCTTGAAGGACCAGTATCCGAAAAATCAATTCCAGGGATTGAAACCGGTTCGATGGTATTTAATTTTCAACCGGAAATTCCATCAATCCTAAAGTATATAAATGTAGGCGCGGTATCACTTGCCAACAATCACACAAATAACGCCGGAGCCAGCGGTTTTGTCTCAACCAAGAAGATGCTCGATCAATCCGGTATCAAATACTTTGGTCTGCCCACAGGTTATTCCGAAGCGTCAGTTCTTCGAATAGCCGGTGAAGTCCCGATGACAATTATCGGGATAATGACATTGGAAAATTTTGATCAGGCAGCTCTCGAGGCAAAAATCAAAGCAGAAAAGGCCGCTGGACAATTTGTCATCGTCTATCCACACTGGGGAACGGAGTATGCGCCAAAACATTCGGCATCACAAAGACAAATGGCGAAAGAGTGGATCGCTGCCGGCGCCAACCTGATTGTCGGATCTCATCCGCATGTAACGCAGGATTTTGAGATAATCGATGGCAAACCAGTGGTCTATTCGCTGGGCAATTTTGTCTTTGACCAATTCTTTTCCGAAGAAACTCAGCAAGGATTAATTCTCGCCGGCACGATCACAAAGGAAAAAATTACTTTAACATTTTTACCGACGAAGGAAATTAAGGTCAAACCGCAACTGATGAGGGGAGCCGAGAAAGCCAGTAAAATTAAATCTGTACTCGATATTAACAGCGAAATTGGATTTAAGAAGTTAAGTAGTGATACAATTGAGTTAATAAAATAATTAAGAAATCCGAATGAGGAATGACGAATTGATGCATTTGAGAATTTATTCGACGTTAGTCATTCTGGTTTAATCATTTTGAGAGGGGAGGTTCTATGGAGGGAGAAGAAAAGTCTGAACAAATCGTTTTGCCAGTGAAAAAGAAGAAAAACCTAACTTGGCTTTGGATTGTGATTACTGCAGTCGTTGTCGGTGGCGGGGTTTCGGCCTATGCTTATCGAGGCACCATAAAAGACAAGTTTTGGCCGGCAAAAGAGGAAGAAAAGAAAGCCGACGAGAGTGCGGCAACAACGAGTTCTGACGGTAGTGTCACTAGTACAAAAATTAAAGATGAAGGTATTGCCTGGATAGCGCCCAGGGAGAAATTGGCGGATTTGGGATTGTTTAAAAAGGGTTCCGGATCGACTGATGACGCATTTCCCGGTTACGTCAGCACAACCTACTATAAAGTTGCGACGACAACCAGCGGCGACGAGATCATTTTCGCCATGGCCGAAGTCGAAACAATGGGAACTTATTATGATTTTCATCACTTCTTGAAAAAGGGCGGAGTTTATTACTTTTTGCCTGAAAACTCTGACGCTGTCGGCGGAGACGGCAATTATTACTCGCGAACAAATTCGGAATCAGATGCGACTTTTGTTATCAAATCATTACAACTAGATAAAACGATCACCATCGGAACGACAAAGTTGACTCTCTCAGCTACATCTTCACGTGAGAAGTCGTTTGCCGATGCTACTACTGCCGGATCGAAATTGGGAGAAACAAAATGGGGAGATTTATACCTTTTGAAAGGCTCGGATATTGAGCTCTCCGCTGGCGATGCCAAAGTCGCCCAATATTACGTTCTGCGAAACGACGGAGCCAGAATTATTTATTCGCCAACCCCGACTTACAGAAACGATGACGGAACTTTCAGTGTCACCTGGAGCAATGCGCTTGGTGCCAGCTACAAATATTCGCAAATCAAAACTTCCGGTTGCGGTGGTGGTGGCGGATCATTCCCGTTAATTATTGACCAGACTGCGCTCAGCACCAAAACCGAAGTGGCTTCGGCATCAGGAAAGAAAATCTATACAGTTGATGCAGCTTCGCCATTAGCCAACTTTGCCTACGCCGTCTACAAAATGGATGAAATGGGATCAAAAGTTACACAAGCTGCAATGATGGCTGACTTGGGTGTACTTGTTCTCCAAGATGGCTATGACAATTGGACTATTTATATGAACGATAAATACGCGCCGGCGGTTGAGTGTGGCAAACCGGTAATTTACCTGTATCCGGAGAAAAATACCGAAGTCAGCGTTAAAGTCGGAGCCGATATCCGAATATCCGAGCCGGCATATAACGGTGGTTGGAAAGTTAGTGCTTCACCGTCGGGGAAACTGACTTTGGGCGGTCAAATTTACGACTCGCTTTACTGGGAAGGAACCGGCTGGGGTAAATATCCGGCAGTAACTTCGGGAACGGTTGTCGAAACTTTCCGGGTTGCGGAAGTTATTACAAATCAGCTTAAATATATGGGGTTGAACAATAAAGAAATCGCCGATTTCAAGGAGTTCTGGTTGCCAAAAATGCCGGCAAGCCCATTTGTTCGTTTGACTTGGTTTGGGACGGAGGAGATGGATGAACTGGCGCCAATTGCCGTATCACCAAAACCGGATTCATCAATTCGCGTATTTCTAGATTTTCAAGGCTTGGATTCGAAAGAAACAATCACTTCACAGATTCTGCCGAAATATCAAAGAGTTGGGTTCACATTGGTTGAGTGGGGCGGACTCTTAAGATCTAAAAAATAATATCTGATATCTAATATCTGAAAAATCAATCCTTATTAAAGCCGGGAGCTTGTCTTGAACGAGCAGAGCGAGTCGAAGGATTGATTTTTATGTTTCAAAATTGTATAGTATTTTTGCTTTCAGTTTTGGTCAGGAGGTCGCTGATGCCAACGCACAATCCCGGTCGCATCCATGGGTTGGAGGCCCATGGAAGCATCCCTCTGCTTCTACTATTAGTCGCCGGCCTGTTGGTTGGCTGGGCCATAAAGGCGGTATGGTAGCGATGCAGCGAGACACATCGTCCTCGTCGGAAATCCGCGCCCCTCACTCGCCGCACCCGCCGGCGCCCAGATCCGGGACCACAGGAGACCGTGTCCATGGAGACGGGTCTTCTATTCTCGGCGGCAAACCGAAGTCGCGCAGACCACTGTCTGGCTGAGTCGCAACGTCGTACCGCATCACCGCCGCCGTACTGGCGGCCTGCCTGCCATCGTTTTGCTTCATGGCATTGCGGGCAGGTTTTTTTCTTGCAAAAAAATGACGGTTCTTGTCGAACCGCCTAGGACGTGCTCCCCTGTGAAACGAAGAAGTGTAGTTCTAGCGTGCAGGTGCTGCCAACGGCATCGGTATAGGCAACCAACCCGCGGCGATGGTGTAGCCACTCACAGCAAGACTCACCAGCAATCTCTGTCTTCCAAGCAAACTGGTGCAGTTCTCGGCCAATAGTGCTCCTGGCGTTGCCGATTCCGCCCAGTATCACATGTAGGGCCTCGGTGCCGTTTTCCAGTTTGAGTAGGGACCTTTCCCAGCCGTTGCAGAAGTCGCGATGGCCGGAAAATGAGACAAGCTGATTGGTCTGGTGTCGATCCATAACAGAGAGTGGCTGGACTATCCGGTCCCGCCGGAGACAAGCGATTTCCAGAACGCAGGGTTTCTTAAAGCTAAGCAGGCCAGCCTGGAATTCAGCTTCGGTTTTGACGGCCAGAAGCCTGCCGTGTCTCTCAATCGCCTGGGCTGTCAGGCTCTGCAGATGGCCGGCGAGTGACTCGATCGGCTGGAACTTTGGCAAGTTGGGTCGTGCTGTTAGTAGACGCGCCTGAAGTGTTCTGAAAACGCTCGTAACGTGTTCTAATATTAGCCCCAACTCCTTTCAGATCGACTTTATACTAGCACAATCATAATAATTTGACAATTACATAGCTCTAATCTGGACAAAAAGTGCTATTATAAGCCTATGGAAAATGTAAGGAGTAGATCCCTCAACAGGCTCGGGACAAAACCGGAGGTTTTGGTTTTGATTGATGGCAATGCAATCATCCATCGGGCGTATCATGCGCTGCCAAAAAACATGTCGACGCGCCGTGGTGAGCTAACCAATGCAATTTACGGCTTTATGACTACGATCATTAAGGTTTTGGAAGACCTAAAACCAAAATATATTGCCGCTTCATTTGATCTCGCCGGGCCAACTTTTCGCCACGAGCATTTCAAAGAATACAAAGCAACGCGGGTTAAGGCCGATCAAGAACTTTATGATCAAATCCCCAGAGTCAAAGAGGTTGTCGAAGCGATGGAAATTCCAATTTATGAAAAAGAAGGTTTCGAAGCTGACGACTGTATTGGTACCGTCGTCGAGAAGCTGAAATCAACCGACATTGAAATATATGTAGTTTCTGGCGACAAGGACATTTTTCAGTTGGTTAACGGCAAAGTTTTTGTTTATTCGCTCAAAAAAGGTTTATCGCAACTTCAGATTGTCGATCACGAAGCAATAAAACGGGAGTATAATTTAGATCCATCGGATTTTATTGATCTTAAGGCTTTAGCCGGTGATCCATCTGACAATATTCCGGGTGTACCGGGAGTTGGTATTAAAACAGCAACAGATTTGATACAGCGGTTTGATACACTGGAGAAGCTGTATGAAAAAATTGCTAAATTGCTAAATTGTTCTATCGCTGACCTAAACAATTCAACAATGGGGCAATTCAACAATGGAAAACTAGATGAAACTGCAAAAGAGTTGAATATTAGTCGAAGAATACTAACATTGTTAATTGAAAACCAAACTCAAGCTTTTATGTCGCAAAAATTAGCTACGATCCACAGGGATGTTCCAATTGATTTTTGCATTGAAGATTGTAAATGGGGCGAGTATGATCGAAGTAAATTGAAAGATTTATTTGAAGAGTTAGGATTTAACTCATTACTGAGACGTTTCGATGCCAGCGGTGAATCTCAAGTAGCTCCCAACTCCGCCGAGGCTCCGCTGGGCAATAATACTTCGCGAGACGCGCAAAGCGCGAAAGACGAACAATTAAAATTACTATAACAAGAACGGATGACGAATTACCGAATAACAAATAACCAATAAAACACATTTGTCCTATTCGTTATCAGTCATTAGAACATTAGTTATCTATTATTGAAATGAAGAATATCATCAAAAAAGCTGAAAAATTAGGTTGCAAAATTCCTCGCAAAAAGTGGAGCGATATTGACCGTGAAGTTTCGCCGGTTTTGCGGACAATGGAGAAGAACGGAATAAAATTAGATATAGAATTGCTGTCTCGACTTCAAAAGAAGTTGGGGTCAAGAAGTAAGAAGTTAGAATCGGAAATCCAGAAACTAGCAGGGAAAGAGTTTAATGTTTCTTCTCCGTCACAATTATCGGACATTCTATTTAAAAAGCTAAAATTACCGACAGTTGACATTAAACGCAATAAATCCGGTATCTCTACCGGTGCGGCAGAACTTATGAAACTTCGCGGAGAACATAAAATTGTTGATAAAATTCTCGAGTATCGTGAGCTGTCAAAATTAATATCAACTTACCTAGAGCCGCTACCGAAATTAGTTGATGAAAACTCCCGCCTGCACACAACTTTTGGCGAAGACACAAGAACTTCGCGTTTAACATCATCTAACCCAAATTTGCAGAATATTCCGATTCGTGGAGATTTTGGTCCGGAAATTCGCAAAGCCTTTATTGCTGAGCCGGGAAACAAGCTAGTCTCTGCTGACTATTCCCAAATAGAACTACGGGTCGTGGCTTGCTTGGCTGCGGACAAAGCGATGATAGACGCTTTTGATTCAGGTGTTGATATTCACTCACGCACGGCCTCAGAACTCTTTGATGTTCCTGTCGGTAAAGTTACTCATGATCAACGCCGACTGGCGAAAACAGTAAATTTTGGTGTTCTATACGGAATAAGTCCGTATGGTTTGTCACAAGCTTTGGGAATCCCGCAATCAAAAGCCGCCGAATACATTATGCGTTACTTCAAGGTGCACGAAGGCATTAAAAGATATTGTGAAGAACAAATTGCTATGGCTAAAAAACATGGATATGTCGAAACACTTTTCGGTTTCCGCCGAGAACTTCCGGATATAAAATCATCAAATAGAAATGTTTATGAGTCGGCCCAGAGAATGGCAATTAACACTCCGGTTCAGGGTACGGCGGCGGAAGTTTTGAAACTGGCGATGATAAAATTATCATCAAAACTACCGAAGTCAGCTAAAATGCTTTTAACGGTCCACGACGAATTAATTGTTGAAGTGCCGGAAAAACAATCCGCAAAAGTTGCGGAAACAATGCGATCAGTAATGGAAAATGAGGTCAAGCTTTGCGTGCCGGTTGAAGTTGAAGTTGGCATCGGTAATAATTGGGACGAAGCGAAGAGGAATGTGATCAAGGCGAAAGTCAAAAGTTTATAAAGTCGAAAGTTTGCGGAGGGTTAATCGCTTCGCAATTAAAAAAAGACCCCGGCGAGAAGCAGGGGTTAGTCACATATGTCCCATGGGACAAGGTAGTATTGATGTGAAGCGATAAAAGCTTCAATCGGTTGGTTTGGGTTCTCTGCCCGATAACGCCAAGCAAGTTGGGCAAGGCAGTCTGCGTCGACCATCTGAGTCGACTGCATTGGACGAAGATCGAGAGATTGAGATGCCGAAGGAGGCAGAAGGAAGATTGGGCAAATCAGCAACAAGGCTTCTCGCAATGGCATCTGGCACCTCCTCGCAGACTGTAATATTAGAATGTTAACAGTAATAGCGGAAAATTTCAAGATGATTAAACTATTCTACGGCGAAGACACATATTCCTTAAGCCATTCCTTAAAAAAACTTGAGGCGGATTTTTCCATCGCCAATTTCGGCGACATGAACATTGTTAAATTTGATTCGGAAACATTGTCTTATGACAAATTGATTAGAAGCGTTACAGCTGTTCCATTTTTAGCGCCCAAACGATTAATAATCATCAGCAATTTATTTCGTGACGGAGATGAAAAACTCAAAGAGTACATTGAAAATAATATGGGCAAATTCCCCGATACTTCGGAAATAATTTTGAAGGAAGACGGCGAGGTCAAAAAAACGTCCGGTTTGTATAAGAAACTATTAAAAGAAAAGCTAATCGTAAATTTTCTCTTGAGAAAAGGTTATGAGTTGGAAAAATGGTTAGCAGAGGAAGCTAAAAATAAAAATATTCCGATTGCTATGCCGGCAATCAAGAAATTAATTGTTACAGCCGGTAACAACTCATGGCGGTTAATTAACGAGCTTGAAAAACTTGATCTCTTCCGGTTGGCCAAAAACCAAACGCAGATTTCCGAGGCCGATATTGATGAAATGGTAGAAACCGAGCATGATCAAAATATATTTGACTTCATCGACGCGCTAGGCGGCAGAAACGGCAAGCTGGCATTGAAATATTTACAGAACTTACTTTTGGGCGGCAGAAATGAGAATTATATTCTGTCGATGATCGTCTATCAATTCAGAAATATGCTCATTGTGGAAGATTTAATAGTCCGCGGGACTGGGAGAAACCAGATTGCCAAGGAAGCAGAACTTCATCCGTTCGTTGTCGGGAAAACTATCCGAGTACTAAATAATTTTGATCTCCCGTTGCTTAAAAGAATTTACTTGCGGCTGCAGCAAACCGATATTGATATCAAAACCGGAAAAATCGAACCAAGATTAGCTTTGGAAAAATTGTTAGCCGACTTAACAATGTAGTATAATAGAGATAATTTAAAATTTAAAAACTCAAATTTAAAATAAATTTAATGCTTGAAAAATTAAATCATTTATTTTAAATTGCCGTTTAGGTCCCGCAGGGAAAAATTTTAAATTGAAAATTCTCGCCATTCTGGCGAGTGGAGGGGAATGGAGAGGAAAAAAGAGAACAAAAATCGTCTAATAGAGATCAATTGGCGGAAGCTAATATTCTTCAGCGTGTTTTTTTTAGTTGCTTTCGTTAGCTTACGAATCATTCAGGGTGTTAGATATTCTGCCGACGTCGCCGATGGAGATTTGGGAAACATCGTTACTACTTCAACAATAAATCTTGAAGTTAAAGAAGACGGCAGCGTCTATAAAAACGACAAAAGGATCGCCTCAAAAATCCAGCCGCAGAAAAATTATGATGATCTGCGGTTGATCGTTTATGATAAAAACGGAATTTTTCTTGATAATCTAACGATAAATCTAACTTTGCCTGAAGCGGTGGCAAAAAGTTCCAATCCGCAAATTTTAGCCATTCACGGGGTTGATTCAGCAACAGCAACGGCAGATAGTGACAGAACAATCATTTACGAAGCCAACGGCATCAGCGATACTGCGACAATCACTGTTGTCGCTGAAATACCAAAAGGTGTCATCAAACTGCCTTTTTATGACAATCTGCTATTTTTGCTCTCATCCGCCGGTGGACAAGTCTGGGTCTTTGTTGCGATTGCAATCCCGCTACTAACTTTGATTTATATGTTTATGCTGATCTCACTCCAACAGCGGGTGCAAAAAATTACTCAGCCGGACAGAGCCGTTAATGCGCCGCCAATGGCATTGCCACCTGCCGTTGTTGGAGTTCTGGTCAATCAAAATATCGGTCCAAGAGAGATTGCTGCAACTCTGATCGATTTATCCTTAAGGAAATATATTTTCATTATCGATCGTGATCGGGGTTTCTCCTTTGGCAAAAGAATTTTTTCCGGTCAGCTCTTGTCCTTTGAAAAAATTTTGTTATCGAAAATTTTCCGCGATAATTCAATCGCCACGGAAGATATAATTTCCGAACGCTTCACCAATCATGTTTACAGCCATAAAATGTCTCTTTTCACTCGTGACATTTACGCCTTAGCTACAAGGCTGGGATATTTTAAAGAGAATCCGGCCAGTATGCACCGCAAGTATCAGTTTTTTGGGACTTTACTATTTTTCTTCGGCCTTGCCTGTTTCTTTTTAAGTTATAAATTTTTCCCGACTGTTCCGTATGCTACATTTTTCTGGGTTGGAATGATGGTTGCCTCGCTTGTAATTATAATCGTTGGCAGCAAGATGCCAATCCGTACCGCTCCGGGGCGTCAGGCTTTAACCAACTGGCTGGCGTTCAAAAAATACCTTTCCAACCATGAGCCTTTGCCGTACGATGCCAAAAATTACCAAAAGTTCGTTGAATATCTGCCGTATGCAATTATTTTTCGTTGTGAAGCACTATGGGCAAGAAGATTTACAGATGAAGAATTTAATATGCCGGATTGGTTTATCACCGAAACTCAAGGACTTGGCCTTCAAGATTTTTGCTTATCGCTTTTTCCAATAATCGGCTACATCGGTCAAAATTTAGCTTCAATCAGAGAGCCGGGGTATAAATAAAATTGACCTAATTTCTAATTCAATCTAATTAACCTAAACAATTTAGAAATTAGACATTTGATATTTTTTTCCCGCCTGCAAACGTTTTGCGTAGCAATGCGGGCAGGGAGTAATTAGATCAATTTGGGAGTATTGGACATTATGTTTTTGAAAGAAACATTCATCGGCAGGGTTGTTTATGGTGGCGGGTTCCTATTCGACTTCGCCAAATGGATAATTTTGTTGATTATCGCAATCTCATTAATTCATTTTTTTGTTGCGACAATATTTTTTGTTGACGGAGCTTCAATGGATCCAACCTTCGCCACCGGGGAACTTGGATTTTTAAATAAAATTGTTTATAAAATGTCTGATCCACAAAGAGGTGATGTAGTAGTAGTAAATTACCCTGGGGACCCGGAGCATAAAAGGTATGTTAAAAGAGTCATTGCGCTTCCCGGTGAAAAATTGGAAATCAAAAACGGTTCGATTTTTATAAATAATAGAAAACTGATAGAAGGATATCTTCCAAGAGGGCTGCAAACTGAGCAGGGGGGCGACTGGACGCTCAAATCAGACGAATATTTTCTCATGGGTGACAATCGGCCCAATTCCAATGATTCCAGATATTTTGGTCCTGTTGAGCAGAGATTCATAGTCGGCAAGACTTCCTGGATACTAATACCGAAGCTTTATAGTGTGCCGACGCCGACTTATAACATCAAATAGCTGACAATAAAAAAACTGCCACAATAGTTTGTATCAAGGCAGTTTTTTATTGTCATCCCCACGAAAGTGGGGATCCACTAATAGTAGATTCCCGCCTGCGCGGGAACGACGGCTATTTTTTCTTGGTAGTCGCTTTTTTAGCTGGTTTGGCCTCGGTTTTTTCTGGTCCGTTCTTTGCCAGTTTTTTAGTTAAACGTGATTTTAGTCTAGCGGCACGGTTTTTATGAATAACGTTTTTCTTGGATGCGATATCGAGTTCTCGATAGGCAGCGTTTAGTTTCTCGCTGACGTCCTTGTCTCCGGCAGAAATGGCCAACCTGGCCGCTTTGACGGCAGATTTAACCTTATTTCTGGTAAGGTCGTTAGTTTCTTTTTTAGTTCGGTCAACCCGAAGTGCTTTTTTAGCTGATTTTGTAATTGGCATGATTCGCTTTCGCTCAAATTTAAAGTTTAAAAATCAAAATTTAAAATTACTGAATTACTTTTTGTAGTGTAACAGAAATTTACCGGTTTGTGAAGTCCTGTTGGTATTATTGGTAATTTAGTTCCGATTAGTAATTATGTAGGGATCGAGGCATTTCCTGCCGAGATAAAAAAAGCCCGCAGAGTGCGGGTTGTGCACCAGACCTTAGTGGTCAGCACCTTCGTCGAGTCGGGTCATATAGAGGATGTCGCGGCGAGTGACTATCTTCAGTCATCGTTGTCGTATTCAAGACCGAAAACGTAGCCGACGATGAGGATAATCGACAGAAGTACCGCATCTAGAAAACCCTTCAACAACTTCATGATGGTTCCCTCATTTCTGGAAACTGATTGTATTTAAGCAGGAAAGCAGGTTAAAGTCAATGTTGACAACGAAAGGATGATCCGATATATTGAAGTGTCACATCAAGAATGGATAACGAATTACCGAATAACCAATAACTAATAAAACAAATTCGTATGATTCGTTATTAGCCATTAGAATATTAGTTATCCATTTGTGTTATGGAACTTTCACCAAAACAACAAATTGTCGAGGCGATAAAAGGGGCCGGAAATATTTTGATATTGACCCATAAAGATCCAGATGGGGATGCTATTGGTTCCCTAATAGCCATGTCGATAGCTTTGGCAAAAATCGGCAAGACTCCCCATCCGGTGGCTGCTGGCAGTATCTCGCAGGTTTTTTCATTTCTACCGACAGATAAGGTCTCTAAGGATCTAACAGGCAGACGGGATTTTGTTATCTCTCTAGACGTTAGCCAAGTTCCGGCTGAGAAATTTCTATATAAAGTAGAAGACGGGCACATTAATTTTATCGTCACGCCGAAATCGGGTGAGTTCAGCCAAGAGATGGTTAGTTTTCCGGGCGGAAAGTTCAAGTTTGACCTAATTATTGTTCTCGATTGCCAAGACCTCGATCGTTTGGGCGAACCGTACCACCAAAACTCAGATCTTTTTTATGAGACCCCTATCATTAATATTGATCATCACGCCGGCAATGATCACTTTGGCAAAATTAACTTAGTAGATTTAACTGCAACTTCAACCGCAGAGATATTAGTCTCGCTATTTGAAGCGCTTGCGAAAGACACATCACTTTTGTCACCGGAGACTGCTACCGCCCTGTTAACAGGAATAATCACTGACACCAACTCATTTCAAAACCAAAATACAACCCCAAAATCATTAACCGTAGCTGCTCAATTAGTCGCCGCCAATGCTGACCAACAGGAGATTATCAAGAAAATTTACAAAACCAGGACTCTTTCCACCCTTCGTCTCTGGGGTCGGGTTCTTTCGAATATCAGGGACGAGATGAATTATCGTTTTGTCTGGTCGCAAATTGAAAAATCAGATTTTGTAGTTACCCAATCTACCGAAACTGATGCTGACGGAGTAATTGATGAGCTTTTGAAAACTACTACAGGTGTCGATTTTGTTATGCTTTTGACCGAAAAATCTGATGGTTTACACGGATCACTCCGATCGGTTGAAAGGGGATATGATGTCTCTAATATCGCCAAACTGTTTGGCGGCGGCGGCCACGCGATGGCTGCCGGCTTTGCTGTATCCAGAGATGACCCGGCCAATACCACGGAAAAAATTGTCGGTAAAATCCGTGATTTTCAAAAGGGCCAGCCTAAAGCAGCACCAAAAGGTTGATTTTTTCCTCAGGGTTTGTTACAATCAAATAAGTTCATAAAGTCAAAAGTCTCTAAAGCTAAAAATCAAAGTAGCTATGGTAGAAAAAGAAACTAAAAAAGTTGTTAAAAAAGTTACACCAGCAAAGTCTGGTGATCTTTTGTCAAAATATCAAACACACGAAACCGACACAGGATCAACAGAGGTTCAAATTATTGTGATAACAAAAAAAATTGCTGAATTGACCAAGCATTTGAAGGGGCACAAGCATGATTTTGATTCCAGAGCTGGACTTTTAAAAATGGTTGGCAAGCGCCGAAGACTTTTAAACTATTTGAAGAAAAGCAACGAAAAATCTTATGCCGGCATAATTACCGATTTGAAGCTTAGGAAGTAATTTAAAATATTAACTCCGTCACAAAGTGGACCCTTTGGGTCTACGGCGGAAATTAGAGAGATCATCGAGACCGAAGAAATCAAATTGCTATATTGCTGTATTGCTCAATTGCTCAGGAACAATAAAACAACGAGAGAGCGAAGCGAGCGCAACAATTTAACAATGTGATTTTTTCCCTCGAACGCTCTCTAGAAGGGATTCTTATGGTTAAGAAACTGGGACTAGAAGAAAAGACCTACAAGGTCGATTTTGGCGGCCGGGAATTGGTTCTGGAAACCGGTAAATTGGCGCTTTTAGCGCAGGGATCAATAAAAGCGACCTGCGGTGGAACTGTGGTTTTGGCAACCGCTGTTGTTTCTGATGAAATCCGCGAAGGTGTTGATTTTTTCCCGCTCCTGGTTGATTACGAGGAGCGATTTTATGCTGCAGGTAAAATTTCCGGTTCAAGATTTATCAAAAGAGAAGGCAGACCGTCCGATGCAGCCATCCTTGCTTGCCGGATGATCGATCGTCCGATCCGGCCGTTATTTCCCAAGAATTATCGCAATGATGTCCAGATTATTATCACGGTTCTATCATATGACGGAGAGAATGATCCCGATATTTTGGGGATGGTTGCTGCCTCGACTGCATTAATGCAGACCAAGGCGCCATTTCTCGGTCCGATTGGCGCAGTAAAGATAGCGTTAGTTGATGGGGAATTAGTTGCCAATCCAACCATTGATCAAGTCGAAAAGTCAGAATTAAACTTAACAATTGCTTCTACAAAAGACAGGGTAATGATGATTGAGGCTGAGGCCAGTGAGGTTCCGGAAGCGAAAGTTATTGAAGCTATCACTTTGGCCAAGAAATCGATTCTCCCACTTCTTGAGATTCAAGCAAAAATCAAAAAAGAACATGTTGAAGAGGAATCTGGTGTCGAACTAATTGAAGACCAGGAAATTCACGGCGAGGTTTCAAAAATTATCGGCGAAAAACTAAAAGAGGCCGTTAGAGAATTAGACAAAATTAAAAGGGAAGAGCAGCTTAAAGAGTTCGAAGAAGAGGTATTGAAAACTCTTGAAGGAAATTACAAGCAAGTTGAGCTAAAATCCGCCTTTAGTAAATTAGTCGAGAAAGAAATCCGGGAAGCAATACTCAAAGATGGTGTTCGCCCCGATGGTCGAGGCATTGAGGAAGTCAGACCAATTGATATTGAAATTGGAGTTTTGCCGCGGACTCATGGCTCAGGATTATTCACTCGTGGTCAGACTCAGGCATTAACAGTTGCAACACTTGCTTCCCCAGGCATGGAGCAGTTTATTGATACCATGGAAACCGAGACTACCAAGAAGTTTATGCACCACTACAATTTTCCGCCATTTTCTACTGGCGAAGTTGCGCCGATGCGCGGCGTTAGCCGCAGGGCAATCGGACATGGATACTTGGCGGAAAAAGCATTAGTCAGAATGATTCCAACAACCGAGGAATTTCCGTATACAATCAGACTGGTTACTGAAATATTGACCTCAAACGGCTCGTCTTCGATGGCAGCCACCTGCGGCTCGACCCTAGCCTTAATGGATGCGGGCGTGCCAATCAAAAAACCGGTTGCTGGAATTGCCATGGGATTAATCACCGACAAAAATGATGTCTCAAACTTCAAGGTTTTAACCGATCTTCAGGGACTTGAGGATTTTGCTGGAGACATGGATTTCAAAATTGCCGGGACAAAAGATGGAATCACCGCAATTCAAATGGATACCAAAATCGAAGGCTTAACCGATGAAATTATTGTTCAAACATTCAAGCAGGCCCGCGTTGGCCGGTTAGAAATCCTTGAGGCAATGAACGAGGTAATAGCCGAGCCAAGAAAAGAACTGTCTGAATATGCCCCGGTGATCAAAGCCATTCACATCAATCCTGAGAAAATTGGCGAACTTATCGGGCCGGGCGGAAAAATTATCCGCAAGATCATTGAAGATTGTGGAGGAAAAGAAGTTACTTCTATTGATATTGAGGACGACGGCACGGTGATGATCGGTTCAACAGACTCGGAAATGGGTAAAAAGGCCATTGCAATTGTTGAATCACTAACACGAGAAATCGAAGTTGGCGAGATCATTGAAGGCGAAGTTATTGAGATCAAACGCGACAGAATGACTGGCAAACAAGTAGGTGCCATCGTTGCTATCACACCGCGTCAAGATGGTATGATTCACATTTCGCAAATTGCACCGGAACGCGTCGAAGACATTGAAAAATATCTCAAGGTCGGACAGGTCATCAAAGCCAAAGTTGTTGATGTTGATAGGGAAAAGGGTCGGGTTGCACTCTCAACAAAAGATTTCATGAAACGAGCTGAATAAATATCATCCTGAGCGAGAGCAAAGAATCTGGATTCTTTGGCTGCCGCCTCAAAATGACAAAAAAAACCACTGGCGACCACATCAAAAGTGGTTTTTTTATACTGAAAAACTACATAAAAAGTGAACGATCGTTCACTTTTTATGTAGGTAAATAAATTCATTTGTAAGTGTGTCAAAATAAAAAACGCGGCGGATTGCTTCCGCCGTTTGAGTCTGCTAGCCCAGAGGCTCAATGGACTAGTTTGTACTTATGGGTCTCCTGGCCTCGGTCGGTGACTTGAGTCACCCATAGGGTCTGGAAAAACCGTCCCTGCTTGTTGGCCACCCAGACCGAATTGACATAGCTGGCCTTGTTGTTGACGACATAGCCATCGCCGAGCTGCTCGGCGACGCGAGCGAGCTCATCCGACTGGTTGATCGCAGCAACTTGTTGTTGCACTGGCAGTTGTCGCAATTGGTTTGCGAGCACCAGCGCGGTAGCATCCTTCTTGGCATTTTTGGCGCCAATGCCTTGAGCAGTAGACAGGAGGATCCAGGCGATGACGAGGATGGTCAGGACGACGATAGTTCCAATGATAGCGCTCTGGTGTTGAGTTGCATTCCCTTGGGGGACGCACGGCATGATTACCATCTCCTTGTTGTTCGTCCAATGACGAGATATTATCAAAACTATTGACAAATGTCAATCTGTATGCTACACTTAGTGTACGAATCGTTAGGTTTGATCTATTTCCTGCCCGCAGTTGCTGAAGCAACAGCTTCTACAGGCGGGTTACTTCAAATTGTCTGAGAACTAATTTTATTTTATTTTTTCATGGACTTAAGCGAAAAGAAACAAAAGCTTGTTGCGATTGAAGAAAAGATCGCAAAGTGCCAAAAATGTCCTCTATTTAACTCACGATCAAATATCGTGCCTGGTGAAGGAAATCCAAATGCCGAAATAATGTTTATAGGCGAGGCTCCAGGACTACAGGAGGATAAAGTTGGCCGGCCGTTTTGCGGCCCAGCTGGAAAGTTTCTTGATCAATTACTCGATTCAATATCGTTATCTCGTGCGGACGTCTATATCGCCAACACTTTGAAATGCCGCCCGCCGAATAATCGAGATCCACTTCCGGAAGAGAAATCTGCTTGCCGAGAGTACTTAGAAGAACAGCTTTTAGTTGTTAGTCCGCAAATTGTCGTGACACTAGGTCGGCACTCCACAGAAACGTATCTTCCCGGGCTTGGCGGTATCTCAAAGTTGAGAGCGAAATTGTACCGTCGCCCACTGGGTCACCTTACGGAAGATCCCAGTGGAATTTACTTCTTTCCGCTATATCATCCTGCGGCTGCCTTACATAATGGCAGCATGCGGCAGACTCTTTTGGATGATTTCGGCAAATTGCCGGCAGCCATCGAAAAGGTTAAAGCGGAAAATGAGAAGAATAAAAAAACAATTATTAAACAAGAAAAATTATTATAAGCCAAGAATGAATGACGAATGTCCGAATGACTAATAACGAATAGAACTAAAATATTTGAATCATTAGTTATTGGTCATTAGAAAAATTAGTTATCCATTTATGGTGACAAAGGAGAAAATGATTACAGAACAGAAAACTAACCGCGGAAGAGAAAGATCGTCAAATCGATCACGAACTCCGCAAAAACGCGACCTATCAAAAACTTTTGGCAACTTAACGCCAAATATTGGTGGAACTCCACAAAGATCGCAAGTACAACCCGGCAACTTTTTGAAGAAGCCAGCCCTCCGGTTTATTCCGATGGGTGGTCTTGAAGAGGTTGGTAAAAACATGACGGCAATTGAATATGGTAATGACATTATCATAATTGATGCCGGCTTAATGTTCCCGAATGAAGATATGCCGGGAATCGATTATGTTATTCCCGATGTGTCTTATTTGGCCGAGAACAAAAATAAGATCCGTGGACTGATAATCACTCACGGACACTTGGATCATACCGGTGCCATTCCTTATCTATATGATAAGCTTGGCAGCCCGATAATTTATTCCGCCCCAATGACAGTCGGACTGATTAAAAAGAGACTTGAAGAGTTTGGGATGGAAAACAGGGTAAAGATCTCAACAATAATCCCAGGCGAGGAAATACTTCAACTTGGAACTTTCAAAATTGAAACTTTTAGGCTTAATCATAATATCCCTGATAGCTTTGGGCTCTCAATTACCACGCCCGAAGGCATTTTGGTATACGCGACCGACTGGAAATTTGATCATACCCCCGCCGATGGCAAGCCGACTGACTTTTCAAAGTTAGCTCAACTTGGAGGCCAAGGCGTTTTGGCGCTATTTTCCGATTCGACCAATGCCGAAAAGCCGGGTCATACAATTTCTGAAAAAGAGGTTGAGGATTCACTTTTTAAATTAGTTGAAAATGCCAGAGGCCGTATTATCATGGCAACTTTTGCCTCGTTGATCTCTCGTATTCAACAAATCTTAAATGTATCACACCGGCTTGGCCGAAAAGTTGCCTTTTCCGGCCGTTCA
Source organism: Patescibacteria group bacterium (assembly GCA_041651295.1). Taxonomy (GTDB): domain Bacteria; phylum Patescibacteriota; class UBA1384; order XYA2-FULL-43-10; family CAINNR01; genus JBAZJN01. The sequence continues at coordinate 108,508 of JBAZJN010000001.1, read as the reverse complement.
ATGCTGGCTAATGTTGAGGTCGCTTCTTCAATTAAGGCATTAAATATTCCGCAAGACACAATGATAGACGTTGGTGAGATTGGAAAATATCCTGATAATAGAGTTACGATCGTTTGTACCGGTTCACAAGGTGAGGAACGTTCGGCCCTAACCAGGATTGCCTCCGGCGAACACCGCCAAATCAAGATCAAAAAAGGTGATACTGTTATTCTTTCATCTTCTCCAATTCCGGGAAATGAAAGATCGGTTTCAGAAGTTATGGATAACCTTTATCGCGAAGGTGCCAGAGTTATCTATCAGAAAATGTTTGATGTTCACACATCCGGCCATGCTTATCAAGAGGACTTAAAGCTAATGATCGGTCTTATCAAACCAAAATATTTTATTCCAATCCATGGCGAGCGCCATAAATTGATGGTCCACGCCGGATTGGCTGAAGATGTTGGTATTCCGGAAGATAATGTTCTAGTTTCAGACAATGGTCAGATTATCGAATTTGAAGGCGGCAAAGGCACTTTAACCAACAAACGTGTTCCGGCATCATACGTTATGGTTGATGGACTCGGAATCGGTGACGTTGGCAACATTGTCCTTCGCGACCGCAAAGCCATGGCAGAAGATGGAATCTTCGTTGTTATTGTTACTGTTTCGCATGAAACCGGCCAAATTGTCACATCGCCTGATATCATCTCCCGCGGATTTATTTACATGAGAGAAAACGAAAATCTCGTTCATAAAGCCCGGGCTGAGATTAAACGATTGTTTGCCAAACACGCAGCGACAGGCCAGAAAGCCCGCGGTGATTGGAATCTAATCAAAACCAAACTTCGAGAAGAACTTGGCGACTTTCTATATAAAGAAACCGAGCGAAGACCGATGGTGATACCGGTAGTTATTGAAGTGTAAAAAAATCTGTCATTTCGAGCCATTGCCGATTTTAGGCAAGGCGAGAAATCTACCGATTATTGTTTTAAAAAATAAGTTGTATATTTCTCGTCACTTTGTGATGTCGAAATGACGATTAAAAATAAAAAAGAGCGACCGTGGCTGAGATGCTGCGGTCGCTTTTGGTGTTCTGACATAAAGCTGGCTGCTTACGTCGTTGACATTGCGTCGAGGGACGCTCCGATTGAGGCGATGACCCTGGAGTATTCTTCGCGCCAGTCCCGAATGATCTGAAGCCACTCTTCGGCGGTGTGGTTGAACCTGTCGTCCCGCATGCACGCGGTGATAATCTCGTTGTCGGTGATCTCGTTGTCTTCCATCACGATGCCATCAACGAGATCGGCTTCCGTGAACTTCTTTTTCCGTTTGTGACGGCGTGGTGGTTTCCGCATCGGATCGTTCTCGTCTCCGGGCCACACGCCAGCACGAGCATTCATTGCCGCAATTAGAAGCCAACTCCCCATAGTTCTGATTGCCTCCTGTCGGGTTGTTTCCGCAATGATTTTACCAAATAAGTTGTTTCTTGTAAAGAATATTTTATGATACAATAGTATCAAACTCTGTTTCGAGTCTAATTATTTTTGTTGGAGGGATCGTGGGACGTAAACGAAAATATCCAAAACATAAACAAACTAAGCCTCTTTGGTGGCAGAAGGAAGATGAATGGGGCAATTTTGTCTTTGACTGGACGTTAGGCTTAGGATCCGATACCTGGAGAGAAATCTTTGCTGTCTTCTTGATAATTTTTGCCATTATTATGTTTTTAGGTATTTTTAGTGCTGCCGGCGCTTTAGGCGAATATCTTAAAATTATCGACTACAAACTTTTCGGTACGATTGTCGGCTATTTGTTGCCGATTGCAGTTTTTTGGTTGGGTGTGATTATCCTGTTCCCACCGAAGGGTGGCGTGAAGTTGGCAAAATTTGTCGGAATAATATTATTTTTCGCATTTTTTCCGGCATTGATCCATTTATTTATCCCGGTTGGCGACGCCAGATCGGCAGCAATGAACGGTGAAGGTGGCGGCATTTTCGGATTTCTAATATCAAACCCGCTTCGCGGCTCGCTCGGTACCTTCCCGGCGTTTATCGTTGTTGTGGCGGTTACCTTTGCCGCTGTGATGATTACTTTCAACCTGTCGCTTTCCAAGCTTTTCGGCTTAAAGGCAGCCAAAGAGGCCGGGGACGAACCGGTCGAATCGGGTGTTAGGGTTCATCGTCAAGGTAAAGAGGAGGAATTACAACCGGAAAAGCCAAGTTTTTTCAGCCGTCTTTTTTCCGGATTTGGTTTTCTATCACGGCCGAAAATCGAAGAGATGCCGAAAGCTCCGGTTATCGAGGCTGCGCCAAGGCCGACGGTTAAGACCGACAAGGGAAGAGTTTGGGAATTTCCGACGTACGATATCTTACATGAATCTAATGACGTGGCTAAGTCCGGTGATATTGGAAAAAATGTCGAAACAATTAAAAAATGTTTTCAGAGTTTTGGCATTGAAGTTAAGATGCAGGATGTAAATGTTGGTCCAACCGTAACCCAATACACACTGCGGCCGAACGAAGGGGTTAAACTAAATCAAATTACTACCAGAAACAATGATATCGCCCTGGCTCTTGCGGCCAAAAGTCTCCGCGTCGAGGCTCCAATCCCCGGAAAATCAGCTGTTGGCATTGAAGTGCCAAATTTAGTTGCCGCCAAAGTGACGCTTAAAGAAGTTATGGCCTCACAACAATTTAAGGCTGAAAAATCGAAATTGGCAATTGCTCTTGGCCGTGATGTTGCCGGTGGTCCGATTGCAATTGATTTGGAAAAAATGCCTCATATGATGGTTGCCGGTGCCACCGGTTCGGGAAAGTCAGTTTGTATTAACTCAATCATCGTTACATTACTCTTCCATAATTCGCCGGAAGATTTGCGGCTAATTCTTATCGATCCGAAGCGTGTTGAGATGACCAACTACAATGGAATTCCACATCTCTTTGCGCCGGTTGTTACCGAAGTCGATAAGACTGTTTCGGCTCTAAAATGGACTGTTTATGAAATGGAACGGCGCTATAAAATGTTCTCCGATTTGGGCAAAAGAAATATTATCGCTTATAACGAATCGCCCGGATCGGAAGGCAAATTACCGTACATTGTTATTATTATCGATGAGTTAGCGGATTTAATGGCGGTTTCGGCAAATGAAGTCGAGGCTTCTATTGTTCGAATCGCTCAAATGGCTCGGGCAACCGGAATCCATTTAATCGTTGCGACTCAGAGACCATCAGTTGATGTTCTTACCGGTTTGATTAAAGCCAACATTACTTCTCGAATTGCTTTTGCTACTGCGTCTCAAATTGACTCGAGAACGATTTTGGATATGTCAGGTGCCGAGAAGTTGTTGGGCAACGGAGACATGTTGTTTATCGGAAATGGTTTGTCCAAACCCAAACGTGTTCAGGGTTGTTTCGTTTCAGATAAAGAAATTAACGAATTAGTCACATTCCTGAAAAAGCAGGGTGAGGCGGAGTATGACGAATCAATTTTGTCATATCGCCCGCAAAAGGCTGTCGGAGGTCGTGATTCCGGAGGATCGATTGACGACGATCTTTATGACGAAGCAGTTGCTGTAGTGACAAATTCAGGCCAGGCATCGGCTTCGCTCTTGCAACGTCGTCTTCGAGTTGGCTATGCTAGGGCGGCGAGACTTTTGGACTTAATGGAACAGGAAGGTGTTGTCGGTCCGGCTAACGGTGCCAAACCGAGAGACATTCTTATAAGTACAGATCAAACTAGCGGTGGCAATTATCCGCAAGACTACTAGGGAAATTTAGAATTTAAAATTTTAAATTATTGATATGGTAGCAGCAGGATTTACTCTGAGAAAAATTCGAACAGTCCATACTCTAGGGGAAAAATTAAAGCGAGCCCGCAAAAGAAAGGGCATCGATCTGATTGAGGCTGAGCTTCAAACTAAAGTCCGCGCGAAATATTTAGAGGCTTTGGAAAATGAAGATTTTGATCTCTTGCCTAATGATATTTATGTTAAGGGCTTTATTATTACCTACGCCAATTACCTTGGCTTAAATCCGGATAATATTTTTAATTTATACAGACAACAGCGAGCGATTAAAAAAAATACTGAAGATGATGATTTTTCACAAAAGAAAGTTAAAAGTAATAGAGTTTTTATTATCACGCCCAAAATAATTGCTCTTTCGTTTGGTGTTCTTTTTTGTTGTGCTGCCATTTTATATATCATACTTCAAGTTGTCAGTTTTGCCTCGGTGCCGAAACTGGTTGTGACGTCGCCTAATAAAGATATGGTTGTTGAAACGGAAAGCGTTTTAGTTTCCGGGGCCACAGATGCCAGTGCAACTCTTTTGGTTAACAAAGAGAAAGTAGCAACAAATGAAGACGGTAGTTTCAAGAAAGAGATCACACTCCAAAATGGAATTAATACAATAATGATCACCGCCATTGGTAAAACCAATAAAGAATCAAGCAAAGTAATTATCATTGAAAGAAAAATTAAAACTGCGGAAATGAAGTAATAATTTAGGAGTTTCATGGCAAAAAAAACAGCCGAAAAAATTGAAACAAAAACTAAAATTGAGAAGGATAATATTCGAAGTGCCAAAAATCAGGCACTTGATGTTGCTTTGGCCTCAATCGAAAAACAGTTTGGCAAAGGTTCAATTATGAAGTACGGTGCCGACACCAAACTTGATGTTGCAGTGATTTCAACTGGTTCTTTTGCACTAGACTTGGCTCTTGGTGTTGGCGGATTACCGCGTGGCCGGGTAATCGAAATCTACGGTCCCGAAGCTTCCGGCAAAACTACTTTGGCAATTCATACTGTGGCTGAAGCACAGAAAACCGGTGGATTAGCGGCATTTATTGACGCCGAGCATGCTTTCGATCCCGAGTACGCCAAAAGAATTGGTGTCAATTTAGATGATCTTTTGATATCACAGCCGGATACTGGCGAACAAGCGCTGGAGATTTGTGAAACATTAGTCCGATCAAACGCCGTGGACGTCATTGTTATCGATTCGGTTGCTGCGTTAGTCCCACGAGCGGAAATTGAAGGCGAAATGGGCGATTCGATGATGGGGGTTCAGGCCAGATTAATGTCACAGGCGCTTCGAAAGCTAACCGGTGTAATTTCAAAATCAAAAACCATGGTCATTTTTATCAATCAAATCCGGATGAAAATCGGAGTCATGTTTGGTAATCCTGAAACAACTACAGGCGGAAATGCCTTGAAATTTTATGCCTCAGTTCGCCTGGAAATCCGTCGCAAAGCAACACTCAAAAAGGGCGAGGAAAATGTTGGCAACCACGTCGGAGTGAAGGTTGTAAAAAATAAGGTTGCGCCACCATTTAAAACGGCTGAGTTTGATATTATGTTCGGTCAAGGAATTGATGTTGAAGGTGAAGTCATTGACTTGGGCGTCGCTGAAGATATCATCGAAAAAGCTGGAGCCTGGCTTTCATACAACGGCGAAAAAATCGGCCAAGGCAAAGAAGGCGCCAGAGCATTTCTGAAAGAACACCCGGGAATCACCGCCGAAATTAAAGCCAAAATCACAGAGAAGTATAAAGAGGAATAATTCGGCAAAATTTCTAATTGACCTAATTTCTAAACAAATAAAAAAAGCCGGCGCTTTTAGCGCCGGAATGCTTTGTATCCACAGTACGGACAACCTTTGGGATGGTCTGAAACCAGATAACCATGATGGCATATTGGACAAATGTATTTCGCCATGTTGATATCGCCTCCTTAACCCTGTTTACAAGATATCAGAAGTAATAACAAAACTGAAGTGATATAATTTTCTTATGAAACAGAAACTCAAGCCACTCGAATATGCGTTCTATCTTCTCGAGTTACGCGATCGCTCAATCGGCGAGATGGAAGAAAAGCTTCGGCGGAAGGAGTTTTCTGATGAGGAAATTTCTAATATTCTCGAATTTCTAATTTCTAAGGAATTTTTAAATGACCAAAGGTTTGCGGAAAATTTTGTTAGATTTAAGAAATCAGTCAAACCGGTTGGCAGGTATTATCTCCAGCAAAAATTGATGGCAAAAAAAATCTCAAAAGAAATAATTGAAAAAACACTAGCGGAAAACATCGACGAAACATCAGAAATTGTCGAATTAGTAGAACGTTGGTTGGCGAAAAACAAAGAAATTTCCAAAGAAAAACTTTATGAAAAGTTAACCCGCCATTTACTATCGCGCGGATTTGAGTGGGAAAAAGTCCGCGAAGTAATTGCTGAAAAATTGTAATCGGTGTAAAATGGTTCTAAGGAGCTAGAATGGCTTTAACTAAAGATGATTTAAAGCAAATCAAACAAATAGTTGAATTTTCGACCGATGATGTTACCAAAAATCTGTCGGATAAAATTGATAATACAAAGCAGCAGATAATGAATGAAATGGGTGAGAGATTTAAAACTGTTGAGAAAAATATTAATCGGGAAATTTCTGATCTGGCTGATATTAACAGAGCTTTTATGACCAGAACCGATCAGATTGATCATCGACTGCGAATTGTTGAGCGTAAGTTAGGGCTTTTGGCAAAATAAACATTTTTTTGGAGGGAATTATAGCAAAGAAGATAAATCACAAACCATTTGTTCTCTGGTTCAAAGATGTTGGTAAAGATGATACAGCTACTGTCGGCGGTAAAGGTGCGAATTTAGGTGAGTTAACTCGTGGTGGTTTTCCTGTCCCCAATGGCTTTATTGTTACAGTCGATGGATATAATTACTTTTTGGAAAAAACTGGGATTGGCCCTGCAATTGCACAGGCATTAAGAGGCATTAACCCGGAAGATTCAAAAAAACTAAATTCACTATCAAATGTAATTAAGCGTCATATCCTTTCGGCTAAAATGCCAGCAGAGATCGCTTTAGAAGTTGAAAAAAATTATCGAGAACTTGGTGATGTTGAAGTTGCTGTTCGTTCGTCAGCGACTGCTGAAGATGGCGCAGATGATTCTTTTGCTGGTCAGCAAGCGACATTTTTAAACACTAAGGGACCAGCTGAAGTAGTTGCTGCCCTGCAGAAATGCTACGCATCACTTTTTGAAGCTAGAGCAATTTATTATCGAGCAATCAATAAATATGATCAAATGAAAGTTGGCTTGGCTGTCCCGGTCCAAATAATGGTTCAATCAGAAAAATCCGGTATTATGTTCACTGTTGATCCTGTCACTGGTGACACAAACAAAATTATTATTGAGGCTGGTTTTGGTTTAGGTGAGGCAATCGTTTCAGGCTCAGTCACTCCAGATCGCTACATTGTTGATAAAACAACAGAAGCAATTGTCGCTAAAGAGGTTAATAGCCAACCTTGGCAGATAATTCGAGCAGCAGGTGGCGGAGACAAACACGTCGCAGTTCCAATGGCTGATAGAAAAGATCAAAAAATTACTGATGCTCAAGTCATAGAGTTGGCTAAACTTGGTAAGAAAATTGAAGAACATTACAATTCACCACAAGATACTGAGTTTGCTATTGCCGGTAATAAAATATACATGGTACAGTCACGGCCAATAACAACACTAGATAAGTCGAAAGTTGAAAGTCGAAAGTCACAAGTTCAGGGAGACGCAGGATCTATTGAAAAAAACCAGGCCGAAGTTATTCTGCACGGTGCCGCTGCCTCACTTGGCTCGGCGGTTGGCCCGGTAAAAATTATTCACAGTCGAGAACAAAACGATCTGATTCAAGAGGGTGATATTTTGGTTACTGAAATGACAACCCCAGATTTTGTTCCGGCGATGAAAAGGGCAAAAGGGATTATCACTGATACCGGCGGCCGGACTTGTCATGCGGCAATAGTCTCTCGCGAACTTGGCATTCCCTGTGTTGTTGGAACGGGAACGGCTACAGCCAAATTAAAAACCGGTCAAGTCGTAACTGTTGACGGCGCAAAAGGTGTTGTTTATAAAGGAGCCGTAAAATTATCGGCTGCCGATCCGCGGAGAATTGAGACAAAATCACAATCCGTCGGCGGATTGGCTCTGACAGAAGAGATCCCAATAACCGGAACAAAGGTTTATTTGAATTTGGCCGAGCCGGAAAAAGCCGCGGAGTTTGCTGCGTTGCCTGTGGATGGCGTCGGGCTGCTCCGAGCCGAGTTTATGATGGCTGGAATCGGGGAACACCCTCGGGCGATGATTGAATCCGGTAGGGGCGAAGAGTTTACCACAAAATTAGCTCAGGGGATAGGCACTATTGCCGGAGCATTTGCGCCCAGACCGGTTATTTATCGAACAACTGACTTCAAAACCAACGAATATCGAGGACTAAAAGGCGGCGACAAATACGAAGGCGAGGAAGACAACCCAATGATCGGTATGCGCGGCGCCCTACGTTATATCACCAATCCGGATGTATTTAACCTCGAACTTGAAGCGTTGAAAATCGTTCGTAATAAGATGGACTTAGTGAATTTGCACCTAATGATTCCATTTGTCCGTACGGTTTCAGAAATGCAAAAAGTTAAGGAATTGGTGGAGGCGGCAGGTTTGTATCGCGGTCCCGATTTTAAGCTTTGGATGATGGTTGAAGTTCCATCAAATGTGATTTTGCTTGAGAAATTTATCTCGGTCGGCATCGACGGAGTTTCCTTAGGAACCAATGATTTAACGCAATTAACTTTAGGCTGTGATCGTGATAATCAAAATTTGGCCAAATCATTTGATGAAAGGGACGAAGCGATTTCGCTTTCGGTTGAATATGTAATTAAGACTTGCCGGCAACATAATGTGACTGTGTCAGTTTGTGGCCAGGCACCATCAATTTATCCTGAATTTACCGAGCTGATGGTTAGAAACGGAGCAACTTCGGTTTCGGTCACACCAGACGTTGCAATCCAAACCCGCAAAATCATCGCCTCTGTCGAAAAACGCTTAATGATGCAGAATATTATAGACCGCTAAAGCGGTCGTCCTCGCGAAGGCGGGGATCCAAAAATAGTTTAGTAATTTCCCGACTTTTTAGGGATGATAATTAAAAAATCCGCTGAAAATGAGCGGTTTTTTTAATGGCAAAAGATTGATATTATTCTACCATAAATTATGGTTGGAAAATTGGATGAGTCTGTTTGTTGGTGTCTGAGATCTCTTCAAGCGAATTAATTATTATAATATAATCCGATTTGTTCTTGATTTGAGCAAATTTTGAGTCATATTCTTTCAATTGAATTTCGGAGATAAATGGAGCATCTATAGCTCTGAGTTGCTGATAATAAGTTATTGCATCGTTAATGTACTGGTGCTGTGCTGCACCGAATAAGGAAATTGCAAATAAGAGACAACTTAGAACAAACATTATCCAGCGTAGTTTTGTTGTTGGAACTGATTCAACATATTTTAAAATCCGATTTGGTGACTTTGAATGCCGGAAATATCCAGTAATAATAAGTACTATCGAAAGCCACAAAAGTAACCAAGCTAAAGATATTAATGTTGTAATCCAAAGAGAACTAGCCGACTGTTCGTGGAAAGATTTCGCAATTATTAGATATGTTTCGTCATTGAAGCTATTAACATAATTGACTAAACATTTAGCTAACATAAATATGTTAGGTTTTACAACGAAATCATATAATGCGCCTGAAAATATTGTGAGAATTATCCCCGATATTACGTAAGCTATAGTTTTTTTCATATGATGTTTATTTATTCTTCAATGGCGGTGGGAGAGGGATTCGAACCCTCGAGAATCTTGCGACCCTACACGATTTCCAATCGTGCGCACTAGACCAACTATGCGATCCCACCAAATGATACTACAATTTTATACCCGACCACATTTCATCAATAATCTTTTCAAGTTTTATGAAGTCAGATTTGCAACTGTACCTAATTTTAAATGTCCCATTGGGATTTGCCTTAAATTTTCCAGTTTTTGCGTTAAGAATGATACTTTTTTGAAAATTGTTTTGCGAAATTCCTGATTTTTCTGACCAGAATTTTTTCAAATCTGGCTCTTTCAAATCCGGGTAGAGAAAAAGCTGTCCTCTGACTCTATCCCAATCTACTTTCAATATTTCTTTCAGGAATTTGGAAAAAGCAGAAACAATTTTTGGATCAGAATTTGTCAGTTCAATGGATCGTATGAATCCGTTTTTTGTTCGATAATCTCTCCGTGCTTTTGTGCCTTCGCATGCGTAAAGGGCGGAACCCAAAATTGTTAACTCTTTTTTGTCCATATACACGCTATTGTAGCGAGTATAAATTAATATTTCAATCTAGTCGTTTAGTTGGTATTTCCAAATTTTTCAATTATCTCAGACTTTTCTTTTTTGCCAACGGAATTTTTCAAATGCCACTCTCTTTTGCAAGCCTCGGATCGGTTTTCGAATTCCTCAGAGTATATTAATTTCCATGGACCAAATGGTTTGGTTGATTTAGCACCGCTATTGTTGTGTTCTGCCAGCCTTCTCTTTGGATCGGTGGTAATGCCGATGTAATGTCTGCTTTTGGCATTTTCAATCATGTAAACAAAATATTTCATTTGCTAATTTAATTTATCATATTTGAGCTCAGAAATCCATGGGGATTTTCTTGTTTGCAAAAAAATAAGGTATATGCTAATATCAAAAAGTCGCAGGGAGTCGAGTGAGAAGAATCCGGTCAAGACCCGGGCGAATCTTGCTGCGACGGCCCGCGGGAGGGAGGTGAAACGCTTTGCTGCTACTCGCAGTGATCACGGTGTGCTGTTGCACACCGGCTTCATTGCCGGCCGAACAAGGACTTCTGTTCGAACCGCTAGCGCTTATCTGTCAGACTAGCGGCAGGATAGTGTCCGTGATCGTCGGCAACAGACTGACAGGGAGCATCGCTCCGTACGAGCAGCGGGCAGCTAACCCGCAGTAGCTCACAGCCGTTTCGGAACTCTTGAGACCCCCTTGAGTTCCGTTTTTTTATCCAAAAAATATTTGTTAAAAAAATGCCCGCGCGGTATGCGAGGGCGGTTCTATAGGTCTGGATTCAGGTCTCCATCACCTGATGCCCGTCTGGCATCAGCGATCCTCGAAAGCATCTCCGGTGTCAGTTTTCTGTCAGTTGATTGTCCTCTGTCCCAGAATGGGTCATCTGCCTCCCCAATCGGGGGTTTGAACGGTTCCATGTCGTTAGCCCAGTGGAAGTCAAGCGTGCCCTGGAGATCGCGACATGATACGACCAGATCGAATGTCAGCGGTATTTCCCTCAGCAATCGGATGATTTTTCTCATAGTCTGATATCCGATCACGGCGATCCTGCCGTCACGACGACGGATGTACAGCGCCGTTTGCCAGCGACCTCGGCCATGATCCACGTGGCCAAGCATCCCGGACAAACTGTCAAATCCGCCTTGGTCGAGGACGTCGGCGATGATACACATCGTCTGCTCGTCATAACTGCCGGCAACAAACCTTAGCGATTGTGACAATGTGCACCTCCAATCCAGATGTCCTAACGCGATTATATAACTTAGCCTTTGTTTTAGTCAATCTTGATCTTTATTTAATGAGTTAAATTGGGTAAAATTAGAGAAATATTAATTAATGGTAAAGGAGAAATTATGGAAACAGAAAAAAATTTGTTAAAAGCTATCTCTGGTGAATCATTGGCCAGAAATAAGTACACTTTTTTTGCCAAACAGGCGCGAAAAGAGGGATTTGAGTGGATTGCCCGGGTATTTGAAGAGACTGCTGAAAATGAGCGAGCTCATGCTGAAGAGGAACTAGAAAATATCAAGTCGACAGTTGAAATGGAAAATTCATACGGAATTGATCCGGTTGGCAAAACTTTGGAAAATCTCCGTCATGCCGCCGCCGGAGAAAAATTTGAATACACCGAAATGTATCCCGGTTTCCAAAAAATAGCCGAAGAAGAGGGCGATGATGCTGCGGCAAAACTCTTTAAAGAAATCGCCGAAGTTGAAGAAAAACATGAAGAGCGTTACAATATTTTGGCTGATTTGTTGGAGGCAGGAAAACTTTACCAAACGGATGAAGAAATCGAATGGAAATGCCTTAATTGCGGCTACATCCACAAAGGGACTTCGGCTCCTGACACCTGCCCAGTCTGCAAAAAACCACAAGAATGGTATATGGGAATCGGAATTGTTCGATAATTTTTTACTAAAATTTATTAAAAATTAAATTTAAAAAGGCAGGGGAAATGCGAAATGTTATTGGATTGATCTCGATTGTCGGGATGTTGTTAATGGCGTACTCATTTCTATTTTTTGCGACGGAAAAAGTTGCGGCCATTGACCCGTCGTACCCAGATCAGGGCTGTGTTAATGGAGTCCAAAATTCAGGTGTTAGCACTTGGGCCAGCCAAACACCAGGGATGGTTTTTGTACCTCGTTTTAACTGGCTAAATGCCGTATCAGTTCGTATAAAGGGCACAAATCCAACCGGAACGCCTCGAATTGAAGCACAAATTTGGAATTGGCATTCAAATCCGCACCAGATGATTGCTAGACACAGTGTTGATTTGGAAAACCGCATTGATGAGTACTGGCAATACATTGAAGAATCGTCGCAAGATATTGATCCGGGATTAGAATACGCAATTATCTTAGTCCCGAAAAATGGCTCCCAGGTTTATTGGTCGGCAACAACAAATACATCATGCTATGCACCCGGATACGCAATGATTGACGGGACACGGCTCAATTCTATCGATTATGGGTTTGCGACATATGGTTATTATGATCCGAACAATCCAAGCAGCGACGGTTCGGCAGCTGATCCCGGCACACCAGATAGTGGCTCAACGACAAATCCGGCCGGTTCTGCTGGTGCCATAACGACCGATCCGGTGGCCAGTAGCGGATCTAGTAGTGGGTCAGGTACGACTGGTTCAAGTGGCAGTTCATCCAGCGGATCGGGAACCAGCGGCAGTTCGAGCAAATCGACGGGAACGGCCACGACAACGCCAAAATCCTCATTTACACCGGATATTGCCGCAATTCTTGCCGATTATGGTGCAAATAAAGATTCCGGTGGCATCGCAGGTTTTTTGGCCAATGTTTTTTCTAGCCCGATAATGATTATTCTTTGGCCATTACTTTCGTTGCTATTTTGGATCGGAGTTATTATTCTGATTATAGTATTGATTCGCAGAAGAAACCGGAAGAAAAAAGAAGCCGAAGCAGATAAAACTGTTGAAAATAAATCAGAGCCGAAAAAAGAAATGACGAAGTCATCCCCGACCTGATCGGGGATCCACGAATAGTTTAGTAGATTCCCACTTTCGCGGGAATGACATATAAAAATAACGCCCCGGTACGCTGGGGCGTTTGTGGTCTCGTCGTATCATGGTGAGCTTGTCGCTCCCTTCAGCCAGAAACTGAGCTTGATCTCACCATCGCGGACACTGAACATCTCGACGTCCATGTAGTTCTTGAGCTTGGCTGCGGCACTGGCGACGCAGATGTCGTTGGCCACTTCAGGACTCCAGAAGCCGCGGACCTCGGCGTATGGACTGAATTTCAGGTTCATGTCGTAGACGACTGATGGGACATGAACTGGCTCAAAGTGCAGAGCGCTGATCTCGGTTAAGCAGAGACTCCACAGCTCTTCCCTAAGTCCGTAGCAGAAGGCAACGGTTGCAGGATAGAGTGGCATCGGCGGCGTATAACGCCACTTGTGTGGCATCTCGACGCCAGCCACCATCACAGCCTGCCTGATCAGCTTGAGGTGCCGCTGAGGCACCTCGTCGCTACAGGCAATCTGAGCCATTGGCCTGTTAATGCACGGGTGGTGCAGATAACGCGTTACAACTACCCTGTCGATGACTACATCCGGCAGATGATGTAGCATCTTAACTACTTCCTTGGTTTTTGCTTCATCAGCCCCGGCTAGGCGAATGTTCGGCATGCCGAACACCTCGCTTTCAGTTCAGTCTGGGGCAAATTCTAGCAAAATATGATACTTTTGTAAATGATGAGTAATAAAGACGAACTAATTGATGTTGTTGACGAGAAAGATCGGGTTTTGGAATCGGTGACTCGACGTGAGATCTATGATGAAAAACTTCGTCATCGCATAGTCCATGTTTTGGTTTTTAACGAAAATGGCGAAATGGCATTGCAATTGCGATCGAAAAAAGTTGATTTTCTCCCTGGCGTCTGGAGCACGGCGGCCGGCGGTCATGTTCTCGCTGGAGAGAATTATTTGCAAGCGGCACGGCGGGAACTAGCCGAAGAACTAGGTATCAAAGGCCGGCTAATCGAAATCGGAAAATTTCCCTATTTTAGTTCGACGGCAGAAACTGACAAATTTGTCCGATTTTATAAATTGATTTACAAAGATCCGATTGAAGTAGAAAATGAAGATGTGGACAAAGTCGAGTATTTTTCGATCTCGCGATTGAAAAAAATGATTAAAGATGGCGATAAATTACATCCGGAGTTGGAATTTTATTTATTGAAAATATGAAAAAACTAAAATTTGCGGCGAACTTGGTTGATAAAATTTTGTCTGGTGAGAAAACCTCAACTTGGCGACTTTTTGACGATAAGAATTTATTAGTTGGCGATCAATTGGAATTTACCAACGCCGAGTCGGGTGAGCAATTTGCTGGGGCAAAGATTGTTGAGATCAAAGAAAAAACTTTTGCTGAAATTGAGCCCAACGATTTTGAAACTCACGAAACGTATTCGTCTCCAGAAGAAATGCTAAAAACTTATCGCGGATATTATGGCGACCAGGTAGATGAAAACACACAAGTTAAAATTATTAAATTTGATTTAATGGATCCAGATAATAAAGTTGAATATATTAAATGGAAAAAATAGATACTATTCTTTTTGATTTTGATGGTGTGCTTTGCCACGACAGATTTTATGAAAAAACTTTATTGCAGGATTACCTGAAGGTTTATGATTGGATACAGAAAAACATCTTTGCCGATCACGAATTAGTTAATAAATGGATGCATGGTGAAGTTACGTCTAAGGATATAAACCAGCTTATTGCTAAGAATAATAATATCGGTATCAAAACACTTACTGAATTATATAAAGAGAGTGTTCGATTGATGAAATTAGATCGAAGATTACTCAATTTGGCAGAATCATTTCGAGAATCTGGCAGCAAAGTTGCGATTGTGACTGGCAACATGGATGTTTTTTCAGAGATCACTGTTCCAAATTATAAATTGAATGAAAAGTTTGACTTAATTGTAAATTCGGCAGATTACAAACTTAACAAAGATGATGAAGACGGTATGTTATTCGACATTGTTTTAGAGAAATTGGCCTCGAATATTGAGAGCAGTTTATTAATTGATGATTCTGCAAAAACTATCGAATTATTCGAACAAAAAGGTGGTCAAGGACACATTTACAAAAATTATAAGAGATTAGTAAATTTTCTAGGAGAACTATGAACAAGCAGCAAAAAGAACTCGACAAATGGATGAAGGCACAAAAATGGGAGTATTGGACTCCGCATGAAATGATGGTCCGGCTAATGGTTCACCCTGTTAAATGATTTCAAAAAGATGTTCTATATTTATGTTCTACAATCAAAGCTAGATAGTCAATTTTATACAGGTTATACAAATAATTTGAAATCACGACTTGATCTACATACTAAAGGGCGAGTTGACTCAACTAAGGATCGCCGACCTCTCAAGTTAATCTATTCTGAAGCGTGTTTAAATCGAAGTGATGCTCTTAAACGTGAAAAATATCTTAAAACTTATCATGGTAAACTTTTTTTGTACAAGCGGCTCAAGTCGTATTTAACAGGGAAATGAGACGGGTGAGTTTGCCCGTCTGGTTAATCACATTTGGGGGCCGAAGAAAAAGAAATCCAGTGAAGCCGAACAAGATTTGGAACTGGAAATCGGTGATATTCTCTATACGCTCATTTGTTTTGCCAATTCGAACAAAATTGATCTTGATAAAGCAGCAGAAAAAAGCCTAGCTAAAGTAGTGAAACGGGACAAGAAAAGATTCTAGTTATTATGATATAATACTCGTAAGAATCATTAATTTGGGGGTACAATGAAAAAAGTTGTTATTGCATTATTGGCAGTAGTTTTCTCTGTGTTTCCGAGTATTGCGTCGGCTGGTTTTATTAGCGGCGGTGCTACATTGTTGACTCGGCTTGAAGTTTCAAAAGACAACTCAACTTGGGTCAATTATCTGGCAGAAACTGATTCTGGCAATCAAACCCTGACTGTTTCGCCGGGAGACACAGTTTATTTCCGCCTAAAAACCTGGGATACCGGTGATACCCCTGCGATAAATATTGCATATTCCGGTGTTTACACCAATCCGGCGGGCATGGATGCGCTCAGCGCTTTTGATTCTGGCAGTACAGATGACTTAGACGGCGATGCCATATTATTTTATGGACTTAGCGGATTGCCTGATATGAATGCCGGAACCTTGTCATTTTATCTTGATGGAGTTGATAATGGCACAACTGACGCGACGGGTTTTCAGAGCGGAGGGATGACTGGCAGAATCGCCGCTGGAACCGCTGATCAAACTGTAATTTTAGCTACGGTAACTATTACCGGAGCCGATATTTTTATCGCTTGGTGGGAAAAGTTATTGTTTCCGCGAGCGTATGCAGATTATCAGGCAACGACCCAAGTGCGTATGCTGGTTTCAAATCCTCCGGTGGTACCGCAGACAACACCTGCCGTTCAGGTATTACCGGCTACCGGTTCGGATAGATAACTATTTCAATGAGGTCTTACCGGGTAAGGCAATAAATACCGGTTGGGTATTGATAAAAACAACATATTGTACTATACTTGCGGCAGAAAGGGGATGATGTCTCCCATGGCTGATAATGGTCAGAGCCGCGAACTGCAGCCGCCCAAGTCCGGCTGTGGGTTAGGCACCATAGTCCGATGGTTCGATTCCGACTTCAATGTCCGGATACCCGACATCTTTTGAGGGAGGTCCTGGTATGCGTGACGGTGTAACGGATAACCAGACTGCGAGTCGGAATAGAGGAGAGGAGCGGATCGAGATCAGTTGCCTTGTGATATTCCTAGCCATCGTCACATTGGTTGTCGCCTTCTTGCCGGAGGTGAAGCAATTCATCAGTGACGCGCTAAACAACGCATTGAGCCAGATGGCTCACGAACTGGGGTGACAACATGAGTTCAAAGGGCGGTTTTTCGGAGGTTGCAGGGGTAGAGCTAGCTGATTTCATCGCTCGACACCCGAATTGCGCGGTTGTCTGGATGTCGAAGTCAGCTGCGTCGCGCTATATCGGCTACTTCCGTGTCAGCGGCGACTACAACATCATCATCTACTTCGACGGACAGCCGTGAATCGACTGATCGGCATCCCGCCCGCCGAATACTTGATGTCGGCTGTCGCTGACGCACTGTCAGGGGTCACGTCACCACCGCCGGAGAGGTAACACAAGCGAGAGGGGTTGGAAAAACCAAGAGCACGGAACGCCGATGTGGCGGGCCGTTTTTTGTCTCGAATTTATTCGACATTGTTTGTAAATATTATGGTATTATCAAAACGATGAACGAAGTTGAAGAAATAAAAGACAAGATTGATATCGTCGATCTGATCGGCGGTTACCTGACATTAAAGAAGGCCGGCGTAAACTATAAAGGTCTTTGCCCTTTTCACAATGAAAAAACGCCTTCTTTTATGGTTTCAGCCGAGCGTCAGACTTTTAAGTGTTTTGGCTGTGGCAAGGGCGGCGATGCTTTTACTTTCATTGAAGAAATTGAAGGGATGGATTTTTATGATTCCCTGAAACTTCTGGCCGGAAAAGTCGGGGTTGAATTAAAACATAAAGAGAATTTGACTTATAGCGGTAAAACCATCGCGCCAACTGAGAAATCTCGTATTTTCGAAATTAACGAGCTAGCTTCCAAACTTTATCACAAAATTTTAACCGACCACCCTAAAGCCGAACATGCCAGGAAATATTTAAAAAATCGAGGAATTGACGAAAAAACAATTGAAAATTGGAACTTGGGTTATGCGCCTAGGTCTTGGGATCTTTTAATCAAGTTTATTTCAGTAAAAGGTTTCAATGAAAAAGAAATATTTAAAGCCGGGCTATTGGTTTTGGGCGAAAAGGGAAGATATTGGGACCGTTTCCGCGGACGGATTATGTTCCCGATCTATAATATTTCAGGTCAGGTAGTTGCTTTCACCGGTCGGATTTTAGAAGATGATCCGAAAGCAGCCAAATATGTTAATAGTGCAGAATCACCGATCTACACAAAAGGCAAAACAATATATGGCTTAGACCGCGCCCGAATTGACATCCGATCTCAAGGAAAATCAATTATGGTCGAGGGGCAGATGGACGTAATAGCCGCCCACGAAGCAGGATTTCACAATGTTGTTGCGGTTTCCGGCACAGCATTGACTATGGATCAGCTGGCAATTCTTGCACGGTATAGCCCCGATATTATTTTTGCCTTTGATTCAGACACTGCCGGCAAAACTGCGCTAAAAAGAGCAATCACGTTATCGCTGCAGAATGATATCAACGCCAAGGTTTTAACTTTGACCGGCTTTAAAGACCCTGATGAGGCAATTAAATCTGATCCGAAAAACTTTGAAATCGCGGTCAAAAATGCCAAGCCAGGATTGCAATGGTGGATCGATGGCTTAATTTTGGAATTAGGTGATGATGTTTCAGCCAAGAAAAAAATTTCAAAAGAAATTTTGCCGGTAATAAAAATTGCCAGCAATGAAATTGAAAAAGAGTATTATATAAAATATTTAGCTAAGAAACTGGCACTATCCGAACAAACTATTACTGAACAATTAGGCAAAACAAAGAGTAACTCGGCCCAGCAGAAAGATTATTCCGAGCAAAAAATTGCAGATCTATCTTCGGAACAGAAATTGGCAGGTCTTCTCTGGCATCAGCCGAAATTGTCAGCCAGAATCCCCCAGGGTTTGAACCCGGAGTTTCAAGATCAGACAACTAGTGAACTTTTTTTAGCAATCAGAAAGAACCTCGATATCAAAAACCTGCCGGTTGATTTGAAAAATAAGCTCGATCTATATGATATTTCGGCAACAAAAGATTTGGATTTTCAGGAAGAGATGATTTTAGAGCGGGAATTTGATGCCTTAATTAGAGATTTTACCGACAAAAGGAAAGAAAAAATCAAAGACGATTACGCTAAAAAGATTGCTGAGGCTGAGAGCGATGGCAATAGAGAGAAACTTAAAATCTTGATGAAAGAGCTTCAGTCTGCTATTATGAAGGAAAAGTAACAAGTAACAAGATACAAGTTCCAAACAAATTTGAAATCAAAAAAGTTTGTGAATTGTTTCTTGTATCTTTGAATTCACTCCAAAGGAGTCCAATGGCAAAAAAAGTTGTCAAATATGTCAAAGAAGAACCACTGCCGTTTTCCAATGAAGTTAATCGGGTCATTGAGAAAGGTAAGGCGCATGGTTATGTTACCATGAGAGAACTCTTGCAGGTCTTCCCCAATGCTGAAGATGAAGTGCTAATGATTGATGAGGTTTTTGATTACTTGATTTCTCATGGAATAGAAATTCAAGAGGAAGACCAAAATGTTTCAATTCTCGGTAATATCATCAGCGGACAGAAAACCGATGATATTATGGAAGGACTGGAATCAATCTCTGACGATTCGGTCAGAATGTATCTTCGGGAAATTGGCCGTATACCACTGCTCTCGACTGAAGAAGAAATTAAATTGGCAAAGAGAGTAGAAAAAGGTGATCAACTGGCAAAAAGAATGCTGGCTGAGGCCAATTTACGTTTGGTTGTTTCAATCGCCAAGAAATATATCGGCCGCGGTTTATCTTTGCTTGATGCGATTCAGGAAGGCAATACTGGTTTAATGAGAGCGGTAGAAAAATTTGATTATAAAAAAGGATATAAGTTTTCAACCTACGCCACCTGGTGGATCCGCCAGGCGATCACTCGGGCAATTGCCGATCAAGCCAGGACTATTCGAATTCCGGTTCATATGATTGAAACCATCAACAAGCTTATCAGGACTCAACGGCAGCTAGTTCAGGATTTGGGCCGGGAACCGTCTCCGGAAGAAATCGCTCACGAAATGGGAATAGAAGTCGATAAAGTCGAGCATATTATAAAAATCTCTCAAGAAACCGTTTCTCTCGAATCGCCGGTTGGAGAAGAATCCGATTCGAAACTCGGTGATTTTATTGAGGACGATAAAAATCTTTCTCCGGAAGAAAATGCTATCTATCAACTTCTGAAGGGTGATGTTAACCGTTTTCTCGAAGTTCTTTCGCCACGCGAACAAAAAGTATTGAAAATGCGTTTTGGTTTAGAAACTGGCAGAACTCACACTTTGGAAGAGGTTGGCAAGGAATTCGGTGTTACCCGTGAACGAATCCGTCAAATTGAAGCCAAATCTTTGCAAAAACTGAAAAAATCCGAGCAGTCGGAAAGCATACATAACTATCTAAAATAAAGTGTCAGAAAAAATTTCACCAGCTGGATCGGTAGTGGATATCCAATCACTTGACAATCGTAAGCTAAAAACCCGCCAATACCTAACAGTATGGAGCCAATCGAAGATGTTAAACCAGTCCAAGCTAGACCAAAAGATAATCCACCCGGTGTTGGTGAGACCGTAGATATTGAGGTTTGAATAGTACTATTTTATTCCACTTTCAATTCCTGAAACGATTTCTTTGTTGACTCTAATTATTCTAGTTGCAACATCAACGCTGGTTTCATACCAGGCCCAATTAACCGTTGAAACGAAACTGGCGTCACCGGTTGCCTCGGCTTTAGTCTTCCCAACCTGAAACTCAGCATCGGTCCAGCCAGTATACCCATTATGTGTTTCGATAACCGAATTGTAATATTTCAAAAACTCCTTATAAGCGGTAATTTTTGCTAGACCAGCTTTGTAGTCAGCAATTTGTTTTTGCAGGGAACTTATGCTTTGGCCAGATGAATCAGTTGACGCCTGCAAATCGGCGATCTCTTTATTGGCGGCGGTCAAATTATTCTCAGCGGTCTTCAGTGTTGCACTCAAGCTTTCTTCAACTTGTTGTTTTGAAGCAGCTAAATTATTGCGATCATCGAGTTTGTGCCAGTAGAGATAACCCAAAGCTCCACTAGCCAAAAAGAAAACGATTGCCAGCAACAAAACCACCACAAACGCAATTTTTGCTTTTCTTGGATCATTTACAAATTCCATTTTCCCCTCCTAAATTAGTTCGAATCTATTTATCAATATTCTAGCATAAAAAACTATAGCTAATTGAAACTTCTACTGTTGGACTTGATTTTAGGGCTTTTGGAATATTTTAAATATCTTTTTGCGAAAAATCAGCGCTAGTACAGCAAGAATTAATCCTAAAACAAGACCGGCAAGAATAAGCCAGTCTTTCCAGCCCATTTTCTTGGTCTCTGTTTTAGCTGCTTCCTTTGTTTCTGCTACCACTGTCTTGGCAGACACCGACAAGCCAAAGAGCTCGGCCTCCGCACTGCCTTTATTTTTTTTCAGATCTTGAGCTTGAGCTTTAGCCTTAACTATGCCGGGCACAAAAGCGCTGGTATCAACGACAATTTCCCAATTACCGGCATCATCAACTACACCGCTAAAAACTTTATCGCCGATTGCTAAAGAAATTGTAAGTCCTTTTGTTGCTTTGCCACCGACGATTAAACTATCTCCAACAATTATCGGTAAATCACTTGTAACTGGCGCTTCTGATCTAGCACTTCCAACTGTGACATAGGTTAGTGTTGGCGTCGCAATTGAGCTATCAGTAGTCTTAAGGTTTGGGTTCACTGTTGGTGTGGTCGCCGCCGCATTGCCATTGGTGGTAGAGTTTGCGCCTGTTGTTCCAGATGGCAGACTTTCATCTGATGGAGGATCGGCCGGTGCGTCAGGAGTCGTATATTGAATATAAAGCTGCGGTTTTTCCGCTTCTGCTCCAGTGCTGCTAGCAAAACGCCTGCTCCACGAGCTGCCGCTCTCAGTTCCAATAATATTAAATCCATTGTTGGCTTGGCCACTCTCGACCCAATTCTTAACAATTTGGGTCACACCAATGTAATAAAACCGTTCTTGATCGTTGCAAGGAAATTGTGTTAAATCATAAGTCGCGTAACCAACATGTCCTGGCTGATTATTCCAGTTCATAGAGCTATTCCACGACTCCGAGACTTGCCCAGCCACAAGCACGGGAACAGAAGGTATTCCATAGCAATCGGTATGGTCGATAGGATTGATAAGGAAAAAATCATTTTGTAACCAAATGTTGAAAGATGCTGAATTGATTGTGGATCCGGCTGGGATTGACGAGAGGTTAAAATAGACATAGGAACGGAATGCTCGTCCGGGCGAATAACCAACATTCACGTACGGTTGGCCGTTGTAGTGGGCATAAGTCGGGTAAGCGGAGTCGGTCCAGTTGTGATAGCTGGCTTTGATAGTGGTAGTATTCAGCCCGGCTTCTGCCTTTGTTGTCGGGAATAATAAAAAGCCACAAATCATCGACAGCACAAAAGACAACAATACTATTTTTTTCATTTTTCCTCCCATTTATTCAATAAAGTACGGTTGATATAGATTTGACAATTCTAAACACCAGCGCGATTTTTATGCGAAAATTTTAAGATTTCGACCAAGAGAGCGGAAATTATGCCGACGAAAATTGCCGGAATCCAATGGGCAAGTTTTAGCGGTGTCGTCCCCAACGCATTTTGCAGAACCGGCAAGTAAATTGCTGCCAGAATTAAAACCAGCCCCGAAGAAACTCCCCAAAACAGATATTTATTTTGACTAAAGTTTTTGATTTTCCAGATAGGTGTTCGCAGATTTTTGAAGTTGAAAATATAAACCAAACTGGCGAGAGCAATTGTAGTAAATACTATTGTTCTAGCCAACGTTAGGTCGCCACCGGAGTTACGAATATACCAGAAATATATTAATGATAGGATTCCCACGGAGGAACTGATCGTAACAGTAATTGCCAGAATCAGCCGGTCAAAAATACTCTCTTTTTGAATTACTTTCGGGGAGATTTCCATGATATCATCCTCCTTTGATTCGAATCCGAGCAAAATGTCATTTGGGCCGTCGCAAATCAGATTAATCCAGAGAATCATGACAATAGTAATTGGAACAGGAAAGTTCAATAAAACTGCCAAAAAGATAATTATCATCTCGACAAAGGCATCAGAAAGGGCATATCCGACAGCCTTTTTAATGTTTGAGAGAATAGTCCTGCCTTCTTCGCAAGCGGCATAAATAGTTTTGAAATTGCTATCAAGCAGGACTAAGTCGGCAGCCTCTTTCGCCACGTCGGTGGCGTTTGCGACAACAACTCCAATGTTGGCTTTCTTTAACGCCAGCACATCATTTACGCCGTCACCGGTCATAGCTACAACTTCGCCATTTTTTTGCAAGGCCTCAACAATCTTTAATTTTTGGTCCGGAGTGACTCGGGCAAATATGTGAATATCATTGATATTCTTGGCAAGCTCATCCGAGGACATAGCATCCAGCTCTTTATTGTCGGCTACATTTTTTTCTTCAAACTCAAATCCAAGTTTTCTTCCGACTTCAATTGCAGTATCTTTATAATCTCCGGTTACTATTTTTACTGCGATTCCGGCTTTACGGCACAAACTTAATGTTTCTTTTACTTCCTCTCGAATCGGGTCATCAATGCCTAAAATTCCCAACCATTTCCAATCTGTCAATTTTTTAATTTCGCCTTGATCCTTATATGCGGCACCGACGACCTTGAGTCCCTCTCTGGCCCAACTTTGGATCTTGGCTCTAATATCTGCGCTTTCTTTTTCGCTGGTTTTGCAGTATTCCAGCACTATCTCCGGTGCGCCCAGAATAAAACCGGTTTCCGAATCTCCGTTTTGAACTACGGCCATAGAGTATTTTTTCACGCTATCAAACGGATCTTCAAAAGTTTTTTCCAGTTTGTCAAACAGATTCTCGGGTTTAACCGGACTTTTTGTCTTGACATATTCCCAAAGACTTATCTCCAGACCGTCTTTCTGCTGATTCGCCAGAACCATAGATAAATGGGCCTTTTCTTCATCAATAAAGTCTGTGCGGACTACTTCCATTACTCCCTCAGTCAGCGTGCCGGTTTTGTCAGTACAAATGACAGAAGTTGATCCCAGAGTTTCAACTGATAGCAGATTTTTTACTAAACCGTTGCGTTTTAATATCCGTCTCATACCCAAAGCCATAATTACCGTCGTAGCAATTGGTATTCCCTCAGGGATTGAAGCAACCGCTAAAATTAATGCCAGACGGAATATTGTCCAGATTTCTTCACCGCGGATCAATCCGAGAAGAAAAATAATAGTTGCGACAACAACCATAATGATGAGCAGATTCTTGGCAAATTTCTCCAGGCGTTTTTGTAATGGTGTGGCATCTCTTTTAATCTCCGATAGTGTATGGCTGATTTTCCCGATTTCGGTATTTTTTCCTGTCCCAACAACTTCCATTATTCCGACACCCGATAGTACTTTTGTCCCCATTAAAAGTTTGGAGTTCTCTCCCAATTCCTTGGTCACCGGTTCATCCTCGCCGGTAAAGATTTTTTCATCAACGACGAGATTTGTTACTTCCAGGGGCTTGCCGTCCGCAGGAACTTGATCACCAGCTGAAAGAACCACGATATCCCCCGGTACCAATTCGAAAGCAAATATTTCTTTTCTCTTGCCGTCCCTAATCGCCAAGGCTTTTGGTTTTAGCATCTTCTTTAATGCCAAAAAAGTGTTTTCAGCATGATATTCCTGATATGCCCCGATCAATGCGTTAATAATAATCACGGCAAGTATGATCCAAAAATCGGAATATTCTCGGAATACGAGTGATATTATTGATGCCAACGCCAGAGTATAAACTAGAGGGCTCTTAAACTGATGAAAAAAAACCGCAAACAAAGATGATGGTTTTTGCTCCCCCAGAATATTTTCGCCCGATATTTCTCTTTGTTTTCGAATCTCCGTTTCTGTTAGCCCGGAATATTTTTGATTGTTCACTTCGCCTCAAATTATTATTTATACTTGTTGTCCGAAAATTGATCCGATAAAATATCCGGCTAATGCGGCTCCCATGCCTATAAGTGCCATTTGCACGGCGCTCTTTACCGGACTGCCAATGGTGGCTTTTGCCTTGTAAAATCCAACGGCTAGAAGAACGATAACGGAAATCCCCAAAGAGATCCAAGTAGCGGTGTGAATTGGAGAAAAGAAAAACGGAGTTAGGGGCACAAATGATCCGACCAAGGCCGAAAATCCGACAATGAAACTGGATTTATAAATTTCTTTTTGTTTTACTTCCTTTAATTCCAATTCGTCTTTCATCATCTGCTCTACCCACAAAGTATCCGAAGATATTACATGTGCCACAATATCTTCCAATAACTTGCCGCTGAAGCCCTTTTTCTTGTAAACATCACGGATTTCCTGTTCTTCTTTTTCCGGCAGATCTTTCATCTCTTTGTGTTCTCGGGCAAGTTCAGACAGATAATGGTCCCTCTCAGCGATCATTGAAGTTAAGGACACCGCTGCCATTGAAATACTTTCGGCAAAAGTAGCCGCCAGACCGCCGGCGATAACAATTTTCGGATCATTGGAAGCGGCCGCGACGCCCAAAATTACTCCCAAAACATTAACAAGTCCGTCTTGTCCGCCTAAGATTATGTCTGAAAGTGTATTGCCGGTAGATTTTCTTGATAATTCTCCGGAATGAACCATGGTTCCTCCTTCTAGTTTCCATAATTTTATCAGATTATAGTGGGAATTAAAAAGACCAACCGGACTAGGTTGGTCGGTGGTTCGTTGTCGAGCGGTTATATCTGCTAATGCCTGATACGGCGGCGTCCATGCCGGCGACGGCGAAGTGGCTGACGCCACCACCTAAGTCCTTCTGTAGGCCCGCGCCGTCTGCGTGGTATGGCGACCCATTCGCGGCTGGCGAGTGGGTAGCAAGGTATCGTCGGACCACTCCGTTGGTAACGCCCCAGAAGTTCGTATGCCTCTTCGCGGCTAGGCGGCTGCCTGGTGACGCCGAAGATTCGTCTCTGAGATTCATCCAGTTGTTTCTGGAATCTTGTATTGTACATGAGCTGTCACCTCATCTGGTCTATTTTAACACATTTTTCTCCAGTGTTGTCTTTACAGATTAGCCAATTTTTGATATCATTTTTATGTCAAAAGTTATTCCCTGGTAGCTCAATGGCAGAGCAATTCGCTGTTAACGAAAAGGTTGCTGGTTCGAGTCCAGCCCAGGGAGCCAATGAAAAAAGATTGAACTTTCTGTTCAATCTTTTTTCATTGGTTTGGTTGGACGAGAACCAAGGATGGGGTCGGGAAACCTAGGTTTCCCGTGCAGGGTGACAGCGAAGCGCCAGAGGGCGGGAGCCCTATGGAGAGGCCGCAGGCCGAGTGAGATGTCCAGCCCAGGGAGCCATTCGACTCGTTATTCGAAAAAATCATAACTCGCTCATGGTCTCCGACCGTGAAAAATTAAGTTATGAGAAAAAATAATGAGTCGAATGTCCTAAGCGAAGTCGAAGAGCAAAAGAGAAAAAGTTGTCCAATGGCAACCGTCTTTTTGTTTTTCAAAATAAATCAATTAGAATGTACTTATGGATACTTTTGAAATCGTTGTTGCGATAATCAAAAATCAGCAAGGTGGTTTTTTTGTTCATCAGCGATCCGGAGATAAAAAAACTTTCCCCAATCTTTATGGTTTAGGAGTTGGCGGTCATATTTAGGCTGAAGAAGATCATGAGACAGCGGCATCAAGAGAGCTAAAAGAAGAGTCTGGCTTAGAGTCGCCAATTAAATATCTTTTTTCGATAGATTACCAACCAGAAATTGGATCTCGATATAATGTTTTTGTTTATGAAACTATTATTGCGAAACAAAAAATCAAAACTCATCTAAAAGAATGGCAATGGTCGGGATGGATGAGCAAGAATAGCTTGGATAAACTTTTAAAAGAAAACAAACTCTGTCCCGATACAGCAATGTTTTATCGCAAGTATCTTCAAAAATACTTTAGTTAAAAATTAATCTCCGAATTTTGTAGAAAAGCCATCTTCTGTTGAACTTAACTGCAGTAATCAAGTCTGATAGAAACTTCAGAAAATTTTGAGCATTAGGGAATCATAAAGAGTGATTACAATTGTATGGTCACTTCTTTATGATTTTCTTAAAGGATTCACTAGAAATAAGATTTAAATATTGATAAGATATTGATATAAAGCGAAAGGCAACAATAGACAAAACAAATAGTCACGCAGTACAAATTAATTTTCTCTGTCAAATAGTGAAGTAATAATCAAGATGAGTAGAATTACCGATAAAATCAGTAATTGCCGGTTAAATAAGTGCTGGAAAAAAGTTTCAAGAAAGAAGCGATTCTTAATTGTTGTGTCTTTGATAATTATTCTGACCATTTTGGTAATTTTTTCATGGAGCTTTTTCCGAACTGAAAGGTCAAAAGAGGTAAGTGATACCGCCAACCAGTCGCAGACCGTGTCTGATACTGTGGCGGCGGAAGATCAGAGCAAATTTGTTCTTACAATTCCGAAAATAAACATTACCGCCCCTGTCATCGAGGGCGTTGACCCGACAAACAAGGAAATCTACAATCAAAAATTGCAAAATGGCGTTGCTTTAATGGCCGGCTCGCCGCTCCCGGGCGATAAGGGAAATATTTTTATCTATGGTCACTCTTCGGCGACAGTTGCCAGTAAATATGATAAAATTTTTGCTAAATTAAATGATTTGAAACAGGCTGATCAGCTGACAATTAGACACAACGACAAAGAGTATAATTACAGTGTTACCGCGAAGAAGATCGTAGAGCCAACCGATCTTTCCGTACTCGAGCCGACCAAAGATGAAACCTTGACGCTGATGACCTGTTGGCCAGTTGGAACTAATGAAAAACGGCTTGTGGTTATATCAAAAAGAAAGTGAGGATATATGAAAGTTAGTTTTTTTAGAAAGAATTTAAGTTTTTTATGCTGGCTAATTGTTGGAACTTTTGCTATTTTCCAACCCTTATCAGTTATGAATTTAGCTAAGGCGGATGTTGCTGTTGGAACATCTCTTTGGGGTAGTTCCACACTGGAAACTCCAACTTTAATCTCTACTATTAAATCAGAGTTTGAGGCAACGACCCTGGATAATTATGGCAGTGTTTATGCTGTCGGATATATTTATGGCGATGGTGTTTTTAATTTTGGTAATGGTGTAACGGCAACGGGTGTTGATGATCAAGAGAACGCCGTATTGGTTAAATACAACTCTTTGGGAGTCGCCCAGTGGGCGAAAGCAGTAGTTACCGCACCTTCCGTTTCTAGATTTTATGGAGTATCTTTAGATAGTGCTGGAAATATTTATGCTGTCGGTTACATATATACCAATGGTACTTTTGGTTTCGGCAACGGTGTTACGGTATCTGGATCATATAACCAAACCCACAATATCGTTTTGGTAAAATATAATTCTCTTGGAGAAGCAGAGTGGGCACAATCAACGGCAGCCGCTACAAGTAGTTCTATTTATTATGGAGTGGCTGTTGACTCTTCGGGGAATATTTTTGCTGTTGGTCACATGTCAGGGTTATTAGAAGACCCGATTGAATTTGGTTTCGGCAATGGTGTAACAATTTCTACTACATATTCTGGAGGTCAAGTTCTCTTGGTGAAGTATAATTCTTCAGGTGCGGCTGAGTGGGCCAAGTCAACTACCGTTAACCCTGGTGGTAGTCGATTTCTTAATGTCTCGATTAGTGATGTTGGCAACATATTAGTTTCCGGATTCATTTCTGGTACAAGCACTTTTGATTTTGGCAATAGCGTTACAGTGGCCGGAGGCTACGCAAGTGGAACAAACGGTTTGACTGTTTTGTACAACTCTTCTGGCGTCGCCCAGTGGGCACATTCAATTTCTGGTCAAGATGAGCAGTCAGAATTATTGGATGTATCTTTTGATTCTTCGGAGAATGCTTATGCTGTAGGCTATATTGTGAGTAATCAAGAATTTAGTTTTGGTGATGGGATAACGGCGACAGGGGCAAAAGCTCGTGGTGAGCGCGATGACCCTGGCAATAATACCGTTTTGATAAAATATGATTCGTCTGGTATAACTCAATGGGCAAAAACAACTGTTGTTGCTTTGGGAGAATCAGGTTATCAAGGAATATC
Organism: Patescibacteria group bacterium; assembly: GCA_041651295.1. GTDB lineage: Bacteria > Patescibacteriota > UBA1384 > XYA2-FULL-43-10 > CAINNR01 > JBAZJN01. The sequence goes on along the minus strand of JBAZJN010000001.1, from coordinate 79,376 downwards.
AATCAGCTCTAATGGTATTTTTGCAGTCGGATATATTGTCGGAACCAGTGAATACAATTTTGGAAATGATGTTACAATTTCAGGAAATAACAGCGGGAAAAATGCTGTAATAGTTAAATACGATTTTAATGGGCAGCCGGTTTGGGCTCATTCAACTGTTGTGGCGCCAGATATTTCGGAATTCAAAGATGTTATGGTTGATTCAGAAAACAATGCCTATTCTGTCGGTTACATTACAGGTAAAAGTAATTATTATTTTGGCGATAGGAATGTTGCCGGTGGTAATTCAGACTCGAATATAATCGTTATTAAATATGCTGGTGAAACGACCAACGGTCCGGCTTTTATTGTCTTACCAAACGATACTAGATCAATTAATATTAATGAGGGACAAACTATAACCACAAATCCGTATGTAATTAATGTCCGTCCTCAAGATCCGGATGGAATTTCCAGAGTCGATTTTCTTATTGATGATAATCTAATTTGTTCAATAAACACATCTGATTCGGATAAAGTCTATTCATGCTCGTGGGATACCTCAAAATATCATTCAGAAGTTAAAGTTTACGCTTATGATATCTCTGGTAATCAGTCATCGGTTTTACTACGAAACACTCTTGTTGCTTCGTCTTTGCATTTAACGACTCTGCCGGAAACTGGTCGTTAAATTCTTGTAATTTTTTTTGATTACCATAATTTGTGATGGAACCAATTGTCGCTTGTAAAAATTTATTCAAAGTTTATCACTCTGGTGGTAGCAGCGTTAAAGCAGTCAATGATTTGATTGTTTCTGTAAACCAGGGTGAATTTGTAATGATTACTGGTCGGAATGGTTCAGGAAAATCAACACTACTTCATCTTTTAGCTTTATTAGACCAACCAGACAAAGGTGAAGTTTTTGTGTTAAATGAACCAACTTCTCATTTGAGTGAAGCAAAAAAAATGGATTTTCGGCTTAGACAGTTGGGATATATATTTCAAGAATACGCTCTAATTGCTGAGCTTTCAGCTCTGGAAAACGTTATGTTGCCATCAATGATGCTAAATACCAGCCAAGTAGCCAAGAAAAAAGCTCTGGACATTTTAGACAAATTGGAGTTGTCAAACAAGTTAAACCGCTTACCTAGTGAACTCTCCGGTGGCGAGCAACAACGAGTTGCTATTGCTCGGGCGCTAATCAATGATCCGAAAGTTATTTTTGCGGATGAACCGACGGCGAATCTGGACACTGTTTCTTCGAAACATATTTTGGAAATTTTTAAGGCACTGAACGAGAAAGAAAATATCACTATCATTATGGTTACCCATGAGCCGGAAGAACTTTTTTATGCTTCGCGGCAAATCAAACTTTCGGATGGGAGGTTGGCATGAAAAGCCAGTTGCGATTACCATTTTATCTGACTTTTAAATATCTTCAACGGGGGAATGTTTGGACTCTGCTTTTAACCTCATTTATGATGACAGTCGCTTTTGTTAACGCTATTTTCGTATCGGCGCTTTTTAATGGTATTGTCGTCGGTAGTAATCAGCAAATAATCGATACCTATACCGGCAATATCTACGTCGCTCCCAAAGATGGCGAGGATTACATCAAAAATGGTGACATGCTGGTTGCTAATCTTGAAGATATTAGTGGTGTTTCAGTTGCCAGCTCACGAACTGTGATTCCAGGACAACTGGAATACAAAAGCATCCATGGCAACTGGCAGATTTTAGCTATTGATCCGGAGCAGGAAAGTCGAGTGACCAATGTTGCCGACAAAATGATCGATGGCCAATATTTAAACCCTGATGATGAAAACGGCATTATCATCGGCCGGCAAATTGCCGGTGGTGACGGAGTTGAAGAAAACGCTTTTTCTTTCAAGGGCGCCCATGCTGGAGAGAAAGTTGATTTAATCTTAAATGGCCAGAGGACTCAATTTACAATCCGGGGGATTTTTTACACAAAATTTTTGGAGTCCGACAAAAAAGCTTATGTTACTAAAAAAGCTCTGACAAAATTAATACCCGGAGTAAATGATAATTCAACGATGGTTGCTATTAGGACCGCCAATAACGTGAGCGAAAATTCGACAATTGAGAAAATCAAAGCCAGCGGTGTCACAGAGAATATTTTTCGCTGGGATGAAGTGGCCGGGACAATGAAAGCGGTCAGTACTAGTTTTACCAGTATTAATGCGCTTATGACTTTGGTGGCGATTATGATGGCTGCCGTCACTGTTTTTATTGTCATTTACGTTGATATTGTTAACAAGCGAAAACAAATTGGCATTTTGCGCGCCATCGGTATTCGGCCGTATATTATTATTTCCAGTTATGTGATTATGGCGGCGGTCTATTCGATCATTGGTGTGGCGCTTGGCACCGCAGCCTATTATCTAATTCTAGTGCCGTACTTCAATACGCACCCTTTTGTTTTGCCGATTTGTGATGCTGTTCTTCATTTAAAATATGTCGATTATCTTGCTCGGGCAGAAGCAGTAATGTGGGTTTCGGCTTTTTCCGGTTTAATTCCTGCATCTCTGGTTGTTCGCGCCAAAATGCTTAACGCGATCTTGGGTAGGTGATAGATGATAATTTTCTCAACGGCTCACATACTTTGTATTTGTAGTTGAGGCATAAAATGGAACTTGCAATAAAAATCCGATCAGCCATTCGAGAGGCGGCAAAAAACAGTTCGCAAAAAGATGCTGATTTTGTCCAAAAATACTTGGGAACAAAACGTATGTTTATTTGCGTTAAGTCGGCCGATCGGGACAAAATCATTCGTAAGTACTCTGGTGAATTAAAAAATCTTGATCCTAAAGAAGCTATTACTGTATTAAATCAACTCTTTGCGTCAGATACTTTCGAGGATATTAACTTTGCGGGAAAAATCCTGACGAAATTGCCGAATGTCAGGGCAGAATTATCTTTGGATCAAATCAGAAAGTGGATTTTAAAAACCTCCGGTTGGGCCGAATGCGACGGAATCGTTCAATCGCTATTTACCGGAAAAGAAATATTAGAGCGGATGGACGAATGGCAAAAATCTATCCCAAAATTCTCATCCAACAAAAATATTCAACTTCGCCGGGCTAGCTTGGTTATCCAATGTAAACCAAATAGGGAAGTTAGCGACCCGAGAATGCGAAAGTTGGCATTTGAAACCATCGAAAAACTAAAAAGCGAAAAAGAGATTTTAATCACCAAAGCAATCTCTTGGCTTTTGCGCGATCTATCTCGACAAAATAAAGAAGAAGTGAAAGAATATCTGCAAAAGAACAAATCTACTCTTCCCACCATCGCTTACCGCGAGACGATGAAAAAAATTGAAACAGGAAAGAAATAATGAAAGATGCATCGAAAAAAACAGCTGAAGTTTATGACAAAATTAGCAGAATTTATGCTGATACATTTGGTGAACCTTCTTTTTGCATAGATTATTTTATCAAGTATTTAATTCCCGGTGGGAACATATTAGATGTTGGTTGCGGACCGGGTAGAGACGCTAATTACTTTAAACAAAAAGGTTTTGAAATCGAAGGTGTTGACTTGTCGGAGAAAATGATTGAACTTGCCCAGAAAAATTACCCAGATATAAAATTCTCAGTTGCCGATATGAGAAGGCTTGATTATCCCGCTGAAAATTTTGATGGAATTTTCTTTTCGTTCTCTTTAATTCATTTACCCAAAGCTGACGTTCCCTCTGTTATCACAAAGGTATACAAAATTCTAAAAAAAGGCGGAATAATATTTACTGCCATCCAAGAAGGAAGGTCTGAGGAAATATATCTGCCCGAGCCGTTTAAACCAACTGAAAATATTTTCTTAAACATCATGTCACGCCAAGAATTAAAAAAGCTGTTAAAGTCAGCAGGGTTTGATATTTTGCGGTTCTTCGGTCGAAAACCCAGGAGCGGTAAGGGCGAGCTTGAATTTATAAAATACGTATTAATTGCAAAGAAACTCTCCTCGTCTGCACCCTGACTGATAGGAGTTATCTTAATAGATAATGGTGATAAAATAACACTGTATTGCTAAACAGGAGGGATAAATGAATGATGTAGAACAACAGCCAAAGAATAAAAAGAATAAATGGATTTTCATCTCTGTTATTGTCCTCGTTGTCGCTGGATTGGTCGCCGGTGGATATTATCTCTTTAAATCTAGAAGCAAATCTGGTGGTACAAACAGTAATTCTGATATCACCGCTGCACTCTGGTTAAAAAGCGACCAACCCTGGCCAATGTTTCACGGCAATTACAATCACAGCGGCTACGCCGATATTTCCGGACCGGCGACAAATCAGTTGAAATGGAAATATCAGATCGGCGGTAGCGGCGGCAATATTCCAAATAGTATTGCCATAGCCAAGGACGGCACTCTGTTTGTCGCCGGCAATGGTAAAATTACTGCATTAAATGCCGATGGTTCCTTAAAATGGGCCAAAGAATATACCGGCCCGCAAGGTCCGGGGCTATCAGCTGACGGACAGACGCTCTACTTTGCTTCCAACTCGGTGTTGGTGGCCGCTTCAACTCTCGATGGCAGTAAAAAATGGGAATTTAAAGCCGGCAACGAAATGGTTTTCGGCCCAACCATCGGACCCGATGGCACTATTTACCAAGGCTCTTGGGACAAATACTTCTATGCCATAAATACAGACGGCTCGCTAAAATGGAAATATCTGACCAAAGGCACGATATCATATCCGTCTAGTATCGATAAAAATGGCACCATCTATCTCGGCGGCGGCGATGCCCACTTCGGACCGGATGGCAATATTTATGCCTTTGATAATAGCGGCAAACTGCTTTGGACTTACGATACTAAAATGCTCCGGGTCGGCTCGCCGGCTGTCGGCTACGACGGTCTGCTCTATTTTCCGGCAGCCCCAATTCTATTTGCTCTGAACACCAAAGGTGAGCTTGTTTGGAAACAAGGACCGGACATCACTCCGGCGGCCGGCGGGACAGGGGCTGCAACCCAAGTCGCCCCCTGCGATCCGCCACCGGCACCTTGCAGTAGCGCCACCAACGCTCCCGATAATGATTCGGCGACCGGGAAGGAAGATATTGCCGGCATCATTACCCCTGCAATCACTCCGGACGGCATTATCTACATTGGCACTTCCCAAGGCAAAGTGCTGGCCATTGATAGCAAAACCCAGAAAACCAAATGGACCTATCAAACCGGCAAGAATCCGGAGCAAAAGGGAGTTGATTACGGCCTGCCGAGTTTTGTTATGGCCGACAAAGACGGAACCTCCTATTTTGGTTCGGTTGATTACAAATTTTACGCCCTCGATAAAGACGGAAAGGCTAAGTGGATCTATGAAACCGGCGGCAAGATTACCGAAGCCTCGCCTGCCATCGGTGCCGATGGTACCATCTACTTCTCCTCGGAAGACGGTTACGTCTACGCCATTGGTCAATAACACAGTTACAGGTCAGTAATAACACCTCGACAGAATCATGTCGAAGTGATTTAATGATGGCAACCGCCCCCCGTCCGCACCCTGACTGATGAAGAGTTTTTGGAGCTTATAGAGAAGTAAACATTCAAAGGAATAATATGACTGAACAAAGTAAAAGTGAAAAAACAGAGGAAATAAGTGAACAAGATGCACGGTACACTTTTTTCTTTGAGGTTCCTTTGTACGAAGTGTATAAAGAGGTACCCAATCTGTCTAATATATTGATTGGAGAAGTTGACGGATACAATCCCATCAAAAAGTGTGAAACTACTTTTGAAATTGAAGAAGACAAAGTAACTAGTTATTCAGGGTGGGATGGTTTTCGTAAAGTATCGTTAACATGTAAAAGATATGGGGATAAAATCCGTTTTTTCATTCTTCGGGGATCAGATGCAATAATGAAAATCGGTCAATACCCATCTTTAGCAGATATACAGTTTGAAAAGTTAGGGAAAAAATATGATAGATTACTCAGCGAAAAAGATCTAAAAAACTTCAAGAAGGCTATTGGTCTTGCAGCACACGGTGTTGGAGCCGGATCACTAATATATTTAAGGAAGATTTTTGAAGATTTAGTCAATGAAACATTTAATAATCATGTAAAAGAGTTGGCCACTACCCCTGCAGATTTTAAAACAAAAAGGATGGAAGATAAGGTTGAAATAGTAAAAAAACATCTCCCTCAGCAGGTTCTTGGAATGAAACCTCTCTACTCAATTTTAAGTTCCGGAATTCACTATATGGAAGAAGAAGATTGCCTGTCATACTTTGCACCATTAAAACTTTCGATAGAACTAATACTTGATGAGAAAATTGAAACAGCCAAGCTTAATCAGAGGGATGAAGAAGTTAAAAAAGCTCTGCAACAGATTAGTGGACAACTTAAAATCAAATCATAAAAGCTGAATCAGCATCCCCCCTTCAAACCCTGAACTTTCGGCGGAGGAAAAATGAATAAGACGTTTTATTATCTTCCGAGAATTCTATCAATACTTCTGATCGTATTTATCAGCATTTTCGCACTCGATGCATTTTCACAGCCACGGTGGCTTTTGGCATTTTTAATTCACCTAATTCCAACTTTTATTTTGATCGTTTTAACAGTATTTGCTTGGAAACGGGAAAAAGTTGGCGGGGCAATATATTTCGTAGCCGGAATATTATTTTTCGTTTCCAGCCGTTTTGAAGCATATGTTGTTGCTCTTCCGTTAATAATCATTGGTATGTTATTTATTTTAAGTGGTTTTTTCAAAAATAAAGGGAGGAAAAATGGCAGCTGAAGAAAAATCTCTCGACACTGCTCGAGATGAATGTTGTGATAGGTTTAATCCCGAGCCGTGGGATGAAAAGGAAATCGAATGGAAAGATAAATTATTCGTTAAAGACCATGTGACCAGTTTTTTGCACATCCCGCTTAACATGGGAAGTAAAATTGTAAAAAATATGGCACTGATTGAGAAGGCAGAAGCAGGAGAGGATTATCAATTAATGTTAACGGACGAAAAATCTCCTTGGGGATCGGATATTTATATTGCCGTTAAAAAAGATGTCCCGGGTGCGGAAATGACAAAAATTTCCGGTAAATTTTTATCAAAAGTTTTTGACGGGCCATTTCAAATGGTTGGCAAGTGGGCGAAAGAAATGGAGGAGTATGTCAAATCAAAAGATAAAGAGATTAAAAAGCTCTATTTTTCCTATACAACCTGCCCAAAGTGCGCCAAGAAATTTGGCCACAACTACGTAGTTCTATTTGCAGAGATTTGATTTTACAGGAATCGCCTAGTTTATTGACTTTCGTTGTTTGCAGTTGGAGCCGGTGCCGGAGTTTCCGGTTTTACTGAAACGGATTTCTTCTTTCCCTTTGAGATAACAATCACCATTACCACGATAATAATCAGAACAATTATTCCCAGAATTATTCCCAACCATAGCCAATTCACCACCCAGCTTGATTTGACCTCAATTTTATTGCTACCGTTAGCGACGGTAAATGTTAGCTTTTTAAAACCTTTTGTCATTACTAATTGTGTGTCGGAAATCGACTTGGTTTTATAGCCCAGGCCTTCCATTGCTGCTTTTATCGCCTGCAAATCTGCAGCAGAATTAACTTGACGGCTGACAATGTAGATTAAAGTCGTTTTACCGCTTTGTTTTTGAAGTTTAACATTATCGTCATAAACTTTTTTCAATACCGGAGCGACTTCTTTATCAACCGTTATCAGACCACCGGTATCCGGCACGATCGGGACCACGACATCATAATTTTCCGGCTTCCCGGTATCGCCGCCGCTGACAGTTGCGCCTATTTCTAAGCCATACTGCGATGCCTCGTCTTCGCAGCCCATGTTGATATCACATGTGACTTTAACATAAGTTGTCTGGTCTTTGTCTAAAACGGTGCTGGCAGTAACGATTTCGCCATCATTGCTGGCCCATTCACTTTCCAGTTCGGTGCGGTTGGCGTCATATATTCTTAGATATGGTCCTGCGTTGCTGGCCGGGGTTACTTTGGCGCTGAATGCTCCTGCTTTAGCCGATATTTTATACATATCATCGGCATCGACTTCCGAAAGGTAACCGGTAAAAACGCCGGAACCGACTGAAAGCGCACTGTCATAATCATTTCCGGCATCGGTACCCGAATTCGCATCATATTTATCGTTTAATGCTACGGTAATTTCTCCGTCTTCAGTGCCCCATGTGTCGTCTGAAATTCGAAGATAAAAAGTTTGGGTAGCTTTTCTGGAATCTGCCAAAGCGGCAACGGAAAATTTGGTACCGGCATCTTCAAATTTGCTGATCAATTTCTCTTTGGACTCATTGAAAAGCTCCATTGTGTTTAAGGTTCCGTAAGACGCATTTTCGCTTGCGACCTTAAATGATCCGGTAACTTTTAACTCTTGGCCGGCTTTAACTGAAATAGAATAAAAAGTTTCCTCGTTTTCAGCCAGCGGAATACCGGTATAAGTCCCCGGAGTAATCGGAACGGCAACCTCAATCGCACTTCCGCCTTTGGCAATGGCAGCCGCGGAACTTTTGGTCGCTTTCCACATTGCTGGCGTTAAACAAACAAGAGACAATCCGGCCAGAACAATCGCCGCTCTTTTAAGGCTGTTAGAACAAAACTTCCCCATAATTCCCTCCGAAGTTAATTTTTTTGAAATTACTTTTAGTATACTCCCTATCATTATTTTTTGGAAACCGCCGACATTACGTTGCTCATTTATCATTTTGATGAAGATAATCAGACCTCATAATTAATAAATGGTATAATTTAGACATGACGAAAACAACGAAATTTTTATTAATTATTGGAGCAGTACTTTTATCATCCGTTGTTGTGATAATTTTTTTACGTGGCAATGAAGACACCTGGATTAAAGATAAAAACGGTAATTGGATAATGCATGGCCAGCCGTTGGTGGTGGACTTTGAAAGTTGTAGTCAAAAATATCCTATAGAGGAGAGTTTTCCAAGAAAATGTTCAATTCCCAAAGGGCCGACATTTACCGAAGAGATCGAACGAATCGCTGTATATGGAGACTCTCGCGACGGCCATGATATACATCGGAAAATTGTTGCCGAGATAGTACAGTATAGTCCCAAATATGTCTTTCATACCGGAGATCTGGTCGACGATGGTTCGATAAAAGAGCAATGGGACACATTCAATTCGATTACGGAGCAAATATCGAGCACAATATTTCCGGTTCTAGGCAACCATGAAAAAAACGATCCGAATTATTACAATAATTTTGTTCTGCCTGGAAATGAGGAATGGTATTACATGGATACGGAATTTGTCTATTTCATTTGCATTGACTCAAATAAGATTTTGGAAGCCGATCCAGGTCAGTTGAATTGGTTTAAAGAACAATTAGCCATCGCCAACAATAACAACAAATTTGTCGCTATTGTAATGCACCATCCGCTTTTTAGTTCAGCCAAGCATGCGACTGACGATATTTCAATTAAATTAAAGGAGACTTTGGTGCCGTTAATTGAAGGCAAAGCCAATGTTGTGTTTGCCGGTCATGACCATGTTTATGAGCGATTGGAAAAAGACGGCGTCTCATATTTAACAATCGGTTCAGCCGGAGCGCCGCTATATCAGCTTGCTAACAAAAGTCCTCACAGCATCCTTTTTGAATCGAAATATAGTTATGCCCAAATTCAGTCAACAAAAGAAAAAATGTCGCTGAAAATTATTGACGAAAACGGTGAGGAATTCGATTCGTTAGAGATAAAAAAATAAATTTTATCTAATTGGAGTTGCCGCTATTTTTGGTTTTTTTTATCGTTCACTGACGGTTGAGCTCTCAATCAGCCCGCCGCTTCCATTGTAAACTCGAACAGTTGCATAGTCATTGAATATTTGGGCCGTCGCATGGCCGACTGCGGTGCCTCCCGGTAAAGTAAAAACGGTTGCTCCGCCGACAGTTGATTTTGAATAGGCGTGTATATGTCCGGCAATGATGAAATCAACTCCGTAGTTTTGCAGATAGGACTCTATAGTCGAAGCGAAGGTTGGATGGTGAAAAACAATAACAGTAATCCGAGATTGAGAATCGGCGCTTTGCAAATCAGTTACCAGCCAGGAAAGTTGGTTGGCATCGCCTGAACTAAAAGCGCTATCTAAAACAACGATGTGAAGATTCCCGCTATTTACTGAATACCAGCGTTCGTTGTTGGGAAAGTTAAAATAGTTTAGAAAATATGATGATGGGGTTGATGAATCGCCGTAAACTCGGTCATTGTTGCCCAGAGCGGCATAAAAAGTTCTCGAGCCTAAAAGCGTGCCGGCAATATTTAGAAAGCGGTTCCAGCTGGTCTCGGCGCCGTCTTCCATTATGTCGCCGGCGGAGACAATCGGATTTGCTCCCGAGGACATTAATCGGCTGACAACAGCTGCGTGTCTAACATCATCTTCGTCGCTGTCCGATTGGTTATCGGCATAAAAGCCGACAAAAGCCGAGGCTGATTCGGGTTCGTCTGGATCAGAGGGTGTGCTGCTGGTTGAGCCGGAAGTCGAAGACCCTGATCTCGAGGAAGATGTGCTACTGGTAGTTTTCTTCTTGGCACTTATCGCCGCCTGCGCGGCTTGTTTCTGCTGTGGTGTGGAGTTTGGGTCAGCTGCAACAATAACATCACTTGAAACACCTGAGAGATTAAGTATTTCTTCGTCTGCTCTGACATTGATAAATTCTTCCGGTTTGGCATGGATATAATAAGTCAATCCGGAGGCTACTAATAAAAATATCACCAAAAGAATTCTCGAGAGATATTTGTGTGGATTAGTGAAAAGAAAGCGAGACAAGAAAGTATTCATATTGTTATTATATCCGATTGCGACCTTGAATATCAAAACCTGTTAGTAGTATATTTAGAGTATGAAATCTTCGATAAAAAAAGGCTTTGGTTTTGGTCTCACATCCGGAATTATTACGACTTTAGGAATGATGATTGGTTTGAATCAGGGGACTCATTCTCAGATGGTTGTTCTGGCTGGAATCGGCGTCATTTCAATAACCGACGCTTTGTCTGATTCGGTAGCCATTTTTATGGCTGATGAGGCGGAACTTCAATCAAACAACTCTGCTTGGCAAGAAAGCCTGTCAACTTTTTTCTCAAAATTCCTTATTGGCGCTTCTTTTGCCTTGCCAATAATATTTCTCGATCTTACGTTGGCAATTATAACGTCGGTTGTTTATGGTTTAGTTTTGATTACGGTTTTGAGTTTTTTTATCGCCAAATGGGAAAAAAGACCGATAGTAAAAATTGTATTCGGCCACTTAGCGGTTACTGTTTTGGTTATCGCTGTTAGCGGTCTGGTCGGACATTTTGTAGAAGACATTAAAAAACATCAGCTGTTGTAAACAAATAAAAATACCGCTCAGGATATTCGAGCGGTATTTTTATTTTAACTATTTGTTCAGATAATGCTTCTTGGTTCTGATGGCCAGGATGAGGAGTAAAATTAGGACCAGAACCGCTGTCAACGCTCGAACAGTATCGATTAGATTCTCAAATTCTTCCGGGAATTGCGTGTAGCCGTAGGTGATTGCCGGAGATGATGTTTGGTCTTTGGCATTCTTGGCAATTAATTCAACTTTGTAAACTGTTGCCGAGTCGAGATCAAAGAATGAATATAATTCGTCACCAGCCTCCAGCTCGGCGGTTCTGACTTTCTCGCCGCCTTTGTACAAATTGATCGTATAACCGGTAACGGTTGCATCCTCAGTTTTTCTCCAGGTGACTTTAAGCATGCTGTCGGTTTTGTCCACGACTTCAAGCTTAATAGGTTTTGCCGGTGGAACGGAATCTGGAATTTTCACTGAAGCGGTATTTGAACTAACTGACTGATTGGATCCTTTGTAGGCTCTGACTTGGTAATAGTAGGTTTTTCCAGCAACGATATTTGAATCAATCGCATCAAGTTTAGATTTGATAGTCTCGGTAATTTTTGTATATCCGGAGCTCTGACTTTCGGAGCGGAAAACTTTATATCCATCAATATCAGCAGTTGTTGAAGCTTTCCATGAGACTTTAACACCGCCGTCGGCTTGTGAATAAGCAGCGGTTAAGTTTAGTGGTTTAGCGATGGAAGCGGTGGTTGTGCCTAGTGACTCATCGGATGTTGTAGTCGTACTTCCTGTTGTAGTTGTGTTTCCTGTTGTATCGATAGGCGCACTTGGGTCGGCAACAGTATAACCCATTGTCTTGTAATTCCAGTCCCAAGTCATATGGGTACTGTCGCGGAAAGCATAGGTTCTATTGTCTCCGTCACAGCTCTGATCACCGGTGCCGTAATACCAATAAACACTACCGGGTCCAGTGGTTGATAAAACCAATTTATAGACAGCACCAGGAGTGATTGTTACCGGACCGGCGAAAGTCCAACTTCTGGTTGAAGGTACGCCTATTGTCGGCATAATCGTCTTGGTTGTAAGTTGTGGGCCATCGAAACCTGGGCCATAGAGCGTGAGGGTTATTGGAGTTCCGCCATTCAAATTTAGTCCGCCAATTTTAATATCCACTTCTGTTATCCGATTTTGAGTTGGTTCAAATGTTTGAGATCGAATGATTCCGCCAGCGCCGAGCATTTCATAACTGGTTTCAACGCCAGGCGCGCAATACTGGTCTTGAGTGGAAGTTTCGGCTTGGGAGCGCGGAACAAAAAAGAATCCGCTTACTGCGATTAGCAAAGCCGACAAAACAACAAGTACTTTTTTCATCTTTTTTATCCGATATTACTCGGACCCCTCATTTAATCATTTAATCTTTTATTATGATATATTGTATCGTTTATTCTAAATAATGTAAATTTTGTTCCGAATAATTTTTCTGTTATACTTTTCATATAATATGATGAGAGGGGAAGGGCTAAAAAACAATAAGGCCATAGTTTTTGTGGTAGTGACGATTACCACACTGATTCTGTCGTTGGTAGTTATTTTGGGTTTTTTAAGAAAAGATTCCAGTGCTGCCGGTAATGCTTGTGTTTGGGTTGGTGGAACTAACACGAATTGGGAGACTGCTGCGAACTGGAGCAGTTGCAACTCAACTTATCCTGACTCCAGCGATTCAATAGTCTTTAGCCAAGCAGCGACCTACGGCTTGACAATGACTGCCAACAAAACTGTCACTGCTGTTAGTGCGCCTTCTACTTTTAACTCCACCTTCAACACCAACGGCTACTCACTAACTGTAAACGGAGATGTGTCTTGGCTTGTCGGAACGCTGAATGCTTCAGCCAGCGAGATAACCATTACCGGCAACCTCGATCTCTCCGGAGCCAGTAGCACCTTTACCTATGGAACCTCCAGTGTCATCATGACCGGTGCTGGTACCACCCTTAAGCCCAAAGCCTCCAACGCCACCTCTTTCTACGACTTAACCATCCAAACCCCCAACAACACCGACGCGGTGACTATTGATACCAATGATTTTAATGTCAGACATAAGCTTGGTGTAAATCGCGGCAAGCTAGACGGAGCAAGCAGAACGGTTACAATGACTTCTACGCCGACATATTATATCGGAGCTAATTCTGGCGGCGGAAGCGCAATTATCAAAATGGCGGAAACCGGTAGTATAGTAGCTGGTGGCGGAATTGCAAATGCCAATATTAATATTGACGGTACAGGCAAAACAGTTGGCTGGAGTGGAACAGCGACACTAACCAATCTATCAGCTATTAATGGCACTTTAACAATTGGCTCCGGTAAGCTTGTTTTTCCAGCTTCCGAAGATGGGTCGGCAGGGAAGTTGTTGTGTACAGCTTCAACATCCACTCTTAATTTCAGCGGTACGAATGTTGGTCAGATGGTTATTTTGCGCTCAGCTTCTCCAGGCACGCATTGGTATTTTAACAACGGTTGTGGTACATCTGCCGGCACCTATATGGATGTTGCCTGGGGGCTGGCATCAAGTGGTACGATTACCGGTACAAATTCTTATGATTCCGGTAATAATTCTGGCTTCTCGCCTTCCGGCCTAACAGTTATTAAATGGGTCGGTGGAGTTTCAAGTGATTGGAGTGATGCCAACAACTGGAGTCCAACCACCAGAGTGCCAAACGCGACTACTGATATTGCATATTTTGATTCAACCAGCGTTGTTGACGTCAATCTAACTGCTACAACCACTGTAGGAAGTGTATTGAATCCTGATTATACTGGTACCTTATCAACGCAGAATTTTAACCTGACAATAGCAAATAACATAACTTGGGATGATGGAGAAATCTCCGCCGGTTCCTCAACAATTACCGTTACCGGGAATTCAAGCACCGATCTAAGCGGAAGTACTTATACCAAAGGAACCTCTAGATTCAAACTTACAACAACGAACTGTTGCAGCTCTGGAAATTTTTTGCCTCCCAAAACAGGAGACTTTTATGATCTTGAATTTGCCAGCCCTGGCCGTTCTTATGTGAGTATGCTCGATGTGTCTAATGATTTATATCTCACGAGCGGTGAACTTGGTAGTCGCGATAAGGGTGGAACCATAAACTTAAGTGGAGATATAATCATCGGTACATCGGGTACTTCCGGAAGTGCATTTGTTAATTTTGTTGGTTCTGGAACTCAAACCATCTCAAGTGTTGGAGGGGGGACAAACCTTACTTCAATTATTGTCAACAAACCAAGTGGGGCATTGGTTTTGGATACAAACATTCGACCAACTGTTTATTCTGATGATGGCGGAGACTGGCTGTTCCGAAAAGCGGATTCTTTTACTCACAATAATCACAAAATTTCTATAGCACCCGGTTGGCCTTCGTACTTTATAGGAGGAGCGTTAAATAACGGATCGTCTGTACATTATTATGATGTTGAACAAATTTCCAGTCCCCGTCCTCTAGAAATTGTTGGCAATGTTTATGTAGATAATTTATTGAATTTAGATGCACCCAATTATGCGTCCGGTCAGTTTAACTCCGGTACCGTATATTTGGCAGGTAATCTTACGGTCGGAGCAACATTTGGTGGTGGTACAGCAAGCATTATTATGACCGGGACAGGAAAAACAATTACCGAAACAACCGGCGGGGTAGCACCGGTAATTGCTGTAAATACATCTGGTACTATTAGTTTGGCCAGCAATGTCACGGTGGCGGGGGTGAACCAGGTGGCGGGCTACACCGGAACGCTGGATACACAGAATTTCAATCTAACAACTCCGGGGAGCTTTTTATGGAAATCCGGTATTTTTAATGCCGGTAGTTCTACAATTACTATAACCGGTAGGGTAACTGCTGATTTTACAGGGGGAACCTTTAATTGTGATACAAGTACTTTAGTATTGGGTGCCATCGGCTCCCCTTATTTACCTGCTTTGGTTTGGCTTACGGGAACCACTACCTTTAACAATGTTACGCTATACGGTATTTCTGGATATTCGAGTTTATCGATTACTGGCACACCTACTGTAACTGGAACTTTAAATTTTGCGGCTGGTGATGTCGCATTTTATAGTAATGGTGGCACAATTATACTATTAGGTGATTTAACATCTTCAGACACATCATCAACCGGACAAAATGGCGGCACAACCGTAATTGATTGGCAGCAGACAGAGGACATCTCTTGGAATCCTAATCTTGGGAAATACCCGCAATTAAAGTTTAATTCGAGCAGGACGGTGACGTTAACCGGAAATTTAACTTCTTCCGGTTTTCAACTTTCCGCTGGTACATTTGATGCAGGCGCAAATACTATAACTATAGGTTTTGATTATGTGCGATCTTCTTTGACATACAATACATATAATGCTGATTTTTCGGGCGGTATTTTTAATTGTGGCACAAGTACGGTAGTTTTAATTCCACTAGCGACAATGCAATGGGTTACAGGAAGTAATACTTTCTATAATGTTTCGTTTTCATCTGGGGTAGGCTATCCAATACTTAATATTACTGGTAATCCCACAGTCGGCGGAACACTCAGCTTTAACTCAATTGACCCCAACTACATTGTTAATGGAGGCACCATATTTTTGACTGGTGATCTGGCAACATCAAATAAAGGATTAAAAAGCGGAACTACGGCACTAACATTGACTGGCGTTGGAGTTCAAACAGTTACTGCCTCCGCAATAAGTAATCTGGCTGGCACCACCCTCACCATCGCCAAACCTTCTGGAAAAGCAGTCTTCACCACTGCGGCCGGCACTGGCACTATCAACAACAACATTGCTCTGACTTCCGGATCATTGGAATTTTCCGGTGGGTCAACCGGAGGAAATACTTTCACAATGACTGTCGGTAAAACATTAACGGCTTCTGCCGGAACCAATCTCTACTTCAACGGCACCAGTGGCAATTTGGTAACCTTTGATTCTTCGGATCACGCAACAGCGATTGCAATGACCAAGCCGGACGGAGTTGTGGTTGCCGATTATGCAGCCAAAAGCCGGATGGCAGTTAGTGGCGGGGCAACTTGGTATTCAACAATCAACTCAACGCCTTCTCCCGATCCAAATACAACTGGCAACACTGGTTGGACGGCCAGTGGTAGTGGTAATGTTCGAACTGTCTCGGCAGCTGGAGGAAATTGGGACACGGCGGGAGCTTGGAACGAAGGAGTTGTGCCAACAGCCTCTGATGCGGTTTTTGCTCTACCCAGCTCCGGAAACGCTACGGTTAATGTCGCATCTGTTGCCAAGTCGCTGGATTGTACGGGCTATACTAACACATTAACTCACAATGCAGTTACTCTGACAGTTTCGGGTAGCGTAACTTTGGCATCGGGAAAATATACGACAAGTGGAGCGGCGGTTTTGGCTATGAATGCCAACGGAACACTAGTTTCGGCCGGGAATACACTTTATCAGCTTACTACCAGCGTCGGGACAATTACTTTAGGAGACGCCAGTAATGTTAGTAATGCCGTTACTTTAACTTCGGGAACACTTATTACCGACGGCGGCGCAGGCTCTCTTACTCATAATTGGATAGGTATTAATGCTACCGGTGTGGTTGCAAGAACCTTAACGCTTGGCAACTCGACCATCAATATGTCCAGCACAATTAATGGTCTGTCGATTGCAAACACAACCAGCCTGACTCTTAACGCCAACACTTCCACCATCAATTTAACAGGCGCCAGCGTGAATCCGATTGTAGCTACCACCGGCGGGTCGGGCGTAACATTTAACACGGTTAATATTACCGGTTCTGGAACCCCGATATTAAATGCCCCGGGATCAACTTTTGGAACGCTTTCCCGAACCGGAACAGCGGTTAAAACCGACGGCTTTACTATTTCAGCAAATATTACCGTTACCGGCACTTTTGTTGCAACTGGGAATTCAGCCACCGATAGGGTTTTGGTCCAATCTGGTACTCTCGGCACTCCCCAGACGATAACAGTAACGGGTGCGACAGTGTCCGTAAATAATGCGGATTTTCAAGATATTACTTTTGCAAGAACTACTGCCGGCGGACTGGATTTAACTAATGGCGGAGCAAATTTAGTCGGTGATTGCGGTGGCAACTCGCGTACCGGCGGAGACGAAACGGTTACATTTACGACAGCCGAAGCCCAGAGTTGGAATGATGCGACGGGCGGAAGTTGGTCTGATGTTACCAATTGGTCCGGTGAAAGCGGTAATAATCGCGTGCCACTTCCGCAGGACAATGTTTGGATGGGCGGGTTAAGTGGCGCGGGTTTTGTTTACAATTCCGGAGTCACGGTTACCGCCGATATGCCGCGTCTTGGCAAGTCAATCGTTTGGACCGGTGCAACAGATTTAGGAACTGATCCGAGATGGACTATGTTATCTTCCAGCAATACCAGCTATGGCAATTTGACATTGATATCAGGGATGTCTTTGACTAATAGTAGTGGTACCTATAATCTTGCGGGAAGAACAGCTTCGTATACCATAACTTCGGCGACAAAACAGTTCAATTGGTTTTATATTACGGCTCCGACAGGGACATATACTCTGACTGATGCTCTGACAGTCACTAATACCGTAGGTGTGACCGCTGGAAGTTTTGTTTCGGCTGGTTACAGTATTACCACCCCATATTATTTTAAAAGTTTAGGAACGATTACCAGGTCTGTCGATATTAGTAATTCATTAATCACAATAACAAATGGAAACTATGGTTGGAGAGTTGAGGATACGGGGTTAAGCTTAACAGCTACAGGTTCGACTATCTCCTTTATTTATGCAGGCGGAGGGACTCTCAGTTTTATCGGCGGGACAAAAACATATAACAATATTTTGATCGCCCCCGGTACGGCAGTTCTTACTTTTTCCGGTGCCTTCACTTTTGCCAATATGACAATGGCGTCCGCCGGAACAAGGACTGTTAAATTCACCAGTGGCACAACATACACCATGACCGGTTCGAATTTCTTAAATGGAACCTCTGGCAATTTGGTGACAATTGATTCATCAGACGGCTCAACTCAATTTACTCTTACTAAAGCATCCGGTATGGTTATTGCCGATTATGTCAGCGTTTCCCATTCTAACGTAACCGGCGGCGCCAAGTGGTTTGTAACTTCTAACTCCACGCCATATCCTGATCCTAATATCAATGGCAATACCGGTTGGTTAACTGATCCAACTCCACCGACTAATCCAACTGTTTCCGCGGTTACTGTCGGAGGTAATGCCGTTACTGCCAGCACTTGGATAAACTATTCCGGGGCGACTAATATTACTTTTTCCGGGGCTGCCGATCCCGATTCCGGTTTGGTTGGCTACTACATTTATTTTGGCACCAACGCTTCGGTCGATCCGTCAACTTATCAAGCCCATGTCGGAGCAGAGGCGGATGCCCAAACTTACTCTACTTCCATATCATCCGCCGATGACGGCAAGCACTTTTACTTCAGACTGGAAACTAAAGACGCAATTGGCAACATTGGAACTGCTGTTACCCTTTTTGACTTTGGCTATGACATTACTTTGCCAACTCGGCCGACATTTGTCGCCTCTGATCCGGCAGGCTATACGACAACAAATTCGTATACCTTAAGTTGGCCGGCAGGAACCGATCCAAATGGGGTCGGTGGCGGAGCCAGCGGTATCAAATATTATGAATACAAAAGAGCCACTGATGCTTCTTGGTCTCAGACCGATGACGACATTACTCGCTCCGTTCTTGCTGTCGAAGCCTACCAAGAGGGTGTCAATATTTTCTATGTAAGAACAGTTGATAACGCAAATAATACCTCTTCTACTTACCAACAAGTTACTTACTATTATTCCGGAGTTGCTCCGGCAAAGCCGACGAATCTCGTTGTTAATCCGAGCACTTCTGACTCAAATTCGTTTACAATTTCCTGGGATAAATCATCGATCGGTGCCGGAGATCCGCCGGTTGTTGGTTATTATTACAGTATTAACGCTGCTCCGACGATATCCAATGTTACTTATGTCGCTTCCCAAGCCGACCATGTTTCCATTGGTCCCGACGCTTATGCCACAATTCAAGGGGTCAATACCGTTTATGTTCTTGGCGTCAATTCTGCCGGTAATTTATCGTATGAATCAGCTTATGTCGCTTCTACCACATTTAGTTGTCAAACTCCGGCGCCACCGGCTCCAACGAGTGTTTCTTTAACTGACTCTTCTAACCGCGCTTACTTGACTTGGAGCCTAACTTTAAAATGGAGCGCCGGACTTGGGCAAGATCCCTCTGTATTTGACCATTATATTATTTATCGTTCTACCGACGGTGGGGTGAGTTACTCTTTTCTTTCCACTACAGCCGGCACCGCCTATGTCGACGCTTCCGGCCTGAATAACTCTACTGAATACTACTACAACATTAAAGCAGTCGATAATGCCGGCAAAGAATCAGCGCAATCGTCAGTTGTCCATAAGATTCCGACTGGTAAATTTCTTACTCCTCCAAACTATCTTTCGATCCCAACCGTCAGTGAGATTAAGTCGAATTCAGCTAAAGTTTCTTGGACCACCGACAGAGCGTCAAGTTCAATTGTTCGCTACGGCACATCAGTTTCAAATCTTTCCGCCTCGACCGGAGATTTGACTGCCTCGGTCCTTCACTCTGTAACTTTAGCTGGGTTGGATCCATCCACATTGTACTATTTTCAGTCACAGTCATTAGATGAAGACCGCGATTATTCCGCCGATTCGGCTTATTCAACTATTTATACATTTTCTACCGGTGCTGCACCGGCGATCTCGGAAACCAAAGTTTCCAATATAACATTAACAACTATCGACATTTCTTTTGCCACTACCACTGTTGCCACATCAACAATATCTTATGGTAAAACTAACAGCTACGGGACAAACATAGAGGATATTTCCGGCGCTCAGGCGACTAATCATGCGGTAAAAATTATTAACCTGACTCCCGGCACAACCTATCACTTTAAAATTTTTGGCAACGACATTGATGGCAACAGCCTAACAAGTGATGACTACCAGTTCGATACTCTGCCTTTGCCGGAGATTAATAATTTCAACATAGAAACTATTGTTGGCAGTCCGAGGCCGGCTTTTCGAGCGCAATGGGTAACAAATGTTCCGACATCAACCATTCTTCATTATTCGACAGGGGGTGCTAATAAGGAAATTGTTAAAGCTAAATTGGAAACTTCTCATACTGTTGAAGTGACGGAATTGATGGATAACTTAACGTATATTATTACTGTCAGCGGGCGAGATAGTCTGGGCAACCTGACTGAAAGCAGTCCGAAATCATTTATCACCCCGCTTGATTCACGACCGCCGAAAATTTCAGATATTGCGATCGAATCATCTTTCTTTGGTTCAGAAAACGGTAAATCACAAATTTCAGTTGCCTGGAAAACAGATGAGCCGACTTCCGGTAAGGTTGATTATGGAATTAATGTCGAAGGTCCTTACTCCGGATCGGTTCCAGGTGATCAAAATTTAGCTCTTGAACATTCGGTAGTAATTTCTGGTTTGGAGCCAGCTGTAATACACCATCTAAAAATCATTGCAACAGATAATGGCGGGAATAAAACCGAGTCGGAAAGTCAGATTTTTGTCACTGCTGAAGCCAAGGAAGGTGTTTGGGGGTTGATAATGCGAGCCTTGGAAAGTATCTTTGGCTTCATCAAAATTACGGAGTAATCATAATCTCAAAATGCAAATCTCAAATCTCAAAATGACAATTACAAATTAAAATTTAAAGATCAAAAAAACTCAAATGCAGAAAGATAATTATAAACTAGAATTCACTAAACGATTAACAACTTTTTCTCTATCAATGATTAAGTTTTGTGAGACAATTAGATCAGACAGGTCGCTTTGGTCGATTGCCGATCAATTAATCAGATCTGCAACTTCAATAGGTGCGAATGTAGTTGAAGCTAAATCTTCGAGTTCCAAAAGAGAATATATTAACTACTTTCAGATTGCCTTAAAATCAGCCAATGAAACCAAATACTGGCTATATTTAATAGCTGAATCTTCGGAGAAGTTTAAAACTCAATCAGATATCCACTTAAAAGAAGCTGACGAAATATCGAAAATTCTAGCTGCTGGTATTATTACCATGAAAGGTAAAAGAGAAATATAATGCAAAATGCAAATTTCAAAATGCAAAATAACAATCATAAATTCAAAATTATCGCAGTGTTCGAAAAAGATTTTAAATTTGAATTACATTTTGAGATTTGAGATTTTAACTTTGAGATGTATATGAAAATTATCAAAAATCACAACCTGGTCGCCTCGCTGCTCATAGTAGCGGTCATTATTGTGATGTCGGGGATTCTATCAATATTCAACTCTCCCAAGGCTTCTGCCGCCTGGTACAACTCTTCCTGGAACTACCGCCAAAAGATCATCATCGATCACAATAAAATTCCAAACACCGACCAGACAGATTTTCCTGTACTAATCAAAATCACAGATACTAATAATGCCATTTTCACCAAGGCTCAAGATGACGGCGACGACATTAGGTTCACCAGTTCCAACGAAACAACTGATCTCAAATTTGAGGTCGAAAATTTTAGCAAAACAACTCCTGAACTAATTGCTTGGGTCAAAATCCCAACTCTTTCACATACCACCGACACTACTATTTATCTTTACTATGGTAACGCCTCAGCCGAAGCTCCGCTAGCTGCCGATCAGCAGGCGGTTTGGAGCAATGGCTACGCCGGCGTTTGGCATATGAATCAGGCGGCGAGTCCAGCTCTTGATTCAACTTCTTATGCTCATAATGGTACACAGTCAGGGGGAGTAACTTTTGGATCTGTGGGAATAATTGGCTCTGCAACACAGTATTCTGGATCATCACAGTTTCTCAGTGGGTCAGGTATCAACCTGGTGTCGTCACCTTTTACAGTAAGTGCTTGGATTACGCCAACAGATTTCTCGGTCGCTCATGGTTGGTTTGGAGTTGGTACTGCGGGAATAGATAAAGCACTTCATTTAAAGACCATGAACTCTACTTCAGTAAGATTTGGTTTGTATGGCGATGATTTGAATATTACAGTTCCCAATATGACTGGTCAAACCTTATATACTGCCGCCACCCTAAATAGCAATCTTTTACAGTCCTACTATCAACAAGGGTCATTTATTGGTAGTAGAACTGCTAATAGTTATTTTGTTGGTCCCACAAACTGGGTTATTGGGCAAAATACAATTAATGCGGATTATTTTGCAGGTAAAATCGACGAAGTCCGTATTTCTTCCACGGCCCGGTCTGCCGATTGGATTGCTACTGAATACGCCAATCAGAATTCACCATCAACTTTTGCCACTATCAGCGGGGAAGTTGGCAAAGATAATTACACCTATCAGGTGGCACCGGCCGGTTGGTACGATATGGCCTGGGGAAGCCGACAACCGGTAGTTTTTAATCACACCAAAGTTCCAAATACCGATCAAACCGACTTTCCGGCACTTATCAAAATCACTGACGTGAGCAATCCGCTCTTCGACTCCGCTCAGAGCAACGGCAACGATATATTGTTTGCGGATGCCGTTGGCAACAAACTGGCGCACGAGATAGAAAAGTACGATGCCACTAATCACGAACTCTGGGCTTGGGTCAAAATCCCATCGTTGCTCACTGCTTCAAACACTACAATATATATGTATTACGGCAACGCTAACTCACCAAATCAAGAATCAGAAACGGCCGTGTGGAGTAATGGCTATGTCGGAGTCTGGCATATGGCAGATAGTGCAAGTCCGGCTGCTGAATCAAGTCACAGTTATAGTGCGACAGCTCAAGGAACGCCAAGTTATTTGGCAACTGGAAAGATTTCCAATAGTGCTGATTTAAGCTCGTCAAATGCCGGCTTTCGTATTACTACAAATAATGATTTAACAATCGGCACATCGGATTTTACTACTCAGTCTTGGGTTAAAAGAAACGGAAACCCGGCAACCAGTGTTTCTGTTATCAATAAGCATTATAATATTTCGCTTTCTGGTTATTCGATGTTTATTGATACATCGGGACGGCTTAACTGGTACATAAACAAAAGCGGTACAGCAGTTCTTGGTCCGTCTACCGGAACCGCGATCACCGATAACGCTTGGCATAGTACGGCAGTTACTTTCGATAGAGACGGTGTCGGTACTAAATATGTTGATGGCGCAACCTATGGCACCACTTCCTCAATTGCAACTACGGCAGGTGATATTACAAGCGGTTATTATGTTGGTTTGGGAGTTCGGTATGATTCTTTAGATCAGTATATACGATCAAATTGTGATGAATTTAGAATTTCTAATATTTTGCGTTCTGCCGATTGGATCGCCACCGAATACGCCAACCAGAACGATCCGGCGACTTTTGAAACTTTTGGGGACGACGAAACGGCCGATTCTTTCGCCCCTAGCAACCCTTCAACTATTACCGCCCTTTACTCCGCTGGCGGAAGTCCTATTTTGAATAATGCCGGCTCTGACTCCACCCCATATTATTCATGGCCGGAGCCGGAAGCTGTTGGTGGGGCCACCGATCAAACCGGCGCTTATGTCTCGGGTGTTGCCGGATATTATTCATATTTTGGCACATCTTGCGGGGCTGGTGGCGCCGATCCGACAGCCAGTCGCGGAGTTCTCTCTGATACCGGGAGCGGTTTGCATTATTCCTCCGATATCTCTATCTCTATTCCCGATCTGACAACCAACGAAGATAGCTATTGTCTTCGTATCAAAACTAAAGATAATGCTGGCAATATCTCAACTGTTTCTGAAGTCGCAACATACATCTACGACACGACGAATCCTAATGCTCCAACTTTTATTGCAGCCAATCCCGCCGGCTATTCATCAACCAACAGTTTTGATTTTACTTGGCCGGTGGCAACCGATGTCGCAGGGGACGGCAGTTCCGGCATACAGGGTTACCAATACATGCGCGGAGGAACTTCCGGCGACTCTTGGAGTGCTACTCAAGTCGCAACCAGCAAGACTGGTATCACATCCTATCAAACCGGAGAAAATATCTTTATTGTTCGCTCGGTTGACAATGCCGGTAATTATTCAGCCGAAGTCCAAACCACATATTATTATTCAAATGAAGTCCCAACCAAACCGACGGCTGTGACAGCAACGCCAGCCATCGACGATGTTAATACCTTCGCTTTTTCCTGGACTGCTCCGGTCCATTCTCGGCCGATAGTCGACTATGGCTATTCAATTAATGCTGTCCCGACTACCAGCAATTTAACCTGGACCGGTAGCGCTGCTACTTCTTTGGCCGAAGATGCTTTTGCTACTCAACAGGGTGATAATATTTTCTATTTGGTAGCCAAAGACGATTCCGGAGCTTACGGTGTTGATGTTGCAAACTACGGCACAGCGACGTTTAATTGTACGACTGCGGCTCCGCCAATTCCAAATCAAGTTTCAATTGTTGACTCATCAGATAGAGTCACGGAAAGATTTATGCTAACCTTGCAGTGGATTAGTGGTTCAGCAGACCCGCCAGTTGCAACAGATCATTATAGCGTTTTGCGTTCAACTAACAACATTTCTTTCAGCGAAGTGGCTACAACTGCATCTACCGCTTATATTGATTCCGGACTCTCGACCGGCACAGTGTATTATTATCAGGTCAAAGCTGTTGATAACGCCGATTCGGCTTCCGCTTCCTCAACCACAGTCTCCAAGAACCCGACCGGTAAATATACCACTCCGCCGACTATTATCTCCGAGCTGGATGTCGAAACAAAAGCTACCTCAGCTTCTATAACTTGGATAGTCTCCAGAAACTCAACTTCATCTGTCCGTTTTGGTACATCTGAAGCCGACTTGTCTCGCTCACAGATTGATCCAGAACTTAAAACCGCACAGTCGATTATCCTTGTCGGTCTCCAACCAAATACAAAATATTACTATCAGGTTCAAGCGCTTGATGCTGATAGGGATTATTCATCGGATAGCGCTTATTCAGTAACCTACAATTTTACTACGCTTGCTGCTCCAACAATAGCCAATGTTTTGATTTCAAATATCGCTCTAAATTCAGCTGATATTTCCTGGGAAACTTCAAGCGCTTCGAACACTAGAGTCCATTTTGGTGCTGAAATAAGCTACGGATCGATTTTGCCGGAAAATGATTCGTCGATGACGACTCGTCACTCCGTAAAACTTACCAACCTAACCCACACCTCCAGATACCACTTCCAAATTCGCGGTGGTGATATTGATGGAAATTTATTAGTTTCGGATGATTATGTTTTTGATACTTTGCCATTACCGCAGATATCACAAATTAGCTATCAAGCCGATCTTTCGGGTATTGCGCCGGCAGTTTTAATTTCTTGGGTAACGAATGTTCCTACTACCTCGAGTGTTGAATATTCACCAAAAGATGTTGGCGATGCTCTAGTTTTTGAAGAAAGCCAGTCCGCACTTGTCAAGGATCATAAAGTTTCGTTGTCAAATATGAAAAACAGCACGGATTATAAATTCAAAGTTTCGGGACGCGATCAGTTTGGCAATCTAGTCGAATCGGATTCGCAAATATTAAATACCGGTGCGGATTCCCGACCACCGACAATATCAAGCATTTCTGTTGATACGTCGAATGTCGGCAGTGGATTAGCGAATAAATCTCGCGTAGTTATTTCTTGGAAAACCGATGAACCTTCAACTGGCGGAATTGAGTATGACAGTGGTATCTCTGGGGCAACCTACAGAAAGAAGGGTCAGGCTGATTCCGGATTAACAACCGACCACGTGGTGGTAATTACAGATCTGTTACCATCAGCTCCTTATCACTTCAAGGTAATCGCCAAAGATGGAGCGGGTAATACGGCGGAGAGCAAAGATGAAACTGTAATCTCTGGTGAAACAGTCAGTTCAATCTTCAATATTGTGATGAAAACCCTGAGTAATCTTTTTGGTTGGATTTCAAAAATAATGTAAATTAACCAGAAACGTTTGGGATTTTGAGGCAATAAGACTTCTTGAAAGCTTCAGTTTACTGTATAATATGAAAAGTAATGTTTACGGAGGGAAATGCCAGAAGATCTAAAACAGCATGAAACAATAATCGGCGTCAATAATGTCGACAAAGATTTTGTCGTTGGGAAAAACACGATCCAGGCGCTAAAATCTGTAAATTTGAATGTCAAATCAACGGATTTTATCATTCTCTTCGGCCCCTCCGGTTGCGGCAAGTCAACTCTTTTTAATATTATTCTCGGTTTGGATAAACCAACAAAAGGTGATGTTACAATCCGCGGAACAAAAATATACGACCTTGATGACGACGAAAGAGCGATGTTCAGAGCGAAAAAGATCGGTATGATTTACCAAATGCCATATTGGATAAAATCACTTAAAGTTATAGAGAATGTCGCGCTTCCGTTAATGGTTGAAGGAGAAAAAGAGACCGAAGCAATTAAGCATGCCCAAAAAATGTTGTCTGATATTGGAATAGCCGATCTGGCGGATCAAATGCCGACTCAACTATCCGGAGGCCAACAACAAAAAGTCGGTTTGGCAAGGGCTCTTGTCTCAAACCCCTGGATTTTGATGGCAGACGAACCAACCGGTAATCTGGATTCGGTTTCGGGAGGAGAGATTATGAAAATATTTCGAGACCTGAATCAAAAATACAAGCGCACAATTTTAATGGTTACTCACAACGAAGAATATTGGGATTTTGGTACCAGGAGAATAGAAATCCGAGACGGTTCAATAGTTAAGGACACAAATCATGGATAAGAAATTCCTCTTTAAATTAGCCGTGAAAAACTTATTGGCGCATCGGCTTCGAACAGTTTTGACTTTGGCTGGTATTATTATTGGGATTTCATCGGTGGTTTTTTTAATATCATTCGGATCCGGAATTCAAAAACTGGTAACGCAACAAATTACCGGTGGTGATGCCTTCCAGTTAATTGATGTCGGTACCGGTAATTCACAGATCATCAAGCTCAACAGTGAGACCATAGATAAAATTGCTAAGATACAATTCGTTTCATCGGCCGAAACAATAACAAATTTGGGGGCTAAGGCAAAAAATGGCGACAATACTATGGATACCGCCTTTTTTGCTACAAATGAGAAATATTTGGATTGGTCCGGAAAAAAAATCCGCTACGGCCGAAGTCTATCATCTGACAATAAACAAGCGGTTGTTAATACCTCTTATTTGGCTTTTATTACTAAGGATAATCCGGAATCGACTTTGGGTAAAAAAATCAATTTTGACGTAATTATTCCGAAGGAATTGGCAAAGAGTGGTGAGTCGGACACCAAGGCAAATCAAGATTTTGAAATTGTAGGGATTATTAAAGATGATTCGTCGCCATCAGTATATGTTAATGCTGGAGCAGTTTCTGGTTGGGAGCTTCTTACATTTTCTCAAGCAAAAGTAAGAGTCACTGATCGAAGTAAAGTAGACAACATCCGGGCAAACATTGAAGGTTTTGGGCTAAAGACTCAATATGTTGGAGATACCGTTAGTCAAGTGGAACAAGTCTTCTCAGTCTTTAAAATTGTTTTAGGCAGTTTCGGTTTCATTGCTTTCTTAGTCGCTTTGCTCGGAATGTTCAATACTCTAACAATATCACTGCTGGAAAGAGTCAAAGAAGTTGCGCTAATGAAAATTTTAGGCATGAATAAGAAAAATATTCAAAGCTTGTTTATGGCTGAAGCGGTAACTCTTGGTATTATCGGTGGGGCGATTGGCATAATTTGGGGAGTCGTTCTTGGCTTGACCGCCAACGCGATATTAAACGCATTTGCTCTACGGGCAGGCGGCGATCCGGTTTCGGTTTTCTACTACCCGTTTAGCTTAATTATGACAGTAGTCCTCATCGCGGTATTGGTCGGCTTCATTACCGGTATTTATCCGGCTCGCCGCGCGGCTCAGGTAAATGCCTTGGATGTTTTGCGCTACGAATAAATTCATATCAAGATGAAAGTAAAAAGTTCTTAAAGTCTGTAAAGTCCAATGAGTTTCAATTTTATAGACCATCACTCAACGTGCTTTATAAACTTTTGACTTTATAAACTTTATAAACTAAGATTGTCTCATGTTAATTTTCTTTGCAATTCTAGCTTTCTTGGCCACCATTCTTGGCGGCTACTTCGCGTTTCGATATAGAAACCGATTGCATTTCGTTATGGCTTTTGCGGCCGGCGTGCTTGTTGCTCTGGCATTCTTCGAGATTTTGCCCGAAGTATTCGACCTAATCGAGAGTAATAACGTCAGTAGTTTCGGTCCAATGGTGGCGGTTCTCGGTGGGTTTCTGTCGTTCTATTTTCTTGAGAAATTTATGGTAGTTCACTCGTGTACCGAAGAAGGTTGTAAAAATGATCATCATGAAAATATTGGTTTCCTTGGTGGCATCGGCATCACGCTCCATAGTTTGATTGACGGTTTGGCTATGGGTGCCGGTTTTTTGATTAACCCGTCGATTGGAATCTTAATTTCGATTGGCGTTGTGCTCCACAAATTCTCCGATGGTCTCTGTACGGTTGCCTTAATGTTAACGAATAAGAATGACCGGGCGCATATAACATCTTTTCTGATTGCTGTGGCACTGGCTCCGGTTGCCGGCATTTTTCTGCCGCAGGTGATCAAGATATCGGAAATTTCATTAACCTATATCCTGGCCTATTTTGTCGGCTTCTTTCTCTACATCGGTGCTTCCGACCTTTTGCCCGAAGCACACGAGAAAGGAAACTCGATATATTTGGCTTTTTATACTACGGCCGGTGCAATCTTAGTACTCTTAGCGACAAAACTGATTTAAATCCTGAGCTACTTATTTGATAGGCGCTTGAGCGTCTTTTTTAGTTCCTTAATTCTTTCCAGATCGGCTTGGTCGATTTCCTGATCGATAATTTCATACAACAGTGAATTTACTGCTGAACGAATTGCTGACAACTGGATAATGATCTCGTCGGAGGATCGAAGAAGCGAGACCATATTTTGTACCCCGCGGATTTGACCTTCTATTCGTTTGAGCCTATTTTGTGTTTTTTGAATTTCCATAATTTTTAAATTGAAAATTTTAAATTCTAAATTGCTGAGACTTATCCACATCTATACCCCCGCTTTTCCACATTATACCCCAGGGGAGTATTTATTACAAATAAAAGCTGTTTTTGTCTTTACAGATAAATATTTAGCTGTTAAGCTTTGTTTGATTTCGGGTGATAACCGGAAATTACCTCATTTTGAAAGGAATGGGGTGTCTCAAATCTCTGCGCATTCTTTGAAAGGAGAATGTAGCATGCCGATCGAAATTGCCGAGGAGCTGTTGGACAGTCAGACGTTCACAGGGCGGGGCGAACGCGAACTGGTAGAGTTGACTAAGGCCTGGTTCCACCAAATGGAAGCCAGAGGCTACTCCGAGGGGGTCAACTTCAACAGGATGGCAAACCTGCTGAAGGACGGCAACACCAGCTGGGGGGCAGTCGCGTTGGTTGCCAGAGCGACAGTCGCGTATCGGCCTGACAAAGTGGATGTTTGGCTGGCGAAGGTGGCTGATGTTCTCAAGTCCGAGCCGTTGCCAAGGCCAGATCTCTGCTGCGGACTGTTTCTGGCCGTCTTCGAGACGGGTATCTGGATCGACCACGTCTGGAAGTTCGTTGATCATCGGCAGTTGTTCCACAAGTGGTGGCGCCTGCTGCTCGAGATCATCGACAACCCGGCATTCGAGCGGTTGATGGTCGGAGAAGATGGCAAGCTGGACTATCCCGACAAGGCCTTTCCCGGCCGGCTCTCAGAGGCGATCAAGGGTTTCATCCGCCCGCGCCTCGAGGGCAAGGACAAGGCGCTAGTGCGCGGGTACCAGGTCAAGCAGTTGGGGGCAGAACTGTGGAACCGTGGAGACGATGTCGAGCACAGGTCTTATGCGCCTTTTGTGGAGGTGATCCTGAACGAGCTGGCCTTCGCCGCATTCGGCATGTGGATTCCGTCGTGTAAGATGGCGGGGCTTCACATTGTCGATGAGTACTTCCACACGCGTACCGGAGGTTTTGCCAGGTTGCGTCAGCGGGAACTGAACGACCGGCTGTTGGGGCCTCATTACTTCAAACCCGGCCGGGGTCGAATCATCGTCGGGTTTCGCCTCTTCGAGAAGATCTGGAAAGGGCAGCCCACGCCCTCCGGTTGGGATAACGTTGAGTCGCGCACCGTGATCTTCGAGACTGCCAGCTTCGATGATGTATGCGACGAGGAACGCAAGCGCCGCGAAGCGACCGGCAGCAAGCCGATCTCCTACGAGATCGAGCCGATCCAGATCTTGGCTCCGAGCAGCCTTGTTGTCAAGAAACTGCCGGAGCTGACCGATGAAGAACTGGCAGCAGAGGGTCTGACGCGTTGCCCCGACTGCGGCAGCGTAATCACCGCAGCCGTTAGCTAGCTGAACCCTGTGAGTACTGAAGGCGGGTAGTGCACGTCGCACACCCGCTGTTTTTTTTGCCTAAAATCATCTATAATTAGGATAGAAATAAATAAGTTTACCCTGTTAAATGCGCCATTGGCGCAATCGCGACGCGATTATTTAACAGGGCAAAGGAGACAGACCCATGGTAAAAGGGAGTGAACTTTCCGTTGACAAGGAAAAATGCGTAGGTTGTGGAGTTTGTGCAGATGCTTTTCCGGAATTATTCGAGATTAAGGATGAAAAGTCCCACGTAATATCTGACGGCGAATGTGATTGCGATATGGATCAGGTTAAATCGATCTGTCCAAACGGCGCAATTTCGAAAAAAGAAAGCTAACATTTTCACATATGAAGGAGGGGACAAGTAACTTAGGACTGTTATTTTTCAGCTGGTGGTACGGATATTTACCGCGCCGGCTGTATTTGGCTTTCCTAGCAGCAATGATTTCACTTTTTGACATGTTTTCAGTCAAGGTTTTGTTGGCGACTTGGTTCTCTCCCTGGAAGCGCGACATTATATCAACGGACGGTTTAACTCTACAGCAGAAGTTCCAGGTATTTATGTTGAATTTAGCCTCGCGGGTAATCGGTTTTCTGGCGAAAACATCAGTTTTAATCAGCTTTGCAATTTTGTTTGTCGTCACGGTTTCAATATCTGTCGCACTGTTCGCTCTTTGGCTGGCGTTTCCGATTACAGTTTTAATACTCTTGATTTTTGGCTTAGTGAACCTAAATGGCACGAGCTATTAAATGAATACAATAATTAAAGCCAACTTTTCGGCTACAAGAATCAAAAAACTAGTTGCAATAAACAGGTTCTTTTCCAGTGGCGCCGGAAAAATATTATCAGCAATATTTTGGCTTTTCGGTTTGGCAGTTTTGGCAATTTGGGCAATGTTTATTTATAATCCGGATCTTCTTGGCCAATATTTCGGTTTAGACCAAGTTTTCCTAGCATTGTTTCTATTTTTCATCGCAATTCGTAGCTTTTTGAGATATTTCGTCAAAAGTCCGGAAATCCAAAGTCCACAAGAAATGAAAGATAGCGTTGCTAAGGGCGGGGAGATTAATGCCGTAAATTCGTTTTCGGTTGAATTATCGTTGGCACTACTGCAATTAGGGTCTGATTTGGAGGAATCTAACACATCCGATGTTTTGTCGGTAATAATCGAATCAAAACAGAGCGATTTCGTTTTTGCCCGGCTCGGAAAATCAAAAACTGAAATACTTGATATTTTATCGAAGCAAAAGGCTATGTCGGGAGTCAGATTTTCGACTTTAGCCGAAAAGGCGTTGGAGATTGCGATAAAAGAAAATCACGACCAAATTGAGTCAGGGGACTTTTTGGTTGCCCTTGCTGAAGCCGATTTAGCCTTTTCTTCCTACCTTTCGGGCCTCAATATTACCGTTGATGATTTAGCCAATATTGTTTATTGGCAGACGAATATCGAGAAGAAAATAGCAGACAGGCATCATTTTCTTGATCCCAAATATCTCCATTTAACTGGAGGAGTAGGTAAGGATTGGGCCTACGGATATACGCAGGAACTCGATCGCTACTCGGTTGATTTAACCGAGTCGCTTGAAACCAGGGGTTTGGGTTTGGAACTGATCGGCCACAACAAGGAAATCGAGCTCTTGGAACAGGCGCTGAACCGCAATGTTGGTGCCAATGCTGTCCTGGTCGGCGAGCCGGGAATCGGCAAGAGAACGACCCTCTTAGGTTTCGCCCGAAAAATTGATCTGGGCGAAACATTGCCGAATCTAGCGCACAAACATGTAGTTGAATTAAATGTTGACCTCTTAATTTCCGGACTTTCGGGGCCGGGAGAATTTACCGAAAGAATTACCCAAGTCTTTTCTCAAGCTGCCAGCGCCGGCAACATTATAATTTTCATTGATGGCATTGAAAAAATTCTGTCGTCCGGAGAAGCGGGACAAGTTGACGCGACGTCTGTGTTAATTCCATATTTATCTTATCCTGAAATTAATTTTATCGGCACAACCGATGTCGCCAGTTATAGCAATTTAATTGCTGGAAATTCAGCTCTGGTTCAGCGTTTTGAAAAAGTCGAAGTGGCAGAGCCTACCGATGATGAAATGCTTCGAATTTTGGAAGATGTGGCTCCGGGAATCGAGTCACATTTTGGTGTGCTCATTACCTACTTGGCGATAAAAGAAGTCGTTAGATTAGCAAAAAAGTATATTTTGGATCTGCCAAATCCCGAGAAATCTATCAGCATACTTGAAGGGTCGGCGAATACCTTATCAAACAGCAAGAATAAAATTATTACTGTTGATGTGGTTGATAACTATGTCAGCTCGAAGGCGAACATTCCGGTTAAAGAGGCATCCGGTCAGGAAAAGGAACTCTTGGTCAACCTTGAAGTGGAGTTAAAAAAGAGAATTGTCGGCCAAACTAAAGCAGTCGAAGCAGTGTCGGGAGCCCTAAAACGTTCAAGGGCTGGTGTCACCGAGAGTAGCAAGCCGATCGGCAGCTTTTTATTCCTTGGCCCTACTGGCGTTGGCAAAACTGAAACCGCCAAAGCATTAGCAGAAGTTTATTTTAATTCTAAAGATGCGATGATCCGTTTCGACATGAGTGAATATCAGAATAAAGAGGATGTATATAGATTAATCGGAGCTCCTGCCGGTCATGGGCCGAGAATAGAGGGGGAGTTAATTTCCAAAGTTAGGGATAAGCCATTCTCGCTCATTCTCTTTGACGAAATTGAAAAAGCCAGTCCGGACATCTTAAATTTATTTTTGCAGATCATGGACGAGGGTTTCATTACCAGTTCGGCCGGCAGAAAAGTTTATTTTAAGAATTCGATTATTATCGCTACCTCCAATGCCGGAGCCAATTTAATCCGCAAATTAACGGCAGAAAACATTGAATACGAACAAGCCAGCAAGCAGGTTGTAGAATATATTCAAAATCAGGGTATTTTTAGACCGGAATTTATCAACCGTTTCACACAAGTTGTCTACTATTATCCGCTTTCTAAGATCGAAATAACGGAAGTAGCAAAAATGATGATTAGAAAATTGGCTGAAAGCATCTACCAGACAAAAGGAATTATCCTTAAAGTAGAAACTGCCGCGCTTGCAAAGCTTTCAGAATTGGGATACGATCCGGAAATGGGTGCCAGGCCAATGTCTCGGGTAATTTCTGATCAGGTGGAAAACATTCTGGCAGAGAAGATTCTTAGAGGAGAGATTAAAAAAGGTTCAGAAGTAATTTTTAAACTCACTGACATTAAATAATCCCAGTTTTCTCAAGTCGTATTTAAGATGAAAAAACATAGTGGAATTCTAAAAACGCTTGTCGGTCTTGTAATAATTGCCGGACTTTTTTTTGTTGTTTTTTATTTTCAATCCCGATTGAGAAATAAAACCTCGGGAATTGCCGAAACCAAATACGATCAAACGGAGATTTTTCAAAATGGCGGCGGGGGCATGAACACGCTAAAAACAGTGGAAGAAAAAGAAGTACAGCTGTCCGCAAGTTATTTGCTTTCTGTGCCGTTCGCTTCACAGGCGCCGTTTGGCGATTGGTCGCAACCGTATCAAGATGCCTGCGAGGAAGCGTCGATTATTATCACAAAACATTATCTGGAATCAAAAGGGCTGACAAAGGATGAAATGAAAACCGAAATTGACCAATCAGTTGGCTGGCAAATAGAAAGATTTGGTGTCCATAAAGACTTAGATGCTCAAATGACTTTGCTTTTGGCTCGCCAATATTTTGGCTTAAATGGCAAAGTTTTGGCCGGATATAACGAAGCCGTAATTAAAAAATATATCTCCAGCGGCACTCCGGTTATTGCACCTACGGCCGGAAGAAAACTCGGAAATCCAAACTTTACCGGAGCGGGCCCAGAATATCACATGCTGGTCATTATCGGTTACGATGATAACCAGGGAATTTTTATTACCAATGATCCAGGTACTAGAAAAGGAGAGAAATATATCTACAAATACCAGACACTCTTAGACGCCGTTTCCGGTCCGAACGAGAACATGACAAAAGAATTAATCGTTCTAAAAAAATGATAAAGATAGTTTATTTTTTTGTTAATGTCTCAATATTTGGTTTTAATAGGTAGATATTAAGCAGTTCAAATTTATTTTCAAGTTCATAAACAATATAGGTCTTTTTGTAGATATTCCAAAGAGGCTTGTGAAAGTCTTTTATATTAGTTGTCAGTAATAGTGGTTCCTTTAATAATAAACATGTTCCACTAATTATTAAATCGCCCGATTGTGCCTTTTTAATGTCATTAATCTTTTTATGCTCATAGTATTTAAAAATTTTTATTGCATTTATTAAAACTCGTTTATCGACAGGAATATTTTGTAAATAGTTTAGTAATTTAACAAAATATTCCTTATATTTTTCGTTAGCGTTTTTTAGCACCTCAAACCCACTAAACTCGGATATCCCAAGTTTATTGCCGTTATTGGTTAGAATTCTTAAAAGTTCTCTAATTTCAATCTTGAATATCTGGGCTTCACAATACAATAAGATGCAACTATCAATAAGGATATTTTTATTTTTGACAGTCTTCATTGTGAAGATCCCTGAAGTCTGTCATTTCTTGGAGTGTTTTTTTATTTGAATCTCCAAGATTTACATCTGACAAAACAGAAATAACTTCTGAATTTTTGGTTTCAGTGATATCAAGTTCCGAAGTCGATAGTTTTAATGTGTTCGCGTAATTCATAAAGTTATTATATCACACTGTTGATTTACAAAGCTTTATTTATGTATGTAGACCGGTGTTCCGTCGGGCGACCAATTGTAAACGAACTCTGCCGGGCCGACGCCAAGCCGAACGCAGCCATGAGAGACCGGAGTTCCCAGGTGGGATTCACCCTCTTTATAACCATTTGGCCATTCGGGAAGTTCGTGAATTCCATAACCGCCACCCATGCTCATAAAGTATGGCATATAAAGTCCATATGGTGCCGACCAGGCTCGCCCGCCGTGTCCTTGAATTGTTCTAGTGCCAACCGGGGTAGGAGTTGAAGCTTTGCCTGACGATATGATATACTGACCAATTTGATTTGTCCCATCGAACAAGGTCAATAACTGATGTGCCACATCAATGTCAATATATTTTCCGGGGAATCTGCCGGGAACAATGCCTTCATCAGGAAAAACCGTCAATATTTGCGGTTCTTTCGTCATCGAAACCATGGCAATTGTTGCTCCGGCCGCTGTTGAATTTAGTGCCGCAACGATTTTGTCCAGTGTATCGTCTTGATTCAAATAAACTCCCTGACGGCCCTCTTGAAGGACATGAGTAAGATCCGTGGCCGACAGTTTTTTATCAATTACTGGTACATCATTTTTGGCAGCAATTTTCGCCAGATAGTTTTTTATGGCACTGTTATTTAGCCAGGCAGAGTATTTTCCATTTTCCAAGCCGAAAGAGATCCAACTGGAAATATCACCGGTTCCAACGGAATAGTTCTGGCCATTATATGTCAGAGTCATGTTATGCGATAAGTATTTTTCTGCCATGCTTTTGGCCGTTGCTAAATTATCCGTGAGCAGAGTAGGAGTAACGGGTGTAATTGGAATTTCCAAAGTGGCTGTCTCTGATCCGCTGAAAAATTGATCAGTTAAAGATTTTTTTAGGCCTGAAGCGTCGATGGTGTTGCCGTTTTTCCCCGTATTGGTAATAACTTCTCCGTTTTTGATTGATAAACTGGCATCAACCGGAGGCATGTTTAAATTCTCTTGAGCCCTGCTAATGTAGGCCTGATATTCCTCTTCATTGAATTCAATATCAAGTCCAATATCTTCTTTTTGAACTACGGTTTTTGACAACTTGAATAGCATTTTCATGAATTGGTCATCTCGGCCATAGGAGAAAGCAATATCGACTGTGTTGTTTATGTCCGGTGATATTCCGGTTTGCGAAAATGGAGCAGTATATTCTTTCCCTGCTTCGGATTTAACAACAATTTTATTGTCTAGAAGCGGTGATGCATCATTTTCAATAATTGTTTTTATTTGTGATTTGGTTTTCCCCGTTAGATTTACTCCGTTGTAAAAAACATTATTTAGAATTCTGCCGGCATAGGCCCGCTGATATAAAAATAATGACAATGTCAGAGCGAATATCAACATCAGCACTGACATTATCACTATTAATAAAGTCTTTTTGTTTTTATAAGTCATAACGTTTATTTTATCAATGAAAGATTCTAAACAGAAGACCTGGTTTGGTGGGCTCGGCAGGGATCTTCACCCGTTTGCGAAGCTCGCTCATAGAAACCCACGGTTTCTATTCTCTTCCTCCGCGGGAAACTCCCGTTTCCCGACCCCTTCCCGTTCGCTCCCTGTCGTTATCATATGGTGGGCTCGGCAGGGATCGAACCTGCGACCAACCGGTTATGCTTACCACTTCGACTTTAGCCGCCTCTTTCGAGTTCGTGGTCTGGACTGTCCCTTCATCCATTTATCACTAGATAAATTAGGATGCCTGTCTACCAGTCTCTACACCCCGCTGAATGGGGCTCGGGATTGCCATAGCTTTAACGCTTTAGGTTTCCCCGAATTTGACAAGAATCACTCATCGATTACTCGACGAGCAGCCCTAGTATAATATTTCTTATCAAAAGACTTAGGAATATTATTATTAAGCCGGCCGCTCTAACCACTGAGCTACGAGCCCTAGTATTTTAAGAGTAACATTTAATAATTGAAATTTCAATAAACTTGAAAAAACTTGAATCATTAAAGTTTTTATAAGACAATAGATACATGGAGGAAACGGAGATAAAAAGAAAAGTCTTGCCGGCGGTTACCATCGCTGCGCTGTTTTTTATTGGTTTAGCTACGGTTTTTATTGCCAGCGCTTCAGAAATTTCTCCCGAAAATATAATTTCTGCAATAAATCGGGAGAGAGAATCGGTTGGACTGTCGCCTTTAACCACTAACCAAAATTTAAATCAAGCGGCATATACTAAATCCTCCGATATGCTGGCACGGAATTATTTTGAACATTATGCTTACGGTTTAACTCCTTGGATGTTTATAATCAGATCGGGATACGAATATTCGGTCGCCGGTGAAAATTTGGCCAAAGGTTTCTCAACCTCAGAGGACATTGTTAAGGCTTGGATGAAATCGCCAACTCACAGGCAAAATATTTTAAATCCCGAATATCAAGATGTCGGTGTTGGCGTTGTTCAGGGCGTTTATTCAGAAAACGGGGAAGTAACGGAAACAACTCTAACTACAGAGATGGCGGCCAAACCGAAATCACCCATCGTCCAATTTTTTGGCAGAATTACTGCCGCCCTTTCAGGACTCTTCGGTCAGTAAATAACAAATTTGTTCACATCAGACCTGTTGTTTTTAGTGTCCGGCAAGTAATGGCCGGTTTTTTTGTTGACAGAAAACAAGCGAGTTGCTAATTTTCTGGCGTGGATGCGCTAGTACCTATGGCGGGCGAAAAGTATGAATTAGTAATACTATTTCATACTCCACAAACCGTGCGCTATGGGAAGCATGAAGGTGAATACCACAGGACAATTTCAGGATTTGCCAAGAGAGGGCGGAGGGAGATTTGCCGTTTTCAAAAGATATGACGAATGTTCTTTAACGTCGATCTTTGGCAGGTTAACAATTTAATTTTTATTAGGTTTCTGAGCAAGAAATTGATTTTTACATGTTTAATTAAGGAGAAGGAAATGAAGAAATTTTTATACAAATTTCTGGTTGTAGTGTTAGCTTTTGGCATGTTGACACCATCCTGGTTGATAAAGGTCTGGGCTCCAACTATGGTTCAAGCAGCAGCACCATGTTTAACTATGGCAAACATCGGTGTTTTGGCCAATGGTACCGGTTCTGGTGGTACATTCAAAATCGGTGATGTTGTGACGGCGTGGTTTGATGATACTGGAAGTTTGCCGTCTGATTATGCATTAACTGTTTCTTTCGACTTCTCAGAATTCGGTCGCGGAGTCGAAGTTGGTGCCGAGACTGCCCCTGGCAGTCATATCTGGCAAGCCGGCACCGGTATTATCGATGGCTCTGTTGACGTTACTGATGCCGATATAATAGTCACCGCAACAAATGGCGATGGTCCGTCAACTGTAACTGATAATGAAGATCATTTGGTTGACGGCATTAGCCCGATTATTACTGGTAACGGTGATATATCAATTGTAGAGAATCATTCCACTCCATCGTCAGTTGCTGGAATCGGTGATCAAATTGCTTTTAGCGCAGGCACACTAGTAGATATAACAGGCGATAGCACCACCTATACAATTAATATATCTGCGGCTACCGGCAACCCGGCTGATACTGCACTACTGGCTGGTAATACCTCAAGCCCGCTTCTAGAAGGGGTTTTGAATGGTAACTCATATTTTGCGGTAACAGCAACTGATAATGCCGGCAACACTCAATCTGGAAGTGTAATAACAAACGCCTTGGATTTTGATACAATCCGCCCGACTCTAGTTTCGTCTTATACAGCTTCAGTTACTCGAGTCGTAGTAAATTTTAGCGAGTCTATAGACGCAACCACAGTTGATTCATCTGATTTTTCTATTGATAATCCTGTCCGACTGGTGACAGGTGTAACAGTTGATACCCCAACTAAAGTAATTTTAGATACGACTTCCGCTTTACCTTCAGGCGCAACTCCAACAATTACAGCATCAAGTCTTGATGATTTAGTTGGCAATACCATTAATACTAATAGCCAGATTACTGCTGTTGATGGTGTAAAGCCTCAGGTTGGTCCCGATGTAATCGGTTTAGTTTACACGCAGGGGCAAAATGATCGCGATGACATATTGTCGGTCGGATTTTCTGAAAACATTCCAACTGCAGGAACTGCTATTGATTATACGGTTCTTTATGATAGTGACGGTAACTTGTCAACTTTGGCTGATCAGCGATCTATTACAGTATCGGGGGTTTCAAATGCTGAAAATGATTCAGTTGTTGAGCTAGGCATTACCGATCAATCTGGCAACTTAGATATGGGTGGAGTGTTTTCTGTGACAGTTAGCTCTGCTGGAAATGTCTTGGACGCGGCTGGAAATAGCATCGATGTTTTTGCGAATTCTGTTATTAGCGATTTCGTCAGTGTTTTTGATGATTATGCTCCGGTATTAACCTCTGCCGGGCTGATTCCAACCGGGGCTACAGTTGGTGTTGGTGCGGTTGTAACGGTTTACGTCAATACTGATGATGCTCTTTTTGACCAAAATCTATCAACTGTTACCGGTTCAATAAATTCTTATGGGCTGTCTTTCGTTTATGATGCCGTTGATACTCGGTACGAAGCCTCATATACAGTTGGCGAGGGAGATTCTGATTTACTCAACGCTGAAGCATTGAGCATTCAATTAACTGATCGAGCTGGGAATTTATCCAATGTTATCTCTACCTCTGGCAGCGGATTAAATATTGATGCCAATACACCAGCTGCCCCCAGTGTCATTGTTCCGGGCCTTGCTATTATTCTTAACTCTGGGGCAAGGAATATTTCTGGTAATGCCGAAGCAGATACTGCAATTAGTATTTATAGTGATCCGAATAACGATGGCGATAAGTCTGATGGCACAGTTGTTGCTACTGGAACTGCGACTGGCGGATCCTATTCAATTTCTACT
Source organism: Patescibacteria group bacterium (assembly GCA_041651295.1). Taxonomy (GTDB): domain Bacteria; phylum Patescibacteriota; class UBA1384; order XYA2-FULL-43-10; family CAINNR01; genus JBAZJN01. Next base: position 38,906 of record JBAZJN010000001.1, on the reverse strand, counting down.
CCACTAACACAAGATGCCGATAACTTCTTCTTGGTGACATCAACTGATTCTGCCGGCAATGAAAGTCCTGTTGCAGTGGTGCCAATGATTACCGAGGATTCAACCTCTCCTGTTGTGAGTTTGAATTTTCCAAACGGTGGAGAGCAATTTGCCGCTGGTAGCAGCACCGTAATTACTTGGACTCCAGCTACTGATAGTCATCTATTAGCTAATCCGATTGATCTTTACTATTCAACAAACAATGGCTCCAGTTACTCACTTGTCGAAGTTGGTGAAGTAAACGATGGGAGCTATGACTGGACAGTTCCGGATGTTAATAGCGATCAAGTAATAGTAAAAATTATTGCTTTTGATGCCGCTGGAAATTCTAGCGAAGACACATCAGACGCCGTGTTTACTATCGATAATTCAGATCCAACATCAACCATCAGCTCAGATTTACAAGGGCAAGTTTATGGACCGAATACCTGGGATCTGTCTCCGGTAAATGGTGTAATTTCTGGAACTGCGGATGATTCTCCGGCCGGTATCGCTAGCGTTGATGTAACAATTATCAACCCGTTTGGCGATTATTGGAATGGTGCAGGCTGGACGGCAACTACTTCCAGCGTTACTGCTTCAGGTACAACGGCGTGGTCTTATGTGCTCGACAAAGCCCAAATGGGATCCAAAAATGGTGTTTATACGCTAGCGGCTCGAGCGACTGATAATGTCGGTCATGTCGAATCGACTAGCACAGGCACCTTTATTTGGGACAATGTTAATCCAACAGCTTCGATTACTGCTCCAGTATCCTCAACATTATGGAGAGCGGGAAATCGGACAATCACTTGGTCTGCTTCCGATATAAATTTTGGCAGCCAACCAATCGCGCTTGAATATCAAATCGACGGAGGTGGCTGGAATTCTATAACTTCCGCAACTGAGAATGATGGTTATTATGTTTGGAATGTCCCAGTTGGAACAAATGCTAATGCCGCCGAAGTTCGCTTAATAGCTACTGATCAGGCTAATAACACTACTCAAGTAACGAGTTCACTCTTCACAATTGATTCGACATTGCCAACAGTCTCTATTGCAGCTCCAGCGACCGGATCAATTGCAAAAGGTACAATTACTTTGTCAGCCACCGCTGATGATCCGACTCCACCAACTACGCCATCTGGAGTAAATTATGTTCGATTTTCTTATCGTATTTCTGGTGGCAGTTGGACAAATCTTTTGCCAACTGATAATTCTGCGCCATACGAATATTCGTGGGATACTACCTCAGTTGCTGACGGAGACTATGAGTTAAGAGCGTATGTAGTTGATAACGCTGGTAACAGCCGAACATTAACGACTTATACCTCAATTGTTATTGATAACACAGATCCAACAGTCGTCCTTTCGGATAATCATCCCGACAATATCGTTCGCGATGCTGATACAGTGGATATTACGGCAACCTTTACTGAAGCAGATCAGATTGACGAAACAACTCCCCCGACTATTGCTATCGGAGATGCTGTTGTTGCAACAGCGATGACAAAAACATCCAATCTAGTCTGGACTTACCAATGGAATGTTCCGGCTGGTCACAATCACGACGAAGCTGTAACTATTACGGCAACTGATAGAGCGGGAAATCCAAATGTTGCCGCAACCGGCAAGACCACATACGCAATTGATAATACTAAACCGATCCTTTCTGCTACTCCGAAAGCAGATGATTATCAAGATGCAAAGCTGGTTATACTAACAAGTGATGATGTTAATCCTGATGTTATTTACTTTACTACTGACAATACTGATCCGAGTAAAACAAATGGTACTTTATATTCAACACCAATTTCAGTTGTGGTTGACACAACTATCAAAGCGATAGCTTACGATTTAGCTGGAAATGATAGTGGAGTTCAAGAATTTGTTTATCGTATTGCCCCAGTAATTAGCGGTGAAACTTCTTCCGCCGTTGGCGAAACCTCCGTGACAATTACCTGGACGACAAATCAAGCGTCAACCTCTCGAGTCGTTTATGATACGGTTTCACATTCGACAAAAGACATAGCTCCAAATTATGGTTACGCATTTTCGACGGATACATATCCTGGTCTAGTTACTTCACACACAGTTGCAATCACTGAATTGATTCCAGGAACAACCTATTATTTCAGAACCGTGTCTCATGGTTCTCCTGAAGCAACCGGTTCTGAGTATAGTTTTACGACTCAATCAGCTAAAATTGTTAAAACCGTTACAGCTACAGAACCTGTAGCTATTCAGCCGGCTACGCCGCAAAATATTGTTCAAGAACCGGCAGAAACTGTTACACCGGTTCCAACGGAGCAGGGAGAAATCAAAGGCACGGAAACCGAGGATAGTGGTGATTCTGAAGATATAAACTGGACGCCTTGGATCATTCTATTCATCCTGATTATTCTTGCCGGAGCGGCAACAGGCGGATATTTTTACTGGTTTGGTAAAGATGACGAAGAAGAAATTGTATCGAGTGAAGTAATCAAGAAGAGCCGAAAACCGGCAAAGACAGGAAGTAAAGCGAAGAAAGCCCCGACCAATAAAAAGAACCGCTGGTAATTTAGACAGCACTTAAGAAAAAATCCCTTGCAAACGCAGGGGATTTTTTCTTTGTGATATACTTTAGGAAATGGCAGACAGTAATTCGCAAACTAAAATAAAGCGGAATTTGCCGGAGGGATTTTGGCGTTTTATCATCATTTGCTTCATCCTCTACGCTTTTTTTATAGTCGGCAAAGTCGTCTACGATAACTATCAGGAGAATAAAGGTTTGGCGGCTAACGAAGAAGAAATTAACAGTTTAAAAGACGAAATCTCACAGCTGCAATATAATATTGCCTATTATAAAACCAACACTTATAAAGAAAAAGTTGCCAGGGCCAAACTCCGTTATGTTTTGCCGGGAGAAACTGCTGTTGCGGTATCATACGACAAAGTGAAAACCGAAGAGCTAAAAGCTGATGCGTCGCCGCTTCAAATATCACGGCCAAACTATGTTTATTGGAGCATGTATTTTTTTGGAAATAGATAAGATAGATAAGATTGAACTAAAAAAAGACCCATTCGGCCCTATGTTTTTTGGTAGCAGGGGAGAGATTTGAACTCTCGACCCCAGGCTTATGAGTCCTGTGCTCTAACCAACTGAGCTACCCTGCCCCGTAAATTTATTATAAGAAATCTTGGTTGCGGGAGTTGGATTTGAACCAACGACCTCGAGGTTATGGGCCTCGCGAGCTACCGGGCTGCTCCATCCCGCATTAGAATAATAGCAAAAAATTCTCTCTCGGTCAATCGAATGAGTGTGTTTGGCATTGATTTAATGTATTTTTGTGTTAGAATTTCAACTTAGGAATAAAAATGTCTAAACTCTCCCAGAAAAATTTATTACAAGAAAGCGAAAACCACGGTTTCAAGTCGCGGGTGAAGCGATCCAATAGTTCGGCCGAAGGCCGTACAATGCGGAAAAGAGAGCCGCGGCTGAGCCAACGGGATCTATATTTCCGGTTTAAGAAATACATCGCGGAAAACGATCTAATTGGGGCAGGGGATAAAGTGGTCTTAGCGTGTTCCGGCGGACAGGATTCAATTTCGTTGCTATATTTGCTGGAGCGTTTAGCCGGGGAGTCAGGCTTGGAAATTATTGTGGCTCATTTTAATCACGGTATCCGGGGCAGGGAAGCCGACTCAGATGAAAAGTTTGTCAAAAAAAATGCAGAAAAATTAAATTTAAAATTTGTTTCGGCAAAAGCGAACAGCCGAATCAAAAACGAAGAACAGGCGAGAGATAGAAGATATGAATTTCTTGAAAAAGTTAGGGTAGAGGAGAGGGCAAAGATTATCGCTGTCGCGCACAATATAGATGATCTGGCTGAAACCATGCTCTTAAACATTATTCGCGGTACCGGAATTAGGGGACTATATTCGCTCCGTCCCAAAAGAGGCCATATTGTTCGTCCCCTACTGTTTGCGGAAAAAAATCAGCTTCTCTCCTACCTGAAAGAGAAGAAAATTTCTTACAGGACTGACAGTTCTAATAGGAGGTTAGTATATACTAGGAACATTATACGACATAATATTTTTGCCGAAATTACGAAAATTAATCCGGTCTGCACTTCAGCTTTTGCCCGTCTGTCCGCTACCTCGGCTGAAATTGATGATTTTATTGGCCAGTATTCTCTGGAAATCTATACAAAGCTGGCTTGTAAAGAAAACAAAAAAATAATAATTGAACAAAAAAAATTCACTACTCTCTCCCCTGCCATTCAGAAAGAGATTGTCCGTAAAATTGCATCGGATTATGGTGTAGATAAAGATTTAACAGAAACACAAGTGTCGGAAGTTGTCGCGCTGATTAACAAAAATATCGGTAAAAAAGAAAAAATCCTAGGTTCCAGGTTGAAAATTGAGCTTAGAGATGGTAAAATCATAGTATCTAAACCTCGCCCTGTTAAATCGGTTTCCAACCGGTCTGCAGGGCAGGATTTAACAGGGTAAAAGGAGTTTTATGAAAGAGCGGCCCTCTATTTGGAGTCGGATAGCCTTATATTCAATTATTTTGATAGTAATTGGTGTGGTAATTTCCGGATACTTCACAAACAATAATAAAAAGATAAAAAGCGTTGCCATTTCGGAAATTGTCGCCGATGTTAATCAGAACAAAGTTGATTCAATTGACGTCAAAGACAATCAAATTACTGCCAATCTTAAAGACGGAAACAAGGAAATTGCGACTAAAGAAACTGATGCAAATTTGACCGATTATGGTATTACTTCCGATAAGGTGAAAATCAGCGTTGAAAATACTGCCAACAGTGTTGCCTGGTGGTCGATCGCCTCAGCAATTTTGCCGATTCTCTTGATCGGCGGCTTTATTTGGTTTATGTTCCGATCGGCACAAGGGAATAACGCAAAAGCCATGAGCTTCGGAAAATCCCGTGCTAAACTGGTCGGCCAAACAAAAGTCAGTTTCGATGATGTCGCAGGACTTTTGGAACCAAAACAGGAATTATCAGAGGTCGTCGAGTTTTTACGCCAGCCGGCAAAATTTAAGAAACTCGGAGCCGAGATTCCTCATGGCGTTTTGTTAGTCGGCCCTCCAGGAACCGGCAAAACCCTTCTGGCTAAAGCGGTCGCAGGAGAAGCCAATGTCCCTTTTTTCACAATTTCAGCTTCTGAATTTGTTGAGATGTTTGTTGGTGTTGGTGCTTCCCGTGTCCGTGACCTATTTATTAAAGCCAAAAGAAACTCTCCGGCAATTATATTTATCGATGAACTAGACGCTATCGGTCGTCAGCGCGGAGCCGGTCTTGGTGGTAGTCATGATGAACGCGAGCAGACATTAAACCAGATCTTAGTTGAGATGGATGGCTTTGACACCGATTCGAACGTAATTGTAATGGCTGCGACCAACAGGCCTGATATTTTAGATGCCGCACTACTCCGCCCCGGCCGATTCGACCGGCAGATCGCTATAGATTTACCTGATAAAAACGAGCGGCGCGATATTCTTAAAGTCCATTCAAAAAACAAACCACTTGCTAGTGCAGTTGATCTGGACAAAATTGCCCGGCAAACGGCAGGATTTTCCGGCGCCGATTTACGTAATCTAACAAATGAGGCAGCAATTCTGGCTGCGAGAGAAAGTTCAAAGTCGGTCAATCAAAATAATTTAGATGCCGCGATTGAAAAAGTAATGATGGGACCTGAACGTAGAAGCAGGGTGCTTTCGACGGAAGAAAAACAAATCACATCTGTCCACGAGTCAGGTCATGCGATTGTCTCCCATATTCTGCCAAATTCCGATCCGGTTCACAAAATCTCGGTAATTTCCCGAGGAATGGCCTTGGGTTATACTTGGAGTTTGCCGCAAGAGGATAAAAGATTAATATCAAGGGCAAAATTTATCGATGACTTAGCTGTCATGTTGGCAGGCCGAGCCGCAGAGGAAATTGTTTTTGCTGAAATCACCACTGGTGCCCAAAATGATCTGCAACGAGCAACAAAATTGGCTAGGAAAATGGTCACTGAGTTCGGCATGAGCAAGGAACTCGGACCACAAACCTATGGCGATAAAGAGGAGTTGATATTTCTCGGCCGCGAGATATCCGAGTCGAAAAACTATAGCGACGAAGTAGCGGCAAAAATTGATAAGGAAGTTTCTACCATTATCAACAATTCCTATCAGCTGGCTAAATCTACAATTGAGACAAATAAGAAGATTCTTGATAAGGTATCAAGTGACTTATTAAAGAAAGAAGTCATTACTGAAGATGAATTTCTAACTTACTTTCCAAAAGAAGTTAAAATAAAAACAAAGTTGAAAGAAGAAAAATAAATGGGTAAATTAACTTTCATCACTGGCAATTCTGACAAGGCAAAACAAATTCAGGAGTTTTTGAACATTGAAATTGATCATCAGAAAGTTGATTTGGATGAGATTCAATCTCTTAATTTAAAAATTATTGCTGAACATAAAGTCCGTCAGGCGTATGAAAAATTAAAAAGACCTGTTTTTGTTGAAGATGTCTCACTGGTATTTAATGCCCTCGGAAAACTTCCGGGACCACTAATCAAGTGGTTTTTGGAGTCTATCGGCAATGAAGGCATGTGCAAATTGTTGGATGGTTATGATGACAGGACAGCTGTTGCTGAAGTGGTTTTTGGATATTATGACGGTGAAAATTTAGAATTCTTTGACGCTGAAATACTTGGTCGAATTATCAATACACCAAGAGGTAGCGCTGGTTTTGGATTTGATCATATTTTTGTTCCTGACGGTCAAGAAAAAACTTGGGCTGAAATTGACATTTTAAAACACCCAGAATTTTCGATGAGGATTCCAGCATTAAGAAAACTGGAAAAATATTTGGAAGAAAAACAAAAATAAGATGTGGAAAAGAATTAAAAATCTGGTTCACAGGGAGAACTCATTATTTGGAGCAGCAGGAATTTTGATATTTACCATGACGCTCTCCAATGTTCTGGGTTTGCTTCGTGATCACTACCTGGCCAGAAATATTTCGACTCACAACCTTGATATATACTATGCGGCGTTTCGAATTCCCGACCTGATTTTTAACATTCTAATTTTTGGTGCTATTAGCGCAGCCTTCATTCCGGTTTTTACCAATTTAATTTCCAAAGGCGGCAAGGCTGACGGATTTAAATTAGCTAACACTCTAATTACATTGGGTTCTAGCGCACTAATTATTCTCTCGGTCATACTTTTTGTCATAATGCCATATTTAACGCCGCTTATTGTCCCCAATTTTGATCTCGAAAGAACGGCCAAAACCACGGAACTCTCAAGAATTTTATTGCTTTCGCCAATCTTTTTTTCAGTCTCTTATTTTATCGGGGGAATGTTGAACTCTTTCAAACGGTTTGTCGCCTATTCATTTGCGCCGATAATTTACAATTTAGCGATTATTTTTGGTGCCGTTTTTTTGGCTCAAAAGTTTGGGATTACTGCAGTCACTTGGTGTGTGATCGCTGGATCGTTTTTGCATATGCTGACTCAGGTGCCAACAGCAATGAACCTGGGTTGGAAATTTTCTCCCTCATTTGATTGGCGGATTTCAGGAGTAATAAAAGTTTTAAGATTAATGATACCGAGGGCTATTGGCATGGGGGCCAATAATATTCTGCTTGTTGTTTATACTGCAATCAGTTCGGCCTTGGCTGCCGGGTCAATTGCAATTTTTAACTTGACTAACAATATCCAAACAATGCCGACAGTTGTTTTTGCCACTTCATTTTCGACGGCCGTATTCCCCGCTTTGGCTCATAGTATATCTAGTGGGGATGAAAAAAGTTTCTCTTCTTATTTGGGGAGATCAATCCGTGTGATCGTATATCTCTTAGCTCCTTCGACGGCCGTATTTATCTTATTTCGAGCGCAAATAATTCGTCTAATTTTAGGAAGCGGTAAGTTTGGCTGGGAAGATACAAAAATGGCAGCGTTGACCTTGGGCTGGTTTTCTTTTTCCTTAATTGCCCAAGGTTTAATTCCCCTCTTCGCCAAAGCGTTTTATGCCAAACATGATACCAAAACTCCAACGGTTATCAGCATAATTTCTATCGTAGTCAGTATCGCAATTGCTTATCCCCTCTCGGTAAAAATGGGAGTCGCCGGATTGGCACTATCCTTCTCAATCGGCAGTTATTTGAATGCACTAATTTTATTTCTCTGGTTGAAAAACTCGGTATCAAAAGTTTTCAATCTCGAGTTTGCAATTTCAATCATAAAGATTTTGGTTGCATCACTAATTATGGCTGTTGCCATGAGATCGCTTGCCCATCTGCTGTACAATTATGTTGATATGCAAAGATTTGTTGGGGTTTTACTGCAAACTTTCATATCGATCTTTGCCGGAGTGATAATTTATCTGTCAATAACTTATGTATTTGGTTCCCAGGAGCTCTTCTGGGCTATCAGGAGAGGTGTTAATGGCAATGCAGAAGATAGAGTCGAGAAAAAAGCTTGATGGCGTTTCCAGGCGACCTAAGGACGATAATTTTTTTGCTGAATTAGAAAAACAGAAACGCAATTTTTCCAGCTTTTGGGTTCTTGCTACTATTTTGCTTTTGATAATATTTTCTACTCTGATATTCTCTGCTGTTAAAGTCAGGAGATTAAATTTGAGCACTAAAGTTGACAGCCAATCAGAAATTACGGAGTCATTTTCGGACCGAGTTTCCAGTATTCACGGATACGGTCTTTCAACAATGAGTTTCACGGGTTTGGAATTTGTTAAAGCTACCGGAGCAGACGTCACAGAATTTCCTCTAAAAAATTCCAGTTATGAAATTACCAAAGACGAAATTCTCCTTCGCGGGAAACTGAAAGATTCTTTTATACCATTAACTTTGAAGATTAAAATTATTCCAGGGGTAAATACGGAAAAAAAATTCAGCTTTTTAATTGCTCCAAATTCTGTCGACAACATTCTAATTTACGGCCAAAATAAGGAAAAGATTGAATTAATAATAAACAAGAGCTTAAACGATGTGCTTGATGATAATGGATTGATTGCTTCCGCAATTGAAACATCAGATGATAAAATTGAACTAAAAGTAATAAAGGAGCCGAAGTGAAAGCCGTTTGCATTTCAGATGCTCACGCAAAAAATGGTTTTTTGGAATCACTCGAGATTTTCCTGGCTGAAGAAAAGCCGGAATTAATACTGTTTACTGGCGATATTGTTAACCAAGGGCACGAAGTCGAATATCTGAAAAAATTTGATCAAATTATTGCACAATCGGGGATCCCGCTTTTTTGGGTGCCGGGAAATAACGATGTCGGACCGGTTTATGATCTGATGAAAAGACGAAAATATTCGGTTGAAGGAAAGATGACGGAATTTGAAAATGAAAAAATTATCGGAATGGACGGTGTACCTGATCTTTGGGGCCATGGGATTTCCTACCCGAAAGTTAAGGAGGATGAAATGACTAATAGTATATTTCTTTCGCATATACCACCGAAAAATTTTGTTAACTTTAAAAAACATGACCATCAAGAATTTGATAAAAATGTTGAACTTAATAATGCCCCTAAGATTCAAATTTCCGGCCACCAACACTCCTATTGGGGTGTTGGATACATCGGCAAAACTAAAGTCCTAAAACTACCGGCGGCGCTAAATATGATGGTGGCAATACTTGACACAAAAACTCTAAAGGTCCAGTTTATTAATATCGCTGGTCATAATAAAAAAAATAAGGTAATACTGCGATGAAATTTGGCGCGCATATTTCAACACAGGATCCTTTCTCGGATGCGATTGGTAGAGCCACAAGCGTTGGTTGTGAGTGCATGCAAATTTTTGTCAATGATCCACAACGTTGGAACCCGAAACCAATTTCTGAAAAGGAAATTGATCGTTTTGTTGATCTAAATCGAAAAGCTGGCATCAAACCGATCATCATTCATAGTATATATCTTATAAATCTGGCCTCCGCAAACTCTTTCTTTTATGAAGCATCAATTAAGTCGTTGATTGATGATATGAAAAAGGCCACCTCGCTTGGGGCGCTCGGAGTAAATTTCCATGTTGGTTCGACAAAAGGCAAGAAATTATCTGAAGTAATAGATAAAATTGCTTTGGCAATCAAAACTGTTCTGGTTGCTAGCGAAAAGCCATTTTTAATTTTAGAAAATTCAGCCGGTGCCGGCGATATTATCGGCGACAGATTTGCCGAGTTGGCGGAAATTATGGCTAAGGTAAAATCAGATCGGCTAAAAGTCACACTTGATACTGCCCACGCTTTTGGATCCGGCTACAATCTGGCGACAGAGGATGGTCTAGAAGAGACACTAAAAGAATTCGACAAGTATATTGGATTAGAACATTTGGTCTGTCTGCACCTAAACGATTCGGTTGCCCCGCTCTTTTCTAATCGCGACAGGCATGCTGATATCGGCAAAGGTTTTATCGGCAAAGACGCTTTTGGAAGAATTATCAATCATCCGAAGCTAAAAGATCTCCCGGGCGTTATCGAAACTCCAAACATGAAACAAACGGAAGAGGAAAGCGATATTAAAGTACTAAAGAGTTTACGCAATTAGACTTTCATTTCAGGATCAGAAATGGTATATTTTGGCCATGGAACTATCAAAAATCCGCCGCACTACGCTAAAGCCCTCAGGGTCACCTGTCGGAAGACTTCGCAGGGCAGACAATTTTTAAGTTAATAATATGAATTTAGATAAAATTAGAAACTTCTGCATAATTGCCCATATTGACCACGGCAAGTCAACTTTGGCTGATCGGATGCTGGAAATTACACACACGGTTGAGATGAGAAACATGCAAGATCAGATTCTCGACCAAATGGATTTGGAGCGCGAACGCGGAATTACAATCAAACTGGCACCGGTCCGAATGGAATATGCTGGCCATGTTTTGAATTTGATTGACACTCCGGGACACGTTGACTTTTCTTATGAAGTATCTAGATCACTTGCGGCTGTTGAAGGCGCGATCTTACTAGTTGATGCTGCTCAGGGAATTGAAGCTCAAACATTATCAACCCTTTATGCTGCGCTCGAGCACGATTTAGAAATTATTCCGGTTCTAAATAAAATTGACTTGCCAGCGGCCCGACCGGAGGAAGTTAAACATGAGATTATCAAATTACTTGGCTGCGAGGAATCGGAGATTATTTTGGCATCGGGGAAAACCGGTGAAGGCATTGAAGAAATTCTAAATGCCGTTATCAAGCGCGTGCCGGCACCAAAAGGAGAGGAGCGTGGCTCTCTTAAAGCATTAATTTTTGATTCAAATTATGATCCCTATCGCGGGGTAGTCGCCTACTTGCGGGTCTTTGATGGCGAAATTAAAAATAATGACGAATTTATTTTGATGCAAACCGGAAGCGGGGGTAGGGCAGAGGATGTAGGAATATTTTCGCCGAAATTAAAATCTCGCTCTCCCCTATCGGCAGGGGAAATTGGCTATGTTGTAACCGGGTTCAAAGAAGTTTCACAAGCGGCTGTCGGCGATACCATCACGCTCAAAAAGGAAACTGCCGACTCCCCTCTTTCCGGTTACAAAAAAGTCAAACCTTATGTATTTGCTTCAATTTACGCTTCGGAGGGGGACAAATATCCGGAGTTAAAAGATGCGATTGAGAAATTGAAATTAAATGACTCTTCCCTGTCTTATGAGCCGGAACGATCTGAAGTATTGGGTTTCGGTTTCCGTTGCGGTTTTTTGGGACTTTTACATATGGATATTGTCCGCGAGCGGCTCGAGCGCGAATTTGATCTTGATATCGTAATTACATCTCCAACGGTTGAATATCACATTGTCAAAAATAATGGTGAGGAAGCGGTGGTTGAGCGGGCATCCGATATGCCGGAGGAAAATATATACCGTGAAATTTTTGAGCCCTGGGCTCTTCTTGAGATTATCACGCCGAAAGATTATATCGGTAACATTATGGATATTGCTCAGAAAAAACGGGCGAATTATAAGAATACGGAATATTTTGATGACGGACGGGCGCTCTTAAAATATGAGATTCCCCTAGCCGAATTAATCATCGATTTTTACGACCAATTAAAAACGGTTTCCTCCGGCTACGCCTCAATGAATTATGAAATTCTGGATTGGCGCGAAGCAAAATTATCAAAGATCGATATTCTAATTGCCGAGGAGAAGGTTGATGCCTTGTCGTTTATTTCTTTTACCCCGAAGGCGGGGGCTGAGGCGAGACGCATTGTTGAGCGGTTGAAAGAGCTGATCCCCCGGCAGAACTTCGAGGTAAAAATTCAGGCGGCAATTGGCGGTTCAATCATCGCGTCGGAGAGAATATCCGCACTGAGAAAAGATGTTACAGCTAAGCTCTACGGTGGAGACGTCACTAGAAAAAATAAACTTCTAGACAAGCAAAAGAAGGGAAAGAAGAAGATGAAGCAGATTGGTCGAGTCAACATGCCAAGTGACATTTTCATTAAAGTTCTAAAAAACGAGTAGGAGGAAAAATGAATGGCATTGAAGATGAGGCGATTAATGCAGGTGAATCATTTCCAAACTTTGAGCGTTTGAGTGAAATTGGTCGCGAGGCTGGAGACCAGCTTGCGAGATCGGAGTTTGTAAATCTCTTGGTTAGCACAGGGGAGGTGTCCGGTGAAGTTTTAGTGGCTGCAAATATCTACATTGAGAGTGTTAAGTCGGCATCTGCCGCCGAAGTTCAGATGGCAGTAGGTGATGAAGAAAAGCATGCTTTACAGATTAAAGAACAAGTCCTCCATCAAATAGCTCTAATTATTGCATTACTCGATGCAAGTTGTGATTTGGAAGATAGCGACAATATTGAACAGTCGGATCAGGTTCGCGAAGAAGCACTTACCAGGCTAGAAGAATTTGCCGCTGAAATGCAAAATATACTAGACGACAAAAGCCTAATTCACAGAGAGTATTTTCAAACAGTCTTGGGGCAATCGATGAGAATTCTTGGCCACTAACATTTTTATTCTATCCCAATAGCTCTAATTTACAAAAAATTGCATAATTAATCTCGTCGCCATTCTGGTTGGCATTATTCGCATCAAAATAAGCAACTCGTCATACCCTTAGTTAATTTGAACTTGTTATTTTGCCAATAATATTTCTCTCCGGAAAATATATGCCCCAGATATAAGTTGAAATGATTGCAATAAACAGCGTATAAATCAAAACAATTAGAAATTTTCTGGTTTTATTCTTATCCATTAGTAAAATTTAACAAGCACACTCTCTTTTTCTAAGTCTTTTATCCAAGTCGCAAAACTTTTATCGACTATGCCTTTCTTTTCCGTAACTTTCAAAATATGCCAGCCAAATTGTGTCTGGAAAGAATCTGATACTTGACCAACAGGAGTTTCGAAAGCTACTTTCTCAAAGGTTGAATCCATCTGATCTCTTGAGAAAAAATCTAAATCACCACCGTTTGAGGCAGAGCCAGTATCTTCGCTGTATTTTTGAGCTCCTGCCGCAAAATCGGCACCGGCAACAATTTCGGATTTAACTTGGTCAATTCTAGTTTTTGCTTCTGCGATCTGTGCCTCGGTGGCACCATCATTTATTCTAATTAAAATATGCTGAGCTCTAACCTGAACAGGAACGGTCTCTTGAAGTTTTTGCTCTAAGATTTGATCAGCTATTAATTTTTTGAAATCAGAAATACCAAGACCATATAGGTCGAGAAGAACCTTTTTTACTTCTTCTTCGCCGCCATTTTGGACGACAACATCGCTATAGGCATTATTAATATCAGATTCTTTTACTACAACACCGAATTTTTTAGCCTGGCTTTTCATTAGCGCAATATCCATCAGCTGATTCATTATTTGCTCTCTGATTGCGCCGTAATCAACATTTGATTGTTGTGTTGCGGAATAAAACTTATTTATATATTGATAATTTTTGTAGTAATCGTTCATTGTTACAATCCTGCCCTGTACTATTGCGGCTGGATAGGGAATTGTGCTGGCTGCGGTTCGAGTTGCAGCATCGTTTGTCTTATATTTATAAATACTAATACCAAATGCAATGCCAAGAGCAAAAACTGCGACAACTAGCCCAAACATAACTTTAAAAATTCGATTAGCCCAAATTCCCACCAACGGATGAAATTCTAACGCTTCTCCTCTGCGGATTTTACCCAAAACTACATAAAGACTGACTGCAAAGGATTTTATTCCGTTGCCGATCTTTTTAAGAAAAACCCAAACCGGAACAAAAAAACTTAAGATTTTTTTCATTTTCACCTCATTATTGATGATATATTAAAAAGTTATTGAATGCAAATTATCTTATCGACCCCAGGATATTGTCAAAAATAAAAATATTAGAATAATTGAGGCAGAATAAATGTATGAATATAAATTCTTTACATCTAAAACATTTTTTTTGTCAATTGAAGTTATGTATCCATAAAAAAGATGAGAAAAAACTACCATTATCAGACTCCTGGTCATCGGATTTACTAAATAGTAGCTTAAAGCCAGAAAAATTTCTAAATTCATAATTAAAAACAGGCTAAGGTAAATAATAAAATGATCGCCGAATAAATTATGAAAATTAGTATAAAAACAGAAAGCAAAAATTACTGCCAGCAGCAACATTATGGGCCAGACCGGCAGACCGTAAGTGAATAAGATTCCATATAGGGCATAGATATTAGTGAAGACCGTTATGATAAATCCGAAATATCCATTCCTCTTAAATAGCAACATAGTTATTGCTGAAACGGATAGAATTACTACTGCTACCTGAACAAACTGCAGAGTCGGGAATACAAAAAAAGAGGCTGCGCCCCAAATGATTAGAAAAACCGATAAAAATTGTAAAACAAATTTTTTAACCCTTAGTTTGAACATAGGCTTCTTTGTTATCTTCGCCTATTGTAAGCTCAAGGTCAATAGTGGAGCCTGATGGTTTTGTTTTTTTGGTTATTTCAGCTTTAAGTCTCGAAGACAAAAACTGAATGGTGTATTTTTTATCGCCATTTGAGTAATCATAAATAGAACTTTTCTTTTGTTTCGATTCTCCGGTTTTTACCTCAACTATGTTGTATCCGTATTTTTTAAGAACATCAGCCCAATTTTGTCCGGCGTCGGAAACTCCGCTTGAGTTAACTATTCTGATGTTTGCCGCTTCCTTCTTAAGATACGGATCAGAAAATATTTCATGAGCCATTTGCTGGATTTGTTTCCAGTTTCCAGTTTTAGGTTTCAGGTAAAAAACACCGGATGAGGAGTCGGAAATTAGCAAGCCACTGGCGCCGTTATCTAGGACCTTGGTCACGATCTTGCTTGCCTCAATCTTCTTCAGTATTTTCACCAATTCCTTTATCTCGGAGGTAGCGAGGTCGGTTTTAACACTTGACCCCAAAGCTGACACCAAAGATAATATTTTTTCCGGATTACTCCAAGTGCCAGATGATGTTACCTTATCCTTAAATGCTTGCATTACTTTCTGTTGTCTTGCCGACCGATCAAAGTCAGATGTAGTCTCTCTTGATCTGGCGAATTTTAAGGCTGTGTCTCCGTCCATATGTTGGTTGCCCGCCTTAATTTTGAATGTTTGATAGTGAATCATATCATCTGCGGGAAAGCTTGGATCGTAGATATCTTTCTCGACTAGAACATCAATGCCACCAACGGCATCAATTGCTTTTTTAAATCCGGCAAAATCAATGCAAACGTAGTAATGGATGGGCAGATCCAATATGGTTCCGACGGTTTGTTTCATCAGATTTCCACCACCTTCTTTTGTTTGTTTGTTGCCAAGGTCATAAACAGCATTTATTTTGCCGGCATAACTCGGACTTTTAACTGTGACATATAAATCTCGTGGAATTGACAACATCGCCATAGTATTATTTTCCGGATCAATGGATATAACTTCTATTGAATCGGTTAAATTACCACCCGGATGTTTTGCTCCGCCTTGGCCTAAAAGCAAAATATTTATTCTGCCATCTCCTTCGCCTTTCAGCTGAATGTCCTCTTCGCCGGACAATTTTTTGAAAAATGGGGATGAACCTGAATAGTTTTTAGTAAAGATACCTTTCCAATAAGCATAGCCTGCGCCTGCCCCAACAAGCAGGACAAAGGCAACTACAGAAACAATAATCCAGAGTTTTTTCCTGGATTTCTTCTGCTGATTTTTGTATTTGTTTTCTAGTATTATTTTCGACATGAAAAAATTACTGTTAACGATACTATTCTAACAAATCATTATTTATAAAGTCCAGCCCTAATTTACTTTCTTTGTTTTGTAATATGGGGATCGGCGTAGTATTCCGGTAGAATATAAGGTTTTTCTGAATTTAATATTAATTTTTGATCAATAATACCGGCTTCCACAATGGGGATACTCAATGACCAGGCTAAAAAATTAGCTACAGTAATACCAATTCTCAGGCCAGTGTAAGAGCCTGGACCGGCCAAAACGGCAATCTTTGTCAGGCTTTCTTTTGTCTCTCCGGATTCTTTTAAAAGACTATCAATTTTAGAAATGAGGTTTTCGGATAGATCACCTTTTCCTTTCCATTCCACTGTTTTCAGCTCGTCTCTACCAACAAATAAACCAACGCGTGAGACGTCAGAGCTTGTGTCAATATATAATATTTTTTCAGAAACTGATTTGTCTAGTTTCATCGTTAATATATTTAAATTTAACTATTTTCATCGCCTGTGGAAATTCGACAAAAACTTTTTCTGGCCATTCGATAAAGATTAAATTTTTATCATCCGACAGCAATTCATCGAATCCCAGGGAGTTTAGGTCATTAATATTTTCAAGCCGATAGGCATCGATATGAATGAGTTTTTTGCTCCTGGCTTTATAATTCTTCATAATTACAAAAGTCGGACTTGTAACATTTTTACTAATTCCCAAAAACTTAGCTACACCCTTTACAAACGCACTTTTCCCACTGCCAAGATCGCCGACCAAGCCTATCAGTCGGACATCGGGATTTTTTGATAAGAATTGTGCGGCTAAATTTTCTGTCTCTTTAAGACTCTTGCTGAGATAATCCATGAGATAATTGTCGCAATTAATGCTGAAATGATGCTGAGATTACAACCAGGGCCGGTATTTGCCAGCTTCGATGACGAAATAATTTTAACATCACTTTGCTTTGTTGGCAATATTCTGTAGCTATCATTGAACCTGGATAAAATTCCGGCAATTTTTACCTTGTCTCCAACTTTCATTTTTGGCTTTTTAATTCCGGTACCTGACCGAATAACAATTTGAATTTCTCCACTGCCATGAACATAAAAAGTATTGCCGGAGGTTTTGCTGACAATTCCGACTACCTCAATGTATTTTCCTTCGCAATTTTCTTGAATATCGTCAATTTTAATTTCGATTGGTTCGGGAGGAGGATGGGTCGAGAGAATTTTTATGTCGTTCGCAGAGGCAATTTTTATCCTTCGTTCACCAGATACGGTATCTAATTCGCCGATAATCCTGATTTCATCACCAAGGTTAAACAGAGGAAAGTCTTTGCTATAATTGTAAATTTGTATGCCCAAAAATTGATCCTGAATATAGAAATACTGGCTAGATAATTTTCCCGGCAAAACCGTCACGATGCCTGTGACTGAAACTACAACCTCATCCGGTTGTTCTCTGGCGCCGAAAATATCTGTCTCTATAATTTGAATATCTGTCGTCACCTCCTCTGATTCCAAAGTTAAAATATTGGCTGCGCCTGGAGTCAATGAAACTGTCCATTGCCAAATATTGCCGAATAGGGAATATGACTGGCCGCGCTTCGAAGACGGATAACTGATTGATGATTTCTCATCACCGTTTGGATCTATTAATTCTGTAGTGTCACCAGTATCAGTCAATCCAATATTAATATCTGAATCCTTAAAAACACGATACTCTTTTGCCTTAATAATTGTACTAACAACAAATGTTCTGGCATCTAACTGCCAGTTAATTAAATCGATATCGACGTCAGAGGAATTATACAATTCAATATATTCATCTGCTGATCCTGTTGCTGGTTGTGGTAGAAGTTCATTAATATAAATTTTATCGGAATAAATCACTGGTGAAGGATTAGCTGCCCCTCTGGTTTGTTCTGTGACCATAAATAGGTCGTTTGCATCAGGAATCCTCGCATAAGATTTCGCTTTGTAGCTAGAAAAAATCGGATAAGTCACTAGGTCAATAACACCTCCTTTTTCCAAGTGGATCGTATCGCCGTCATTATTTAAGGAGAATGAAAACCCTCCTATCTCGCCAAAAATTACAAGATAGTCGTTAGCAAAAATAGTTTTCCCGTCTAATCCGAAAGTCTCTCCGCTTGCATCAGATAGAACATAGCCAGCCAGATCAATATCATTTGCAGACGGATTGTAAAGTTCAATCCATTCTTTAGAGCAATCAATATCTATTGTCGTGTCACAACTCGATATTGGTGCCGGATATATTTCATTGATAACAACACGGCCATCGGCGGCGCTGGCTTTATTTGAGAACAAAAACAATACGCAAGTTGTTAGAGCCGCCGCGGCAAAAATAACAAAAATTTTCCCCTTCCCCCAATTCATTATCCTCATTATATCAAAAAACACTGTGGTGAAGCTAGGTGGGTTTCAAAGCGCTTTGAAACACTTTAAGCTCCATGCACAGTGCAATCCCCTCGGAAAAAATAAAAACCTTCGAGTAATTGGCCCAAAAGTTTTTACATAATAATTCTAAACGCTAACCAAATATTAGTCAATACTAAGCAACCCGAATCCGAAAATCTCCCATAATGTCATTCTGAACTTGTTTCAGAATCCCAAATTATTATCTATACAGGATCAAAATACTGAAATAAATTCAGCATGACAGAAATTGAGATTGGGTTTTCGGATTCGGGTTAAACAATCAGCATTGCGTCGCCAAAAGAGTAGAAGCGATATTTATTAACAATGGCATATTGATAAATTTCCAACAATTTCCCGGCACCATTTTTAGCTCCTTTAGACTCCAAAAATGCGGCAACCAACATCATTAATGATGACTTTGGTAAATGAAAATTTGTGATTAGGCCATCGACTATTCTAAACTTATATCCCGGCTGAATGAATATTTCTGTCGATCCGGATATGTCATTTTTTTCAGTCAAAATTTTGTCCGCTTGCGATTCTAAAGTCCTGGTCGTCGTTGTTCCGACTGCGATAATTTTTCCGCCACGTTTTTTTGTTTCTATTAACTTTTTAACAGTTTGCCCGGGTATCTCAAACTTTTCAGAGTGCAGTTTTTTTTCGAATAAATTTCTTTCAGTTAACGGAGCAAATGTCCCTAAGCTGACATGCAGATCAACCGAAGCAAAATTGATATTTGATAATTTAAATTCAGCAATCAGTTTTTTTGTAAAATGAAGTCCGGCAGTAGGCGCTGCCGCCGATCCATAGTTGCGAGCATAAACGGTTTGATATTCCTCGATAAGTTTTTTACGGCTATCCTTATTATGTTTAATGTAGGGAGGGATAGGTGCTTGGCCGATTTTCTTTAATTCAGCCCAAAAATCTTCTTTTTTAAGATTGAATTTAACGATAGCTTCCTTGCCCTTTTTTTCTAAAATCTGGGCCTTTAATTTGCCATCGAAATATAAAGTATCGCCAACACTGATCTTCCCGCCTATCATAACTTTCCAGCTATCGTCACACTCTTCAATCAGCAGAATCTCAATTTTCCCACCAGTACTTTTTTTGCCGATGATTCTCGCCGGTATAACCTTGGAATTGTTTGTAACCAGCAAATCATTTTCATTTAGATATTTGCCTAAATTATAAAAAAAATCATTGCTTAGTTGATCTTTTTTTACATCATAAACCAAAAGCCGCGAACTGCCGCGCGGATTTGCCGGTGATTGAGCTATTAACTCATTCGGTAAAAAATAGTTATAGTCCTTTACCTTTATCGTCAATTGAAACCTCTTCGCCCTCTGAAAGTTCTTTTAATTCATGCTCAAAACGTTTGTCGTTAGGGGGTTCGTCTGCTCCAAAACCAAATTCTTCGATTGGCTCGGATGGTTGATTATTATTCACTTTTGTCGGCTGATCCATTGTTTCAACCGATTCGTCATTTGTCAGGCTTATTTTTTGTTCCAGGTTTTCGATGATGTTTTCATCTTTCTTTATTCGTTTCTCTTTTTCTTCGATACTTATAGGATCTTCTGGATTGACATAATCTTCCGGATGATAATCATCAGTATTGGTTTTATCTGTATGTAACTTGGGTTCGTATTCTGACTCTATTTGAGCCTCGTGAAGTTCAACAATATCTTTTGCTAGTCTGTAGGGGTGAGGCACATCTTCAAAAACAAAATTCTCGCGCTCTCCTGCGGTTTGAATGTAAATTGTCCCGAAATGAAACATTGTTTGCAAAAACCCTTCAACTTTCGCTTCCACGTCTTGTACTTGATGTAAGTGCAGCTCCGCAATTTCTCGGTTGAAAAAACCGTTTTGTTTAATATCGACTATTCGTTTATTGGTGACAATGTAAACATCCAAGTAATAATTTACAAAACCGTATAGCATCAACCCGACAACGGTCAAGGCATATATACTACCAAAAACTATTACAAAATTACCTATTTGATCATTGAAAACCTCAGGACTTGCATACCAATAAATAATCAATACAAATATTGGTATGATTAGGATTACAAATAACAAGCTCATTGCAGCAAATATAAACCAGTGTCTACGCACGAGCAAGAATATTTTTTCCCCGCTAACCTGAGATGGAAAAAATTTTCCTTTAATTGGCATATTTTATCCTTATGAAAGTGGAGATGTCCACGATCTTAAACTCATTGCAAATAAAGTTAAAATAATTACTGACCCGGAAATTATTACATAAATAACGATCGCTGGTTTTGTTAAATCACCAACATAACCGAAGCGCCAGAGATGATAAATCCCCGAAGCGCTATATATTAGGAACGCCAGTAAAAAGACAACATAAGCGATTATCAGAAAAGTCATAAGTTTATTCTAGCATCCTTTCTGTCACGCTGAAAGTACAGCCGCAATAAGTCGGAATCATATATTTGTGACTGCGGGAATAGTTTCTGCCCTGCCAATAACCTTTTCTGAAATCATCATAAATAAAATCCAAACCTACTTCTTTGGATATTTGACTCGAGATGTAATCAATAAATTCATGATCTTGATAAGGCGAAGCCAACAGAGTTGTAGAAAAAAGTTTAATTCTATGTTTTTTGGCCGTGACTGCAGTATTTTGAATTTTTAACTGATAACAGAATTCACAGCGCTTTCTTCTAAACCGGTTTTTATCGTTAATGAATTTTAATGATTTTGGTTCCTGCCATAGTTTTATCGGTTTATTAAAATCATCCTCGTTGTATTTCGGTATCACAATCTCTAAACCGTTATTTTTGCAATAATCTTCCACGTCTTTCAGCCGATTAAGATATTCAACTTTGCCTTGAATCGAAGGATTATAGTAATAAACTATCGGTAGCATATCCTTTTCAATAAGTTTTTTATGAACTATCGAGAGACAGGAAGCACAACAAGCATGTAGCAATATTTTTTTCATAATAATTTTTGCTGCTTGTTATTTTTGATTTCTTTGCCCAAATGTTTATGGGCTCCAGGAGTGGCGATTCTTCCCCGAGGCGTTCTATCTATAAAACCTAGCCGCATTAAATACGGTTCGATGACATCTTCTATAGTATCCCGATCTTCTGCCGTGGCTGCTGCCAGGGCGTCTAAACCGACAGGACCACCATTAAATTTGTCGATAATTGTCAAAAGAATCGTTCTATCTGTTTTATCCAGACCCAGCTCGTCAATATCTAGCATAGTTAGCGCAGCATCGGCAATTTTTTCATCGATTTCGCCTTGGTGTTTTACCTCTGCAAAATCTCTTACTCTTTTTAATATTCTATTTGCTACCCTTGGCGTTCTTCGCGATCTCTTGGCAATCTCTTTTAAACCATTCTCATGATGCTTGATGTTTAGAATTTTTGCCGAGCGTTTAATAATATCTTCCAACTCCTCATTTTCATAAAATTCTAATCTGAAAATGTTACCAAATCGATCCCTGAGAGGTGATGAAAGTGATCCTATTTTAGTTGTTGCCCCAATCAAAGTAAATTTTGGCACATCAAGTCGAAGTGTTTTTGCTGATGGACCCTTGCCCAACACCATATCAATGCAGTAATCTTCCATTGCCGGATACAAAACTTCTTCAATATTTCTGTTTAAACGATGAATTTCATCAATGAACAAAACATCGCCCTCTTGCAAACTGGTTAAGATGGAAGCTAAATCACCCGCCCTTTCGATTGCAGTTCCGGAGGTAACCCGAATATTTCTTTCCATCTCGTTGGCAATAATATGAGCCAGCGTTGTTTTTCCTAGCCCGGGTGGCCCGTACAGCATAATATGTTCAACCGGCTCTCCTCGTTTTTTTGCTGCAGTAATAAAAATATCGAGATTGTCTTTTATCGCCGACTGACCGACATAGTCTTTAAGTTTTTTTGGCCGCAAAGAAAGATCGAGTTCAATATCTTCCTCGGCAATGTCTGCGTTTATAATATTTTCTTTATTTGACATTTATTAAGTGTTTAAGACACCAACGGATTTTATCTTCTGAAGAATCTAAATCTTTCGGTAGCTTGCCAATGATTTTATCAATTTCTTGTTTTTTATAGCCAAGAGTTTCCAACCCGTCATAAACATCCTGGTTTTTTCCTTCTCCAATGTTGCCAGAATATTTTAAATTGGAAATTTTTGATTTTAAATCTAGAATAATTTTAATTGCAACTTTCTTTCCGATGCCCGGAGCTGATTGGAAAAAATTCGAATCCTCAGAAATAATGGCGTCAAAGATTTTGTCAGCCGGTGCCATACCGATGATTGTCATAGCAGCTTTAGGCCCGACGCCGTTGACTGATAGTAATTTCTCAAATAATTCAAGCTCTTGGTACGTCAGAAAACCGTATAAATCACTAATATCCTCTTTAATATGATGATGTATGAAAAGCTCACACTCTTTCATATCTTCCAAAAAAGTCACTTGTGGTGAAACCCTAACATTGTATCCGACTCCAGAAACATCCAGAATGATAAATCCCGGATGAAAATTTTTCACAACGCCTTTTAAATAACCGATCATTTAATTAAATTAACTAGTTCAGTTTTTTTCTGGGCTAAAAGTACTTTCGAATTGGCTTCAATGTTCAATCTGACAACCGGCTCGGTGTTCGAAGCCCTTAAATTAAACCACCAATCAGAATATTCAACAGTAACACCATCAATTTCCTCAATTTTGCCGGTTGAATATTTTTCCTTTAATTTTTCCAGCACTTTTTTAGTATCAGATACTTCTAAATTTACCTCGCCGGAAACAAAGTAGCCGCGACTGTAAGGCTCGACAAATTCAGACAGCGACTTACCGGTTTTCGACAACCAGTACAGAATTTTCAGAGCCGAAAACAGACCATCATCAAGACAGTAGTTTTCGCTATACATAAAATGCCCGGACATCTCGGCACCCATCAAACCACCTTCTTTAATCATCTTACTTTTATAGAATGGATTTCCAACCTTGGTTTTAATCGGTATGCCTCCGGCATTTTTGATTGTTTTAGCGACACTGTGAGAAAATCGCAGGTCGTAATATATTTTTTCATCGTGGTGATTTCTAAGTTCTTCGGTCGCAATTGCCGCCAAAAGAAAACCGATATTGACCGGGGCACCATTTTCGTCAATGAAGAAAGCTCTGTCAGCATCACCGTCAAAAGCAATTCCAATTTCAGCTTCAGTTATCTGTTTGATTTTGGAAATCAGATCAACCAAATTTTTCTCTTCCGCCGGATTTGCTGGATGATTCGGATAATTACCGTCAGGTTCCGGATAAAGCCAGGTAACATCAAGACCCAACTTTTCAAAAACCGGTTTTGCTGAAATTGCACCGACACCGTTGCCGCAATCAACGATAATTTTCATTTTTTTGATTCCGGAAAAACTTTTCAATAAGTGTTTTGAGTAATCCGTTAAAATATCAAGGCTTTCAATATTTTTTTTGCCATCGGTTTTTTCAAAACTGTCGGCAAAAACCAGCTCCTTAATTTCCGAAATTCCGAGATCTTTCATAAACTGTATCGCCCGCCTGCCTACCAATTTAATACCGTTATATTTTCCCGGATTATGACTCGCAGTAATCATCATTCCACCGGCAAATTTTTTATCGGCAACGGCAAAATTTAACATTGGGGTAGTGCAAATTCCCAAATCGTAAACTTTTCGACCGACAGAATTTACCCCGGCCGCTAACCGCTCAAATAACTCCGGTGAAGAATTGCGCACATCACAACCAATGACAACATCGCCGCCAATATATGTCGCAAAAGCCTGGCCGATTTTGAAAGCCGCTTGGCCGTTAATTTCATCCGGATAAACTCCCCGAATATCGTAGGTCCGAAATATTGCTTCGTCAATTTTCATATTTACTCCGAAATAAATAATTTCAACATCATCTGTTGTTACAACCAACCGCGATTTTTTCGGGCAATTTCCGAATAATCAAATTTTAGTGATTTTTCATGAGTAACAGATCCTTTGTGTTCGCGATACCTGACTAAAACAGAATTTATGAAAAAAAACTTGTATCCGTGTTGCACCAATCTGGCGAGAAAATCATAATCTTCGGCTCGACGGAAAAATGAGTTGTAAGGGAAATCCAAGCCAATCTGCCTTTTGTAAGCCACCGTCGGGTGGGGAATATAATCATATTTTTTAAAATGACCTAAATCAAAATCCCTGACTCTGTATTCAGCCCCACGATCTCCAATTTTACCGGTTTCCGGATCCCATTTTTCAATATCACCATATACTAAATCACAACCACTTTTATTAAACATTTCGACTGTTAACTCAAATCTTTTTTTGTCATACAAATCATCTGAATCAGCTACAACAATAATCTCCCCTGTCGAAATAACAGTGCCAAAATTTCTCGCTGAAGAAATTCCGATGCCGTTTTCATCTTCCAGTTTAAAATATTTAATTCTGTCGTCAGTAAAAGATTTTACAACTTCTTCAGTTTTGTCATCGGCCGAACTATGATCATCAATTATTAGTAGCTCCCAATCAGCAAATGATTGATCGATAATCGATTTTATCGATTCGCCAATCATGTCGCATCTGTCCCTGCAGGGCATTACACAACTTATTTTGGGCATATTTTCCTCCAAATTATTTAGTTTTGATTAGTGCGTCATAACCGTTTCCAACCGCATCTAAAAATCTTAACCAGATGTGTGATTGATAGAGTTTTCTGATTGTCAAAATGTTCTCTTTTTCATCAGTATATTCTATAAAGATATTTTCATACCAACCAATAATTATTCGGATAATACTTGAAACAAAAAAATCCTTATCGTCAGAACTTTTCACAAAATGACTCAATATTTCTTTTTGCCAATCTGGATACCGCCATAAAAAAAGCCAGAAAAAAGCCGGATCAAACATATAGTTATCAAGACAAAACTGTTCAAAATCAAAAAAGATAACCTTGCAGTTTTCATCTATCAGTATGTTGGCTAAATTCAAATCGGAGACTGAAGCACAATAATTTTTTTTATCTAAATATTTTGATTTAATTTTATTGTAGTTGGAAACCTGAACATCAAGTGAAAAACCTAGTTTTTTTTCCAGCGTTTTGATGTTATAATTTTCAATATTTGTCTGGAAACGACTGGTAAAATATTCCAAAATTTGTCTAGACATGAAATTTTTTTTGTCTACTAACCTGAAAGTTTCCAAATTATCGAATATTTGGGAAAGAATTTTTGATTTTAAATTGAGAAACTTTTTGTCGATGACGCAATACTTATTTGCAAGAATGTCATTTTTTTTATAATTGCTGGTAGGAGTTAGTGGACTGCCATTTCGAAATTGACGAACAATCCATCTGACATTTTTGTCTTCTCCGCTAGAAATTACCCTAATTGTATCGATAAAAGCTTTGGGATTAGATCTATTATGTTTAGAAATAATCTCATCTACTAAAACCTCCTTTCCCACAGCATGAATCTTTTCCTTGTTATTCTTGGGATAAATCTTTACAAGCACATCCTTGCCAGCAATAACACCTTGTGAAATATAAACACCGGATCTCTGATTATCAGTAATAAGATCCTTGGGTTTAAAATGTAAGGATTCTATCACTTCTTGGAAATCTTGTCTGTTATTCATTTATATTTTAATATTATTTCACCTGAAAGATGCCCTCGTTCTTGATAACTTTAAGAAACAACTTTTCATATTCATCCACCATTTTTTCGATTGAAAAGTTTTTCTCAACATGCTCCCGGCATTTTTTGCGATCAATCTGATCAATCTTCTTGGTTGCTTCGACAAAACCGTCAAAATCTCCCGGCTTGATTAGAAAACCGTTGACTCCGTCAACAATTAAATCGGCCATTGATCCGCGATTGAAAGCAATTACTGGCGTGCCACAAGCCATCGCTTCAATTACAACCATTCCAAAAGGTTCGTCCCAAGATATCGGTACCAATAATGCCTTGGCTTGCCCATAAGCTTCACCAATTTTATCAAAAGCAACATGGCCATGATATGTGACATTTTTATTATTTTCAACAAGCGGGGAAATTATTTTTTGCCAATATGCCTCATCGGAGTGATCTCCGACAATATTAATTCTCCTCTTTGTTTTTATCGCTACTTTAATTGCGATATCAGGGCCCTTCATTTCCAGTATTCGACCGACAAATGCCAAATCACCACTGGGTTTAGGATTGAATTTAAAAGAATTTAAATTTATACCATGGTGGATTGTCGCAATATAGTTAAAAAAATCTTTACCAAGCTGCCGTTGTTTATTTGAGATAGCAATAAATTTGATCCGGTCATAGTATTTTTTTTGACGAATTCTGTCAATGTCAGTTTTTAGGTCGTGCTCTTTGGATGGCGACCCATGATGAGTACAAGTGATTGGTCCGTCTACCAAATTTGTAAAATGATCTGAAATCGGGAAAGAGTTCAAATGAAGCAAGTCATATTTGCCTTTTTTAAATTCTTCAAAGGCAGCGGAAATTGTAAAAAGTTCATGTGCCCTAATTCGATAACTTTTGACATCTGGTGATAAATTTTTCTGGCTGTATGTTGATTTTATTCCGCAACCCTCAATATCAATTTCATCCTTCCGTGAATCATCAGCGGCAAAAACTTTAATTTTGTGTCCTCTTTGCTTCAATCCCTTGGCAATATCGTAACAGATAATCCCTGGGGCAAAAATTTGATCTTTTGGTGATGGAATCGGGCAACTAGTCAACGATACCATTAAAATTTTCATTTATTCTCCTTAAAAGCACCTTCAATAACAGCAGCTCTTTCTTTTTCGATCCAATCACGATTCAAATGAATTAAATCGTTATAATTAACCAATCGTAATCCCCGAGAAACATTTTCACCGTGGACGATATAGGTATAAACGACTTTATCGCAAAAATAAAATTTTTTACCAGCCTCGGCCAATCGAGTAAACAAATCATAATCTTCAGCTTTTTTAAAAAAAGAATTATACGGAAAAGCGTATGCTAAATGTCTTTTGTATGCCGATGAGGAATGAGCAATGTAATTTCTTTTTTTCAGCATCGAAATATCAAATGAATGAAAATCCTCCATCAGTGGAATATTGATCTTTTTTACTTCGTCATATATATCATTTTTTGCAAAGAAAACATCACAATCGTTTTTTTCAAAAGCTTCAATTGTAAGTTCCGCTCTTTCTGGTTTAAACAAATCATCCGAATCAGCAACAGCGATAATTGGCGACAGGGCAAATTGATTGCCAAAATTTCTGGCTGTGGCAATGCCTTTTGGCAAATCATCCGGCATATGAATAAAACGGATTCTTTTGTCTTTGAATGATTCAATAACTTTGCCGGTTTTATCCGCCGGATCACTGTGATCATCAACAACAATTAGTTCCCAATCCTTCTCTGTTTGGTCAATAATTGTTTGAATTGTTTTTCCAATTCGATCACCACGATTTTTTTCCGGCATTACAAAACTAATTTTTGTCATTTTTCTTTTTGCTTATTTTTTGAAAAATCTTAAGATATTGATTACCAATTTTTTCTTTTGATAAATTTATCAATATTTTATTTCTGGCACTTTCGGCAATTTTTTTTATTTTTTCTGGCTGATTTCTTAATTTTTTAATAATATCAACTGCTTCGCCGACGCTGTTGACAATAAAGCCATTTTTCCCATTTTCAATCAATTCCTTCGCAACACCAACAGGGAAAGTTATAACTACATTCCCCATCAGCATAGCTTCGATTAAGGTCAATTGACAAGCCTCGCATCTTGATGGGTGAAAAGAAATATGAGATTCTGCTAATTCTTTACCAACTTCCCGTCTGCCAGCATTTTCAATAAATTTGATATCAGCGGCATATTTTTCAATAAATTTACTATATGATCCAGTTTTGGTTGAAGCGATTAAAATTTTTTCAGTATTGG
Source organism: Patescibacteria group bacterium (assembly GCA_041651295.1). GTDB lineage: Bacteria > Patescibacteriota > UBA1384 > XYA2-FULL-43-10 > CAINNR01 > JBAZJN01. The sequence goes on along the minus strand of JBAZJN010000001.1, from coordinate 10,348 downwards.
ATAGTTGGCTAAAAAATTCAAATATTCTATCTGCTCCCTTGCCAATGAAACCATTATGGTCAACTGGTAGTCGAGTCAGAACAACAACGCGAATTTTCTTACCGCTGTAATTTTGGTTAAGATCGATATTTTGCCAATCATTTGGATAAGTATTTAACACCGCAGTAATTTTCTTCGGGTCAGCGGAGTAATATTTGACTAAACTGTCTTTTAAAAATTGGCTTACGGCAATAACCTTGTTGGAGTTATTGGCAAAATAGTTTTCACCAATTGTAATCACTGTTTCATGCTTGCTTTGATCAGATTTCTCGGCAATCTTATATGGTTTGGCTAATTTTAGCCATTTTTCTAGAACATCACTATCAGAGATATTTTCAACTTTTATTGAATCCAAAACCATGCTGGCGTTTGAATGAAAAATTGTCACTAGTGGAACTTTAATTTCCGGAATAATCGCTCCAAACCAGTTAGTAGTGACAATTAGGTCGCAGGAGTTAATTTCATCAATCTGTTTTAATAGTTCCTGAAACATCAACGGTGTTCCAATTGCCGGCACATCAATTAATTTCAATCTCGCTTCATTTTCAGGCATAAATTCAGTAACATTCACATTCGATGATTTTAAGAAATCGATGATGTGTTGATTGGCAATTTCCGAACCACCGCGAAGTACTCGGCCAGATTGATATAATTTCACCGGATATCGAATAAAACCAATTTTCATATAACCTCTATTTCAAATTAAAAACGATAATTTGGTCGTGTGGATAAGACCGCGGGCGCCATAGTTCTTCTTGATCTATTGCTAAATACTGATTCAGTGTCCGATTAAACATCCCATGGCCGACAATTAAAACGCGAGTTTTGCCGCTTGCCAATTCCTTTATTTGGGAAATTACATGTTCAATTCTGGTTTGAATGCTTTGGTAGTCTTCACCGGCGGGAAAATCCCATTTTTCAACTTCGCCGGAATAAAACGCCTCCGCGGCTTTCGAATTCATATTCCGAGCTTCATCTTCGGTATGACCGGTAAAATCTCCGACGTCAACCTCCTGCAGATCCTCAATTTCAACAATCGGAATTTCTTGATTTTTAATTTCCTTTGTTTTGATGGCAATTATTTCCGCCGTTTGATGAGACCTTTTCATTCGGCTGCAGATTATCAAATCAAAATCGGTTTCCCGGCAAATCTTCTCCGCCAATACTTCAGTCTCAACAACTCCCTCATCAGTCAACTCATTGTCAATTCTGCCACCACCAAAAGTCGCAATTTCGTCCGGTTTGTTGTGCGGAGCTTTCCCGTGACGCAACAACCAATACTCGGGATCGCCTCCAGTATTCTCTGTTTCATCACTCGTATTAGTGGAGATGTGTTTTAACTCCATATTACTCAATTATCGCTAATATTTCTGCGTGTACGGAAATAGTCTTGTCAGCTAAGGCTTTAAGTGTTGGCGATTTTGGTTTATATGCAATTCCAAGGCCGGATGCCATCATTAATGGCAAAGATCGTTCGGCATTCGCAACCATAACAACCTCAGCCGGCTTGACTCTACATTTTTTCACCATTCGATCGAAGGCATGTTTATAGGTATCCTCAATTGATTTATACGACCACTTTTTTAGAGAACTCTCTGTAATATCTCCGGTTAGCCATCCGTCCTTTTCAACCAAGCCCACTGCCTCGACATTTTCAAGCCCCAACCTTTTCGCTAATGCAAAAGCGATTGGCGAAAAGTTTGAGCTTATTATTCCAACTTGATATTTTCTTCTTTTTAAAGCATGAATAACCTCTGAAGAATATTTGGCTAAGGTTAAATTTGAACAAATTCTATTCAATTTTTCAGTCTCGACATTAGAAAAAAGCATGGCATTTTTTTTAAGATATTCAACCATACTAATTTTATCTTCGGTTAATAGTTCCAAGTTTTTTTCAACATCAGAATTTATTCCCAATTTCTTGAAAATTGAGTTCAATGTGTCTTTGGCGATCAACGTATCGTCGAGAGTAAAGATAACAAGTTTATACTTGTGCTGTATTAAACCAGCTTTTTTTATCATTGTTTCCAAAACCTGCCTGGACATTTCGCCGATTACATCTTCTTTGTTAGCCTTGTGAACAAGTTTACCAATATCGACTTCGATAATCCGCTGTCCGGATTCTATTGCATCAAATAAGAGTCCGATATCAACACCATAGCGACTTTCAAAATCAACTGATTGCAAAAAAGATTTTTTCGCACATATTTGGCCGCTGATTGGTTGTTCAAAATACATTCCAGAAAAAGAATTTCCATCATTGGTTTGACGGCGTATTCTGTAACCCGCCCTCTCTTTCGGCGAAACGCACCTCTGGAAACATCTACTTCATCTTTTAATACCGGAGTAATAATCTTTTTAATTTTAGTGTTTGTAATGTTTTCAAGATCAGCGTCTAAAAATAATATTACTTCCGATTTGGCTTTAGACAATCCTGTTTTTAGAGCTGCCCCTTTACCATGATTTTTCTTATGTTTTATGTAGTGAAACTTTTCATATTTTTTAAAGTCCGAAGCAACATTCTCGGTCTCATCACTGCTACCATCATCAACCAAAATAACCTCTTTAAGTGTTTCTATGGATAAAAGTTCCCTAATAACTTTAGGGAATCTTTTCGCTTCATTATATGCTGGTACAACCGCTGAAAATTCTTGATATACTAAATTTTCCATATTAGTTCTTTAAATATTCGGTTGCTATTTCCGGCGGGATGACATTTATTATTACGCCGGATCCCATTTCAAATCCGCCAAATGTTGTTAATCTTGGTGCAATTTCTAAATACCAGTGATAATAATCTGATGATTCCAGTGTTGTCGGTAAAGTTCTGATATACATATTAAGCGACAGACCCGGCAGAATTTTTTCCAATCTGGTTAGCACTTCGTTTGTAGCATCTGCGAACTCGTTAATTTCATTTTCAGATGATTTCTCAAACTGGCTCTTATGACGCTTCGGGATTACCCATGATTCGAAAGGATATCTTGACGCGTAAGGCGCAAAAGCTAAGAAATATTCGTTCTCGTAGACTACGCGAGTTTTTTCGGCCCTTTCGTGTTTGATAATGTCGCAAAAAACACATATACCATTAACACTAAAATAACGTTCCGCGCCATCCATTTCTCTGTTAACCGTATTGGCAATTATGCCCGAGGCAAAGATTTGAGCATGCGGATGATCGATAGAAGCTCCTGCTTCCGCCCCATGATTATAGATTGGCGTGATTGAAAAAACCTGATCGTCCTCTTTGATCTTGCGATACCGCTCAAGAATAACCAAAAACAGCTCGGAAGTCAAGGTTTTAGAGAACTTGGTTAAGCTAGCGTTGTGATCTTTAATAATGACCACCTCGTGGCTGCCAATGGACGGTCGCTCGCGATAAAATCCGTCTTCGGGATAATAGCTTCTAGTGCCGGTATTTTTTTCATAGAAAGCCGGAAATTTATTTTCAATTGTGTAAATATTACCGTGGTTCGATAAAACTTTTTGCTGTTTAAATCCTTTTGATCCGACACAAAACGGACATTCGGTTTTTTGTTTCGTCGGCTCGGATTTTGGGTGAATAAAGTCATCCGGTCTTCTTGCTCGACCGGGAGCAATGACTATCCAGTCGCCGGTAACAATATTTTGACGCAAAACCGGAGGTATGAATCCTCGCTCTTTCTCCAATTGTTTGTTGATGTCAATTAAGCCCATTTGAGCAAGCTCCAAGATACAAGTTACAAGCCACAAGATACAAACAGATTTCAATAATCAAATTCAAAATTCTAAATATTTGGGTATTGGAAATTGGAATTTGAATATTGTTTGGTTATCATTTTTTGTTTCTTGTTTCTTGTGATTGCGCACAACAGAGCGCAATCGCCAACGCGTCTGCGGCGTCATCCGGCTTTGGGATCTCTTTTAGCCGCAGGAGCGTTTTTACCATTTTTTGAATCTGCTGTTTATCAGCGCGACCATATCCGGTTATCGCTTGTTTAATTTGCAGCGGAGTATATTCGAAAAGGGGAGTGTTTGATTTTTTTACCGCTAGAATAATTGCCCCGCGGCTCTGGGAGACCGTCATGACCGTTTTTTGGTTCTTGAAGAAAAACAGCTGTTCGACGGCAATAAAATCGGGTCTCTCTTTTTTAATTATAGCACTAATGGAATCAAAAATAATCTCCAACCTATCGGCGTCCGGAGTGCCTGCCTTGGTTGAAACAATGCCACAGGATAAAACTTTAGAACATCCGGCTCCTCCGGCAAAGTGGTCATCTTCAATTATTCCCCAACCGACGGTAGCCGTTCCGGGATCAATGCCAAGAATTTTCATGTGTCCGCTCCTGTCATTCCCGCGAAGGCGGGAATCTACTGATAGGCTCTACTGTTTATGGATCCCCGATCGGGCCCACAGGGTCACCTGCGGAAGATCGGGGATGACAATTATTCGGCGTTAGTGAAAACCTGATTTATGTCATCGTCGTTTTCGAGTATCTCAAGAAGCTTTTCCAGTGACGATTGATTGTCTTCTGCTACGGCAGTCCTGATTTTTGGCTCCCAAATAATATTAGACGAATCAATTTTGACTCCGGCTTCTTCAAGATGTTTAGCCACCGATATAAAATTATTAACGCTAGTATATACGATGTACAAGCCGTAATCTAACTCATAATCGTCGGCGCCCGATTCCAAAATTGTCTCTTCAATTTGTTCTTGAGTCAGCTCCGAATCGGCGGAGTTTACGATAAATTGGCCGATTTTTTCAAATAAATATGCAACACTTCCGGCTTCTGCCAGCGCCCCGCCGAATTTATTAAAAGTTGAGCGAATGTTGCCGACGGTCCGGAGTTTATTATCCGTTAGACACTCAATCAAAATTGCAGCGCCGCCAGGGCCATACCCCTCATAAATAATTTCGGATAAATCATCGCCGAGTTTACCCTGAGCTCGTCGAAGGGCCCTCTCAATATTTTCTTTCGGCATTGACGCCGCCTTGGCCTTCTCGATCGCCAGCCGAAGCGAAAAATTGGTGCCCGGGTCTCCGCCTTTTCTGGCGGCGATAGTGACAATATTCGCCAGTTTAGTAAAAGAGGCCGAGCGTTTGGCATCGACTATAGCTTTTTTATGTTTGGTTGTCGCCCACTTAGAATGTCCCGACATAATGAATTAATTAATAACAAATAGTGAATAACGAATGATGAAACTTTTTTTGTCATTCCCGTGAAGACTGGAATCCACTGTTTTTAATCTAGCTCAAATGACAATTTTTTTCAATTAAAAAAGGGACCCGATCACTCGAATCCCATTGAGATCATTCGATAATAAGTTGGCAACCCTCGGGTGTGTGGTCGAACAACCACTTGGCATCCGCCAGACGGAGTCGTACACATCCTTGTGAAGCCGGAGTTCCGAGTAGTTTCTCGAATCTTGGCTCCGTGGCGTGGATGTAGTGCCCACTCCAGTAGTGAAGGGAGAAGGGCATTTTTCCGGCATTGTGATTGATGTCTTTGCTGTCGATGATGAACCCACCCGTATGATTGTGGGTAATGTTGCCGTTGTACTCCAGTGGCATCGCCAGCCCGCTGGCCGCCGTTGAACACTCGAATGTCTTCAGCGGCGTCTCTTCTCCCGGCCTAACATAGGCATACAGCCGTTGGTCGGCGATTACCACACGGATATAGCCGACTTCGGGTTTGGGCTGGTTTTTGACCCGCGTCTTTGGGGGCGCTGGAACCACCGACTTTTTGTACTCCACCCCGAATGACCCGGGAGAGAGTGCCAGCTGTTCCGACTTCGACCCCGCTGTCGATGTCTGTGGCGGTTGCCATGTGTCGAAGACGGATCGCGGAGGTTGTTGCTGACATCCGCAGAGGAGGCCAGCGAGGAAGAAAGCCAGAACCACTTGTGTCCGTCTCATTCCCTAACCTCCCAACCCGAAGGCTTGATAGGCCTGTGCTGCCATTCCATTATTCGACTTCAGATGGAATTCGTCCCAGTTGCCTGCGAGCAAGCAATTCACGGCGTCCAGGCCGTTGGCAACGGCGCCAACAGCCGTGCTGTGAATCCGTTCGCAACCAGCAGGGACCGACAACGAATCCATCTGGTTGAGAATCCCTTGCCGGTTATCCCTGGCATTACAGAGAATCGTTCGGTCGTAGTCAGAGATGGCGCCGGTAAAGCGCGTTCGTTCTGAAACTCGTGCACGCTCCAGATCATGGCGCATCCCCCTGTATCGCGCCACCAGCGATCGCATCTGCATGTAGTAGCCGGATGCTTCTGCGCTTGACGGTGCCGAGAAGTAGGCGGGGATGTCTCTTTCGGCCGCGACAACATAGGTGACGGTCGCAGATGAGGAAGCGGATGCCTGTTTCCGCGACCGGTGCATCGCGTTGAAGTTTGCTGTCACTTGGGCGAACAGATCGGATTTGTAGCCCAGTTGTCGTCGCCCGCGCCAAGAGTTTGTACAATCCTTGCACAAGTCTCTGGTTGCCGTTGACTCCCTCTCAAGTTCAGCCGACTTGACCGCCAGCCAGGTGACGCAGTTATCAGACATTGATGCCAAAGTTGCGGATAGCTTATCCAGGTAGGTGATGAGGTTGTTGTGGAAGCGACCGTATCCCCAAGGAGGATTTGTCGCCCCAACTTCAACCTTCAAGCGGTCAACCCTCGACTTCAGGTCATCGATACTCTCTCTGGTATCACCAAAATCCTTGGACCGAGTGGCAATTGTTGAGTCCAGGGTTATTAGTGCCCCGTCGAGACCAGACCATTCGGTCTGGATCTTGGCCTCATATGCGCGGACTGCACATATGTGCCAGGCGATGATCGCGATGACCACCACAGCAAATCCGGCAAGAACCAGATTCCGCTTCATGTCCTCATCCTCTCAAGTTTTATAGGGTGCAACAAACACCTATTTTATACCTCCTTGCAGAATACCACGGGCTATGCCCGTGGATGAATGAGCGGAGCCGATATGATACCATCTAATCATGAAGATATCCAAATCAAGTCACGGAGCATACTTCTGTGAATATCACATAGTTTGGATCACCAAATATCGGCGACGCGTCCTGAAGCCTGGGCTGCAAAGTTATCTAGTCAAACTTTTTTCCAACAAAACAAGAAAGATGCAGGGTTGCAGAATCGTTGAGCTTAACGTTCTGTCTGCTCACCTGCACTTCGTAATTGAGATTCCGCCAAAGTATTCGGTTTCTGATGTAGTCGGAGAACTAAAACAGGAATCGGCCCATTGGCTTAGAAAAAAGTTTGACTGGTTAAAGAATGTATATTGGAAAGAGGATGTCCTTTGGTCCCCAGGATACTTTGTATCAACCGTGGGACTAAATGAGCAGCAAATTATCAAGTACGTTAAATATCAGCAAGCCCAGGATTCAGGGCAAGCGAAGCTTGACCTGGGCTAGTACCACGGGCTATGCCCGTGGGTATCTATATACCACAAGCATAAAAAAGTCAATTTCAAAACAACTCTACTGATTATGTCCGATCGGTTAATTTCGGTAGAATTTATTCCAATATAAACAACTGTTTTAAATATTTATCGAGATCTGTTTTATCAACCCTTAAATAAGCCACATAATCCTGCAATCCGTACTCAGAAATTACTAAATCTACCTGATCTGCTCTTGCAAACGGACAAGCCCATAAGCTTTTTTGAACTTGTTTATATCCAATTCGGCGGATTGATCGGCAGAGCTGGCGTCTTTTTATAGCCAATTTCTCAGGGATATCCCACGATAACATCCTCCACTTACCATCAACCTCTTCGTCAATTGAATTTTCAATTAACTTTATTTTGCCTTTATTAGTAAGTTCAACACTTCTAAATTTTCGATTAATTTTTATATAACCTCTGCGTTCCAAACTATGCAGATTGTCAGAGAATTCTTTTGGATGAGTACGCCGATAAAGTCCTTTTTTTATGCCAGATAATGTTAGTGGTTCAACTATTTCATCTGTTAGATGAGCAATTTCAACCAGAAATTCAAGCGTTTTATTCAAAGACTTTTGTTTGAAAAATTTCTCCATTTATCCCGCCCAAAACAATTTTGTATTGTTATTTATCCACTTCATATTCTACTGATTATGTCTGATCGGGTCAAATCGGTAGAGCATTGGATGTTATATGATTCTGTTTATTATTAAAATTTCTTGCTCTGATGCAATAAATGACAATGAATTAAATTTAACATTGACAAAATGAAACAACAATTCAGCAAAACCTTATTAACAAAAATAAAAAAGTGCCAAAATCCAGAGCAGTTTTTTTGTAGTACTGTTAACTCGCCAGTTTTAGCTTGGCGATTTTTTGTTCAAGTTTATGAACACGAGATTTAAGTTCAATTAGATCCCCAGATAAAATTAGGACTTCATCATTGTTAGTTTTTTCCATTTGATCGATTTTGGACTCGAGTGCGTCTACTCTTTTCTCGATGTTGCGAAATTCTGCTCGCATTTCAGACCGTAAAGAACCAATCTCAGTCTCAATTTTTTTTGATAATTCTGTTCGGACCGAAGCTATCTCCGAAGACAATTCTGTTCTGACTGAGCCGATCTCTGTAAATAATTCTGTTCGGACCGAAGCTATCTCCGAAGACAATTCTGTTCTGACTGAGCCGATCTCTTTCGTCAGATGCTTAAAGCCTGCAGCAGTCGAACTTGCCAAATCGTTTACCGCTTTTAACACATCTTTTAATTCTGGTTCTACATTCTTCATATTCTTATAGTATATCACTAGCCAGCAAAAACCTGTCAAACGAACAGATCTATTGGCACCTGTATCTCAAAAACACTCGATTGGGTAAATTTGACATACTTTTTGATTCTGTCTCAACTTCTTTTCACATCTATTAGCCCAGAATTCACTGCAACACAATAGCGTGTTGCAGTTAGAGGCTAATCTAATTGGGTTTCAACATTACAGGAAATGCAAATTATCATTTCCCCCAAAATTCTATTAACAGAAAGAAAAAATTGTCAAAGATCTATCACAATTTATATTGAAAGTATAGTTAATTTGCCAGTTTTAGCTTGACGATTTTTTGTTCCAGTTTGAGTACTCGAGATTTAACTTTTAACAGATCTTCAGATAAAATTAGTATTTCTTCATCTTTATTCTTTTCAATATGGTCGATTTTAACTTCGAGTGTATCAATTCTTTTTTCAATATTACGGAACTCAGATCGCATTTCAGAGTGTAGAGAACCAACCTCGTCTTCGATTTTTTTTGATAACTCAACCCGTACCGAACTGACTTCGTCTTCGATTTTTTTTGAAAGCTTAATATCAAGAGAGACAAAGCGTTTTTCCATCAACGCAAACCCAGCAACGGTTGATGATGCCAAGTCTTCGACCGTTTTAATTACATTTTTTAGGGTTGGATTTTTTTCGGTCATGTTTGTAGTATACCACCAACACTTAAAATTCTGTCAAATTAGAATTGGAGCCCCTATAGGCCACGCTTTAGTGTGATTTTAACAGTTCCAATCTATTAAATTTAATATTTCCCCAAAATCCCATTGACAAACAGAAAAAAGTATAAATACGTTGATCTGACTTCGTGCACTGCGAGGCGGATGGTAGAGGAATCACGCGAAGTGAAACCTCCAAAAGCTCCCCGCAGCCTTTTTGCGAGGAGTGGAAAAGTGAAATAGTTCAACATTATCAAACCAGCCAACTTATACGTGGCTGTTTTTTAGTTCTAATTTTTTAAGCCGTAATTTAATTTTTTCTTGTTCTTCAATTAAGACAGAAACATCGTCTGTGGTCTGTTTAAATAATCGATCAATTCTGGTATCTAACCGTTCAATTTCTTCTTTGAGCTCTCGAATTCCAGCAGAGATTTCAATTTTAACCGATCTAACCTCGTCTTCAATTTTTTTGTCCATTTGATCAAATCTTTTATCTATAGATTCAAATTTTCTTTCCATAAGTAAAAAACCATCAGCGACCATGCTGGCGAGTTCCGTTGTTAAAATTTCTTTATCATTTTTCATTATGCTTCTATTGTACCATCATCAGCCAAAACTCTGTCAAACAGCAAGCTAAAGCTTGAGCTATAGGGACTAGACTTTGTGGGTCACACTTAGCGCGATGATTCATAGGTGGAAGCCTGAACTACAAATCTGGGTGTAGACCACGATTTATCGTGTTTTGATAATTCTAGTGTAGATAAATTTGATTTATTCCAAAAACCGTGAACCCAGAAATTCACTCTCAAAATATTAATAACAAAAACACGGTATACTTGATGTATTAGAGTTCGTTCTCAAACAAAAACTAATACAAAAAGGAGATTACCGTGTTT